>JASMAS010000060.1 GCA_030754235.1 Litorilituus sp.
GTCCTTCATCGGACGAATAGCTTCAATATTACCCGGTGTACGCCCTAACATTTGTTTAGCGGCAACACCAACTGCAGCAACACTTTTAGAACCACCTGCACGGTCTTGACGAATAGCCACTACTGAAGGTTCATTTAATACAATACCTTGCTCTTTTACATAAATAAGGGTGTTGGCTGTACCTAAGTCGATTGATAAATCGTTAGAAAACATACCGCGTAATTTTTTAAACATAAGCTCGAAATGTCCTGTGAAATAGCTGCTTAATCAGGGTAAAAATTAATTTTTTGTGTTGCGTTAATACACCGCATAACACAGATCGAACAATCATACCCTAGTATGATTGCCAATTCTATTGTGAGGGCTATTTTAATGGCTAATTCAAGGTTTTATTTTTAATTTACTCGATGAGTGCAAAATTAATGGTGTCCTGTGCACTGATGAAAACGCTATCGTTACCGGTAAAAACACCATAAGTGGAAAGTACTGTCGGAATATCATCGAACTAGAAGGGTAAAAAAAAGACAATATCGAGTAGGGTGAGGCTCATGCCTCATCCCTCTCACAGAACCGTACATACGGACCTCGTATACGGCTCATGCACTCTTCACATTTCATCAGCGAGCTTTTCTAAACGCTGATAGAGCAAGCCACCCAGTATTAACATCTTCTATTGAATATAAACCAAGTTCCTCAAACCATTGGTTAGGCATCGCAAAACTCGATAAAGGACTATTAGCACTACGCCACGAGTTCATTATTATGAACTTAAATGGTGGCTTGTACTTTAATTGCTTTAATCGCCGATGTAACCTTAATGGTTTCTTCCACAACTTCAGCTGTATTGCCCTTAACCTCCGTCTAATCCAGCCTGCCAAGGCTTTTAGCTCTCGTTTACAATTGGCGATACTAAAATAATTTACAAAACCTCGCACCACTGGGTTCAGCCGTTTTATTACCTCAGCTAAATTTATGCCGCCATTACGTTTTGTTAATTGTTTAACTTTTTGTTTAAAGCCGATGAGTTTCGATTTTTGTATCCGTGTCCACTGGCTACCTATCTCCACTCCCAAAAATTTGACTCCTTTACCGCTATGAGCAATGTGGGTCTTCTTTTGATTGACTGTTAACTTCAAGTCTTTTTCTAGTATCTGGGTCGCTGTGATTAATGCTCTTTGAGCCGCTATTTCTGTGCGACATAAGATCAAGATGTCATCTGCATATCTCACGATACGGTGAGTACGCTTTTTCATTTCCCGATCGAAAGCATCTAGATAGATGTTCGCCAACAAGGGGCTAATTACGCCCCCTTGCGGACTACCTACCGTACTAGCTTCCCAGTTATTGCCTATCATTACTCCGCTTTTTAAGAACTGATTGAGCAGTTTTAAAATGCTACCGTCTGTTACCTTGCTTTTGACACTGTTGATTATCAGTTCGTGATCAAGCAAGTCAAAACACTTGGACAGATCCAAATCCACTACCCAGTCTAGGTGATGCTTACGAATAAACACCGTGGCCTTACTGATAGCATCATGGCAACTTCGCTTTGGTCTATACCCATAACTTGATGGGTGAAAATCAATGTCGAATATCGGTTGGAGAATGTTCAATAGTACTTGTTGCACTATACGGTCTCGAACTGCGGGAATACCAAGCATTCTAACGCCACCATCATCTTTGGGTATTTCGACCCGTTTGACTGGCTGCGCACGATATTGCTTGGTTTGCAGTTCAAGTTGCAGTTGCTTTAAGTTTATTTCTAAATTCGAGGCAAACGCACCGATGGACTGCCCATCTATTCCGGCTGCTCCTTTGGCGCTTTTAACCTTTTTGAATCCCGTGTACAGGTTATTGATATCCAATAATTGCCCGTACAAGCTGTAATAAACCGTCATTTTCTGCCTTTGCTTGCGGTATGTCTGCTCGTTTTAGTTAACTTATAGTTTGACTCTTCATGGTGACATTAGGTGTGCTAGCCTGTTGGCAATCTGCCTAAGCGGTCAGTCATTACTCCATTGCTCGGCCTTTAATTCTCAGCGTCCACATTCCTGCTTAGCCGTCACTTTTTGCCTACTTCCGTCGAAGTACTTGTGAGCCTAAAAGCTATCTCCACGCTGTTCATACGCTTAAAGAATACTTCCCCCCTTCGCAATCAATAAGAGCTTTTGACTCAAATTGATCCCATCAAACACACTGCTGATGGTCTGCTTGGTTTTGTCCTCCACACCATTACTGGCTTTCACAGGCCTAGCCTTACTCACTACTACGGGTTCATCTGCCACCTCACACCGACATTAAACCTTGAGTTTCCTCTTGAATTTAAGCCACTTACCTTTAATTAAGTTTAGATGCCAGGCTTCCCCAGTTACTGCACTAGCTCCCTGTTAGAAATTCCACCCTCAAACACAGCATTGGTCTGACTAAGTATTGGGCTTCGCGCTATTTTGGACGCTTACCCACCAATACCGCCGAAACAGGTTTACTTGCGTTGTGTACCTCTAACTTCCTATGGCTTCCTTCAGACCCCACCGTTAGCCAGTGACGCCCTTGCCATTCGGATTATCTTCCCCTTAGTCGGGGTGATACAGACTTCTTTCAGTCTGTCGGGTTTGCCAGCTTCGCTGGGCAAACAAAAAAGCCTGAATAATTGCTTATTCAGGCTTTTCTTATCGTCAAAATTAACTAAAAGAATTTTACTTCTTAGCCAATTTTTCCTTAATTCTCGCAGACCTACCTGAACGCTCACGTAGATAATAAAGTTTAGATTGACGAACGTCACCGCGACGTTTCACTTCAATTGAATCAACAATTGGGCTATGTGTCTGGAATACACGCTCTACACCAACACCGTTCGATATTTTACGAACAGTGAAAGCTGAATGTAAGCCACGGTTTTTAACAGCAATAACAACGCCTTCAAATGCTTGAAGACGTGATTTATCACCTTCAGTAACTTTTACTTGAACTACCACAGTATCACCTGAGGCGAATGCTGGTAGGTCTTTTTTTAATTGCTCTTGCTCGAGCATTTCAATAATTTTACTCATAATACCTTCTTCCTAGTTTACACAGTCTAAGTGGTTATTTAGCTAGCTTTTTAATTGCTGCTAACATTTTTTCCTGCTCAGCTGTCAGAGCTAGGTTAGTTAATAGTTCTGGCCTTCTAGTCCATGTTCTCAAAAGAGATTGTTCTTGGCGCCATTTACGTATATGTTCATGATTACCACTCAGCAACACTTTAGGTACTAACATTTCTTCCCCGCTAGAGGTCGTCAATACTTCTGGCCTTGTATAATGAGGACAGTCTAATAAACCGTCAGAGAAAGAGTCTTGCTCTGCGGAGTCTTTATGTCCTAATACACCCGGCACTAAACGTGCTACAGCATCTATTACATTCATTGCAGGGAGTTCACCCCCACTTAAAATATAATCACCAACCGACCACTCTTCGTCAATATCTGACGCGATTAATCGCTCATCGATGCCTTCATAACGACCTGCTATAAAAATCAGGCAGTCATCATGTGCTAATTCACCAACCCCCGCTTGGTCTAATTTTCGCCCTTGCGGTGATAAATAAATAACTCGAGCTGTTCTACCACTATTTTCTGCGGTTTTACGCGCACAAGCAATGGCATCTCGAAGTGGCTGCACCATCATCAACATACCTGGACCACCGCCATAAGGGCGATCATCAACAGTACGGTGTCGATCATGAGTAAAATCTCTTGGGTTCCACTTATGAAACTCAATTAACCCACTACGAATAGCTCTACCAGTCACCCCATACTCGGTTATAGCGTCAAACATTTCGGGGAAGAGGCTTATCACCCCAATCCACATTTTGCTCTTCTTAAGAGAAGGTTCAACACTACTCACAAGTTAAAAACCTGGGTCCCAGTCAACACAAATTTGTTTATTTTCAATGCTAACCGACTCAATGACTTCTTCAAAAAGATAAGGAATTAACCGCTCTTTTTTACTGAAACCATCATTTAAGTTAGCTTTAACAACCAGTACATCGTTAGCGCCTGTTTCCATCATGTCAGAAACAGTCCCAAGGTCGTAACCTTTGCTCGTCACAACATTCATGCCGATTAAGTCACGCCAGTAAAATTCACCTTGCGGTAAATCTGGCAGTGAGTTTTTATTGGTTAGTATTTCAGAGCCGACAATTGCTTGCGCTTCGTCTCTATCATCAATACCATCAACTTTTACAATCAAGCCTTTGTTGTGCTTACGCCAATCAGTAATCTCTACTGCTTGTGTGTTATTCCCTAATTTTAATGACCAAGGAAAATAGTCAAGTATGGCATCAGGTTCACCAGTGAATGAATGAATTTTTAACCAACCTTTGATACCGTAAACAGCGCCTACTTTACCTAAGATTATTTGATCATTATGATTCATAAGAACTCACTTACTACTACTATTACCTACTAAGTTTTTAAAGATGCTATTAAGCTGCTGCTTGCGCGTCTTTAACTAACTTAGCCACACGATCAGATACACCAGCACCTTGACCAACCCAATGGTTGATACGATCTAGGTCTAAACGTAATTTTTCAGCTTGACCTTGTGCTGTTGGGTTGAAGAAACCAACTTTCTCGATGAAACGACCATCGCGAGAGTTACGGCTATCTGCAACAACAACCTGATAGAATGGACGCTTCTTAGCGCCACCACGAGCTAAACGAATGGTAACCATATCGCCCTCTATATATTTAAGTGTTAAAACGAATTTTCCAGACACTCCCTGCCTTAACCGGCAGAAAAGCTCGCGTATTTTACGCTTTTAGCAGATTTTTACAAGCTTTTTGTCTAACTTCATTATTTCCAATAAATAAATCTACCGGTAAAAAGACGTTGCCCTGCTTTTTTAAACGGCTCTAGATAAATTTGCCGTAAACTATGATGTCCTTGGTGTTCACCGCTAATTCCAAAAGAAATATTTTTCACTTGTGATGCCTTAATATGGCATGAGTATAATCGGTCCCATAGAGCTAAGGCTGCCCCAAAGTTTGCATCATAATGCTCAGGGTTATCGCTGTGGTGAATTTGGTGCTGTGCAGGACTGATTAACCACGACTCTATTTTATCTCCCCAACTAAGCCAAATATGACTGTGACGAAGATTTGAGCCAAAGAAGTTAAATAAAAACACAAAAGCATTCGCTCCTAAAATGTCATACATTTTTAACGTAGGACCAAGAAAATAATAACAAACACCCACCACAAAACCTTGCGTTATTGCCATTCTAAAAGCATATATTAAGCTTTCGACAGGGTGGCTGCGATAAATGGTAAAAGGTGTTAATACAAGGGCTGAATGGTGTACTTTATGAAACTCCCATAAAAAAGGTATTTTATGAAGCAAGTAATGCAAGTAGAATCGGGTAAAGTCGTCAGCGACAAATAAAAATACCGTAAAAATAGTAACAATGGTAATCGAAGATAAAACAATTGGCTCAATATAACCAAAAACCCACTCTAATCCAGAGGAAACTGCAATAGCTATGGGGGCCATGGTTATAACAACAGCAGGAAATAGCGCCGACTTAATTAGTTTGTTTATAACAAGTAAGGCGTAATCATGGCAAGCTGACTTATGAGTATAAATCTCTTTAGGTAGTGCAAATTTTAATAAACCAGAGAGTGTGTACTGAGTATTTTTTTGCCTATAAACAGGAATAGCCAGTAATAGTGCAGAAGCAAGATATACGAAATAAATACGTTTATTGGCATCGAATAAGTATTGGGTTAACTCGTTAACATTGAGCGATAAAAAGTCAAACACATGAACTCCGCTTTTGTCTACTCGGCCCTTATTAGTTTGGATTGTTAACTCATCAACAAACTAAAAAAACCGTGAAGATTGAAAGTATCGCCACTTAGCGAATTTGGGCTTACATGCTAAATCAAAACGAGATCAAATATTTTGATTTAGCACAAGCTTAGCAATAAAATTTAAAAGCTGTATTGGTAACCAATAAATAACTGCTGAGGTTTACCGGGTCTAGCCCCATATGGACGGCGACTGACAATTTGTTGCTCATCTAAAATATTATCGGCTTTAAGGTACACTTTGCCCCAATCACCTAAGTAGTAACTTGCAGAGAAATCAACAATAGTATGCGCTTTAGTTTGATACCCCTCTAACGGCAACGAAACCGACTCAGTTTTTACTCCTGATGCTTCAAGCATGCTATCAACATAACGGGCAATTAAATTAACATCCCAATTGTCAGCCGTAACCCCAATATTAACCGTCAATTGGTTTTGTGGTAAGTAAGGTAAGCTATCGCCAGCTTCAATTTTACCCCACATAGGGAATTCAGACTCGAAGCTATTCTTAAACTCGGAGTCACTTAAGGTATAAACCACAGATACGGGCATATCTAGCTGCGCGGTTAATTCAACTTGATAGTGTGCAGTAAACTCTAGACCATAAACATCCACCTCACCGGCATTATGTTCTGTATCTTCACCGCCACATGCTGCACCTTGAGAAAATGAACAGCTTTCTTTAAGATTACTGATATCATTATAAAAGACTATCGCCTCAACCTTGGCATTCCCATTGTTGTAACGGCCACCAAACTCATAGTTGATACTATTTTCAATATCAACTTTTGGGTCTTGTTTAGGGCTTGTTGGAATAAAACCTTCATGCACACCAAATAATAAACCAGCACGGCTATTTAAGGTATAAAACACGCTTAAACTAGGCAACCAAATATGAGATTTTTTCTTGAGCCAGTCATTTTCTTTACCTAAAGCGCGATTTTGATAATGAGCATCAATAAATTCACCGCGTAAACCTAAGGTAACCTTTAATGCATCATAGCTAACAGTATCTTTAACAAACACTGAAAGAGCGCTGGTTTTTTCCCGATCAGTCGTCGTGGCGACTTGCGCACTGCCATCACTTACTAATTGCGATGCACTCATCATAAAAGCATCTGTGGTGTGGTTGCGTTCAATTTGATCTTGATGAAAGCGCCCACCGACATTAAATTCGTGGTCCAAACCAAATAAACGTTGCTGCCAATATAGTTCACTTTGAATACCTTGAGAGTAATATTGACGGGCATTATCCCCCAAAATAATTTTCTGGCCTTCGTTTTGTGAGTCACTTTGCCCTATTAACACCTGATAATATTGATCATTAACTTCAGGGTTAAGTAGTACTTTTTCAATACTGGTGCCATCTTTGAAGTTATTTACTTTAAACCAAGAGCGCTCAAAATTATTACGATAAAGTCGCGTTGTAATATCAAAGTCACCGGTTTGCATAAAGTGAGAAAATTGAATTTGCTGATGTTGCCAATCCATTACATCTTTTTGACTTGTCAGGTAACGACGATTAGGTGCTTTAGCAAAGTCATCATCTGTTAAACCTAAGTATGTCTCATTAGATTTTTCTTCAGCATAGGCTAATTTAAGTTCAAAGGTATGCTCCATGCTGCCTGAACTTACATCATAACGAAATTTCGTCATAATATCGCTCTTATCAAAGCCTGTATCTCCGCCACCATCAAGCTCTTTAAAACCACCTGATTGCATATTTATCGCTTCAACCAAAAAACCTAAATTACCAACCGTGTCGCCATAATAGCCATGCACATTAGAATAAGCGTCAGAGCCAACAGCTAAATCGAACATCCCTTCTTGGGCACTAGGAACTGCTCTGGTGGTCATATTGAGCGCACCGGCAACCGTGTTAGGCCCATATTTAATGGCAGCAGGTCCTTTAAATACTTCAACTGAAGTCATTTTCGACATCATTGGGAAATAATATGCCGGTGGCGCAGAATAAGGTGCAGGCCCACTTAAAATACCGTCTTCCATAATAGTAATTTTTTTACTGCGCTCAGGCGTTGCCCCGCGAAAGCCAATATTCGGCCTTAAACCATATCCGTCTTCTTCCCTAAGATTAATACCGGGTATATTAGCTAGAATACGGTTAATATCATCAAATTTAAACTTCTCTAATTCTGTTTCACCGATTAAGGTAGCTGAGCCTGCTTCTGTTCTAAGGTTATCACCATGACCGATAATTCGCATACGCTCAATGTAATCTATAGTTTCTCCATTACTGACATCATCTACTTTATCATTTGCCAAGACTTGGGCTAAAGGCAATGTTGCTATAAGTAAAGCACCAGATAGTTTGGAAAAAGAAAAACGAATTGCCGAACTCATTAACGGTGGATGAGTTAAGTACTTTTTAACTGTTAATTTTTTCATCATTAATCATTATCTCCAGCAGCAGTTTTTGGCAACTCTAAAGCTAAACTGGTAATAAAATCACTTTTTAATTTGTCAGTAATATTTTTAACTTCGGTGTGTGTTTGCTGAACTTGATCAGGATTTGTCGCTAAAGTTTGTGCCAGTGTCATTTGATAAGCTTGTGCTGATGTTAGTACCTGTTCAATGTCAGCATCTAAATTGTCTGCGGTAGTGTTATCACCCACATCAATTAAATAGTCTCTAAAGCCAATAGCATTATCACCACTACCTTGAATAAACAATTTAAAGGCTTGAATATTATTAATAATATTTTCTAACGAATGATGACTATAGGTTGCTTCAACCGCCTCAGGGCAAGGCTGAGAACCACAAGGGTTTAACTCTAAGCCAACGGGCTCGGCAATTTTTTTGCTTTTTGTAAAAATGTCTAAATAAAATAAGGCATCACTCAACTTATTAACAGCTTGATGCTCAGTCTCAAATTCACTCCCCTGTGTGCCTGCAGCTTTTAATTTACTCGCATAGCCATTAATACCAGACCACTGTTTTAATAACACTTGACTGTTATTCTCAATATCTTTAGCAACTTCTTCTGCAAACTCACAACGAGCAACCCTTCTATATTGCTCTGTTTGATTATTCCAGCTTTCTGGTTGTGTTGCGCCAGTACAGCTATGTTCTAAATTATCATTAAACAGTAAATACTCTAAAGCAACTAAGCTTTTACGTGACGCGGTACGCAATGATATATCATAAGGTTTGCCATTAACGCTACCTTCTTTATAAAAAGTAACGTCAAAATCTACACCACAAGTATTTTTTGTTGGCCAAGAATAAATGTTATTACGTAATTCCCCATCAGCTTTTGATAAGGGTTCAAGTTGCATCATTTCAGCCTGCTGCCAAATATTCATCGCTTCGCGCCAACTATTTTGTGCTGCAAGTTTACTGTCATTGACACTTGAGTTGTCATTTTTTTCAAGTTGACAATAGGTATTAATGGCTTGTGTTTGTGCCTGCGCTAAAGTAGAAAATTGCTCAAACGTGGGCGTAATAACCTGATCAACAAGACTCGTAATTAACTGAGCCTGATTAAAGTCTGTATTGGTATTTTTTTCTTGGTTATAATCTTCACCACTTGAGCTACTGGTATCTTCGCCACAAGCACTTAACGCTAATACTGTAACAAGAGCAACAGAACTCAGCTTTTTTTTATTCGTAAAAATATTCATTGTTTCCATCATCAGTCCACCTTATTTGTCCTTATTATTTCTAATGAAATCGTAAGGGCTATAAGCGCAACAAAGCTTGAACAACCTATTTGTTCAAGCTTTGTGAGTATATTTAACTTAAACTTGCTTACTAAGCAAGAGTCAGTTTTTACCAATTAGTAACATTGTCAGCATCAAAATCATATGCTGTTTGCAATAAATCACTTGCTGCTGATAAGTCAGCGCGATAATCAGCTACTTTACTTTCGTCAAGAACAGGCGCATCTTTAAGTAACTCATGAAGCTCAACAAATTTTGCAAACTTTGTATCATCTGAACCTGCAATAGGTGAATAAGGATTAAATTGTAAACCTAGTGCAAAGCCTTTCATTTCAGAGAAGTGTTTTGCTGCTGTAGTAAAGTTAAAGTCACCACTTCCTGTTTCAAGTGGTTCAAGGTCAGCACGTAAGTCATTAATATAGTGAATTACCGTTGCAACCACGCTACGCTCCCAAGCATCAAGAGCTACATCACGATAACCAACTAGTTCCGTTTTTTGATCATCAGTTAACTCTGCACCTGAAGCATCGTTAATTAATTTACGACCTGCTAAAAATGCATCCATTGCTTGTTTGCTAAAATCTGTAGGGTTAGCATTACTTTTTGAACCACGATCTCGTTTACCAGCATTAACTGAATTACCAAAGTTAATCTCACTTAATAAATCAATTTTTCCATCACCGTCGGTATCGTGCTTACCATTCCAGTCACTGCGACCATCTTCTTCTGATGATACTTTACCAGCAATTTCATTATCGTTATACGACAAATAATCTCTAGCTGCACCAAAATAGCCAAAACCTTCATCAAATTGATGCTCTAATTTACTGTAAGGTTTAGTGCCATCTTTATCGCCAGTAATATTATCAGTAGCTAACCCTTTGTTTTCATCTAAGTAATCATCAGCCGCTTGAGAATAAGCAACAGACATAAGCAAGAACTTTTGAATTAACTGGTTCAAATCAGTGCCATCATAGTTAATATATACGGCAATTTCATTTGCATCTACTTGCTCTGCATTAGGAATATATCGTTTACCACCTAAATTCTCCATCGCATTTTCAGCGATTTGATCAAAAAAGTGTTCAATTAAACCTGATGGTGTGATTGCCCCTTGTACACCCCAACCAGCAAAAGCTACATTTTCACCATTTTCATCGCCATTCCATAGTTTATGCTGGCCGCTAGCATCATTGCCGGCAACTTTTCCTTGTAATGTTTTATACGAAGCAATTTCACTAAAGTAGCTTTGCTTTGCATCAGTGAAAGTGATTGCAAATCCATCCCAAGCAGCTTCTTCAGGGTTATATATGCTATTTAATTTAGCAATAACCTGAGCTTTTGTGTCTAGATCACCACTGTCTAAGTCTGCTTGTAAACCACCTTTACCTATATAGTGCTTTAACTCTGCAATAAGAGCGTGTCGAGCGGTTTGTCCTGAATATGAAACGCTTGATTCACCATCAATGAATTTACTATTAAAACCATAATAATCTAATAAATCATTCACATTGATTGTCAATGTTTGAGTGTGAGTTAAACCACCGTTATCGGTTACTGTTACATCTACATCAACAGTGGGCATTTTCTCAAAATCAAATGAGGTTTCCGCGGCTAAACTCAGTTTATCGCCAGAGATAACAAAATCAGTGCTGTCAGTGCTATAGGTGAAGGTATCACCTGTATTAGCATCTGTTGCTGATAAAGTCCCTATCTCAACACCTGGCATATTCTCATCAACCGTATTAGCTGATAACGAGACAGCCGTTGGTGCCGTATTAACCGGTGTTACGTTATCTGAATCATCACTAGAACTCGAACCACAAGCACTTAAAGTAGAAGTAGCTATCATCACGGCTACGGCCAAAGCCTTTTTTTGAAATTTCATTATTACTCCAATTTAATTAACATATAAATTTTATCATTGACTCTATTATACACATAAAAAAATAAAACACGAACAATTCTCATTGTGGTTAACAGCATCATATTCATTACTATTATAATATCAATACTAATTGAGCAGAACTATCAAGCTATAATTCATTTAAGGTATATTTTTAAATTTATTACGCATCTCTCAAACCGTATACAGAGGTTCGTTAAATAACAAAAAAGGCAGCCTGAGCTGCCTTAATAACGTTAATTAACTAGTGCTTACTAGCGATTGAACATACCGCCCATCCCGCCGGGAGGCATCATTCCTTGCATAGAACGCATCATTTTTTTCATGCCTCCTTTGCCTGACATTTTTTTCATCATTTTTTGCATTTGAGAAAATTGCTTGAGTAATTTATTCACATCTTGAATTTGTGTACCTGAACCTGCCGCAATACGACGCTTACGTGAGCCTTTAATAATATCAGGTCGCTCTCGTTCAGCAGGTGTCATAGAGTTAATGATGGCTTCCATTTGTATGGTAATTTTATCATCCATTTGATCTTTGATTTTGTCAGACATATTACCCATTCCCGGTAACTTATCCATCATCCCCATCATGCCACCCATGCTTTTCATTTGCACAAGTTGATCACGAAAATCCTCTAGACTAAAGCCTTTACCACTTTTAACTTTTTTAGCTAATTTCTCTGCTTTTTTTCTATCAACTTTTTGTTCGACTTCTTCAATTAATGATAGAACATCACCCATACCTAAAATACGAGATGCGATACGATCAGGGTGAAATGGCTCTAATGCTTCTATTTTTTCACCAACACCCATAAACTTAATTGGCTTACCAGTGATATGGCGAATTGACAGCGCAGCACCGCCTCGGGCGTCACCATCTGTTTTAGTTAAAATAACCCCTGTTAAAGGTAAAGCGTCATTAAAAGCTTTTGCGGTATTAGCAGCATCTTGACCTGTCATAGCATCTACGGTGAATAAAGTTTCAACAGGATTGATTGATTGATGTAAGTCTTTGATTTCATGCATCATTGAATCATCAATATGCAAACGACCGGCAGTATCAACAATAACGACATCAAAAAAGTTTTTCTTGGCGTGATCTATCGCAGCATTAGCAATAGCGACAGGCTTTTGCTCTATGTTACTAGGGAAAAAACCGACATTTATTTCATTAGCTAAGGTTTCAAGCTGCTTTATAGCGGCAGGACGATATACATCTGCACTGACCACAAGTACTTTTTTCTTTTCGCGCTCGGTTAAAAATTTTGCCAGTTTAGCAACTGAAGTTGTTTTACCTGCGCCTTGCAGGCCAGCCATTAACACAATTGCAGGAGGAGCAGCTTTAAGATCTAAATTCTCATTTATTCCCCCCATAGCCATTTCTAGTTCTTTTTGCACTATTTTTACAAAGACTTGGCCAGGCGTTAAGCTTTTTGAAACATCCGTACCAATAGCTTGCTCTTTAACTTTACCAACAAATGCACGAATAACAGGCAATGCTACGTCAGCTTCAAGTAAAGCCATCCGCACTTCGCGAAGGGTATCTTTAATATTGTCTTCAGTTAAGCGGCCACGACCACTAATATTTTTAAGGGTTTTACCTAAACGATCGGAAAGATTCTCAAACATGAATAACTCTAAATAGCAAAATACAAACAAATAATTACAACATTATACCTGTGGTAAACAGATTGTCGAGATAAGGAGGAAAAACAACCAAAAGATAATGATCTTGCTAAACCATGATTAAGGCAACAATGGGTTTCAAACTATCTTAGTGAACTGAAAACATGCTAGGATTAACAAGTAGATTTTATTGTAACTTTCAAAGGCGTAGATGTGGAAAGACTATCTTTATTTCTTAGTAATTTTATCGATCTCAGTGCTGAAGCTAGTCCTTGGCTGTTATTGGGGTTACTTATAGCAGGATTAATGAAATCTTGGGTGCCAAGTAAAATTTTAAGTAAGCATCTTGGTCAAGGTAAATTAGCGATAGTAAAAGCAGCGTTAATCGGTGCTCCTTTACCTCTATGCTCTTGCGGTGTAATTCCTGTAGCGACTGAGTTAAGGCGAAGTGGTGCTTCAGCTCCAGCAACATCTTCTTTTTTGGTTGCAACACCGGAAACGGGGGTTGATTCCGTTTCTGTTTCATATGCCTTGCTTGGCCCTGTTTTCGCCATTTATCGCCCTTTCTCTGCCATTATGTCAGCCATTTTGACAGGGTTACTTGTTGGCACCATCAAGAATGAAAAAATACACGTTCCTATTAACTCATTAACAACTAGCTCCGGCAGTTGTTGCTCTAGCAAGCCCGACACAGAGGAGCCTGAACCTGAAAAAAATTCATGCTGTAGCTCTGAACCCACTATCGACGCTCCAGCAAAAAGTTCATGCTGCTCATCAAATGCAACGGTTACCATGACGCAACCTACCTTGGCTGAAACGCCTATTTTTAACGATTTTTTTGAAAAAACCAAAACAGGCATTTATTACGCTGCAACGAAATTAATTGATGATATTATTATTTGGCTTGTCATTGGGCTTATTTTTGCTGCGATTGTGCACACTTTTATGCCCAAAGAGTTTTTATTAAGCTATGGAAGTGGTTTACCAGCAATGCTATTAATGATTGTAATTTCAATCCCTATGTACATCTGTGCCACTGCTTCAACCCCTATTGCCGCTGGCTTTATTATGGCAGGTTTATCTCCTGGTACCGCCTTAGTCTTTATGATGGCTGGCCCTGCAACAAACATCTCTACCTTAGGGGTGATAAAAAAGGAGATGGGTGCAGCAGTGTTAATACGCTATCTTTTGGGTGTTGCTCTATGCGCTCTGAGCTTTGCTACTCTACTTGATGTGGGTTTGAACTTTTATCAGATCGATATTAATCATCAAATGGAACATGCTCATGAAATACTTCCTCATTGGTTTGGCGTTTCCTGTGCGGCATTAATTACCTTATTAGCAATCAAGCCTATTAGAAAATTAGTGCTTTAAGTTATTTTAAATCAAGGGTATTAGTTAATGTCATAGCGCTTGCGTATTTATCTGATAGAATTGTCACAATTGTGTTTAGTGTTTAAGGAGTTTATTAAGTGGATTTTTTGGTTATTGGCTCTAGCATTGCTTTTATTGCTTATCTGCTTGCTACTATAGCAATTTTATCACGCTTATTTCACCCTGATGGGCCTAACCTTAAGTTAGCATTAGGCTTTGCTGTTGTTGCTATTATCTCCCACTTTATCAATGAATTTCAGTTAGTATATAACCAAGTGGTTATCAATTTTAGTTTGCCTAATGTCATCTCTTTAGTCAGCCTTATAATCACTTTTACCATTTCAGTGGTCGCTTTACGCTCTAAAGTAAATTTATTATTGCCGGTTATTTATGGTTTTGCTAGCATCTGGCAGTTAGTGTTAATTTTTATTCCTAAAGTTGAAACCATACCACTAGTGACTGAAAAGATCATTTTGGTTAGCCATATTAGTATTGCGCTTATCGCCTATTGTATTCTTATTATTGCTACTTTATATGCATTTCAGGTGACATACATCAACATGAAATTGAAGAAGAAAAACTTAACCGCCGTTGTACACTTACCACCTCTAATGCATGTAGAAAGGCAGCTTTTTAATATATTAGCCGTCGGTACAGTTGCACTTTTTGCCAGTGAAATTATTGGTTTGTTCTTCTTAGAAGGCTTTTTTGCTAAAGCAAACATACATAAAACAGTACTGTCTTTGGTGGCACTAGTCCTGTATACGGTTATTTTATTTGGCCACTTCAAACAAGGTTGGCGTGGTCATAAAGTATTAGTGCTGATCATTTCAGCCAGCGCTCTATTAACCTTGTCATATTTTGGCAGTCGCTTCGTTAGAGAGTTTCTGCTATCTTAGCAGCACAAGTAACCCACTAGTTTATACAAAGGATCCTTTTTTGGATAACATATCAACCCAGATGCTGTTTATCATTCTTGGCATACTGGTTCTCGTCTCAGCCTATTTTTCCGGCTCTGAAACTGGCATGATGTCACTGAATCGCTATCGGTTACGTCACCTTGAAAAAGAAAAACATAAAGGGGCTAAAAGAGTCAGTAAGCTGCTCGATAGACCTGATCGTCTTATTGGCTTGATATTAATTGGCAACAACTTGGTGAATATTGCCGCATCATCCATTGCTACAATTATTGCCTTAAGGTTAGCAATTGATATAGGTATATCTAAAGATCTCGCTCTAGGTATAGCAACTATTTTACTTACCTTAGTGGTGTTGATTTTTGCCGAAGTTACGCCAAAAACACTAGCAGCACTATATCCAGAAAAGATAGCATTTCCAAGCTCTATTATCTTAACGGTACTACTTAAAATGTTTTTTCCATTTGTTGTGGCGGTCAACTGGATTACTAATGGTATCTTAATGCTGCTAGGTATCAGCTCTGAGCAAAGGGAGCAGCATAGTTTAAGCAGTGAAGAATTAAAAACTGTCGTCAATGAGTCAGGTGCCTTGTTACATGAGCAAGATCAAAGTATGCTGATGAGTGTACTCGATTTAGAAAAAGTAACCGTTGAAGATATTATGATTCCCAGAAGTGAACTGGTAGGCATTGATATTAATGACAACTGGAAAATAATACAAAAGCAACTTACCCAATCAAACCACACTAGAGTACTATTATACAGAGATAATATTGACGATGTTGTCGGTTATATCCATGCTCGTGATGCACTAAAACTATTGTCTAAAAGCCAATTCACTAAAGCAACATTATTACGTGCTGTGCGCGAATTGTATTTTATTCCCAAGAGCACTCCGCTTAATATCCAGCTATTAAAATTTCAACACGCAAAAGAGCGGTTAGGGCTTGTTGTTGATGAATATGGTGATATTCAAGGCTTAGTCACCTTAGAGGATATTCTGGAAGAAATTGTTGGTGACTTTACCACCACGATGACACCAACACCGAGCGATGAAGTGACATTACAACCTGATGGTAGCTTCTTAGTTGACGGTAGTGCCAGTATACGTGACATCAATAAAGAGATGTCGTGGCAATTACCAACAGACGGACCTAAAACACTTAACGGTTTAATCATAGAATACCTCGAGGATATACCTCAAAGAAAACTCAGCGTCCGCATTGCTGGTTACCCTGTAGAAATTGTCGACGTGACAGATAATATGATTAAAACAGTGCGGGTTATGCCTGAGCACTTTTATGATGAAGACAATCAAGAAGAGTAAATAACCATTTATATTCCGAAAAAAGTTAACAACAAAGTTATCCACAGGGTTGTTTTAGAAAACAGCTTTCCACAATTTCTGTGGATAACGAAGCCAAGCCCCATTAGTAACAGCTTTTAACTATTACAACCGTTTTTTTTAAAAAAAGTCATCTTTTTTTAGATAAAAAAAAATGACTTTTTGTGAGCGTTATTCTACTGGCGTTGTCGGCAAGTCTATTGTTTTTTTATAATAAAACTAGCCAGATTGGCAAGCTTTATGCGGTGATATATTCGAGCATGATTTTTGATTCAATTGTAGATAAAGCATTATATTAACCAAAAAACAAACGCCATAACCAACCATGGCCTAACTCTTCTTCACAGCTTTTTAATTGCGATGAATACCTGCGCGCACGGTTATCAACTTTTCTTGCCACTTTCACTAACCACGGTTTCTTTTTATAGGATTTACGTTTAAATCCTCCCCAACCTTCATGGTAATTTAAGTATTGGCTATAGGCATCCCATTTAGAGACACCATTTATTTTTTGAGATTTGTAAATGAACCATCCCATAAAATCAATCGCATCCTCAAAATCATCTCTATCCGCTCCGGTGTTATCCGTTTCTCGCACATAGTCATCCCAAGTCATCGTTTTTGCTTGTGAATAACCATAAGCACTACTAACTCTTCCCCAAGGAATAAAGCCAAGTAAATAATCTCTAGGAGGTAAAGCATCATGCTTAAAAGAGCTTTCTTGATACATCATACTCATAGGTACATGAATGGGGACCCCCCAACGCTCTTTTACGTCTTTTGCAGCAAAATACCAATCTTGATGTTCCCGAAATATCTCACAAATATTTTCAGGGTTTTTGGGTGGGGGAGTAGCGCAGCTTGATAACAGTAGAGCCAACACAATTGTGCTACAGATAAGTTTGACAAAAGACATAGAAAAAAACTATCCACAAAAATAATTAAAACCAATAATGCCAGAATTAACGATTAATTTGCAGTGTTATTACCAAGAGTTTGCGCAAAAAGTATAGGCTTTCAAAGGGAAGTCAATTATTTTTAAAGTATTTTTATATTTTTTAAAGTAATTTGAACTTATTCTGAAAAAGAGACTCCTACTTATCGGTAACATTATGTTATTCCCTAGTGTTTTATGTTTTGATGCGTTTATCTTAGATAAACGCTTTTTTTTGCTTGTTAAACAACAAAACATTTTATTTAAATGGAACTTTTTCAGAAAATCCCTTTCTGACTATAGGAGAGTTGTTATTTCCCTTAGTGTTTTATGTTTTGTGCGCTTATCTTTGATAGGCGCTTTTTTTTATTTAGCCTTATCCCTGACATCACTAGGTATTAACCCATGGTGATAATTAAAGTACTGGGCAGTATTATTTTTTTATTTAAAATAATCTGTTAAAAAATCATCAAAACTAAGTTTATCATTTGCTTCAATATGAGCTTGCTCTTGATGCGACTTTAACGCTTCATCAATAAAAAACTGCTCAGAGTAAAACTGGTAATCACGTACAGAGGCTTGTTGTCGATATTGAACGGCTTTATTAAGAGAGTATGTAGAAATACTTTGCCTACCTTCAAGCATAATGGTAAGAAGTTGAGCTGATGGCGTTAATCGTGAATCATTGATTTTGGCGCGCTCACGCTCAACAGACTTTGTGTAACACTCTGTTTTATAAGCACTATCAAGCAAGCTGGCCACTTTTCCCATATCGTCAAAAAGCTCATTTCCCCACTGGCTTATTGATTTTTTATTTACCTGCCCTTTACTGACTACGTCACAGAGTAGTAATTCAGGATCTCGACCGCGCATGACCACCTCAGTCATATTATTTTCATGATGTTGTTGAGCATCACAATCTAATTCTTTGTTATCGACAAAAGCACAGTAGGTCAAAAAAGTGTCTAAAAAGTGAATTTGCTCTAAACTTATGCCAGTATCAACAAACGGATTGACATCAAGGGCACGCACTTCAATATACTCTACGCCTCTTTCACGCAACGCTTGGGAAGGTTTTTCCCCCGACTTGATCACTTGTTTTGGTCTTATAGGGGCGTAAAGTTCGTTTTCTATTTGTAAAACATTAGTATTTAATTGTTGATATTGGCCATTCACTTTTACGCCAATATCTGCAAATTTTTTAGACTTTAAGGAAATTGCCTTCTGCACACCATCAACATAATCGTCTAAATTATTATAACAAATCCTTAAGCTTGACTGCTCACTGCTTGTATAACCTAAATCACTCATCCGCAATGACGTGGCATACTCTAAATATAAAGCACCATTAGGGAGTTTTTTAAAAGGAATATTATGATCATCTCCTTGTAAAAAGGAATGACATAACGCAGGAGAACTGCCATACAAATACGGAATTAACCAACAGTAACGCTTATAGTTTCGTAAAATTGAAAAATAACGCTCGGAAATAAAATCTTCGAGCGGAGAATCATCCTGATGTAATGCTTGTTGTACTTGCCAAAACTTCGTTGAAAATGAAAAGTTGAAGTGTATACCAGCAATCACTTGCATCATGGAGCCGTAACGGTTTTTTAACCCTTGACGGTAAACCGTTTTCATCCTACCAATATTGGAACTGCCATATTGTGCTAGCGGTATTTGCGCTTCATCGTTAACAAAACAAGGCATACTCATCGGCCAAAGCAATTCACTTTTTATATTGGCATAAGTAAATTTTTGAATGTCTTGTAACTGAGCGATGGTTTGTTCGGCTGAATGACTAACCGGAGTGATAAACTCAAGCAAGGTTTCTGAATAATCAGTCGTAATTTGCCCATGGGTTAATGCTGCTCCAAGCTCAGTATAATGCGCTTTTTCTGAAAGCTTCCCCTCTGGTAGTATTCGTAATGCTTCTCGCTCTATACCTCGACCAATGCCAGCAATAGCACTTAAATTACTTGCTTGATTAAAGGCGGTAATATAATCGTTAAATGATAATGTCAAAATAATTCCTAAATTTTGCTATAGAGCGAAGCCCTTATATATGGTTTATAAATAAGGGAGTTTTCCTCATTTTCAACGGTGAAAAGCAGTTATTTTATTGCGATAACGGCAAATCAATAATATTGAGTTTTAATTTTTCTAATTGCGGCTTAACTACTTGACCGTCTCCAACAACAATCCATTGCATAGGTTTACTTAATTGTTGTTTGGAAATTTCATTAAGTTGTTCAATTGTAATGGTATTTATAATATCGTTTTGTTGCTCACCATAGTTTTCAGGCAAACTGTAATGCAATAACTGCCTTAAGAAACCACTCTTTTGACTGGGCGTTTCATAACTTAATGCTTCATTTTGTGAGATGGCTTGGCGCATAAAATTTACTTCTGCGTGAGTTAAACCATGTTGTTGATAAGTACTTAGCTCTTGTTGAATTTCAAACATGGCATCCTTAGTGTGCTCTTTTTTTACACTAGCGCCAACAATAAAGAGACCTAAGGTTTTTCCTGATGAAAAATAGCTTGATGCTCCGTAAGTATACCCTTTATCTTCACGTAGATTTAAATTAATACGACTATTAAAAGCACTCCCTAGCGGGTAGTTCATCAATGTTGCTTTAAAATACTCCCCCGTTGCATCATATGACATTGCTCGACGAGTATATTTAATCACCGATTGGCTTGCGTTAGGTAAATCAACAAAATAAACATTTTTCGATGTCACCTGAGGAAATTTATTATATTCCGGTATACTATAATCGCCGCCCTGCCATGCCTTCAAATAACTTAATTTAGGCATAATCTGTGATTTACTGATATCTCCAACAATCACTAAGCTCGTTTGTGCTGGTGAAAAATATTGTTGATAAAAGTTTTTTACATCATCTAACGTAATTGCCGACACTGTTGCTATGGTTCCGCTATCAGGCAAACCAATTCGATTATTCTTACCGTATGTGACTTGCTTAACCGCCTTAGCGGCTAGTGCGCTCGCATCCTTATTCTCTTGTTCTAACCCCCTAATTAGTTGATTTTTAACTCGCGAAAAATCAACTTGCTCAAAAGCGGGGTTTAACATCATATCCAGCATCAAGTTCAGGGTAGCGTCAAGATGTTTAACCAAAGAGTTAACGCGAATGGTGGTACTGCGCCCAGAGGCGCCAATAGCGATATTACTCCCTAATTTAGCTAACTCATTAGATAACTCTTCTTTAAGGTAGTTTGTTGTACCTTCATTCATCAAGCTAGCCGTTAAAGAAGCCAAACCTGCCTTTTCAATGGGGTCAAGCAAAGGTCCGCCTTCAATGCTAAGTAATAAACTAACTGTAGGTGTTTCGCTGTTTTGACTGGCAATAATATCAATGCCATTTTTAAACCGTTCTCGCCACAGTGTTGGCAGTTCAATTGATGGATTAACACCGGGCTTTGGCATAATAGTACGATCAAAACTGCTGAGATTATTCATTATGGCTGTATTCACTGGTGGTATATTTTTAGGGTTATTGATATCAGGTAAAACAAAATCATCTGCTTGAGCAATAAATTGCTGTTGTCCGTATGGATAGACAGATAACACAGCAGCCCCCTTAGTTTTTATGTATTTTTGATACACGCGCATGACATCAGATTTAGTCACCTTATTATATCGAGCTACTTGCTGCGCGGTATAATCAGCATTACCTAACATGGTTTGATAATGAGCCAAAGTAGACACCTTACCCGAAACACTTTGCAGGCCATAAATAGTGTCCGTCTCAATACTCACTTTAGTTTTTAATAAGTCATTATCGTTTACACCACGCGTTTCAAACTCTCGTAATGTATCATTAATCACTTTTTCTAATTTAGCTAGTTCCATACTTTGTTGCGGGTTTGGTAATGCAAAAAAGTTCATTTGACAACTGAGTTCCTTACACGGATGACTTGCGCCAGCTTGCACTGCAACACCTGATTTAACTAGATTTTTATAAAGCAAAGAGGTAGGACCGTTACCAATAATATTTGCGAAAACATCAAGAGCAGCTTCATCTTCATGCATAGCATAAACAGTAGGAAAACTAATATACAATAATGGTAAAGACACGTTATCACTAAAAGAATAATAACGATTGTTATCAAGTGTGATTAATTTTTTAGCAATATTGTTAACTTCTGGACCCGCTTTTAGTCCTCCAAAGTATTTATTTACCCAAGTAATCGTTTGCGCTTCATCAAAATCACCGCCTATAGTTAATACCGCATTATTAGGGCCATACCAACGACTAAAGAAAGCTTTCAAGTCAGCTAACGTGCCTCTATCTAAGTCGCTCATATACCCTATAACAGGCCAAGAATAGGGGTGTTTTCTTGGGTACATCATTTGATTTATGGTTTCATTTAATCGGCCATATGGGCGATTATCGACATTTTGTCCACGTTCATTTTTAACTGTTGCTCGCTGTAGCTCAAATTTTTCTTCAGTAATACTTGCTAGCAAAAAACCCATTCGGTCAGACTCAAGCCAAAGCATTTTTTCTAATTGATTATTAGGCACTGTTTCATAATAGTTAGTGCGATCACTATTCGTGGTACCATTTAAGTCTCCACCACTTTGGGTGACAATTTTAAAATGTTGCTCATCTGCTACATTTTCTGAGCCTTGAAACATCATATGTTCAAAAAAATGGGCGAAGCCTGATTTCCCGATTTGCTCGCGCGCTGACCCAACATGATAAGTGACATCAACATGCACCAGAGGATCTGAATTATCTTGATGCAAAATAACGGTTAACCCATTATCGAGTAAGTATTTTTTAAATGGAATAGCGATGCGATTATCTGATGGTTTTACTGTTTTAACTAAGCTAACACCTGTCGGTAAACTACCATGCTCTGAATTTTGTTTTTTGCCGGTACAAGAAAGTAATAAAAGACTAACAAAGGCAAAAACACTCAATTTTAGCTTAAATGGTGCTGTAATATTCAAAATTACATCCTGTATTATGAGTAATGAGGAAAGAATTCAATTATCATAACAAAGTTAAATGAAAACGGGTTAACTTAAATGTTTAAAATTATCACACAAACACCAGACTTTATTGTTATTGCTAAAGCTCCTGATGTTAATTTTCATGATGAAGGGAAAATTGGCGAAGGTTTATTTTCTCAAGTGAAATCCTACGTGTTGTCTCAATCAATTTGTCAAACACTTTACCCTGTTCACCGTTTAGATAAAATGACTTCTGGATTACTACTTTTTGCGACAAACTTAACCAGTGCACAAATTTTTAACGATTTGTTTAAAAACCATCAAATAGACAAATATTACCTTGCCATTAGCGATAAAAAGCCAAATAAAAAACAAGGACTTATAAAGGGAGATATGGAAAAAAGTCGCCGAGGCATGTTTAAGCTAATGCGCACTCTACAAAAACCAGCTATTACCCAGTTTTTTTCTTATAGCATTGGCGAAGGAAAAAGGCTGTACTTGTTAAAACCTCATTCAGGAAAAACCCATCAATTACGTGTTGCTTTATCAAGTATTGGTGCACCAATTTTAGGTGATCCTTTATATTACCCAAAACCACACCAGCGCAATATAGCGCAGCAAAGAGGTTACCTTCATGCCTATGCTCTTCGCTTTTATTATCAAAATGAACTGTTTGAACTTACGTCCTTTCCTGCCGAAGGCAAGCTATTTTTACAAGCAGCCACCACAAAGCAATTGCAAGCAATCAAAAAACCTTGGTCACTAAGTTGGCCTAATGTTTCAGCTTAATTAATTTACACAGCCAAAAAAGATTTCATCTATTGCTTGTTGGGTCTAAGCAAAACATAATAGTTAAAAAAGAAGATCTCACCGCTCTCCTTGTGGCATAATTAGCGCAAAAATCAATCCTAATAATAAAGAGAATTTTTGTCTTACATGACTAAGCCTGTAGCAGATATTTCCCAACACACCCCTATGATGCGCCAGTATTTAACAATTAAGGCGGAATTTCCTCATATTTTAATTTTTTATCGCATGGGCGATTTTTACGAATTATTTTTTGATGATGCAAAAAAAGCCTCAAATTTATTAGATATTTCACTCACTGCACGAGGTAAGACAGGTGGCAACGCTATACCAATGGCAGGCGTTCCTTACCATGCAGTAGAGAATTATTTAGCTAAGCTAGTACAACTTGGTGAAAGTGTTGCTATTTGCGAACAAATTGGCGACCCCGCAACCAGTAAAGGCCCCGTCGAGCGAAAAGTTGTTCGTGTTGTCACTCCCGGCACCATCAGTGATGAAGCATTATTAACCGACAGACAAGATAACCTTATCGTTGCCATTGTTGAAAACAACTACATCGCTAAAAAATCGTCTGATCCTGCCTTTGGTTTAGCTTATTTAGATATGACAAGTGGAAGGTTTGTCTTAACCGAGCTACAAACTAGTGAACAACTACAAGCTGAATTGCAACGTTTGTCACCGGCAGAGTTACTCTATTGCGAAAGCCTTTCCGATTTTAGTTTGATAGAAAATTATAAAGGTTTACGTCGCCGGCCTGAATGGGAGTTTGATTTACAAACCGCAATATCTTTACTAAACCAGCAGTTTGAGACTAAAGAACTAGCAGGCTTTGGGGTTGAAGATAAACTATTAGGCTTATCTGCTGCCGGTTGTTTGTTCCAATATGTTAAAGACACTCAGCGCACAGCTCTCCCTCATATACGTGCTATTTTGAATGAGTCAACCAATACAGGTGTCATCTTAGATGCATCAACTCGGCGAAATTTAGAGCTAACCCAAAACTTGCACGGTGGTATTGAAAACACTTTAGCTTCAATACTGGATAAATCAGCTACACCGATGGGATCACGTTTATTAAAACGTTGGTTACATTTTCCACTCCGAGATATTTCTATCTTAGAAAATAGACAAAACACCATCAGTCACATAATAGACAATGAGTTGCATCTTGAACTTCACCCATTATTTAAAGGGTTAGGCGATATTGAGCGAATAGTCGCACGAATTGCTTTAGGATCAGCACGCCCTCGTGATTTTGCTCGTTTGCGCTTTGCTTTACAAAAGCTACCTGACTTACAAGCCTATTTAAACAATTCTACGTCGGGCTATATTCAACAATTACAACAGTCTTGTTTACCTATACCGAACATGCAATTGTTACTTGAAACAGCGATTGTTGACAACCCTCCTGTGCTTATTCGTGACGGTGGCGTGATCGCTCCAGGCTATAATGCTGAATTAGATCACTTACGTGACTTAAGCCAAGGTGCTGAAAACTTCCTCGCTGATCTTGAGCAACGAGAGAAAGATAAAACAGGCATTCATAGCCTAAAAGTAGGTTACAACAAGGTACACGGTTTCTTCATTGAAATAAGTAAAAGTGCAGCAAGCGATGTGCCTGATAACTATATTCGTCGACAAACATTAAAAAATAATGAGCGCTTTATCACTGAAGAGTTAAAAACACATGAACATAAAGTGCTTAGTGCACAAAGCCAGTTTTTAGCTCTAGAAAAGCGCCTCTATCAAGAGTTATTCGCCATTATTTTACCCGAACTTGGCCAGCTGCAACAACTAAGCCAAGCCATTGCTGAGCTTGACGTACTAGCGACCTTTGCTGAGCGAGCTATCGTTTTAAATTATGTAAAGCCAACGCTCTGCCAAGAAGCTGGAATTAATATAGATGCTGGTAGACACCCTGTGGTTGAGCAAATGACAGATGATGCTTTTATCGCTAACCCTGTACTGCTAACAGCGCAGCGAAAAATGCTGATTATTACTGGCCCTAATATGGGAGGTAAATCAACTTACATGCGTCAAACAGCACTGATAGTGTTACTTGCTCACATAGGTTGTTTTGTGCCTGCACAAGGAGCTCAAATAGGTATGGTTGATCGTATTTTCACCCGTATTGGTGCATCTGATGATCTTGCCAGTGGTCGTTCAACTTTTATGGTGGAAATGACTGAAACGGCCAATATTTTACATAATGCTACAGACCGAAGCTTAGTTTTATTAGATGAAATTGGTCGGGGAACCAGCACCTATGACGGTTTATCGCTAGCTTGGGCTTGTGCCGAAATGTTAGCATTAAAAACCCATGCTTTTACGTTATTCGCTAGTCATTATTTTGAGTTAACCTTACTAGCTGAGCAAATAGATAGTTTGGCTAATGTGCATTTAGATGCTATGGAGCACGATGACAACATCATATTTATGCACGCTATACAAGAAGGCGCTGCGAGTAAAAGTTTTGGTCTACAAGTGGCTCAACTTGCGGGTGTACCAAAAGGTGTTATCAAGCGTGCTAAGCAGCGCTTAAATGAACTAGAAAACCAACAAGCTCCTTCACTTTTACCTATGAAAACTGAGGCTTTTGAGCAATTACCTTTAATGCCTACTGAGCATCCTGCCCTTGACGCATTAAAAGATATTGACGTAAATGATATCACTCCTAAGCAAGCTTTAGATCTATTATTTACATTGAAAGCCAAATTATAGAGTAAAACTAAAAAGGCTGTGAAGCGAAAACTTCACAGCCTAACCTTTCTGAATAGCTTAATTATACTAAGTTAAGATCACTAACCATTATGAGACTTGAAATATAGCTTCAATTGACAAGTTTTGCTGGTTTAAGATATCACGCAAACGCTTTAATGCCTCCACTTGAATTTGACGAACCCGCTCACGAGTCAAACCAATTTCAATACCTACATTTTCTAAGGTTTCAGCTTCATATCCCAGCAAACCGAAACGTCTTGCTAATACTTCTCGCTGTTTGGAATTTAACTCATTGAGCCAGTCTCGAATATTATTGCTCATGTCTTCTGATTGTAGATCACCTTCTGGACCAAAGCTTTTCTCATCAGCAATAACATCAAGAAGTACTTTATCAGAATCACCTGCAAAAGGTGTATCTACTGAGGCTATGCGTTCGTTTAGACGAAGCATCTTATTAACATCTGCAACGGGTTTATCTAGTGAATTAGCGATTTCTTCTGCACTAGGCTCATGATCAAGTTTTTGTACAAGTTCACGAGAAGCACGTAAATAAATATTTAATTCTTTAACAACATGGATAGGTAAGCGGATAGTACGAGTTTGATTCATAATCGCTCGTTCGATGGTTTGGCGTATCCACCAAGTAGCATAGGTTGAAAAACGAAAACCACGCTCAGGGTCAAATTTTTCTACTGCACGGATTAAGCCTAAATTCCCCTCTTCAATTAAATCTAATAGAGGTAAACCACGGTTATTATAACGTCTAGCTATTTTTACGACCAACCGCAGATTACTTTCAATCATACGCTTTCTGGCTTCATCATCACCTTTAAGGGATAATCGTGAAAAATAAACTTCTTGTTCGGCACTTAACAAAGGGGAAAAACCAATTTCGCTTAAATAGATTTGAGTGGCATCTAAGTTTGATGGTGTTTCTTCCTTATCTGATAGGATTTCTGCTTTTTGTTTTTCTTGTACCATACTGCTCTCCCGTACATTATCTATGTAAAGTTGAATTAACAATTAAATATTCACATGTTCTCCAGTTTTCTTAATTTTTATCGGTACTCTTACTGCCTAACATTGTTATTGAGTACACTCATTATTTTAGTGTTTAGGTAAATATTTCAATGGGTCTACTGACTTTCCACGAAAGCGAACTTCAAAATGAAGCATGACTCTTTGCGCATCGGTGTCACCCATTTTAGCAACCATATCACCCGCCTTTATTTTCTGCTGGTCTTTCACTAGTATAGTCTCATTATGAGCATAAGCGCTTAAATAGTCGTCATTATGTTTAACGATAACTAACTTGCCATACCCTCTTAACGCACTACCAGCGTAAACTACCTTACCATCAGCTGCGGCCCTTATAATGGTACCGCGTTGCCCAGTGATATCTATCCCTTTATTTCCCTGAGCTTTAGAAGAAAATTTAGCAAACACTCGACCTTTCACAGGCCACTGCCAACGGCTAATTTTTTTAGAAAAACTTTCCGTAAATGTATTTTTTTTGTCTACTTTCTTCCTAGCTACACTTGCACCATACGCTTGCTTTTTGTTGGATGCAATAGGCTTTTTTACCACTTTAGCACTGGTCGGAGTAGAGCTATTATTCTTCTTTTTACTAAAGGCCTTATTATTACTCGCCTGAGTTGATTTTCGATTATTATTAGCTACTAAAAATAATTTCTGACCTGGATAAATATTATAAGGAGGTGCGATATTATTCAATTTAACTAATTGTCGAACATCTGAATTAGCTCGCCAAGCTATAGAATACAAGGTTTCTCCTGACTTCACCGTATATTCACTGCCGTGAATACTGTGTTTTACCCTTTCTTTCAAAGGTATGGTGCCGTTTACGCTAACAACTGGCGCCGGAGCATCACGAGAAGAGCAAGCAACAAGCAGCAGGGAAAAAATAACATAGCAAACTATGTGACCCATTGAATAAATCGTTTTTTTTGCAATCGCAAAACGAGTACCCCTTGAAGCCAGGTGACTCATCGTTAAATCAAACTTACTTAATTGCTTAGCTATCATAAATATATTTAATAATTTTTTGAGTTAACGCAGTATAAAATAGGCTAGGATAATCACACCAACTAATCCCCAGCCAAGTACATCAACCCACTGCCGAAGTTTTTTCTCCATAGCACTTCCCCCCCATTGAATAAGGCCAGCAACGAGAAAAAATCGCATTCCTCTGCCAACAGCAGAAGCAATTAAAAAAGGTAAAAACGCCATCTGCAAAAAACCGGCGCTCACTGTAAATAATTTATAAGGAATGGGCGAAAAGCCAGCAAGAAAAACCACCCAAACACCCCATTGTTCAAACCAACTCATTGCGGTATCAAAACGTTGTTGGTAGCCAAACTCAGTTAATAGTGGCTGTATCCATGGTTCAAACATCCAAAAACCCAATAAATAACCGACAACACCGCCAGCAATTGATGAGAGTGTTGTCAAACTGGCTAACCACCAAGCTTTATCTGGTTTAGCCAAGACCATAGGTGCAAGCAAAACGTCAGGTGGAATAGGAAAGAAAACTGATTCAGCAAAAGTTAGCAGTGCTAATATACGAGGAGCAAATTTATGCTCAGCCCACTTTAATGTCCATTCATAAATAGCAGAAAATAATTTCACTACAACAATTCTCCCGGTACTAATGGTACAAAACGAACAGCTTCTACCTGCTGCTCACTGAAGTATTCACCTTCTCGAGTCATCACTTTTAATATCTGTGTATGCTCACCGACAGGAATCACCAATCGCCCACCATCATTTAGTTGATTTAACAATGCTTGTGGAACACTAGCCGCAGCAGCAGTAACTATGATGGCATCAAAAGGAGCTTTACTTGCCCACCCTTGCCAACCGTCTCCGTGTTTCATTGAAACATTGTGTAACTCCATTGCTCTTAAGCACCGCTTTGCTTGAAATTGTAATGACTTGATACGCTCTACCGAGAACACTTTATCTGTTAGCTGAGCTAAAATAGAAGTTTGATAACCAGACCCTGTACCTATTTCTAAAATACTATTTGGTCTACCATTGGCAATTAATAATTCTGACATTTTTGCGACAATATAAGGCTGTGAAATAGTTTGTCCTTGCCCAATAGGCAGCGCCGTATTGTCATAAGCTTTATGGGCTAGAATTTCTGGAATAAAAATATGTCTGGGCGAATTAGCGATTGCCTTTAAGACTTGAGGGGTTGAAATGCCTTCAGCTCGCAGTTTCTGTGCAAGCAACTCACCACTTCGCTTTGATTTACCAGCTTGGCGCCCATTATTTATAGTAGTCATCATAAATTTAATTCACTCATCCATTTTGCCATATTGCTTATACTCTTGTGTGCCGTCATATCTATAGTTAATGGGGTAACTGAGACATAATTATTTGCCACCGCGTGAAAGTCGGTGCCTTCAGAACCGTCTAATTCAGCTCCTAACGTGCCATACCAATAAATATCACGTTGCCATGGGTCTTTCATTTTTTTCATTATCTCAGCCTTATGGCGATGACCCAGGCGAGTCACTTTTATACCTTTTAGGGCTGATATTGGCACATCAGGTACATTGATATTCAGAATTTGATCAGCCGCTAAAGGGTGAGACTGCAAGCGTTTTATTATTTTAACGGTTATTTTCGCTGCCGTTTGATAATACTGTTCATGTTGACCAATTAACGATACCGCTATCGCTGGCATTCCCATATGCCTTCCTTCTGTCGCTGCTGCAACAGTACCTGAATATAAAGTATCATCACCTAAGTTTGCACCTTTATTAATACCAGCAACAACTAGATCAGGTAAGGATGGCATCAATTGACTAATACCTAGATGAACACAATCTGTAGGCGTGCCATTAACCGAAATAAAACCATTATCTAGACCTTGTGCCCTCAGAGGATTAAGTAAGGTTAATGAGTTGCTAGCACCACTACAGTTTCTATCTGGTGCAACAACAGTTACGTCAAAGTGTTTGGCAAGCTCCTCATGCAACACTTTAATACCTAAAGCATGAACGCCATCATCGTTACTCAATAATATATTCATTAAATTCTCTACTGTTAACTTGCCTTGACAACCCGTTGGCCACAATCTTTATATTGAATTAACTCACGTAATACTGTGGTTGCATAGGAGCCTGCCGGCAATATAAAACTCACTTTTACTATCGGTAGCTCTGCATTTTCAAGGTTATTAATTATTTCGATGTCAGCCTCTTGAATTGTTAAGCGAATTCTACGACGTTCTTGCTTTAAGCCAAAACGAGGTAACCCTTGCACAAAATCAGGATATTGTTCAGCGACCTGTTGCTCAATAGCTTGGGCCTTATCGGTTGTCATCAATTGACCTGCTCCCCACATAGGTGCGGTAATATCAATATCTTGCTCCACTAGCCTTTGCTGAACACTTTCATCAACTTGCTCTTGGTGAAACACTGACTGAGTACCAGACAACATTAATACATCACCATTTTCTATAATATCAAAAAGTCCTCTGCTAATACGTTCATCAACCACCGCATTAAAGATCTGAGATCTTGCCGCTGATAAATACATGCCGCGCTTTTTCTTGTCTTTAATTTTGCTACCATTAAATAACGCTAAAGCACGTTCTATATTGCCACCATCTATACCAAATCGTTGTTCACCAAAATAATTAGGAACACCTTGTTTTACAATGTTGTGCCAACGCTCATTCAGTGCTTTTAGATCTGTCACGTCACGTAAAATTAGTTCAAATCGATTACCGGTTAATACTCCTATGCGAAGCTTTTTGTTATGTCTTTTATAACTCAGTACTTCAACACCTTCGATAGCAAGATCACTCAATTCAAACGCTTGCTTGCCGGGTACATGAACGCCAAACCACTGCTCTGTAACTGCAAATCTGTCTTTTAACCCCGCATAAGAAACTAACGCTTCTTTTACTTTAAAGTATTTTGCTAATTCTCTGGCAACAAAAACCGTATTAGCGCCTGTTTTTCTAATATGAATAAATAAATGCTCTCCTTCACCAATGGGTGAAAAAGGCAGTTGTTCGTACACTTTAAAATCACTTTCTTTGCTTCTTAATAAGCCCGATGATGAAGGCTTACCATGGAAAAAACTATTCTCTGCTAACATTATTTTCTCTGTCATTCTTTTTGAGCAATCTTAGTCAGCAGCACAACACTGTGTACTGCAATACCTTCTTTTCTACCTACATAGCCTAACTTCTCTGTGGTAGTCGCTTTAACATTGATTTGCTCAACATTACACTGTAAATCTTCACTCAAACATTCTCTCATAGCCAACAAATATGGTGCTATTTTAGGTGCTTGAGCGGCAATGGTGATATCTCCATTGCCTAATTGGTAGCCTTTTTCTGTCATTAACTTCACCACATGACGTAATAATATTCTGCTAGAAATATTGTCATAGAGCTCATCAGTATCTGGAAAGTGATTGCCGATATCCCCTAAGCACAAAGCCCCTAAAATAGCATCGCAAAGAGCATGAATTGCTACATCGCCATCAGAGTGAGCCACAAAGCCTTGCGAATATGGTATGTCAACTCCCGCTAAGACTATAGGCCCAGAGCCTCCAAATTTATGAACATCGAAGCCATGTCCTATACGCATGAGTTATCCTTTAAATTGGTTTTTAGTTGTTGTTCAAGGTAAAAAGTAGCTAAACTTAGATCTTCAGGACGAGTGATTTTAATATTTTCTCTACTACCCAATACTAATTGACTAGGTAATCCTGCCAGTTCGATTGCTGAAGATTCGTCAGTAATAGTCAAACCTTGCTGTTGCGCTTGCTCAATAGCCTTTATGAGCTCAACCGTTTTGTACATTTGAGGTGTTAATGCATGCCATAAGTGACTGCGTTCAACGGTGGTAAGTTTGTTTTCTGATTTTTTATCATCACTTTGCTTAATCGTGTCAGTCACAGGCACCGCTAATAATCCACCAATACCTTCAGTGATGCATTGCTCAATTAAGTTATCTATATCTTGATGGGTTACACAAGGCCTTGCCGCATCATGCACTAACACCCACTGCTCTTGTTCTCCACTTAGTGCATATAACCCCTGCAAAACTGAGTCGACACGCTCTTTACCACCTATGACTTTAATAATATCGTCATTATCAGTTAAGTTTGTTTGATTGAAGTACTCGTCATTTTCGCTAAGCACGACAATAACTTTAGCAATTTTTTTATGGGTTAATAAACGATTAACAGTATGTGACAAAATACTTTGCTGCTCTATTTGTAAATATTGCTTGGGGTAATTAGCTAACATGCGTTTTCCCACGCCTGCTGCTGGTACAATAACGCTATATTGGTGGAGTTCTTGCGGCATAAAATGATCTTGAGTTTGAATACTCACGGCTATTTAATTCTCTTAATTTGGTGTTTGGTTCGCTTGCTCTTTAGCTGGTATTATACGAAAAAATGTTTCATTTTCTTTAATCATACCCAGTTCATTTCGCGCCCGCTCTTCAATAGCTTCACTGCCAAGCTTTAAGTCATCAGTATCGGCATAAAGAAGCTTGTTGCGTTGTTTTAGTTTTTCATTGGCCGCCTGTTGACGTGTCACTTCTTCTTGCAAAGCGAAGTAATCCGGCACACTATTTTTACCGAACCAAAGTCGGTATTGTAGTAATATCAAAATAACCAGCATAAGCACTGTAAAAGCCCGCATAAAAACCTAAAAAATACTAAAAGACAATGAAAAGAGACCATTATATAAAGGTGACGGCCAGTGTAAATGTTTATATGTGCTTATTATCGATACGAGCGCGGTCGCTTGAAGTTTTGCCAATTAATAGCACAAGACAATAATAATTCTCTTAATGAAGGAATAATGGGTCTTAACCTAGAAGCATTTAAAGAGTTTTGCCATCGATGTCCTGCACAGGCTGCTAACATAGTTTTTTTATTAGGCTTAAGTAAACGCTGAGTTTTTATCTGTTCAGCTTGTTCTTCAGTGTCTAGGGTTAAAGAAAACCAACCAAAGACATTGGTACGAAGCCTTTTTTTGTCTGCATTAATGCCGTCAATACAATCTAAAACGACATGATCATTAACTAATACTGGGATCACTAGTCCTAACAACGATTTCGGCTCTTTTTGCAATAACCTTAAATACCATGAGTTGATGCTCTCAAGCACCTGTCCTGATAAAGGTATCTGTAATGCTTGCTTTGAAGACCAAGTGGCATTTTGTACATCTAATGTTAAAGGCGAATTTCCTTGCTCATTAACCTGAGTCATTAGGTTTGCAGTTTTGTTAATATAATAAGATAAACTTTTTAAGCGCCGCTGCAGCACGTTGACATTTTCTGTTTCCCTATTAGCAAGCAAACGTAACTCTCGCTCATAGAGCGCATTACATATTTCAGCAAAGTGACTACTTTGCTGATTGTCTTGCCAAAGGGATGATTGTGTCACTAGTTTTAAAATCAACAACTTACTTATCAGTTATTAAGCATACTCGATAATGATAAAAAGATAAAATTTGACTATAAAAAACCGAGCCTCATTGGACTCGGTTTTAATTGACTCGCGTAAAACTAACAACGATTACTGCCCTTTAATTTCAGAACGGCCCTTGTAAGTTGCTTCATCACCTAAAAACTCTTCAATTCGTAACAATTGATTATACTTAGATACACGATCTGAACGACATAAAGAACCTGTTTTAATTTGCCCTGCCGCAGTACCTACGGCTAAATCAGCAATAGTTGCATCTTCTGTTTCACCGCTGCGATGAGAAATAACAGCGGTATAACCTGCGTCTTTCGCCATTTTAATCGCCGCTAACGTTTCTGTTAATGAGCCAATTTGATTGAATTTAATCAAAATAGAGTTGGCAATACCTTTATCAATACCTTCTTTTAAAATTTTGGTATTAGTGACAAATAAATCGTCGCCTACAATTTGTACTTTATCGCCAATAATCTCTGTTTGGTATTTAAAACCATCCCAGTCAGACTCATCTAGGCCATCTTCAATTGAGACAATGGGGTATTGTTGACAAAGATCAGCTAAAAAGTCTGAAAATTCATTTGAGCTATATTGCTTGCCTTCACCTTTAAGGTCGTAAATACCTTTATCAGTATCGTAAAACTCTGATGCTGCACAATCTAATGCAAGAGTGATATCAGTACCAAGTTCATAGCCTGCAGCAGCCACCGCTTCTTTAATTACCGCTAAAGCATCGGCATTTGATGCTAAATCAGGAGCAAAACCACCTTCATCACCTACAGCGGTGTTTAACCCTTTAGCTGATAATACTTTTTTCAGTGCATGAAAGATTTCAGCGCCCATGCGTAATGCTTCACTAAAGTTTTTAGCGCCAACAGGTTGAACCATAAACTCTTGAATATCAACGTTATTATCAGCATGCTCACCACCATTAATGATATTCATCATAGGTACAGGTAAACTATAAATACCTGGAGTGCCATTTAAATCAGCAATGTGTTCAAATAACTGCACGCCTTTATCTGCTGCTGCTGCCTTAGCTACCGCTAAAGACACTGCTAAAATAGCATTAGCACCAAAATTTTCTTTGTTTTCAGTACCGTCTAAATCAATCATTATTTGATCAACAGTAGCTTGCTCTAACGCATTTTGACCAACTAATGCCGGTGTAATGCTATTTTTAATGGCGGCAACGGCTTTTTGAACGCCTTTACCTAAATAACGCGCTTTATCACCATCACGTAATTCTAATGCTTCACGTGAACCTGTTGATGCACCTGAGGGTGCTGCTGCACGTCCCCATGCACCAGATGCTAAATAAACATCGGCTTCAACGGTTGGATTACCACGAGAATCCATGATTTCACGAGCTAAAATTTTACTGATATTTGACATTATATTTCCTTTCGAACTTAATATTATTTCTTTAAAAAAGAAAACCGCAGCACATGGCTACGGTTTGTTATGATACATCTACTAACTTGACTGCTGTTTTTGATGTTCAAACGATGCAGCAATAAAGCTTTCAAATAATGGGTGCCCATCACGCGGAGTTGAATTAAACTCAGGGTGGAATTGCCCAGCAACAAACCATGGGTGATCTGCTATTTCAATCACCTCAACTAAACTTTTATCTGTTGATAACCCTGAAAATACCAAACCAGCTTGGCTTAATTGATCACGGTAGTTATTATTTACCTCATAACGGTGACGGTGTCTTTCATTAATGGTTTCACTGCCATATACGTCGCACGCTTTGGTACCTTTCAATAAGTGGCACAATTGTGAACCTAAACGCATGGTACCACCTAAGTCTGAATCTTCGCTGCGATATTCAACTTGGCCTTCTTCATCTAACCATTCACTGATTAAACCAACCACAGGATAAGGGGTATTCTCATTAAATTCTGTACTGTGAGCATTGGTTAAACCCGCCACATTTCGCGCATACTCAATAAGCGCTACTTGCATGCCTAAACAAATCCCTAAATAGGGCACTTTATTTTCTCGGGCATATCGTGCGGTTAAAATTTTACCTTCAACACCACGCTCACCAAAGCCTCCCGGCACTAGTATTGCATCTAAATCTTTTAAGATTTCAGCGCCCTTGACTTCAACATCTTGTGAATCAACATATTTAATATTAACGGTAACTTGGTTTTTAAGCCCTGCATGTTTAAGTGCTTCATTCACTGATTTATAAGCGTCAGGAAGCTCAATATATTTACCTACCATACCAATAGTTATCTCCCCCTTCGGGTTAGCTTCTTGGTATAGTACTTGTTCCCATTCACTTAAATCCGCTTCTGGCACAGCTAAACCAAAACGTTGGGCAACTAGCTCATCAGTACCTTGAGCTTTTAATAGCGCTGGTATTTTATAAATACTGTCAACATCACGCATTGACACAACCGCTTTTTCTTCTACATTACAAAATAAAGCAATTTTAGCACGCTCAGAGTTTGGTAATGCTCTGTCAGAACGACACACTAAAATGTCAGGGAAGATACCAATTGAACGAAGATCTTTTACTGAGTGCTGTGTAGGTTTAGTTTTAATTTCACCTGCAGCAGCAATATATGGCACTAGAGTTAAGTGCATAAACATCGCACGTTCACGACCAACTTCAGTTGCTAATTGACGAATTGCTTCTAAAAATGGTTGTGATTCAATGTCGCCTACTGTACCGCCAACTTCAACCATAGCTACATCGTAACCTTCAGCACCCTCAATGACTCTGCGTTTAATATCATTAGTGATATGAGGAATTACCTGTATAGTAGCCCCTAAAAATTCACCTTTACGCTCACGAGCCAAAATATCTTGGTAAATACGACCCGTGGTAAAGTTATTGCGTTTAGTCATTTTGGTACGAATAAAACGCTCATAATGACCTAGGTCTAAATCAGTTTCTGCGCCGTCTTCAGTAACAAATACCTCACCGTGTTGAATAGGACTCATAGTACCTGGATCAACATTAATATAAGGGTCAAGTTTTAGCATGGTAACCTTTAAACCACGCGCTTCTAAAATTGCCGCCAAAGAAGCTGCGGCAATGCCTTTACCAAGAGACGAAACGACCCCGCCAGTAACAAAAATATATCTAGTTGTCATGTCTACACCGATGTAAGGAAAAACAGAAATTTTGCGCTTAATAAATATTTTATAGTCAAGGATGAGCAAAAGTAGACTAAAAATCAATAAAGCAGAACGGGAAAACATTATACTCAAAAGCAAACCTAACAACAATATTAACCCGTAATGTAATAGCAAAAATACGTATTTTTTGTTTGCTGGTTTATATTGCTCTTGGTTATGGTAACTATACTTTTTATTACATTTTACTGTTATTTATGCCAAACGCATTAGAAAACGTTTTATCAGCTATTGATAACCTTAATAGTCAAGATATCAACCAAACGCTAGTCAATAGTGAAGTTCACCCTAAAGAGTTCATATACAGACATCGAATGACAGCTTGTTTAAATGAGTATTGGCCCGAGGCCAATGATTTACTGCAAATAGCCATTCGCGGCCAGCACATAAAACGCTGGCACATAAAGCAAAGTGGCTTTGAACAAGGCAAAGCGGGTTATTTACTTTCGGGCAGGCGCCACAAAAAGATAAAGGGACCCATAACAAGCAGTATAACTAATAGTGATAACAGTATGTTTTGTAATAAATAACTAGACCAGGCAATTGATAACACTATGGTCAATAAAGCAATACGTTTAGCTTTTCTCGGTATACTTCGGTGCTGTTGCCATTCATGGATAAGCGGGCCGAATGTTTTGTTATTCAACAACTTTTTTTGCATTCTAGGAGACGATTTAGCAAAACATCCTGTTGCCATAATGAGAAATACTGTAGTCGGTAAAAGTGGTAAAATGGCACCTAAAATAGCTAAAGCAACACAAAAAACACCTGCAGCTTTCCATAAGAACACTTTCGCTTTACTACGGGTAGAAACAGGTAAAGGACATTCATTCAGGCCTATATTTGATTCAACTGATTGTTGGTTTTGCTCCATACCTACTCCACAACTTTAAGCTAATACTACACTTTTACTTTCACTTTATTGTTTGTATCTCGGCTTTTTCTGATCAAAGTATCATCACTCTGGCTTTGATTGTTGTTAATCAGAGATTTCGCTAATCTGTCGTATAATAATACATTTACCGATGCGGCTAAATTCATGCAGCCATGCGTTGGTACATACACGACTTCGTCAGCACTATCAACAACCGCTTGGCTTATTGTGCCGTCTTCAGGACCAAAAATATACAATGCCTGCTCCGGATGCTCAAAGTATGGCAAAGGAGTCGCGCCTTCAACGAGGTCTACACAAATAATTTTAGTCGCTGGTGAAATAGTTTCAAGTTGGGCTTTAACGTCAATGAAATCATTTACTGGGCTTAGCGGAATCTTATTGAGGATGTTTTTAGTATCGGTATTATGCTTTTGACCCACATGTTTAGCGGCCTGCTGATAACGTTTACCTGTATATAACACTTGATCAACATTGTAATTCCCCGCAGCACGCATAACAGAGCCAACATTACTTGGACTTTTAGGGTTAGTTAAAGCAATAGTTACCTGTAAATTGTAAAAACTTTTCATCGCATTCATTTAGGACTCTTCTCTTGTGATTTTACTTGTTGCCAATACTGCTCTAAAACCACTAAATTATGTGCTGAAAATGCCTGACCTGAATCAGACACTAGCGCTTCAACGCCCTGAAAGCGTTTAATAAACTTATTATTTGCCTGACGGAGCAGTGTTTCAGGGTCTTGCTTGGCATGACGGCATAAGTTCACTACAGCAAACATTAAATCTCCAAGCTCTTCACCTAATGCTGCATGGTTAATATTTTGAGCTGTTAACTCGTCTTTTACTTCAAGTACTTCTTCTTCGATTTTAGCGAAAACATCATGAATATCATGCCAATCAAAACCGACATGGGAGCATCGTTTTTGAATTTTTGCAGCTTGCGATAAGGCAGGTAAGTTTTTGGGAATATCGGCAAGAATACTCAAGGGTGCTTTAGCATTGTTAAGCTTTTTTTGCTGCCTTTCTTTAATTTTTTCATTTTCCCAGTTTGCTTTAATTTGCTCGTCAGTATGCAATTGTGCATCGGCAAAAACGTGGGGATGACGACGGATCAATTTTTCGCAAATTGATTCCACAACCATATCAAAGTTAAATAGCGCTTGTTCTTGGGCAAGCTGACTATAAAAGATCACCTGAAATAATAAGTCCCCTAATTCTTTTGTTAACTCAATAAAATCATGTTGCTCAATGGCATCAACAACTTCATAAGCTTCTTCAAGGGTATGGGCGGTGATAGAAGCAAAATCTTGCTTCATATCCCAAGGGCACCCCGTTTGAGGATCACGCAATTGCGCCATGATCCAACGTAATTTTTCTACCGATGATTTTTCATTTAACATCTATGATTTTTCACTTTAATTTATAATCTTTTTACTTCAATAACATCATCTAATTGGCGAAGTTTTTCTAATACTCTAGATAATAACTCACTACTGGTCACTTCCATTTTAACGGTCATAATCATAGTTTGTTTAGCAAAATCGGTGTTACTTTCTATCCCTACAATACTTATTTTTTCATTGGCAATAATGGTAGAAATATCTCTAAATAACCCCTGTCTATCGCTAGCAATAATTTGCGCGTTAGCTTGATAACTTTGCTTATCATCAAGTCCCCACTGCACTTCAACTTGTCGTTCAGGTTGCGGGCTTAACGCATTAGTTAATTGTTCGCAATCAGCTCTATGTACTGAAATACCCCGGCCTTGGGTAATAAAGCCAGAGATAGCATCTCCTGGTACAGGTGAACAACACTTGGCTATATGTGTTAATAAGTTTCCTACGCCGGATACGGTTATGCCATTGTTATCTGTGGCAAGTTTTTTTTCATGTGAACTTTGTCTGACAAAACTTTGGGGATCTATATCTTCGACAGGTTTTAATTTATTAACCAATTGCAAAAAGTGATTAACCACCTGTTGTAATCGAGCATTGCCTGAGCCAATAGCGGCATAAAGATCATCCACCGTTTTCACATTAAAGCGTTCAGCCGCTACTTTTAAATCTGCCGGAGTCACAGTTAACTTGCTTAACTTGCTAAGCTCCCCATCTAAAAGCTCTTTACCATGGGCAAGGTACTTGTCTTTATCTTGCAGTTTAAAAAAGTGCTGAACTTTAGCCCGAGCTCGTGATGAGTGAATATAATTTAAGTTTGGATTCAACCAATCTCGACTGGGGTTTGGTTGTTTACTGGTGAGAATCTCAACTTGATCACCCGTTTGTAATCGATGGGTGAAAGGCACTATTTTGCCAAAGACTTTAGCACCAATACAGCAATGCCCTACATTTGAGTGTATATAATAAGCAAAATCTAACGGTGTTGCCCCCATCGGTAAATCAATTACATCACCACTGGGGGTAAACACATAAATTCTGTCTTCAAAGACTTGGCTGCGTAACTCATCGAGCAAAGCACCACTTTCGGCGACATCATCTTGCCATTGTATAATTTTTCTGAGCCATCCCACTTTTTCATCAAACCTTGATGATTTTTCACCACCTTTACTTGTAGCTGTTCCTTCTTTATATCGCCAATGAGCGGCGATACCAAGCTCAGCATCATCATGCATTTGCTCCGTTCTAATTTGTATTTCTATCGACTTACCTTCTGGTCCAAGTACAACGGTATGAATTGATTGATAGCCATTAGGTTTTGGCGTTGCTACATAGTCAGAAAACTCTTGACCTAAATGGTGCCACTGAGTATGTACAATACCTAATGCAGAGTAACAGTCTTGAATTTTATCTACAACAATGCGTACTGCTCGAACATCAAACAATTGTTCAAAATCGAGAGATTTTTGCTGCATTTTTTTCCAGATACTATAGATATGTTTGGGCCTACCATAAACAGTTCCGGTAATGTTTACTTCTTTGAGTTGTTGATTCAAGTTATTCACAAAGTCTGTCATATATTGCTCGCGTTCCAAACGAGTTTCATCAAGTAACTTAGCTATTTTTTTATAGACTTTTGGATGAAGGTACCTAAAAGAAATATCTTCTAACTCCCACTTTAATTGGCCAATACCTAGCCTATTGGCAAGTGGGGCATAAATGGTTGCACTTTCTTTAGCGGTAATAACTCGATTTTCTTCGGCGCTATTTTTTTGGCTTCGTAAATCACATAAGCGCTCAGCAAGTTTGATCACAACAGCACGAACATCTTCGACCATGGCCAACAACATACGACGAACATTGTCGATATTATAAGTATTTCTTTGTTCATCACCTTGCCCTTGGCTTAGCTCTTTTATCGCGGCCATTTGTTTAACACCATGGCAAAGTAAGGCGACTTCCTTAGTAAAATGTTCTGCTATAAAGTCTATATCAATATACGCTTCATCTAAAATTGGTGTTAAAAAGGCAGCCGATAGAGAATCTTTATCTAAATTAAGCCCTGATAAAATTTCAACCATTTCCATGGACTTTAGCAAACTTTCTTCACGCTTTTGAAAATAACTTGAGACTTTTTCCCACAACTTTTCTAACGCTTGATGCTTATTTTCAGCTAATGCAAGTGCCAATAACCAGTGATGAAAATCATTACTAACTACTTGATGAGATTTGCGCACCGAAACCATGAATTTTTCCTTTTTAACACATGTGAGTTTTACTTTATTTAGTGAACAATACCATAGTCTCTACATGCTTTGTTTGCGAAAACATATCCACGAGGCCAATTTGGGTGATTTTATAACCTTGAGCGATTAATAACTGGCTATCTCTTGCCAGCGTTGCTGCATTGCAACTAATGTACAAAATGGTGTGAATACCCAATTGTGAAATTTGACTAACCGCATGTTCAGCACCTGCTCGTGCAGGATCAAGGACCGCCTTAGTAAAATGCGGCTTTGCCCAAGCCAGCTCAAGCCAATGACTATTTAAGTCAGCCTGATGAAATTGACAATTAATTAATTGGTTTTCAATGGCATTAGCTGCGGCTTTATCTACCATAGCCTGTACCCCTTCAATACCCACCACACTCTTAACTTTAGTGGCTATAGGTAAGCTAAAGTTACCTAAACCACAAAATAAATCTAACACTTTGTCGCTTTTATCTAATGCTAACCACAACATAGCTTGTTGAACCATGGCTTGATTAACATGCTCATTGACTTGGATAAAGTCATGCTGAGTAAATTGTATGGTTATATTTTCTACTAATGTATAAGTTAATACTGTACCATTACATGCTATTTCCTCAGCCTTTTTGCCAAAATCAAAAACAAGTTGCCAACGATATTGTTGAGCAAAACTCTCCCATAGCAGGCGATCTGGCTCTGTTAACCCCCTTAACTGCCTAACAATCAAAGTGATGAGATTGTCTTTACTATGCTGTTGCTTGGAAGCAATCACCTCTATATGACCAATGGCTTTTTTCACCTCGAGTTTTGTGATTAAGGTTTGCAAGATTGGAAAAATGTTATTTAAGGGCTCTACCAAGGTAGGGCATGACTTAATTGCTACTAATTGGTTTGTTGCTTTTTGACGAAAACCAATTGTAGGTTGAGCATTTTTATTAAACTGTACACCAATTCTAGCCTTTCGTCGGTAATGCCATGGTTTGCCGACAATAGGAGGCTGCCAAGGTAATTGTTCAATAATTTTAGTATCAATACCGCTACGTGAAAATAACTCTATCACTTTTGTTTTTTTAAAACTTAACTGTTGTGGATAATCGAGGTGCTGTATGTTACAACCTCCACACAAAGTAAAGTGTTTACACAAAGGAAGCGCTCTGTCTTTACTTTCTTCATTTATTTTCACTAGCTTCCCTTGGAAGAATTTATTTTTTTGCGCTATCAGTAGTGCTTCAACCTTTTCTGTAGGTAAACTGCCTTCAATAAAAATAGGTTTATTTTGATAGCGCCCTACACCACAACCATTAATATCTAACTTTTCAATATTAATTGTTAAACGTTGTTTCGCTTGAGTTGGAGAAGATTTTTTTACACTGGCTTTAAAAAAGTTTGCCACTATTGAATGTTCCTTCGTTGGTAAACAAGATAAACTATATAAATTGCTTCAAGCATATGACATGATAGCTTTAATTAGAGTGATTATTTTACACTAGTTTTTCTATGAGTTCTCTTATTAACTAATAGGGCTGTTCACAAGACATGCATAAAATTAGCCTTAAAAATTGGGTTATCTTACTTACCGTATTACCAACAGCTTTGATCGGTTTTACTCTTGCCGGATACTTTTCTTATAGTAGAAGCGCAGAGTTGGATGACTTTTTAAATTTACGTGCTCAAAGTATTATCGAACCCCTAGCCCTTGCCGCTAAAATGCCTTTATCAAATAATAACAGAGAGCAACTGCGTCAATTAATCAGCTTTGCTCATCGAAGTCAGTCCAGTATAGTCAAAACCATTGCTATATTTACGTTAGATAATCAAATTTTTATTACCAGTGCTTATCATGGTGACACTAATAAAATGCGCTTAAAAGCAGGACAAAAATTACCTAGCTACACGATTGCCGAAGAACTCAATGATTTTATTATTTACCGAACACCTATTATCGACGAAAACAAAAAAAATTCGTCCAGTGCTCCACTTATACTTGGCTACATTGCTGTTCACATTGACAAAAGCAGTATAAAATTCAACCAGCAAAATCAATATATCATTGCACTGACCTTAGCACTTTTCGGAGTTTTACTCAGTATTATTTTTGCTAGAAGATTAATACATAATGTGGCTAAACCTGTTGACACAATGGTAGAAGCAATAGATAGAATTCGTGAAGATAAATTAGAAAGCCGTGTTAGTGGCAAATTTGTAGGTGAACTTAATTTCCTAAAAAAGGGTATCAATGCCATAGCAGAGAAGTTAGGCAATAATAACAATGATATGCAGGGAAAAATTGATCAAGCCACTATCGATTTTCGTGAAAATGCAGAACAACTTGAAATTCAAAATGTTGAATTAAGTATCGCAAAGAAAAAAGCACAAGAAGCGAATAAAATTAAATCTGAATTTTTGGCCAATATGAGCCATGAATTACGTACGCCGCTTAATGGTGTTATTGGTTTTACTCGTCAAGTGCTTAAGACTCCATTAAGTGGTCCACAAAGAGATTATTTACAAACCATTGATAGGTCAGCTAATAATTTGCTTACAATCATCAACGATATTCTAGATTTTTCTAAACTAGAAGCAGGTAAAATGGTTATCGAAAGTATTCCTTTTTCTTTACGAGAAGCAATCGATGATAGCCTAGTTTTACTTGCCCCTAGCGCCCACAAAAAGAATATAGAACTTTCTATTAATATAGATAAATCTATACCTGACTCTTTGTTAGGGGATGCTATGCGCATTAAGCAAATCATGAGCAATTTAGTGGGAAATGCGATTAAATTTACCCAAGAGGGCTCGGTAATGATTGAGGTAACTCATCAAAATAATACCGCTAAACACGCAACAATAAAAATAATGGTTGTCGATACGGGTATTGGCATGAGTGATGAACAACAACAAACCATTTTTAGTTCTTTCTCCCAAGCAGATCAAAGTATTACTCGCCTATATGGTGGTAGTGGCTTGGGATTAGTTATTTGTCAACGACTTGCTTTTGAAATGAAAGGGGATGTTGGCTTTAGTAGCGATGAAAATCAAGGTTCATCTTTTTGGTTTAGCTTTGAATGTGAAGTTAACTCTTTATCCCTTAGCAATGAGCTCGACACACAACAATTAGCCAATAAAACCATCCTATATTACGAACCACACCCACATACCAGAGCAGCAACTTGTGATATACTTTCGCAGTGGAACATGCAGATAACTTGTGTTCAGAGCATAGCTGCGCTTAATCAAGCGGTAATAACTGCTGATAAAAAAGTATCATTCGAATATGCTTTAATAGGCCATGATAATTCATCAACCGCATTAAGTGAGCTGAAGAAGACAATTGCTCAAATAAAACCACATATAGAAAAAATTCATTTAGCAATGAATAGCAATTCACCAAGCTTGCAGGAAGCACTGATTTCTTGTGGTGCGCTTAGTTGTCTAAGCAAGCCAATTACGGCCAGCAAACTCAACTTCTCGCTACTCTCTCAAGAATACAACCAACTAGATTCAAAAAATAAAATACTACCAATTAAGGTGTTAGCTGTTGATGACAATGAGGCTAACCTTAAATTGATAAATGCTCTATTGCTTGAGCAGGTGAGTGAAGTAGTTCTGGCTGAAAACGGTATAAAAGCAATAGAGCTTTGTAAATCTGAAACCTTTGCATTGATTTTTATGGATATTCAAATGCCGGTAATGGACGGTATCACCACACTTAAAAAAATTAAAAGTGAAACGATTAATGGTAAAACACCTATCATCGCGGTGACAGCTCATGCGTTAAGTGGTGAAAAAGAAAAAATGCAACAACAAGGATTTAATGCCTATATGACTAAACCCATCGATGAAACGATGCTCTGTCATATTATTTATGAATATTGTGATCTAGAAAAAGCATTTTCCGGCATTTCCGATGGCAAAATTAAACAAAACCATCAACAGCTAGGGTTAATTAGCGCTAATACCAACCTCACCATACAATCCGCTGTTATTGATTGGCCTTTATCCATTCAAAGGGCTGCTGGGAAAGAAGATTTAGCAAAAGAAATGTTAGCAGGCTTAGTCGATAGCCTAGCGGATAATGAAAAATATATTAGCCAAGCTTTGATTGATGAAGATATAAACACATTGAAACAGCGGATTCATCAACTCAATGGCAGCTGCTGCTATACTGGCGTACCCAGTCTACATAATATCTGCCAGTATATTGAAACTAAATTAAAAACATCGAATTCCTTAGCTGATTTAGAGCCTGAATTCTTAGAACTTTTTGAGCAAATTGAACTGGTGCTAGCTGAAGCTAATAAACTATTTGATAGCTTAGATGACGTTAATTAATCCTCCTCTTTAGCGTTATTCAAATAAGGTTATGAGAGTGTTACAAAAGCGGTGGCATAAAGCTTTTCATCCGCAAGAGAGATATGCCAGTGGTTAGCATTTAGGGATTTTGCTATCTCTAAGGCACGCTCGGTAAGTATAAGCATTGGTTGACCGCTATCTAGCGAGTGGATAGTGAAATGTTGAAAAGAAACCCCATTAGCAATCCCCGTTCCAAGGGCTTTCGCAGCAGCCTCTTTACCTGCCCACCTTTTAGCTAAAAAGCGTTCAGGGTTATTAATTTCACTATAATGTGTATACTCTCTTGGCGTCAGTACACGCCTAGCTAAGCGCTCACGTGTTCTTTGTGCCATATGAATAATACGATTAATTTCTATAATGTCAGTGCCTATTCCAATTACAGGCATACACACTCTCCTATTCTCTCAACTCTATAGTGCTTATACCAAGTACATTAATCGACCACTTCGAAAGGAGTTATTAATGTAATTGGTATTATACGCTAGCTAGCGATTACTCGCTCTTGCTGCTAACATTAATGTTTTCATATCTCGAACTGCCTTATCTAAACCATCGATAGCAGCGCGAGCAATAATGGCATGACCAATATTTAATTCAATAATCTCTTCAATAGCAGCAATGGGCTTAACATTAAAATAATTTAAACCATGGCCAGCATTAACGTTAAGCCCAATGCCATGGGCATACTTAATACCTTCAATTAAACGTTGTAATTCCGCTTGTTGCTCAGTATCTGAATTGGCATCTGCATAATGACCTGTATGGATTTCAATATACGTTGCTCCCGTTGCTAAAGCGGCATCGATTTGACTTTTATCTGCATCAATAAATAAACTAACTTGTGTGCCAACAGCAGCTATTTTTTTTACTGCATCGGTTACTTTAGCGAGTTGAGCAACTACATCTAATCCACCTTCAGTGGTTAACTCTTCACGCTTTTCTGGTACTAAACAACAAAAGGCTGGCTTAACATCACACGCTATGGCCACCATTTCATCAGTCACTGCCATTTCAAAATTCATGCGAGTATGTAAGGTTTCTTTTAATACATAAATGTCTCTGTCTTGAATGTGGCGTCTGTCTTCTCTAAGATGAACCGTTATACCATCTGCACCGGCATGCTCAGCTACACTTGCAGCATAAACGGGATCAGGGTAATTAGTACCTCGAGCTTGACGCAATGTTGCGATATGATCAACGTTAACCCCTAGCAATATTTCGTTCATATTTTTATCTCTTATTTTTTGTGAATAATTGTCGACTGTTTAGCACTTTACCATCAAGCAAGTGATTAAAGACATCCCTCATTAATAATTTAAAGGTATGCTTTGCTCCTTGATGCACAAGCACTTTACCATCTAATACATGTTCAGCAATTGATTGTATATGTTCAATAGAAAACCAAGGTGTGGTTATCTTGTTGACAGAATACTGATAAGCAGGCATAAAGCCTTCTTCTGGTAGAAAGTAAAAGCCAACAACATGCTTAGGTTGTTCAGCAAATACAGGGCTAAAATCAAAGGATAAGCCCAGTTCATCTAACAAAACTAATTCAAACTGCCGTAGTTGTTGTGCTATCTCTAAACCTTGAGAGAGTGCTAATAAGGCCGCTTGATAGTGACTAAATAAGTATTCGCAGGCTATTTCATCATTAAGCAGTTTTACCAATAGCTCATTAATATAAAAAGCGCTATAGAGATGATCTTTGCTTAAAGGGAAAGATTTAGCAGTAGCATCAATAGTAGTGATCCGTTTTAACGACGTTCCTTGCCCTTTCAAAGCCAGTGTTATCGGTAAGAAAGGTTGTAATAAGGCTTTTTTAATAGAGCGTTTTGATTGACCAACATAAACTAGCGCTGACACTTTACCTTGATCTTCGGTCAACAACTCAACCAGTTGCTGGTTTTCTTTAAATGGGCGAGTATGAAGCACAAAGGCTCTTTGCTCGTGCATTTTATTTACTATGCCTAGGGTATATATTATGAGCTTGTAGTAAAAATACTAGCATGGCAAATAACCTAACCCGAATAATCATCACCGTAACCCAAACTGCGTAATGCTCGTTCATCATCTGCCCAGCCCGACTTTACTTTGACCCAAGTTTCCAAAAATACTTTAGCATCAAATAAGTTTTCCATGTCACGTCTTGCTTCTTGGCCAATGGTTTTCAAGCGCTCACCTTTATTGCCTATGATCATACGTTTTTGACTGTCTCGTTCAACAAGCACTAAAGCGTTAATATGAATAATACCTTTGCTATCCATTTTAAATTGCTCTATTTCAACTGTGGTTGAATAAGGTAATTCATCACCAGTAAAACGAATCAGTTTTTCACGAATAATTTCTGACGCCATAAAACGGCTTGAGCGATCGGTAATATGATCTTCTGGAAACCAAAAATCACTCTCTGGTAAACTCTCTAAACAAAGTTTAGCAATGGTATCGACACCATTACCTTTAGTGGCTGAAATAGGGACTATATCGCTAAAATCATGCATAGCACCGAGTTTTTGTAGATGTGGGAGTAAATCATCTTTATCGGCAATATTATCAACCTTGTTAACGACTAAAATACAAGGTGAGCCGCTTTTTTTGATTTTGTTAAGTACCAAGTCATCATCAGGTGTCCAATTGGTTCCTTCAACAAGAAAAACCACTAACTCTACTTCAGCAATTGTGCTAGTTGCCGCTCTATTCATCAAACGATTTATAGCGCGTTTTTCTTCCGAGTGTAAGCCGGGAGTATCCACTAAAATAGCTTGTTTATTTTCTTCGGTTAGAATACCTAAAATTCGATGTCTTGTTGTTTGTGGCTTACGGGAGGTAATGCTAATTTTTTGACCTAACAAAGCATTAAGCAATGTAGATTTACCTACATTAGGACGACCCACAATCGCAATTAAACCAGCATAGGTTAACTCTGTCTTCATCACTTATTGGCCCTTTTTAGCTGAATTTTTTTTGGCATCTTTCTTTTTAGTGTTGTCACTTTTTATTATAGCAAGCACTTGTTGCGCGGCCTCTTGTTCGGCTTTACGTCTACTTGCCCCTTTAGCAACGACTTGGTGGTCTATCACTTCAGTACTGCATCGCACGGTAAATTGTTGATTATGAGACTGCCCTGTCGTGTCAATCACCTCATAAAGAGGCAAAGAAATTTTTCTACCTTGTAGGTATTCTTGTAAACGGGTTTTAGGATCTTTTTGTTCATGACCCGGTTTAATAGCACTTAACCGTTGAGCAAACCAATTTAAGATCAGTGCCTTGCAAGCAGTAATATCTGAGTCTAAATACACAGCACCAATAATGGATTCAATGGCATCTTCTAAAATAGATTCACGTCGATGACCACCACTTTTTAATTCACCTGGGCCCAGTATTAGATAACTACCTAAGTCAAATCCTCGTCCAATTTCAGCTAAGGTTACGCCTTTAACTAAACTAGATCGCATACGCGTTAAGTCACCCTCGTTATGCATAGGAAACTGTTCAAATAGTGCCTGAGCAATAACAAAGCCTAAAATAGAGTCACCTAAAAATTCTAACCTTTCGTTATGTTGACCTTTAGCACTTCGGTGTGTAATCGCTTGAATCAACAAACTAGGATCTTTAAAGCTATAACCTATACTTTTAGAAAGGCGCGCTATGGCTTGATCTTTATTGGCTTTAACATGCAATGCCATTAGCGAATAGCACCGATACGCTCAAAGCGTATATTTGTTGGTATCCAAGCGGGTAAAAAACTATCTTCGCTGCGATTAAAATCAAAACTCATCCAAACAGCCACGGCTTCACCCACTAAGTTTTCTTCGGGAACAAATCCCCAAAAACGTCCATCTAAAGAATTATCTCTATTATCGCCCATCACAAAGTAATGACCAGCAGGAACAAAAAATTCATCCTTTGCTGTACCCGCTTGTGGAAAATAGCGATTAGTTCTAGGCATGGTATTTTGATCATTCAAAATGTTATGGGTTTTATTTAACATTTGAGCTGTATACTGGTTCATGCCTGCTTCTGCATCAGGGCCTTGATATTTATGAGTAAAGGTATTGACTACTTGTGTATACGTTGGACACTTTGCATCTTCTTCTTTACATGCGGGTTTAATATAAAGGGATTTATTTTTATACACTACTCTATCCCCTGGTAAGCCAATAACACGCTTAATATAATCAACTCGCGTATCTAGTGGATATTTAAACACCACTACATCGCCACGCTCGGGCAAGCCTATATCGAAAAACTTGTTGCGCACGACAGGATCTTTTAAACCATAGTTATACTTATTAACGAGTATAAAATCACCATCGAGTAATGTTGGCATCATCGAGCCGGAAGGGATTTGAAATGGTTCATATAAAAAAGAGCGTAATACTAATACAAAAGCAATCACAGGAAAGATTTGTATTGACGTATCAACTAAGGGTGAAGGCTCCATTAAAGTTGCTATGGTTTCTCGTGGAAGCTCTATCGCACTTTTTTCTTGTGCTGAAACCACACTTAAACGGCGCTGAGGTGCTAAGTAAAATTTATCTGCAAGCCATACAATTCCTGTAATAACAGTTATTGCCACAAGAATAATTGAAAAATAAACAGCCATATTTGTCCTTTTATAAAAAAATCAATCACAAACAACTTGCTTGGCTTTGTACATTAAAGCAAGTGGTTGTTTGTAACTTTTTATTATTACTTCTCTAATTTTAGTACGGCTAAAAACGCTTCTTGAGGTACTTCAACATTACCTACTTGCTTCATGCGCTTCTTACCTTCTTTTTGTTTTTGTAGAAGTTTCTTCTTACGACTGACATCACCGCCATAACATTTTGCCGTGACATTCTTGCGCAACTGCTTAACGGTGGTACGAGCAATAACGTTATTGCCTATTGCTGCCTGGATAGCAATATCAAACATTTGACGATGAATGAGTTCTTTTAACTTATCTACTAGCATTCTGCCGCGGGAAACTGAATTAGTTCTGTGAGTTATCATGGCTAGGGCATCTACTCTGTCGCCGTTAATCATGACATCAACGCGCACCATGTCAGCCGCTTCAAATCGTAAAAAATTATAATCAAGTGACGCATAGCCTCGACTGACAGATTTCAATTTATCAAAGAAATCCATCACTACTTCAGCCATTGGCAATTCATAAGTAACCGCCACTTGGTTGCCATGATAAATAAGATCTTTTTGCACGCCACGCTTTTCAATACATAACGTAATAACACTACCTAAATATTCTTGCGGTACTAAAATGTTGGCTTGAACAATAGGCTCTCGAATTTCATTTATATTATTAATAGCAGGTAAGTCGGCAGGGTTATCAATGGATAAGACTTCGCCAGTAGTACAGGCAATTTCATAGTTTACCGTGGGTGCTGTGGTGATTAAGTCAAGATCATATTCACGGGCTAAACGCTCCTGAATAATTTCCATGTGTAACATACCCAGGAAACCAATACGGAAACCAAACCCTAGTGCTGACGAGTTTTCTGGTTCAAAAAATAATGAGGCATCATTGAGGCTAAGTTTATTTAACGCATCGCGGAAATTTTCATAATCATCTGAACTGATCGGAAAAATACCTGCGTAAACTTGTGGTTGCGCTTTTTTAAAACCTGCTAAAGGCGCCTCAGTTTCTTTTTTGCTAATCGTAATAGTATCACCTACTGGCGCACCATGAATTTCCTTAATCCCTGCAATGATAAAACCAACTTCACCTGCTCGTAGCACACCAGTTTCGGTTTGTTTAGGGGTAAAAATACCTACTTTATCAATTTGGTGTACTTGCCCTGTCGACATAACCAACATTTTATCACCACGTTTTACTTCACCGTTCATGATACGTACTAATGAGACAACGCCTTGATAATTATCAAACCAAGAATCAACGATTAACGCTTGTAAGTTAGCCTTAGGATCCCCCTGCGGCGCAGGTATATTTTCAACAATAGTCTCTAAAACATCATCAATGCCTATACCTGTTTTAGCTGAACAAGTGACAGCATCGGTCGCTTCAATACCAATAATGTGTTCTATTTCTTCGCAAACCCGTTCTGGATCTGCTTGTGGTAAATCAATTTTATTTAAAATGGGTAAAACTTCTAAGTCCATTTCAATGGCGGTATAACAATTAGCAACGGTTTGAGCTTCAACTCCCTGACCAGCATCAACTACTAATAAAGCTCCTTCACATGAAGCCAAAGAACGAGATACTTCATAAGAAAAATCGACGTGGCCTGGCGTATCGATAAAGTTTAACTGGTAGGTTTCCCCATCTTGTGCTTTATAATCTAACGTCACACTTTGTGATTTAATGGTAATACCACGCTCGCGCTCTAAGTCCATAGAATCAAGCACTTGTGCTTCCATTTCACGATCTTGTAAACCACCACAATGCTGAATTAGGCGATCAGATAATGTTGATTTACCATGGTCAATATGGGCAATAATTGAAAAGTTACGTATGTTTTTCATAAATGGAAGTTCGGATAAAGGTTTCAAATTCTAGAATGGCGTGATTTTAACGAATTTAGGGCGCTGGGGCTATCTTTTGTTCAGAATTTTGCTAAAAGCTCTAGTGCTTTTTAAAATTTTCATTTTTAATATCAAGGAAATTTGGCAACACGCGTAATATTTTAGGCTGTAATTTACTTTGCTGGCAGGCTTGGCTTTGCCAATATTTTGCGAGTCTATAACCTAAGTAACCACCGAACATCCCCAACAATAACGCAAGAAGTTCATGCGACAGTATCCCGTTGAGTAGTAACCGTTGCCCTATGGCAGAAAATAAGATTAAGCCCAGTATTGGCAATAAATATACTTGCCATGCGCTTTGCAGTAACCCTGCTTCGGGTAACGTTAACATAACACAATCACCGACTTGAATAGTTTGATTTTTTTCTAACAAATTTAATGACTCTGGATAAGGTAACGTAAGCGATAATTTTTTATGAGGAATGGCTTTAGCTACTTGTCCACTGGCACAGGTAGCGGCTTGTGAGCAAGTGTTACAAGTCGATTTCACTTGGCTCACAACCGTTATATCATGATCACTTATATCAACAACTTCAGCTAACTCTTCCACTATCAATGCTCGCTCGCGTACTATTAATTTATCGTAGTTTGAGTAAAGCTCAATGAATTGACAATTTTTTTTGCGCTGCTCAATGGTATTTTACCAACCACGCTTACTTCAATATTATTTTCAACGTTATTTAACACAATTGTTGCTCCATCTTGTGCATACTCAATTGGTCGTTGCTTTTCTTGGCTAGGGTTTACGTAAACTGAGATATCAATCAATCCATCATTAAATAACATAAATTCAACGGCCTGCTTAGAGTTCGTTATTCTGTGCCTGTCTGATTTTACTTCTTTAAAACCCCGAGGCAGCCAGTTAACTTGCCATGCTAGTTGTGTATTATCATCCTTTGCAGAAAGTTCGATAACTTTAGGTAAGTCAGTTACCGAAAGCTGTTTTAAATTTTCTGAGGCATTGTCACTGATTTCTAAATGGGTAAATTGTATTTGCTCTAATAACTGACCTTTTCTAGTCACTACTGCAAGCTTTAACAGTAAACCACTGTCTTTATCTAACCATAGCCAATATCCATATCGATGAGTATCTTTAGGCACAATACGAATTAACTGTGCAGCTCTTCCCAACACACGACTTTTCCCAACTGACACAAAATGATAATTATCATGTAAGACACTAACATCTCTACCTAAAACAGCAGGGATAGGCCCGCTAATTTGTGCTGAAGTTATAGAGTATGGCGCATATTCAGGTTCAATATAACTCACCGTATTACCGACCCGTAAAATGTCTCGACGAGGACCATTAAGTAAAGCAAGAATTTCCAATTCAATTTTTGCTTCTGAGTTATTTTCACCTTCACTTTTCACATCAACCACGCCATGTAGCCAATGATAAGGCTCTGCCTGATTATTTTTAACCACAACAAACGAGGTATTAAAGTTCAATTGACGCAATGATTTTGAAAGGCGCTCTAAAGATGCTTTTGCTTGCTCAGCATCAGAGGCACACGCAGAAAAGTTAATTGCAACGCTGAAAAAACAAAATAAAAAAGATAATGCAAAGGGTAATTTAAAAGGTAAGATCTTCATGTGTTCTCAAAAGTAAATGACAGCTTGCGCCACATAGATAGTGAATAAAACAATTATTCACTATCTATTGACTATTTACTAGCTATGTTTATACATGGGTTATTATTTTGTTGATGTTGAAATTGCTTCTTTTTCAACTTTAGTGGCTTTAACGGCACTTAATTTAACTTGTTGTTGGTGATCTGATAGCAAAGCTTGAAAGCGTCGTTGTTGTTTAATTCTTTGCTCCAGTACAGCTTGCTTTTGTTGTGATTGAGAGTTTTGAGAATAATTAAAACTAACAGGGTTTGCAAAACCTGCTAAAGGTTTAGTTTGAACAACTTGGCTTGGTGTAATCACTTCGCCAGTATCTGCTGTATTTTGTTGTACGCCAATAATCATTAGGCCTGCAGCAGAGGCCGCAATAGCTAACTGACCTACAGGTTTAATTAGTTGTACTATTTTAGCCTTGATAGCATTTTGCTCTTTGAACACTTTGCTTGAAGCGATAGGTGCCAATATACTTGGTTCATCAGCAATGGCTTCTGCAATTTGTGAAGATAAGTCTAATTGCAATGCTGATGAAACTTCATCACGGATGACATCACCAATAAGGTGGTATTGCTGCCATGTTGTTGATAAGTGTTCATCATCGAGTATCTCATCAATCACTTGTTCTGTCTCTTGAGCAGAATCATGATAATTATCAACTAGTGATGATATTGCCTCAAACTTAATTTCACTCATACATTAACCTTCAAACTCACAATAAATAATTTAATAATACTAATACCCATATTGATAATAATGTCTTTTTACTCAACTTTTATCTTACCTATTTGAGCAAAGGAGCTATTTTTTTATCGATAGCATCACGCGCCCTAAATATGCGAGAGCGCACAGTGCCAACAGGGCACTCCATAACAGTCGCTATTTCTTCATAACTTAAACCTTCTATTTCTCGAAAGTTTATAGCAATACGCAAATCATCCGGTAATTGCTCAATTGTTTTAAAGATAACAGCTTTAATTTCTTCCGTGAGTAAAACTTTTTCAGGTGAAGCACTTTCTCTTAACGCCTCTCCACCGTCATAAAATTCAGCATCTTCTACTTCAACATCATTGCTTGGGGGTTTTCTGCCAAGCGCTACACTGTGATTTTTTGCACAGTTAACCGCAATACGGTATAACCAAGTGTAAAATGCACTTTCGCCTCTAAAGTTAGGTAAAGCACGATAAGCTTTGATAAAAGCTTCCTGCACTATATCTGGCACATCACTGTTATTGCTCACATATCGTGACACTAAATTAGCCACTTTATGCTGATATTTTGTTACCAACAGGTTAAAGGCGTTTTTATCGCCTTTTTGTACCCGTTCAACCAATACTTGGTCGACGTTCTGTTCGCTCATTTGAGCCATATCTCCTACTGCTACCACCAAGTAATATGGGGGATAAAAATCACTTTCTACATTTGGCTCATAACAAACGCATCAATTAAGACTATAGCTTTTAAAAAAAGTTCTCTTTTATTTTACTTTTTTTCAACTTTAGACTTAATACTGCTTCCAAGCACTAGTTTAAATTATCTCAATACCTATATAATACCTGAAAAACAACCCAAAAAATCATTTTTTATGAATCATCAAAATAACTGTGACGTGTTAATCATTGGTAGTGGCGCCGCAGGTTTAACGCTCGCGCTGCATTTAGCTAAAAATGCCGATGTCGTCATTTTAAGTAAAGGCCCTGTTAATGAAGGCTCTACATTTTATGCTCAAGGCGGTATAGCGGCAGTATTTGATGAAAACGACAGCATTGAAGCCCATGTAAAAGACACCCTAATTGCAGGTGCCGGGTTATGTGATGAATCGGCAGTGCAATATACCGCTGAAAATGCCAAATCCTGCCTAAACTGGTTAATTGACCAAGGAGTGGCATTTGACGAAGAGGAGTCTTCTCAAGGCAAGGTGAAATATCACCTAACCCGTGAGGGCGGTCACAGTCACAGACGAATATTACATGCTGCCGACGCCACAGGTAAAGTGATTCAAACTACCTTAGCCCAACGTGTTAAAGAGCATTCTCGCATTAGAGTGTTTGAGCGCTATAACGCCATCGACCTTATTTGCCAAACAGATACAGTGTCAAGCCAAAGCAAACAATGTATTGGAGCTTATATATGGAATAGAAACAGTGAAAAAGTTGAAAGCATCTATGCCCAAAAAACTATTTTAGCTACTGGCGGTGCGAGTAAAGTTTACCAATACACCTCAAACCCTGATGTTGCTAGCGGTGATGGCATTGCCATGGCATGGCGCGCAGGATGTCGTGTAGCAAATATGGAGTTTAATCAATTCCACCCTACTTGTTTATTTCATCCAGATGCGGGTAATTTTCTATTAACAGAAGCACTCAGGGGCGAAGGGGCGAAGTTAAGACGCCCTGATGGTAGTCGCTTTATGCCCTCCTTCGATAAACGAGCTGAATTAGCTCCGCGTGACATTGTTGCTAGAGCAATTGATTATGAAATGAAGCGCTTAGGCGTTGACTGCATGTACCTCGATATCAGCCATAAGCCAAGCGATTTTATAAAACAACATTTTCCTACTATTTATCAACGAACAAAAGCACTGGGTATTGATATTACCAAACAACCTATACCTGTTGTACCTGCAGCCCACTATACCTGTGGTGGAGTAATGATAGATCAACATGGTCAAACAGATATTGCTCAACTTTATGCCATCGGTGAAATGTCATACACGGGTTTACATGGCGCCAACCGCTTAGCAAGCAATTCATTATTGGAGTGTTTAGTTTTCGCCCGCGCTGCGGCATTAGAAATAAGTCATTCATTAATACTAAACAACAGTTTTCCAATACTGCCTCGATGGGATGAAAGCCGCGTAACAGATTCAGATGAAGAAGTTGTCATTCAGCATAATTGGCATGAACTGCGACTATTTATGTGGGATTATGTCGGCATTGTTAGAACAACCAAACGCCTTGAGCGCGCTTTACATCGCGTTGAACTGTTACAGCAAGAAATTCAAGATTATTATCAAAACTTTAAAGTGAGTAATAACTTACTTGAGCTGAGAAACTTAGTGCAGGTTGCAGAATTAATTATTCGCTGTGCCATGGAAAGAAAAGAAAGTAGAGGTTTACATTATACTCTAGATTTTCCTGACACATTGGCAGAAACAAAACCAACAATACTTAAGCCTGAGCATTAATATACGCAAGCACCGCTGATAAACGTGAAAAATCTTGTTCAGTTAAACTATCTTTAAAAATAAACAAATGTTTATGTTGACAAACATTCAATGATTTTATCGGTGAAGATCTAAGAAAAAATAACCAACAGCCAAAAAAACTCAATCGACTACTTCCCTGTAATTGATAATGTTTGTTACCGTCAAAAGTACATACACCTTGGTTTGTTATTTCAAAATGATAAAGCAAAGATTTATCCTTAACTAACACAGGTCGGTTATGCTTTTGAGCTGAATACAAAATGCCAAGTAGCAGAGTAGTTATTACCGCATGGACTAAAGCAAGTTGATAAGCATAGCTAAAATAAAGTAGCAATAAAGAGACTATTAGCTGCGAAATAGCAATATAAATGAGTGGCTTATAATACGACTTATAAACCTTAACATTAAACTTTGACGCGATTGAGAATAAATTGCACCATGGCGTTAAGTTCTGTGTCTTCACAAGTTTTATGCCCCATAAACCAAGCAAATAAGTCAGGGTCTTGCTCTGTTAATAACCGTTCAAAAATTCGCTTATCTTTCTCTGGCAAATCATCATAAGCTTCATCGACAAAGGGAACAAAAAGTACATCGAGCTCTAACATACCACGGCGACATGCCCATTTTAGTCGAGCCTTATTTACTGGTTGAGAACTAACTGACTGAGAAGTAGCTGAATCTAATTGTGAATGCTCTGTTGACGACATATCAAATTACCTAATAATAAAGTTAGTGCTATTCTAACAATAACACCAGTTTACTCGCTAATTTATTTCGAGTTTTTTATGACTAAACTTGAATTTAATCACTTTGACCATATTTCAGTGTAATCATTCAACCAATCATTTTTATTATGCCGTTAACTATTGCGCAGAATTTACCTGCTATTGAACAGCTAAATAACACATACCTAATTAGCATTGACAGCTATAGTGCTATTTCTTTGCACGGTGAAGAGCAAAGTAAATACTTACAAGGCCAAGTCACTTGTGACGTAAATGATGCCACACAAAACAATTTACTTGTTGGTGCACACTGCAACGCAAAAGGTAAAGTATTTGGTGTCTTTCGCTTAATTAACCGTGATAATTCGCACTTGCTAATTCAACCTAACGCCAGTATTAAAGACTCACTTACAGAATTAACAAAGTTTGGCATTTTTGCCAAAGTTACCATAGAACAAGCAAGTAACTTAAGTTTTTATGCCCTAGCAGGTAAACAAGCAAGTACTATTTTACAAGAAGTATTTGACCAAGTACCCGATAGTTTAACACCGGTTGTTCATGCGGGAAGTACAACCATTGCCTATATTGCAGGAAAACAAACTCGCTATATATTAATTGATGAAAGCAACACCTTAAATGAAAAGCTTAGTCAATTATCATTGACTTGCTATAGTGAAAAAGTATGGAATCTATTAGAAATAGTCGAAGGTTTTGTACAATTAAATCAAAATTCTAGTGGTGAATATGTGCCACAAATGCTTAACTTGCAAGCGATTAACGGCATAAGTTTTACCAAAGGCTGTTATTTAGGGCAAGAAACTGTCGCTCGCATGCAATATTTAGGGAAAAATAAACGTGCATTATTTTCATTAACAACAGACACTGAAACGCCTTTATCAGCAGATGAGAGTATTGAAATAAAGTTAGGTGACAATTGGCGCAAAGCGGGTGACTTATTAACCTCATACCAAGCAGACAACGGTCATTGTTACCTACAAGCAGTCCTTAGCAGCGAGTTAACTGAACAAACACAATTAAGATTAAAATCACAGCCTGATGCTCAGGTAGTTATTCAAGCATTACCTTATTCGTTAGACCGCGAATAAACTTTAGATAAATTAGGAACCCCATATGAAAATTAGTAAAAACTCTGTAGTCGTTATGCATTATGCCGTATCTGATAGTGAAGGCACGCTGATTGATAGCTCTTATGATCACAAGCCTATGTCGATTATTCAAGGCACTGGCTATTTAATTCCAGGTTTAGAAGATGCGCTTATTAACCATAAAACAGGCGACAAATTTGAAGTTAGCGTTCCTTGTCAGCAAGCATATGGTGAACGTCATGATGATTATGTACAAACGGTGCCCAAAGAATTATTACAAGGTGTTGAAGAGTTAGCGGTAGGTACGCAACTACGCGCCTCCACTGACGAAGGTGAGCAAACTGTGATTGTAATTGAGGTTACTGATGATGAAGTAACTGTTGACGGCAATCATCCTCTATCTGGTATTGATCTTAGTTTTGATGTCGAAATATTAGAAGTGCGCGAAGCCACTGAAGAAGAACTTGCACATGGCCATATCCATAGTGAATCAGACTCATGTTGTGGCGGTGGTGATCACAGCCATGAACAAGATAAAAAGAAAGATGGCTGCTGTGGTGGTGGAGGTTGCGGCTCTCACTAATCCTGCTCAGTAAATGACATATCAGTTACGAGTTTTTTCAACAAAGACACTCGTAACTCATTAATAATGAGTACATCTTTTACCTATCTAAAATCGATTAAAAACATGAATAACAGTGTAATCTCAAAATTTTCCGGTGTTTTTGTCAGCTTGTTTATTATTTGGTTAATTAACGAACTCACTGTAGTAGATTATTGTTTAGAACAAGGTGGTAAGTTTGAATACCGCACAGGAACATGTTTACTTGAAAATGGAGTAGTCTACAGTTCAGCAAATGAAGTACCTCTGATTATCTTATATGTTTTTATCGGTTTTTTTGTTACCTTTTTTGTTTCCAAGCTTCTCAACAAATTAGTTAAATTAGATAATTAAGCTGGATTATGTTGCTGTCAATAGTTACCGAAATGAATTATACACGTTTCGGTAAAAATAGAGATAAACGCTTATCCTTAAAAGTTAACCGCTTACCTCGAAGAATTAAACAAGATAATGAGTAACATTAGTCTTTAAAGTTAGTGAACTGAAAAGTCTGCTCTAATTCCGCTTCGCGTACTGCACGCATTACTGCCTGTAATTCATCACGCTTTTTTCCAGTAACACGAACTTGCTCCCCCTGAATAGCCGCTTGCACTTTAAACTTTTCAGCTTTGATCAATTTCACCACTTTTTTGGCGACATCTTGTTCAATCCCCTCTTTAAAGGTTACTTGTTGACTCCAGCTCTTTCCACTTGCTGAAGCTGAGCCTAAAGTCATCGCTTTAGCATCAACTTGACGTTTAGTTAATTGACTGCGCAACATATCACTAAGTTGTTTTAATTGATAATCTCCTTCCGCTTTTATAGTTACTGCTGGTTTATTCCATTCAAAACTTGCTTCAATACCACGAAAATCAAAACGATTTTTTAACTCTCGATTTGCATTTTCAACAGCATTTCGTACTTCTTCGATATTAATTTCAGATACTATATCCATTGAGGGCATAACTATTCTCTTTATATTTAAAATTTACTTAACTGCTATTATACCCTTGAGATAGCCTCAAACAAGTAAGCTTTTATTTCCTAAAGAGTAATCCATGTTATCATCATCATACCTTAGCTAAATTTAAGCCTTATTTGTGAAAGCTCGCTACCATCTGCTATTTGTAACCTTGCTTGTTATTGCCGCCATTTTATTATTTTTCCCTAGCGCGTTTCTGTTTACCACAGAGATAAAAAAGATTGTTTTTCGCTCACCACAAATTGATAAGATAGGCCATTTTATCAGTTTTTTTATTTTAGCGTGGGTAATGCATTCACATCTTAAAATTTCATTAATGACCACTTTAGGTACGTTAACATTTTATGGTGCATTTACTGAGTTTGGTCAATTTTATCTTGGTTTTCGTAACGCTGAGTTTAGTGATTTTTTTGCAGATATCTTTGGCATTATATTCTTTATTTTATTAAAAAGTCTGTACTTATTTTATAACCGTATTTTGTTTACTAAATATAATCAAACTCCTCCTTTGGCTCAAACCAAAAAAAGAGAAAAGTCATGAATTGGCTCATTATAGGACAAGGAGCCATTGGCTTACTTTGGTATCATCATTTACAGCAATACACACGACTAAATAATAGCAGCGAAATCACCTCACTGAGTTTGTTAGCGTCAAAAAATCATGACCATAGTCAAAAAAATTACCAGTATACAAGCCTTGAACAAGATATTTTTCAAGGTAAAATAAAGTATGCAACTCACACACAACTGCAATCAGCTGACACCATTTTTCTTTGTTTGAAATCCTATCAAATCACTTTTGCAATTCAACAAATATCAGCGCATATAAAAACTGATGCCAACATCATTTTGGCCCATAATGGCATGGGAACACTTGAGGAGCTTTCACCAAATTTCACAAAGACTCATCCAATCTATGTACTTATAACTACTCACGGTTGTTTACGCAGCAAACCACTAACTATTACCCACACTGGCGCTGGAAAATCAGAGTTAGGTTTATTATTTGGTCACAACAACCCCCGTATAGAAAAAGTGCTTTCTTCAACCTTGCACAATGCACTATCTCCGACAATTTTTGCAGTTGACATCACTAAAAAACAATGGCTAAAACTTGCCATCAATTGTGTTATCAACCCGATCACTGCATTACATAATATCAACAATGGTTTAGTCAATAACCACCAGTTCACCGAGCAGAGAAAACAAATTATTACTGAATTAGTCGCTGTTGCAAAGGCAGAAGGCATTCATTTATCTATAAGCGATCTTAATGACAATGTTCAACTTGTCGCCCAAGCAACAGCTTCAAACTGTTCTTCAATGCGTTGTGATGTGTTAGCAAATAGACAAACCGAGATTGATTATATCAACGGTTATATTCACCGTTTAGGCATTAAGCATAATATCAAAACACCTGAAAACAGTAAAAATTATCATCACGTTAAGGCATTACTTACTGCTAAATGAAGCTTACCTATATTATACTTGCATTTAAATAGACGATCGGTCTATTATATTTATATGATCATACAAACAACCCAACCTCGCCGTGGTAGACCCCCAAAAATTGCGAGAGAGAATCAAGATACCAAAGCGGAATTAATACGCAGTGGCTTAGCACATTTAACTGAATTTGGCTTTGCTTCGTCTGGTATTGATCAAATCCTTAAAAAGGTTGGCGTACCAAAGGGCTCTTTTTATCATTATTTCGCCAGCAAAGAAGCCTTTGGACAAGTCGTTATGCAAAGTTACCATCATTACTTTCTTGCTAAGCTAGATAAATACTTACTTGATGATTCATACTCAGCATTAAGGCGTATCAATAACTTTGTTGAAGATGCAAAAGCCGGCATGAAACGCCATCAGTATAAGCGTGGCTGCTTAGTAGGTAATCTTGGTCAAGAAGTAGATTTATTGCCTGAAAGTTTTAGGCCCTTGTTAATAGAAGTTTTTGCCACATGGCAACAACGACTTGCTAACTGCCTTAGTATCGCTAAAGAGCAAGGGGAATTAGCTGCTGATGCTGATTGTACTGTATTAGCCGAATATTTTTGGATTGGCTGGGAAGGTGCAGTAAGCAGAGCAAAGCTTGTACAGAGCAGCCAGCCACTTGATAATTATTTTAATCATTTTATTTCAGGCTTGACTAAATAAATTTTTTCACCATTAATAGACGATCGGTCTATAAAGGAGAGTTCTATGTTTAACGGTATTGTTATTGAAAAAGACGAACAAGGTTATACAGCTAAGGTTAAAGAAATTGATAATAACGATCTGCCAGAAGGTGACGTTACCATCAAGGTATCCCACAGCACATTAAACTATAAAGACGCCTTAGCCATCACGGGAAAAGGGCCAGTGGTGAGAAAATTCCCTATGGTGCCCGGCATTGATTTAGTCGGTTTGGTTGAGCAAAGTAATAGTGAAAGATTTACTGTGGGTGATACTGTACTGCTTAATGGTTTTGGTGTTGGTGAAAGCCACTGGGGTGGCTTGGCTGAAAAAGCGCGGTTAAACAGTGATTGGTTGATCCCATTACCCAAAGGTATTACTCCTCGCCAAGCCATGGCTATAGGCACAGCAGGATACACAGCAATGCTTTGTGTTATTGCACTAGAGCAAAATGGAATCACCCCCGATAAAGGTGAAATATTAGTTACTGGTGCAAATGGTGGTGTGGGTAGTTTTTCTATCGCTATTTTAACCAAACTTGGTTATCAAGTAGTTGCCTCAACAGGTCGATTAGAGCAAACACCTTATTTGAAAAAACTAGGCGCTGAAGAGGTTATTGATCGCAATACCTTGTCTGAGCCAGGCAAACCGCTAACAAGAGAGCGCTGGGCAGGTGCAATAGACTCTACGGGTAGTTATACTCTTGCCAATATTTGCGCTAGTACCCAATATGGTGGTGCAGTGGCAGCTTGTGGCTTGGCTCAAGGAATGGATTTGCCCGCAACGGTTGCCCCTTTTATATTACGAGGGATTACCCTTGTGGGTATTGATAGTGTTATGCGCCCACGTGAAGACAGGCTTGAAGCGTGGAAACGGTTAGCTGATATTCTATCCCCTGAAGTGTTTGAAGAAATTGCTGTTGATATTAACTTAATCGATGTCATTGACGTAGCCAATGACTTAATGGCTGGCAAAGTTCGTGGCCGAGTAATTGTTAATATAAGTTAGTTTTTTTGCTATGGTTGAGTAATATCATATACAACCATAGCAAAGTAAAAACCACTATGAGAAAAAACATATTAATAACAGGTGCAAGCTCAGGTTTAGGAAAAGGCATGGCTATTGAATTTGCCAAGCGAGGGCATAACCTTGCCCTTTGTGCTCGGCGTATTCAAAATCTTGAACAGCTTCAAGGTCAGCTTGAAGTAATTAACCCTAATATCACCGTGATAATCAAATCACTTGATGTTAACGATCACCCTGCAGTATTTGCAATATTTAAAGAATTTAAAACTGAGATGGGCTCGCTTGATCGCATTATCATCAATGCAGGAATGGGCAAAGGGGCTTCTATTGGTAAAGGCTATTTTCATGCTAATAAACAAACAGCCCAAACCAACTTTATCGCCGCCATCGCCCAAGCAGAAGCAGCGATGGAAATATTGTATCAGCAAAATAGTGGCCATCTAGTAACTATTTCTTCTATCACTGCCGTGAGAGGCTTTAGGCGTGCTATGACCGCTTATGCGGCCAGCAAAGCCGCATTAACTTCATTAACTGAAGGTATTCGTATTGATGTGTTGGGGACCCCCATTAAAGTCAGCTGTATTCATCCTGGGTTTATTCGAAGTAAAATCAATGAAAAAGTCAAAACCGTGCCTTTTATTGTTGATACAAAAACAGGCTGCAAAGCTTTAATAAAAGCAATCAATCAAGAAAAAGCTAACAGCTATGTGCCTAACTGGCCTTGGTCTGTGATACATTGGTTATTAAGAATAGCCCCCGTTAGCATACTTAAAAAAATGAGTTAAGCTAAAAGTCACTTGCTAACGTCTTCCCCCTTCGTAACATTTTTTCTTCTCTTTGTTATTAAGTTAATTGTCGTAGCATAAAATAGAGGATTATCTATATGAAAAATACTCCTCCTTTACATTGATGGAATACTAGGGTCTGTTGATCTTTGGCGGTTAAATTTTGTTCGAGATAGAAGCGTTTTAATCGCGGCGAGTAGTGTGTAGCCTAGTCATTCTAAGCAAATACTACTCAACAAAGAGTTAAAGTGCTTTTAGCCGAATCCTTCGGACAGTGTTTGTTGGACATTTTTACGGCGTTATCGCTTTTATATGTGAAAAAACCACATGACAAAAGCTCTACCTTGTATAAATACCCAACAAATCGCTGCAAAATCAAGCTCAAAAGTTCAACATAACCTAGCAATAGTGTTATATTCATTGAAATAAACGTTTGATCATTCACAGAGAATTAAAAAGCTTAGAGGCAAGCCATTAATCGTAAATAATGCATACATCCTTAGCCGTTGTTGAACAAATCAACTATAAGCGAGAACAACACTATTTCGTTTAAATGTACGAGTATTAACCGAAAAACAATTTTTTGCTGACCAAGCAAGTCGCTTAACTCAGCTGATCCGCTGGCTAGGTTTTCCTATTGCGCTAGTGATGACACTGGGTGCGATGGTGGCTGCACTTAATACCATGTACGCCGCTATTGCCAGTCGCGCTAAAGAAATTGCCACACATAAAGCGATAGGTTTTAGCCCGTTCGCTATTTCAATCTCGATACTTTGTGAAGCCTTGTTAATCGCTTTTATTGGCGGCTTATTTGGCGTATTGCCTTTATACCTTGTTTTTGATGGTTGGACGGCCTCGACACAAAATGCTGCAAACTTAAGTCAAATGATGTTTAACTTTGATGTTTCGTTGTTGTTGATCACTAAGGCGATGGCATTAGCGTTATTTGTAGGTTTACTCGGTGGCTTGTTACCTGCCTTAAAAGCAATGCGTTTACCGGTAACTGTGGCCTTGCGAGATTAGCGGCGAGATAAAATTAATATTTTAAATAGAGCTTAACGCCAAAAATCATCTTATTTTAAATGTAAATCTATGACTTTTGGCACCTTTGCTTTGAACCTGTTCACGTTACTATTGGTATCAAGTTAACCACTGATAAAGAGTAAATAAAATAAGGTTGTTCATATGTTAAATAAATCAGCTTATATATTTCAATTTTTACCACTATCACTTTTTTCGATAATTGCCTTTTGGCAACCACAAACATCAAACCAAACGTGGTTAGTCGCTTTTCAAGTTTCTGCATTGGTTGCTCTTACCCAGTTGCTATTGATTGCTAAACAAAAAATAGTGCTAAGCCGGTTAATTTTATCTGCTAATCTCTATCTTATTTTTGGCGGGCTCGCATCCTTTTTTCAACAGTGGTGGTATTTACAGCTTTATAACACCCTACAAGAGTCGGCTATTTTTATCTTGATGATTATCATTGCAATGACGACAATGATATTTTCACAAAATAGTTTTATCGGCATTAACAAGTCAGCAGTTAAAGACGCTAAAGAAAGGGATAATATTAATAGAAAGTCAGTGTATTTATTCATAACTGTGTTAGTTTCACTGGCGATATCATGTATTTTTAAAGGTGACATTGCTATCTCGGTAGCGGCTCCTCTTGTTGTATTGGCCTTATTTCAGCGTTACCTCTCTCACCCTTATCGTTAGCTTACCTAAAATATTAGCGGCTAGAGCGACATGAAAAAAGAAAGGTGGCAAACGTCATGTCTTAGCTAAATAAAAAAGATGACTTTTGGCACCTGTGGTTGAAAGGCGAAAGTCTTAAACTTGTTTTTAATGAACAAATCATTATTTTTTACACTAAAATCTATAAAAGGAATCATCATGTTTATTAAAAAACCATGCTCTTACTCTGTAACCCGTATCGCCTTAAGCGCCGTAGGTTCATTAGCTATACTGTTATGGTTGAGTAAGCCGGCGCTTGCTGCGCAATTAACCGTAACTATTTCTGATGTGGAACAAGGTAAAGGCCATGTTATGATTGGCTTGTACGCTTCTGAAACAGAGTTTAACCGTGGTAAAGCGAGCTTTCATACCAAAGTTAAAGCAGAAAGAGGTCAAGAAGTTGCGATATTTGAACAACTGCCTGACGGGGAATATGCAATTAAAATGTACCAAGATGAAAACAGTAATAACAAAATGGATTTTAATATGATGGGCATTCCAAAAGAAGGCTATGGCTTTAGTAATAACGTTGGCATGTTTGGTGCCCCCAGCTATAAAGAAGCGAAGTTCTCAGTAAAAGAAAAGACAGCAATTGACATCGATTTATTTTAAACTCAATCGATTGAAGTTAGTTTTAGTATGCGCACTCTTATCTTTTGGGGTGCTTTAATTTTTTTTGATGGTTCATTTATGCCTAAGTCGCTTTTTCTTGAGCACCTAACTAAAGACTGGTTATTACACCTTTCTGCTTTTATTACTTGGTTAGTTGTTTGCTATCTATCCTTGAGTAATTTACCTGTTGACGGGATGTTTTTCCTTAAGCTAGGTGCCTTTATTCTTTTTTATGTTTCATTTGCAAAGATTATATTTTCTGATAATAGGTCAGGAACACTTGTTAATAAAATACTGCTTAGTATCGAAATTATTACTGTTTTAGTCTTAGTTTATTTTGATATATATAATATTGCGGCAATATTATTAGTATTAATTGCTACCCAGTTACCATCAATGTTTACTCGAAAACAGGCGATGATGGTGATGTTAATGATAACAACAACTCACTTTCTAATTGTTTTTGATGGTTATTTTATATCAAGTTTCTTTAGTGTCATTATTTACTTCATGCTGCAAATTTTTGGCTTTTCGGCTATCGAAACCATTAAACGCGAAGCGGATGCAAAAGAAGAGTTAGCGGCAATTAATCAAGAATTACTCGCCACGCGATTTATGTTAAAAGCCTCTTCACAAAAGCAAGAGCGATTAAGGATTTCTCGTGATCTACACGATGTTATTGGTCACCAGTTAACAGCCTTGTCTTTGAATTTAGACGTTGCTAGCCATAAGGTGTCAGAAGAGTTTAAGCCCTTACTACAAGAGAATTTAGCTTTGTCAAAAACCTTACTTACTAATGTCAGGCACGTGGTAAAAGCAATGCGTGAACAAGAGCAGTTTGATCTTATCTCTTCACTGGAAAACCTCATCGAACAGCTTCCTCATTGCCAACTAAGGGTCGATTCGTTCCCAGAGATTAATTCCTTGCGTCTTAAGCAGCAGTTGATGTTTTGTTTACAAGAAGGGGTGAGTAATGCACTTCGCCACGGTAAAGCGGATCAGTTTACTGTGTTGGCTGATAAAAAGGCCAACAACCTAGTGATTAACCTAACAGACAATGGCGCGGTGAGTACCGCAAAACACAAGACAAATTTTGGCAGTGGCTTAACGGGAATGAGGGAGCGCTTAATTGATTTTAACGGCAAGGTAGAACTGATGAGCAATGATAAAGGCTGTACATTAAAAATTGAGGTAGAAGATTGTTATGATTAACGTTGCTTTGGTTGATGACCAACAGTTAGTGAGACAAGGTATTGCCGGTTTACTTTCATTAAGCGAAAACATTAGTATTCTTTGGCAAGCTGAAAATGGTGAACATGCACAGCAGCTTTTACAAGAGACAGAGCAAAAACCTGATGTGATGTTGCTTGATATTCGCATGCCAAAAGTTAACGGTATTGAGCTGGTTAACCTATTGCGTGCCCAAGGTAAAACCTTACCGATACTCATGTTAACGACCTTTGATGATAGCGAGTTATTTCTGCAAAGCCTAAAGGCAGGTGCGAATGGCTTTTTATTGAAAGATGTTTCGTTAGATAAATTGGTTAATGCGGTTAACACATTGGCTGACGGTGGTTTTGTTGCCGAGCCTGTGGTAATGAAACAGCTAAATAAAGGCCTGAGCGATGTGCCTATCATTGAAGAGTTAACCGAGAAAGAATTACAAATTTTAAAGCTCATTGCTGGAGGTTTTTCTAATAAAGAAATTGCCAGGAGTATTTTTTTGGCTGAAGGCACAGTAAAAAATCATGTCTCAACTATATTATCGAAACTCAACACCCGAGACAGAACCCGAGCGGTGTTAATTGCCCTTAATCAAGGGCTGGTTTAGAGGGTATATCCGACTTGGCATCGCACACTCCAAGTCGGTTGGCTAAATTCATTTTTTTATATAATGGTGCTTGTATTACACTTATCACTTTTACACTAATTAAAAAAAACTTTTAATTCGCAACGCACCTGAAGCACGGGAAAAATCCATAGCTTGAATATATATCAATACAATCTATTTTAAGCAAACTATAGCGCCTGTCATCGAGAACAATAGAATGAAAGGAGTAAAGCCCTGCTCATGTAAAATATAAATGATGCATAAATATTTTTACTTAAACATTCCCAATATTGCTATGGTAAAAGTGAGTTAAAAACTAAGCTGTAAAAAACACGAGCACATTAACAGTAGCTAATAGCAATAGTGTTATAAAGGTTAAAAGCGTGCCAATAAAACGTGGGTTACTCACCCCTGCGGATTTAGTTAAGCCAACGGCATGTAATAGACGACCAAGTAGCAATGTAGCACCAAATAAGTGAACTAGTAGATCATCAGCACCACTTAATTCATAGCAGCCAAGCAGTATTAACGTCAGAGGAACATATTCTGAAAAGTTACCGTGAACCCTTATTGCTTTAATTAGTGCTTTTTCTCCGCCATCACCTACGCCAACTTTTAAACGTCGACGAAAACCGATAACCCGAAAAGAAAGAAACAGAAAAATAAGAGCTAGTAAGCTAGCATAAAGTGCGGTGATAGGTAGACTCATGTATGAAAATCCTCATTGATATTTTATATTAATCAGCCTAAAACAAAAAACTCGCCGAAGCGAGTTTTTTGTTTTATTTAGGGGCTGTTGAACTTTTGAGATTACTTTTACGGCAAATTGCTTGGTATTTACACAAGGCAGAGGCTTTGTCATGTGGTTGTTCAGGACAACATACATCTCCTGCATTGTCTAATAAGCCATATCCATGTAACGTCACATAAAAAGGCGATAACGCAGTAAAAATGACCAACAAACGCTGTTTGAAAGATTAGGCTAAAAGCATTTTATTCTTTGTTGAGGTGTATTTGCTTAGAATGACTAGGCTAGACAATACCCGCCGCGACTAAAATACTTTTATCTCGAATAAAATTTAACCCTGATAGACCAACAGCCCCTAGAGTCAATCTAGTTAACAAATCAAGTTAACTTTTCACTTAATAAAGTATTTACTGCTTCAACACCTTGTGTACCATCAACAGTTAAATACTGACAGTTTCCTGATTGCGCTTCGGCTTGGTAGAAATCAACTAAAGGCTTGGTTTGATCATGATAAATCGCTAAGCGCTTACGTACTGTTGCTTCTTCATCATCAGGGCGAATTGATAAGTCTTCACCCGTTACGTCGTCTTTACCTGTTTCTTTAGGTGGGTTATACACTAAGTGATAAACACGACCCGAACCTGAATGCACTCGACGGCCAGCCATACGTTCAACAATCACTTCATCGGGTACATCAAACTCTAATACATGATCAACTTCAACACCGTTGTCTTTCATTGCGTCAGCTTGTGGAATAGTACGAGGGAAGCCATCAAGTAAGAAGCCTGATTTGCAATCATCTTGAGTGATACGCTCTTTTACCAAACCAATAATTAGTTCGTCTGAAACCAGTTGACCAGCATCCATGACCGCTTTAGCTTGTTGACCTAATTCTGTGCCTGCTTTGATAGCAGCACGTAGCATATCACCCGTTGAAATTTGAGGAATGCCAAATTTAGCCATTAAAAATTGTGCCTGTGTGCCTTTGCCCGCACCAGGAGCGCCAAGAAGTACAATACGCATATAAACTAACCTTTAAAGTGAGAATATTTAAAATAAGTAAAAAAAATTACATTAAAATGATAGCTTAGTTCAAAGTACCTTTTGATCACATTAATGTAATAATTCTTCGCTATAATTTTGTTGGGCAGACACTATACAAGCATGCTGAAAAGCAAACAAGCATTGCCTACAAAAAAGGAGCACTCTTTTATAGAAAAGTGCCCCTTTTTCCGACTAAAGTCTATTAAGACTCATCATTTTTCAAACCTATTTAGTTAGGCTTAACATCAATTTATTTAAACGTGCCACATAGCTTGCCGGATCTTTTAAGTTACCACGTTCGGCTAACATCGCTTGTTCAAACAATACTTCAACCCACTGATTGAATTTATCATCGTCTTGTTCATCAGCAACATATTTAACCAATTCATGCTCACCGTTAATTTCAAAAATGGGTAAAGTATCAGGAACATCTTGGCCAACCGATGCCATTAATTTGGCCATTTGGCTACTCATGTCATTTTCATCGGCAACAATACAAGCCGGTGAATCAGTTAAACGCTGTGACAATTTAACGTCTTTGACTTTTTCTTTTAATACCTCTTTGATGCGAGAAACAACAGAATCAAACTCTTTTTCAAGTTTTTCTTGAGCTTCTTTGCTTTGTGCATCATCCATGTCACCTAAGTCTAAACCACCACGAGTTACCGATTGAAGTTGCTTGCCGTCAAACTCATTTAAATGACTAACCAACCATTCATCAATTCTGTCTGACATCAATAACACTTCAATGCCTTTTTTGCGGAATACTTCTAAATGAGGGCTGTTTTTAGCCGCAGCAAAACTATCAGCAACCACATAGTAAATCTTTTCTTGCCCTTCTTTCATACGCTCAATATAAGAGGCTAAAGAAACATGTTGAATAGCACTATCATCATTGGTAGAGGCAAAGCGTAAAAGACCAGAAATTTGCTCTTTATTTGCCATGTCTTCTGCAGGGCCTTCTTTTAATACTTGACCAAACTCATCCCAAAAACCTTGATATTTTTCAGCATCTTTTTTGCCCATTTTCTCAAGCATTTTTAACACTCGTTTAGTACAACCTTTACGAATAGCTTGCGTGACTTTGTTATCTTGTAAAATTTCACGAGAAACATTTAATGGTAAATCATTTGAGTCGAGCAAACCTTTTACAAAACGTAGGTAAGTAGGCATAAATTGTTCAGCGTCATCCATGATGAATACACGTTGTACATATAATTTTAAGCCATGTTGTTTTTCGCGGTTATACATATCAAATGGCGCTTTTGAAGGCACATACAAAAGCGAAGTGTATTCAGTTTTACCTTCTACCTTGTTGTGCTCCCACAATAACGGATCACCAAAGTCGTGAGATACGTGCTTATAAAATTCTTTATATTCATCTGCTGAAATATCGGCTTTTTCACGGGTCCATAACGCGGTCGCTTTGTTTATCGCTTCCCACTTAGCTGGCTCAACATCACGTGCTTCAATTGCAGGGGTTGTTACATTACCTTCTTCATCTTTTACTTCAGCGACCGCTTCAACAGCAGGCACTTCAGGCGTTAACATTTCAACAGATACTGAGATATGATCAGAATATTTAGTGACAATAGACTTTAAACGCCAGTCATCAGCATATTCACTTTCATCTTCTTTTAAATGAAGAATGATATCAGTACCACGGTTAGTTTTGTCAATTTGCGCCGTAGTAAACTCACCTTCACCTGCACTCACCCACTCAACACCTTCAGAGGCATTCTCGCCAGCACGACGACTGCGAACAGTGACTTTATCTGCGACAATAAAAGCAGAGTAAAAACCAACACCAAATTGACCGATTAACTGTGAATCAGCGGCTTGGTCACCTGATAGCTGAGAGAAAAACTCAGCGGTGCCTGATTTAGCAATAGTACCTAGATGCTCAATCACGTCATCGTGATTCATGCCAATACCATTATCAGAAATAGTCACAGTGTTGCTGTCTTTATCACAACTAACACGAACTCTTAAATCACCGTCACCTTCAAATAAATCAGCATTTGATAGTGCTTTAAAACGTAGCTTATCTGAGGCATCAGCAGCGTTTGAGACTAATTCACGTAAAAAAATCTCTTTATTTGAATAAAGAGAGTGGATCATTAGTTGAAGTATCTTAGCGTTGTCTGACGCAAACGCATGAATTTTAGGTTTTTTTTCAGTTGTCATTTAAAATAATCCTGCTTGTTTTTACAATTTGGTAAATAATTTGTTAAATAACCCGATTGATTAACGCGAGTTAAAACACTGCTTAGTTATTTGAGGTTAGATTGTTTTTTTTCAAGGGGGAACGTACAGAAAAAATTAAATTTATTGAATCAGCACTTGAAGAGGCAAAGCCTGGCGCGCGTTACAAATTAAGTTATCACAAAAAAATGAACAAGTAGATTTCACTAATGAATAGTGCTGAGAATATTTTTATTCCTTGTTATAAAGATACTCAATCTAAAAATTAACTTTTGGTTGTTGACCAGAGGACGTTCATATAAGTTGGCTGGTTCCGCTCTACTTCACATTTTAGCCAACTACAATTCCCCCTTAACAAGGCAAGAAAGTTTAAGCTTAGTCTAAAAAAAGCTCTTATATATTTTCGCCTATAGCTCATTATTTAATGGCAATCACGATTAAAATCTTATGATTTAAGGCTAAAAGTCATAACTCTTTCGCCCTGATAGTGCATGAGATAACGTATTACCATCAACATATTCTAATTCTCCTCCCACAGGAACGCCATGGGCAATACGCGAAATATTGACTTGATATTGTTGAGCTAACTCGGCAATAAAATGCGCAGTAGCTTCACCTTCTACGGTTGGGTTAGTCGCGAGGATCACTTCATTAAATTGACCACTGGCAAATTGTTTCGCTAACTTATCTAAGCCAAGATCATCGGGACCTATACCATCAATAGGCGATAAATGTCCCATTAAAATAAAGTAGCGTCCATTAAACTCCCCTGTTTGCTCAATAGCTATCACATCACCCGGGCTTTCCACAATGCATAAGCTTGTCGCCACTTGTCGTTTTGGGCTTTGGCAAATTTCACATAAATCATCTTCAGTAAAATTACGACATTGTTGACAGTGGCCAATATCTGTCATGGCAGTGGCTAACGAAGAGGCCAATTGGCTACCGCCACGTCGATTGCGCTCTAGTAAGTGAAATGCCATACGCTGAGCAGACTTTGCGCCAACACCGGGTAAACATTTTAATGAGTCGATAAGCTCTTGTACTAATGGGCTAAATTTCATAATGAAGATGACTTTCAGTAATATTTAAAAGAGGAGTTTATATTAATTTCACACGCAACAATAGCGTTGTACTCGCTAAGCCGTGTTAAAAATACATTAATGACTTTGAAGTATAGAATTTCTTCATTTACCTTTGATAACTAGGCCAAACAATGCTGACGTTACGTATAAAGTTAAAGGGTTCATTTTGATAAACTAACAAGACAATACAGGAACGCCGTGCAAAAATTGCATAATTTTCAATGGGCATTGTTTTTGCGTTACTGCTCTTCACTAATTTTTATACAAAAGGATAAATTTATCATGATGTGATTACCGCTTTTAAATGAAAAGTAAATCGACTACCTTGCCCTAAGCAACTTGTTACCTTAATATCAGAATTAAGTATCACAGATAACTTTTTACATATTGCCAAGCCTAACCCTGCGTGTTTTTGTTTATCTTCTGTGGCATTACTTGCTCTATATCTGGCATCAAAAATATAGGCTATGTCATCTTGGCTAATGCCTGAGCCATTATCTGTTACGGCGACTATAATTTTATCTTGCGCTTGTGTTACTTCTAATGAAATCTCACCATTATCGGGTGTATGACGTAATGCATTATCAATTAAATTGCTTAAAATACGCTCTATTTTGGCAATATCAGAATACACTAAATGACTGCACTGTTTAGGTTTTAATGACAGGGTAATATTCTTATCACTAGCTTTTAAAGAAAACTTCGCCACAATATCGTGAATTAATTCACCAATAGGAAAGGTTTCCAAATTAATTGATACCTGGCCATCTTCAAGATGGGCTAATTCAAAAATTTGATCTATTAACTGTTTTAGTTGGCAGGCATTTTTTAATACGGTGTTTAAATAAATCTTTTGCTCTGTGATGGATAAGTTGTCGTTTTTTATTACCATAGTTTCGACATAACCTTGAATTGCCGCAAGTGGCGTGCGTAAATCATGAGATAAATGTGCTAACAGTTCTTTGCGAATTCTCTCATTTTCTGAAAGCCGAGTAAATTGTTCATTAATAATGTCGACCATCTCGGTAAATGTATGCCCTAACAGTTGTACTTCATTTTGGTTGTTGTTTTGCCATTGGGTTAGGGTAAGCTCAGTTCGGGTAAATTTACTGGCCTTTATTTTTTCCATATCAGCAACTAAAGCACAAATTGGTTTGGTAAAAAAACGAAACAACACCAACAGTAACAGTAAGACTAAAAATAACGAAGCAAGAACAATGCCTGCGAATTGCTGAAATAGTTGATCTGTATTGACGCGTTCCAACACCGAATCATAGATTTCGCCACCGATTATCACGTATAAATACCCTTGTAGCTGCTCATTATTAAAAATTGGTGCTACAGAAAAAATTTTTTTTCCTGTATGACTTTTTGGATCATCACCATAAACTGGTGTATTTTGAGGTTTACTGATAAAGCTTACTAAGGGCGTTAAGTCAACAGACTTTCGTTTGATTTTTTCTGGTTTAGCCGAATAAGTTAAAATATTACCGGTTGGATCTAGGTAATAAAACTCGAAAGCTGGCCCTAATACCATTAAAGTATGAAATAAATTTTCTAACGCAGGTTTGTCATATACCCCATCTTTTAATAACGGGTTATCTTGTGCTAAATGTGCGGCTAACTGCATATGCAACTGTTGCTCCGCTTGATGTCTTGAATGCCCAGCTAAATTATCGCTATACCAAAACAGTAAACATACGATGGCAATAAAAGCTAAGGAAACGCTAATAGCTAAACGTTGATATAAAGAGCGTTTCATTAACTCACCCCTGCAGAATTTAATTTATAGCCAACCCCCCACACTGTTTGAATAATTATTGGGTTCGCCGTGTCTCTCTCTAATTTATTACGTAAACGATTTATATGTGAATTTACCGTATGTTCATAACCACAGTGGTGATATCCCCAAACAGAATCGAGTAACTGGCTTCGAGAAAAAACTTGATCAGGATGGCTGCTCAAGTAGCTGAGTAGTTCAAATTCAGTAGAAGTCAGCTCAATAGTATTTTCTTTATACTTCACTTGATGATAAACGTGATCTATTATAAGTTTTCCTACACACGTTGCCCGGCTACTTTCGACTCTCGTTTCTTGCTGACGGCTATTTGCTTGGTAACTATCATGATGAAGTAAGCCATTAGTCAGTTGAGTATGCCTTGTGTCTTCACTTGCTAAACGCGCATTTATCAATGAAGCCTGAGTAGATTGCTCAATGCAGTGAACTCTTCTTAACTGTGCCCTAACACGAGCTTGAAGTTCTCGTATACTAAAAGGTTTAGTCATATAATCGTCTGCCCCAAGCTCAAGGCCTAAAACACGATCGGTTTCTGAAATACGCGACGTTAGCATAAGTATCGCTTGTAATGGTTTTAGGCTACGCAGTTGCCGGCAAATATCTAAACCGTTAATACGAGGCAGCATAATATCGAGTATCACTAAACTATAGTCATTATTTAACGCAAGTTGCATTCCTTGTTCGCCATCATTGCAAATCTCGGTATGTAAATCTAACTCGGTTAAATGTACTTGAATTAACTCAGCGATGTCTCTTTCATCTTCAATAATAAGTATTGACTCTTTTAGTTTATTATTCATAAGCTCTGGCCAACAAGTTGACCAGAGGCAACCTGTTATTTCGTCCGCGTTATTGTTAATTTTATGCTCGGGTTATCAAATCGATGCACTTGCGTTAACACCGAATTGCTTAACCCATCATCTTGGCTAACAACACCAGGATGCATCGCAACAAGATCAATATCATCACGAAGTGCATCAAACCCTGTGCCACCATCTGCTGGCCCTGGTATCGTGCCTATAGATTCACTATTTTTTTCTGTACCGGCGTCATAAACAGGCAAAGTCCATGACTGAGGTGAATCTACAACCAGAGAAGCTAGCTCTAATCCAGTAAGACCGGAGAAAGCATCATTTGTATTCACCAACATGGTAGCAACGGTTAAATGAGTTGCCATTGTCTCTGTGGTTGTGATACTGACTGTTTCTGTTAAACCGGGCGCCAAAGGGGCTTGAGTTGAACTTGACGTTACGACACCGTCAAGGTTTATTAAACTTGAATTATCACCACCTTCTGCAAGCATTTCAATAGCTGTCGAGGCCGACATACCTACTTGCCACATTTTAGTATTACCATGTAAGGTAACCGTTATCGGTGACAATGGTTGACCATAAGTTAAATTAGTAACAGTAACCTCATAACCATATTCCATTACCGGTGATGGTGTACTGGTCATCGAGTCATTATTGTCATCATTGCCACAGGCAGTCAGTGTAATCGATACAATGGCTACTAGTGTCAATTGAAATACATTAAGTTTATTTATTAACATCATAGTACCCTCTACTTAACTACAACAGTTAATTTTGCTACGGGATTTAACCAGCGCTGTACACTATTATTAATGTCACTTTTACCAGCCATCATGTCACTGTCACCTAAATTACCACGATGTATGTGAACATAAGTGTTTTCTTCTACCATGGTTACACCTGTACCATTAGTACCAATTAAACCCTGTAGCGGAGGTGGTACTGGCATGCCAGACTCTCCTGGAACACCGCTGCCGCGTACTTCATCATTTGCTTCAGTACCTGCATCATAGGCATTAACATAAGCAGTATAAGTGCCAGATTCTTGAGGAATCACCCAGCGATTAACGCCAACAAAACCATCATTTGACGGCAATATCATCGCAGAAAATGACAAATACATATTGGCATCATCATTGGTTAGCATGAAGTTTGTTGACATTGTTGGTGCCAGTAAACCCATCGCAGGATTCTCAATCGTATTGGCGTTTCCATTGGTTAAAACGCTGACCAGACCTGAAACATCACCACCTTCTGCCAGGGCAGTTAATTCACTAGATGCCATCTCACCTGCAGAAAAAATTTGCACATCACCAGTGTGAGCTGCTGCAATAATAGGAGTAAAGTAAAGTCCTTGTGTTAAATTGGTAATAGTAATATCGAGCTCTTTTGCCATTACTGAAGAGCTTACTGCTAACAAAGTAAATGTGTGTATTAGTGTTTTAATTTTCATGCTGTTTTCCTTCCTCTTAAATTAGTCATAGCAAGTATGAGAAGAAGTTATTGCAGAGTATTCACGTAAAAATCATCTATTTATCACATGTGTATCACAAATGTATCACAAGGGAATGGGTAGGTTTATTGATAAGCTAGTACAGCTTTTTATATGACTGCTTTAGAGCTTTCACCGCAACACTCATATAATTCTAGCGAGTGAAAAAATATCCCAAAAAAACACTCCAAGACACTAGCAGTAAAAACCAAGGAAGTTTATTTACTTTATCTGGCTTAGGTAATATTGATGTAGACTCTTGTTGAGGAAAAGTATTCGCTTTATCGCGCTTTTTACGTAGTTTATCTCGTTCGCGCATTTTCACTTTCTGTTGTTTTTTATACTGAGCAATGCCCTTTTCAATCCCAGCAGCAATGACTTTAGTTTGCGCTTTAGTTTGGCCTTTTTTTTGGGTGCCCTTGGCAATAATTGATGCTTGATTTTGCGTTTCACTTGAAACATTTTTAATTGTCGACATAAATATTCTTAGCCCTTTCTGGCAAAAATTGAGCTATAAGGCAATCAAGTAGTCGCTTAAATTCGCTGGTAACAAAGTCAGTGTTATAACAAGCAATATCTTCGCCATAATTATAGCCATATGTTAGACCAACACATTGTATATTAGCCCGCTTAGCCGCGACAATAGCATTTTTTGACTCACCAATCATTAAACAATACGCTAGTTCAATGCTTAGTTGTTCACTTAAATGTAATAAGGGTTGTGGAGTGGGTTTGTTGGTGCTCAGACTATCGCCACCTAATACTTACTCAAATAAACCATTTAATCCTAGTTTTTATAAAATTAGTACTAATAAACCCAAGAGGTTTATTAGTACTGATAGCTAATCTATCCCCCGATGATTTTAATGTTTCAAGTACACTGGGCTAGCCTACTGTCGACACAAACAAGCTCTCGATAAAACGCTAGAAAAGTATTAAGTGCTAGGCTAAGTAATTCAGGATAATAACTGGGAGCAAATTAAGTTTTGTTATTGCTGCCATCAGCTAATGCTCGTTCTACCAGTACCTAAGCACCATTACCCACCCTGCCTCGTATTTATTACTCAGAAAATTCATCACGCGCCAAACTAATGAGTATTTTATTAATTGCATTGGCAAGATCAGGAACGCTATCAATTAAGGTTCCATCAAGATCAAATATCAGTAACTTTTTATCCGTAAGCTTCAAACAAATAAACCCTACAAAAAATAATAACTGCAATTATATCAGAGCAGAACCGCTAACTCAGATCATAACGGGTTCTCACACTAAATTCAGTGCTATTTAGTGTTATGTCCACCTTGGTAATATGGTAATGGTTGAAGCTCAAACAGCGCTATATTGGTAAGAAATTACTATTTCATGCTTGCTCTCTTCACACTGTTTAAGTATCCTACACAAACTATGACCAACGGTCACAAAACGACCACAGGTCTAGGCATGACTGATTTTTTCGCCGAAAGACTAGGGCTAGTAATGACTGAAACAAGAAAAGAGCGTGAATTTAGATTGCGTGAAAAAGAAATTTTAGACACCGCTATATCACTGTTTAACCAGTATGGGCTCGACAAAGTAACAGTAGCTGATATTGCCAAAGCTACTGACATAGGCAAAGGCACAATATATAAACACTTTGTTAGTAAAGACGTTATCTTGGCAAGAATTGCCAATGATTTTTCGTTAACCGTGCTTAAGGATGTTAAAGCCATTGATGCAACGAAGTCATGCACCTGTCAAATGCGAGACATGTTTGAATTTAGCTTCAAAGCACACGTTCAATGTCCACTAATGAGTGAAATTTCTCGCCTTTATCATCAACCGAGTTTCCTTGAGCGATTACCACAAGAGTCTCAACGATTTTGTATGGATATCGAACAAGAATATTTTGTTATTCTCAATCGTATTTGTGAAAAAGGAAAACAAAATAATGAACTACCTAACTTACCAGTAGATGAACTTATTTTAGGTGCTCACGCCACATACTTAGGTGCATTAGAGATGCTACAGAGCCAAAATCATAAGTGCTTTACCAATACACCACAAATTTCACAGCAACGTTTTGTTGACATTATCATTAATTACACAATGAATGGGCTATTTGGCCAGAGCTTTAATAACCTTCAATCAGCCTCAGGAGAAAATCATGAATAAGTCCATTTTACTGGCTATTGGCCTTACGGGGTTATTAATTGTTTGGATGTTATCTGGCAGTAACAATACTGCAACTGCACCAGTCAACCAAACCCTACAAGAGCATGAACTAATGAGTGTTGTGGTTAGCCCCTCTAGCGCTCAAGCCATCGCTAAAACAATAACAGTGCAGGGACAAGTTGAACCTAATCGAATTTTATCATTAAAAACCGAAATAGACGGAAAAGTAATCGCTTTGCCTATCACCTTAGGCAACCGCGTTAATCAAGGTCAATTGCTAGTAAAAATAGCCTTAAAAACCCGATTAGCTGAGCGTGAACAAGCTATTGCCAATGTTAAGTTCCAAGAGCAGGAATTAGCTGCAACTCAAAAATTATTTTCTCAAGATCTTGAATCTGAAAATAGCTTAAGTCGTATCAAGGCCAACCTATCATCAGCAAAGGCAGCACTTGCACAAATACAATATGAAATAGATAATGCCAAAATCTTCGCTCCTTTTGCTGGAGTTTATGATCGCCGTTATGTTGAATTAGGAGAATATTTAGATAAAGGCCAACAAGTATTATCCTTAGTTGATGATCTCCAATTAAAAATTACCGCTATGGTGCCACAGCAGCAAGTTCAAAACTTAACGTTGGGACAGGAAGTTATCGCGACTTTAATTAATGGAGAAAAGCTTAGAGGCCCATTAACTTTTATTTCTGCAACATCCGATGTAAATACCCGCAGCTATCGCATTGAAGTGCTTATCGACAACAAAGAACATCGCCGTCTGGTTGGTATGACAGCATCACTGGCAATTCCAGTAAATGAAACCCAAAGCCATTTGATTAGTTCATCAGCGATTAGCCTTGATAAGCAAGGACGTTTACAAGTCAAAGCAATCGATAATAACAACAGAGTTGTTGCTTACACTGTCAGTATTGTTCGTACAGATGCTGATAAAGTTTGGCTAAGTGGTTTACCAGAGCATATTAACCTTATTACGCTCGGCCAAGGTTTTGTGATTTCAGGCCAAGAAGTTAACCCAAGCATATAACGTTAGGAGAGCATAATGATCAGTGTGTTAATTAATTCTGCTATTGACCGTAGTAGAACCACCATAATGATTTTGCTGTTTTTGCTCAGTAGCGGCGCTATAGCATTCATGACTATCCCCAAAGAGTCGCAACCTGACGTTGCCATTCCAATTATTTATGTATCAATGACTTACGATGGTATATCACCAGAGGATGGTGAACGGTTATTAGTCCGACCTATGGAAAAAGAGCTAAAGTCTATTGAAGGTATAAAAGAGATGCGCGCAGTGGCTGGTGAAGGTCATGCTTCGGTGACACTTGAGTTTGATGCCGGTTTCGATGCGGATCAAGCATTGCTCGATGTGCGGGAAAAAGTTGATGCGGCAAAAAGTAAACTACCGACAGATACAGATGAACCTCAAATTCATGAAGTCAATGTTGCGCTGTTCCCGGTACTGAGTTTGGCGCTTTCGGGGGATATTCCTGAACGTATTGTTCGACGTATTGCTCGCGATTTAAAAGACAATATTGAAGGGCTTCCCGGTGTATTAGAAGTCGATATAGGTGGTGATCGTGAAGAATTAATGGAAGTTATTATTGATCCACAAGCATTAGAGAGTTACGAAATAGATTACTATGAATTATTACGTACCATTGATTTTAACAATCGCTTAGTTGCCGCTGGCGCAATTGATACCAGCACTGGTCGTCAAGTATTAAAAGTACCTGGCGTTATCGACAATGTTGACGATATGCTCAATATGCCTGTAAAAACGGTTGGCGAGCAAGTGGTTACTTTTAAAGATATTGCCCGTGTTCGTAGTACGTTTAAAGATCCTGAAGGTTTTGCCCGCGTTGGCGGTAAACCAGCGATGGTTCTTGAAGTGAAAAAGAAAGTGGGTGCCAATATTATTGAGACCATAGAGCAAGTTCAGGCGCTTGTTAACGAACATCAAAAACTTTGGCCTGTTGCCCTAAAACATACTTATATTCTTGATCAATCAAATCAAGTTAAAACCATGCTTGATGATCTGCTAAATAATGTTGTCACTGGTATTGTGCTTGTCATGATTATTATTCTTGGCGCTATGGGGCTACGTTCTTCATTATTAGTTGGCTTAGCAATACCAGGGTCATTTTTAGCAGGGATTTTAGTTCTTAATCTAATGGGCTACACCCTTAATATTGTGGTTTTATTTAGTCTAATTCTTGTTGTTGGCATGCTAGTTGACGGTGCGATTGTCATTATTGAATTAGCTGATAGACGCATGCAACAAGGACTATCTTCAAAAGAGGCTTTTGCATATGCTGCACGTCGTATGGCCTGGCCAGTTATTGCTGCAACGGCGACCACATTAACAGTATTTATGCCACTTGTTTTTTGGCCAGGCGTTGTTGGTCAATTTATGAAATATTTGCCTATCACCGTGCTTTTTTGTTTAACCGCATCATTGTTAATGGCATTAATTTTTATGCCCGTATTAGGCGGTGTGGTAGGTAAAGCTAAAAAAGTACAGCAACTTGAGGGAGAGTATAATCTTCCTAAAACCCGCTTTAATCAAGCCTACCGTAGAGTGTTAATCACGCTATTACATCACCCCATTAGAACCTTACTAGCAGCATTAATGTTCATTGTTGCCACTTATGTTGCCTATGGTAAATTTGGTGCGGGTGTCGAGTTTTTTCCAGAAACTGAGCCTGAATCGGCACAAGTGCATATTCATGCGCGTGGTGACCTATCTATTAATGAAAAAGATGCGCTGCTATTTCAGGTAGAGCAACACCTACTGCCATTTACAGAACTTAAGTCACTCTATGGGCGCAGCTTTAACCAACCAAGCAATGAGCTAGCTGAAGATGTTATTGGTGTCATTCAATTTGAATTTATAGGCTGGCAACAACGACGTAAAGCACAAGTTATTCTTGATGAAATGCGTGAGCTGACTAGGGCTATTCCCGGCGTAATACTTGAGTTTAAAAAAGCTGACGATGGCCCAGTACAAGGAAAACCATTTAAATTATTAGTAAGTGGTTTAGAAAATCAGCATATTTTTGATAGTGTTGCCAAAATTCGCGCAACCATGGATGACATGGGAGGCTTTAGCGCAATAGAAGATAACCGTCCTCTACCGGGTGTTGAATGGCGTTTAAAGGTAGACCGTCAAGAGGCGGGTCGATATGGCGCTAATATCAGCGTTATTGGTAATGCTGTACAAATGGTTACCAATGGTATTAAAGCAGCCGAATTTCGCCCAGACTCATCAGATGATGAAGTAGATATTCGTATTAGGTTCCCCCGTGAACAGCGCAGTTTAGATCAACTGCTGCAATTAAAAATCAATACTGCACAAGGCCTTGTCCCATTATCTAATTTTGTTACCCTTGAGCCAGCAAATAAAATAGGTTCACTAAAACGTGTTGATAGCCGCCGCGTAGTTACTATTCAAGCAGAGCTAGCACCTGATTTTCTACTTAATGATTTAGTTGTTAAAATGCAAACAACACTAAAGAGTGAAAAATTCCCAGTTGATATTCGTTTTGCTTTTAAAGGCGAGCAAGAGCAACAAGAAGAAACGGGCACCTTTTTAACCAAGGCATTCCTTATTGCTATCTTCTTAATGGCATTGATTTTAGTCACTCAATTTAACAGTTTGTATCAAGCTGGCTTAGTATTATCAGCGATAGTATTTTCAACAGCAGGTGTATTACTTGGGTTGTTAATCACCGGACAAACATTTAGTATTGTGATGGTAGGGGTTGGTATTATCGCACTGGCTGGCATTGTAGTGAATAATAATATTGTACTGATTGATTGCTACAACGATTTGCGTAACCAAGGAGATAACCCATTTAATGCTGCACTGAAAACCGGCAGTTTACGCTTAAGGCCTGTATTATTAACGGCTATTACAACAGTATTAGGGTTAATGCCAATGGTATTATCGATGAATATTGATTTAATCGGCCGCCAACTTAGCTTTGGAGCGCCATCAACTCAATGGTGGACTCAACTTTCAAGTGCCATAGCCGGAGGCTTAAGCTTCGCAACACTTTTAACACTATTTTTAACGCCATGTTTATTAATTATAGGCGACCAAGTCACTAAAGGACGTCACTATCGTAACAGACAAAATAATATGGTTAATATCCCCAATGAGATAAATAACACCGACAATGTTACCGAGCTAGAAACAGGTTAACACTAGCAACAAAGTTAACTCTATATATTTGTCCAAGAACATCAAAAAGCAGATTGTAATATCTACTTTTTGATGTTCTTGCAAATGAAAACTCAACCATTGATCATTTCTCAATATGCAAAAAACACCAATCACTTCATTCCATTAATAAATTTTTCAGTTTAACGTGGCGTTGTTGTTCAAATCAAAATAGCGGTTAAATAGCCCTGTTTTATATGGATTTTATTAAGCTCCCCCTCTTTCGGGCATACCAACTCCTGTCATTTTATTAAGTATTTTTACATTTGCTAAGGCTTCGCTCACTTGTGCGTTGAAGCAGCGAAGAGATAGTGTGTCACTGGTCAGTGTTTTGTACCTATACATGGCTGTTTCCGATAACGAACGTGCATGGTAACCA
>JASMAS010000061.1 GCA_030754235.1 Litorilituus sp.
ATATATTAATAAATGTTTATGTGCTTAATATGAAGTTTATGTGCTTATCATTAAAAAACCTCTGGTAGATGTATAGGCTACACCGCCCTAAATCCCTAGATTGGTGTTGATGAAAATAAAGGGGTCATACATGAGCAAGCATAAAAATTTCGTTAGTCATACTAATTTATAAAGGCTGTTCGGGATAAGTGTTGCTTGAGTTAAGATATATTGCTTAAAATCACACCAATAATTAGAGCTAGTGATTCGTTACGGCCTTGATGAGAGGAAGAGCTTGGTCATGCTATTGGAGTATAGATACAGAATATTTCATCCATTGGGGTGAAACGGTTTGAGTTCTTTTTAACGAGCTGAGGCTAAAAACTTGAGTATCTATCGCGTGGGGCATCTAAATCAACTTTACCATCTTCAGTTAGAAGTGAAAATCCTAACAAAAACAACCTGTTCAAAGCTCAGCAACACTTAGCGGGAACATAGCCAAAATCCTTTATTGCCCCATCTGCTAACTTACCTAGCGTTTCACAGCCGCCATCAAATCTCGCTACATCAAGCAGTTTATCGAGCATATCAACATTTTTGTCATCGTGTTGTAAGCTTAACCCTTTACCTTTAATCAAAACAAGATGGCGGTGATAGCCACTAAAATCTGAAAAAACACCATCATTAACAACACTGGCAATACTTAATCGCCAACTAAAATCATCTAAATTAGCTTGTTCATTAATAGCCAATTCGGTAGTTTCACCTAAGCCATTTTTCCAAGGAATAGTTTTAAATTGTTCAGGCTCGATAATTTCAATCATAAGACCGCTCTTTAAATAAATTTGCCGCTATTATCTACTTAAGGCCATCAAAGTGGCAATCTTTTACTTACTAATTTTTACTTGCTAACAACCTCATGCTCGCGTTAGAATCGGCTCGGTTTTGTTAACCTCGTTAACAAAACAAGACTTGTCGGAGTGCCAAAGGCTGAGATCGCGTAAGCGGGATCCGTATAACCTGATCAGAGTAATATCTGCGTAGGAAACAAGAAAGAGTGCTAGTGCTTATAGCCTACAAAAATCTCTTTTTGCCATAAGCTCCGCCTGTTTTTTTAATTTTAAAAACAAGGTGAGAACATGAATAATACCCCGAGTAAACCGCAAAGCAAACGCGAGAAGCGTCAAGCTGCACAAGATTTTTTACAAAATGTCAGTGATCAATCTTTTCCAAATTCTCAAAAAGTCTATGTAGAAGGTAAGCTACACAACATTAAAGTTGGTATGCGTGAAATCACCTTGTCTGACACCCTTATTGGCAAAAATAAAGATCAAGCCATCGTAGAGCCTAATCAGCCGTTATGTGTTTATGATACCTCTGGTTTTTACACCGATAACAATGCTGCCATTGATGTTCATAAAGGTTTGCCTAAATTACGAGAAGATTGGATAAAAGCACGTGGTGATGTTGAACACCTAACAGCACTCAGCTCTACATTTTCACAACAGCGTTTAATTGATGAAGGCTTAGATCACATTCGCTTTGAACATTTACCCAAAGTATTAAAAGCTAAAGCAGGTAAAAATGTCACTCAAATGCATTATGCTCGCCAAGGTATTATCACGCCAGAAATGGAATATATCGCCATTCGTGAAAATTTAAAACGCCAAGAAGTAACCGATGAGGTGTTATTACAACAACATGCTGGTGAAAGTTTTGGTGCTAGCCTACCCCAGCAAATTACCCCAGAGTTTGTACGTGAAGAAGTTGCCCGCGGCCGTGCCATTATTCCTGCTAACATTAACCATCCTGAAGCAGAGCCGATGATCATTGGCCGAAATTTTTTAATTAAAGTGAATGCTAATATTGGTAACTCTGCTGTTACTTCCTCTATTGAAGAAGAAGTAGAAAAACTAGTTTGGTCAACTAAATGGGGCGCAGATACCGTAATGGACTTATCAACTGGCCGCTATATTCACGAAACGCGTGAGTGGATTATTCGCAACTCTCCCGTGCCTATTGGCACAGTGCCTATTTACCAAGCCTTAGAAAAGGTTAACGGTATTGCTGAAGATCTGACTTGGGAAATTTTCCGCGATACGTTAATAGAGCAAGCTGAACAAGGCGTTGATTATTTCACTATTCATGCTGGCGTATTGCTGCGTTATGTACCCATGACAGCAAAACGCTTAACAGGTATTGTTTCTCGTGGTGGTTCAATCATGGCTAAATGGTGTTTAGCCCATCATAAAGAAAACTTTTTATACACGTATTTTGAAGATATTTGTGAAATATTAAAAGCTTACGATGTGTCATTTTCTCTTGGTGATGGTTTACGACCCGGCTCTGTTGCCGATGCCAACGACGAAGCACAATTTGCCGAATTACACACTTTGGGTGAGTTAACCAAAGTTGCTTGGCAACATGACGTGCAAGTGATCATTGAAGGCCCCGGTCACGTACCTTTACAGATGGTTGAACAAAACATGAAAGAGCAGTTAGAGCACTGCGGCGAAGCACCTTTTTATACTTTAGGCCCATTAACAACTGATATTGCCCCCGGTTATGATCATATCACCTCTGGCATTGGTGCCGCAAATATAGGCTGGTACGGTTGTGCCATGCTTTGTTACGTTACGCCAAAAGAACATTTAGGTTTACCGAACAAAGAAGACGTTAAAGAAGGGCTAATCACTTACAAAATAGCAGCGCATGCGGGCGATTTAGCAAAAGGTCATCCCGGCGCTCAAATTCGTGACAATGCCATGAGTAAAGCACGTTTTGAATTTCGGTGGCTCGACCAATTTAATATAGGTTTAGACCCAGAGCGCGCTCGCGAGTACCACGATGAAAGCCTACCGCAAGAGTCAGGAAAAGTAGCGCACTTTTGTTCTATGTGTGGTCCTAAGTTTTGCTCAATGAAAATATCACAAGAAGTACGCGACTATGCGGCAGGTCTTGAAGAGCAAAAGAGCATTAAAATAAAGCTGCTTGACGAAACCGTCACCCTTAGCTCAGAAAAAGAGCGTGAGCTGGCAATGCAAGAGAAGTCGGCTGAATTTAAAGCCACTGGCAGTGAAATTTATCACAGCGCACCATAGGTACTTTATTGTATGAGTATTACTCGCATGAATATTGCCATTGTAGGTGCAGGCTTAATGGGCCGTTTACTCGCCCTAAGCTTGCACAGGCAAAATTATCAAGTAACGCTGTTTGATAAAGATAATAAATCAGCCCATAACAGCGCCGCTTATGCGGCTGCTGGACTGCTCACACCTCTAGGCGAGTCATTACATTGTCAGCCTAACATTGTTGCCATGGGGTTTGAGTCGCTAAAATTATGGCCTGACATATTAGCCAGTTTGCATGAACACACCTTTTTTCAGCAAACTGGCGCTATTATGGTGAGCCATGAGCAAGACAAAGGTGATTACCAGCGTTTCACTCGTCATTTACAAACCTATTATGCTGATCATGCCTGCCAGCATGTTGACAGAGCCAAGTTAACTAAGCTTGAGCCAGAATTAGGCCGCAGCTTTAATCAAGGGCTTTATTTGCCGCAAGAAGGTCAACTGGGCAACCGTCGTTTATTGGTGGCTCTGCGTAAACAACTTGAGCAAGAAAGCTATCAAGGGAAAATAGTGCACTGGCGAAGTGAGTGCTTAGTTACCGAAATAGCACAACACGAAACAAGTAGCCTAGTTAGCTATCAACAAGCAGGTTCAGTGCAAAAACAAATAACGCAAAAACAAAGCTTTGATTTAGTGATTGATTGTCGCGGTACAGGCGCATCAGCTAAACAAAGCCATAAAGCCTGCGCGCCTTTAACTGATTTGCGTTCAGTACGCGGTGAGCTATTTCAGTTGTTCGCGCCTAATGTACATTTAAGCCGCCCTATTCGGTTAATGCACCCAAGGTATCAGCTTTATATTGCCCCAAAACAAAAAGGCTTTTATGTGGTCGGCGCTACTGAAATAGAAAGTGATGACGAGTCACCGATGACAGTGCGCTCAGCCATGGAATTACTTAGCGCGGCTTACAGTGTTCACCCCGGCTTTGCCGAGGCTAACATTCGCCAACATGTTAGCCAGCGTCGTCCAGCTTTTAGTGATAACCAACCGAAAATAACCGTGCAAGATAGCCTTATTCAAGTTAACGGCTTATTCCGTCATGGTTTTTTAATTGCGCCCGTGGTGCTAGCACAAGTACAACAGCTCGTTACCAACACCAAAAACGGCACTCTTAATAACAGCAAGCAGCAAGATTTACCTTATAACAAGCTGCTACCTGTAAATTATTTACCGAAAAAGGGACTACATGAATATTCACATTAATGGTCAAGCCTATCCCCTAGCCCATGAAAACCCTATTAGTGTCTCAGCGGCATTGGCTTTATATTTTACTGAGCCGCAACAAAGCACTTTTGCCGTCGCATTAAACAGTGATTTTGTTGGCAAAGCTGATTATGAGCAAACTATGGTAAAAAATGGCGACAGTTTAGATGTACTTCAGCCCATTCAAGGAGGTTAGCAATTATGTCACTTAATATTTATGGGCAAAGCCTTGATAGCCGATTATTAATTGGTAGCGCGCTTTATGCTTCTCCTGAAATAATGAAAAAATCTATTTTAGCCAGTGGCTCGCAGGTTATTACCTTATCCCTAAAAAGACAAAACCCAAGCAAGCAATCGGGTCAACAAATTTGGCGCTATCTACAAGAAATTGTTCAAAAAGTTAATGGTCAGTTATTACCTAATACCGCGGGCTGTAAAACGGCAAAAGAAGCAGTAACGCTCGCCAAAATGAGCAGAGAAATATTTCAAACTAATTGGCTAAAATTAGAGGTCATTGGCGATGATTACAATTTACAGCCCGATCCCATTGAATTGTTAATTGCCGCCGAGCAGCTAATTAAAGACGGCTTTAACATATTACCTTATTGCACAGACGACTTAGTGCTGTGTCAGCGTTTATATGATTTAGGCTGCGAGGTTATCATGCCCTGGGCATCGCCTATTGGTACTGGCAAAGGACTGATGAATCCTTATAATTTAGAAACCATACGTTTACGCTTGCCCCAAGCCACGCTTATTTTAGATGCTGGCATCGGCAAGCCGTCAGATGCTTGTTTAGCCATGGAAATGGGCTATGACGGCGTGTTACTCAACTCTGCTATTGCCTTAGCAGACAATCCTGTATTGATGGCGAAAGCTTTTGGGCAAGCACTGCAAGCAGGCGAGCAAGGTTATGTTGCGGGCATTATGGCGCAAAGACAAACTGCCCACCCGTCAACACCAACATTAGACACGCCCTTCTGGCATCAAAATAACTAATGAATGCGTCGCATTTGCCTTAATTGCAGCGTTGAATATGCTCACCTAGTAAACTAGGCTCTGCGTATTCGCCTTGCACTAAAACCAACTGACTTAGCCTTTATCATTATTGGATTAGAAATATGTTTTCAAAAATAAGAAGAATAATTAAATGAGTAAAGCAATGAGCATCACTAAAAAACCTATCATCTGGACTATTTCTGGCAGCGATTGCTCTGGCGGCGCAGGCATTGCCGCCGATATAAAAACGGGTCATGGTTTAGGAGTAGAGGTTTGCCATTTAATCACCGCCAATACCGTACAAAACTCACAGCAATTAATGTCAGTTAACCCTGTTGCTGTTGATATTTTACAGCAGCAAGTGGCAGTACTTATTAGCGACAAGCCGCCTGCGGTTATCAAAATTGGTTTACTAGCAACATTAGCGCAAGTTCAGTGGTTAAAATCAACATTAACGCAGTTAAAACAACAATTACCTAAGTTAATTGTTGTTTATGATCCTGTCGGTCAAGCCAGTGTTGGCGGCAGTTTTAATGCCTTTTCGTTAAACGATTTAACGCCGCTATTGCAACAAATTGATGTCATCACCCCCAATTTAATGGAAGCGAAGAGCTTAGTTGCGACTGCTTTGCCAACGCAAAATAGCGCAGAGTTACTTGCAAAGAGTATTTATCAAAATTTTGCCATTAATAGCATTATTATTAAAGGTGGTCATAGCGACGATAGCAAGCAATGTTTTGACTTTTGCTACCACCAATTGAACCAGCTAAATGACGAAAAACAAGATAACCAAGACAAAAATCATCAAGCCATTAGTTATCAGCTTAGCTCAAAGCGACTTGCGAGTAATTATAGTCATGGCGGCGGCTGTAGCTTTGCCACTGCCTTAGCATCGTTTTTAGCTTTAGGGTATTTGGTACGTGATGCCTTCACTTTAGCCAAAGCCTTTATCAATCAAGGCTTAACGGCAACACAGCAAGTAAGTACGGCTCAGCAGCATAAATATTATGGCGCTTTTGAGCAATTAGCTTGGCCACATTCAGTGGCAGGCTCAACAAATAATTTTCCACACGTTATTGATGAAGTGAATCAAAAAAACCAAAACTTATCCGCATTTAAATCTCTCAATTTATCTGCTGATAAACTTGGACTCTACCCTGTTATTGACTCACTGTATTGGTTACAGCGTCTATTACCACTGGGTTTGAATATTATTCAATTACGGGTGAAAAACGCCCCCTTAGCTGAGTTAGAGCAAACAATTAAAGAAGCGATTGAACTCGCTAAAGATTATAATTGCCGATTATTTATTAATGATCACTGGCAACTTGCTATAAAACATGGCGCTTATGGTGTGCATATTGGTCAAGAAGACTTAGCCGATGCCGATTTAGCCAAAATTCAACAAGCAGGTTTGCGTTTAGGGATCAGCACCCACGGTTGTTATGAGTTTTTACTTGCCCAGCAATTACAACCTTCTTATTTAGCGGTAGGAGCTATTTTTCCGACAAAAACCAAAGACATGACTGGGCAAATTCAAGGTATTGAAAACTTACGACAGTTGCTAGCTTTGCGCTCAAAAATTCGAACTCGACAATTAAGTGATCATAATGATGACACTTATATTCCCGTAGTGGCTATCGGCGGCATTAATCTTAAAAAAGCATCACTGGTTTTAGAGACAGGGGTTGATAGTATTGCCGTGGTAACCGCCATTACTGAAGCCACGCATCCTGAGCTTGCGGTTGCAAAGCTCAAGCAGTTGATTAGCTTAGTTTAACTATTCACCTATCGTCACCCTCGAAGTGTTTAAATCGAGGGGCTAGTGTTAATTAACCAAGATTTTTTAGCTTGGCTTAGCTGCTCAGACTTTACTTCATGATGTTAGTTTTACTGGCCAATAGCGATTTTAGCTTGCCATTCAAGCCAATCACTATCAACATCTTGATGCAAAATAAAGCTTGTCGCTTTAGCTTGGCTATCAGACGCTGCCAGTGTGGGCGTGGCAAAGGCAATGCCGCCAGCAATCAAGGTCTCGATAGACTCAGAGTCAATATTCACCCCTGAGAAAATACTTGCTTCAATATTAATGCCGCTGGTGTTCCAAAACTTACTACCATTATTAACGAGCGGCGCGTAGCGTTTAGCAATGTTAATAAAAATATCGACTTTATCGGCATCAGCCGAGAGATCAATGCCAATCACTTCACCCACTTTTACCTGACGATATAATACTGGATTACCCACCCGTACTGAGCCTAAACGTAAAGCAGTTAATTTAATGGCTATGTTCCCTTAAATTGTCGCTATACTGTATATAACATCAGTTAGTGAGTATTTTGTTATGATACCAGCACAATTTAAAAAACTATTAGTAGCGTTAAAGCACCTAACAGATAAGCAAGCTAAGGATGTAGAGAAGTTTTTAAAAGGTGATAACTTAATTCAGCCAATCATTGCCGAGCTTGAGCAGCGTATGATTGATGAGCCAGAGTGTCCTCATTGTCATAGTTGTTTGATCAATCGGCATGGTAAATCAGCAGGCATGCAAAGGTATCGTTGTAAAAATTGTACGAAAACTTTCAATGCCGTGAGTAAAACACCCTTGGCTCGATTGCAGCATAAAGGAAAGTGGTTAGATTACTTGCAGTGCATGATCAATGGCAAGGTGTTAAGAGCGTCAGCAACTGATTGTGATATTAACTTAAAAACATCGTTTAGATGGCGACATCGCTTTCTTCAACTGCCTGCAACTATGAAGGCGACTTTACTTGAAGGTATCGTTGAAGCTGATGAAACCCTGTTTGCACGCTCAGAAAAAGGAAATCGCACACTTGAGCGAAAGCCAAGAAAAAGAGGAATGAAAGCAAAAAAACGAGGACGTTCTAAAGAAGATTGGGTGCCAGTATTAACAGTAAGAGATAGAGGCAAGCATACTTATGAGGCTATTATTCCTTCAGTCTCTACAGAGCAACTCAATAAAGAATTACAAGGCAAAATATTAAAAGATAGCGTCTTGTGTACTGATGGATTTAGATCTTATATCAAGTTTGCACAAGGCAATGATTTAATTCACAAACGGCTAGATGTAGCTGCGGGTGTTCAGGTGATTGAAAAGGTATTCCACATTCAGAATGTTAATGCATACCATAGCCGCTTAAAGGCTTGGATGGATAGATTTCATGGTGTGGCGACTAAGTATTTAGAAAATTACTTAGGTTGGTTTCGATTTTTAGATACAAATGAAAATCCTAACAAAA
>JASMAS010000062.1 GCA_030754235.1 Litorilituus sp.
AAGTCAAATACCGATTCGATGGCTTGAACGCCTAAGTCTTGTCGACGTTGAATAACAGCACTAGGGGCTACAAACGCTTTTTTATCCCTATCCTCAATATCAAGCATATTAATGATTTGAGAGATGGGTTTATCGTTATATCTGGCCATAACAATCACAAGCCAAACCATAAATTCCAGCGGCAATTTTCGCTTTCTAAACGTCACTGTATCAGTTTGTCCCAACGATTTTTTAATTAATTCTAGGGGTAAAATATCACAAAGAGTTTCTATATTATTAGGTGATGACAGGGCAATAAAATCAAGTGCTTTAGATAGTTCCATTAATGACCTTCATACAATGTAGAGGTCTTTATACCGAATCTGAAAGATCGTTCAATTGATCGTCAAAATTGTTAACTGATCAGTATTAAGTTTAGGGTCTGTTGAACTTTAGCGGTTAAATTTTGTTCGAGATAAAAGCGTTTTAATCGCGGCAAGTAGTGTGTAGCCTAGTCATTCTAAGCAAATACTACTCAACAAAGAGTTAAAGCGCTTTTAGCCGAATCCTTCGGACAGTGTTTGTTGGACATTTTTACGGCGTTATCGCTTTTTTATGTGAAACAACCACATGACAAAAGCTCTGTCTTGTATAAATACCCAACAAACCGCTGCAAAATCAAGCTCGAAAGATCAACAGACCCTAACTATGTTAATGACAGTATATAGTTCTCAGGGACGAGGCTACTTAAGTCGAATACCATCCTTTTCTATGGTAAGTTTACCTTTTTTCATTAAATGCCCGACAGTGGCTTTAAAGGTTTTCTTACTCACACCTAGTGTGCGTTGAATAAGCTCAGGTGAGCTTTTATCATGCAATGCAATAAAACCGTTATTTTGCTGTAAATGCTCAAGTAATGTAGCCGTAAAGTCATTGACCTTATTTTTGCTTCCTCGAGTTAGCATAAGATCTAAACGGCCATCTTCACGCACTTGTTTGATATAAGCATCAATTTTTTTTCCGACTCGTAATGGTTGAAAAATTTCATTATCGTACAATAATCCCCAATGCAAATCGTTTACAATAGCTTTAAAGCCGAGATCGGTTTTACCACCAATAATTAATTTTACCTTTTCGCCTTGTTGGTATTCTGCAGGCCAGATATCAATAAATTTGTCGAGTTTGCTCGATGCGGCAATGCGCTCAGTTCGTTGATCAACAAAGATTCGTACTAAATAATACTTACCCACTTCCATTTTAGTATGTTGTTGGTTAAAAGGAACGAGTAAATCTTTTGGTAAACCCCAATCTAAAAAAGCCCCCATTTTATTCACTTGAGCCACTTTTAATGAAACAAATTCACCTACTTGTCCAAGTGATTTTTGACTGGTAGCTATCAAGCGATCAGCAGAATCTAGATAGATAAATACTTCAATACGCTCGCCTATTATACAGTGGCTTGGTAAATAACGATTGGGTAGTAATATTTCACCTAGGTCACCAGCATCAAGATAAGCGCCATTATCATTAATAGCAATAATTTTTAGAGTGTTGTATTTGCCTAGCTCTGCGGTAATGTTTGACATGAAATAGCCTGAGGTGGAGGAAAAATGTAAAGTACTATGATAACTGATTTTTAAACGCTTCGGCAGCAATTTTTGTTGCTATATATTCGCTATGCCGCAAGTGCAATAAATCGGCTATTTTTCGAATGATATGTTCTTCGATACTCGCTAATTCGCCATCAGCATAAGCGACTTGCCAGAGTAGACTGACTAATTTAATGCGTGCTTCTAATGAATAGTATTGATTAAGCTTAGACGTGAATTGATAAAAATCATTTGCGTTTTCACTTAATCTTAAGGCTTCAATTAAGATTGCTTCGACCTCTTGCTGGGTAAGATTAAATTGCTTAAGTAAAATAGTGCGTAATTTGAGTTGCTCTCGCTCCGTGGATACACTATCAGCTCGCATTACTTCACATAACAGTACAGCACTGGATATTTCGATAGAAAGCGTATTAGTATTGTGATCTTTTTCATCATCTAATAACGTATTAAAAAAGAGACTGATTTTATTGAACATAGGCTTTACTCAAATGGTTATATTTACTGATGTGATTTTTAAAAAAGATAATAAATGGTTAAAAAAACTAATATCGGTTAGTCAAAGGCAGTGTAATTTATTTTTATAGAAAAATCATGAATTTTGTTTTTGTTTTTATTTGTATGATTTTTATGGTTTTTATTTTTATTTTCGCGTTTTTTTACTCGTCTTTACAAAATAGGCGCATATTTTGAAATACACAGTTACAACTTTGGAGTATTTCATAGTGATTAATTCGTTATGATCTATTTCATATACTGTGATAATTGTCACGGTTGAGCATTGATAAAATTACTTATATAAGGGATAAAATAGTGGCTCGCAAAAAACAAATTATAATACCTATTGCCATCTTAACCGTTGGGGTTGTTGCTTTAATCGGTTTTTCTAGTATGAAAACCCCACCCCAAGAAAAGCCCGTTGTAGATAATATACCGATTGTGGCAGTAGAGACCATTTCAGTATCACCTATGACATTGCAGGTAGACTCTTATGGTGTGGTAAAACCGAAATATGAAACCATGTTAGTCGCTCAAGTTAGTGGGGAAATTGTCGAGTTGAATGACGTTTTTGTCCGTGGCGGTCTAGTGAAAAAAGGGCAATTACTTGCTCGAATTGACCCTAATGATTATCACGCGGCCTTGATTGAAGCACAAGCAAATATGGCTTCGGCTAAAGCGGCGTTAGAGAAAGAAATTGCTCAGGGCAAAGTTGCTGAACGAGAATGGAAACAAATAACGAATACTTCTCCAACAGAGTTAAGCTTACGAAAACCTCAATTAGCACAGGAACAGGCACGAGTAAAAGCAGCACAAGCCGCCGTACTTAGAGCAGAGAGAAACCTTCAACGTACTGAAATAAAAGCACCTTACGATGCTATGGTTGAAAGTCGCATGATAGGTCTTGGCTCATTTGTAGGTACCGGCTCGCAACTTGGTAAATTATTGGGAACGGCAATTGCAGAAATTCGCTTACCCGTTGCCGATAATCAGCTTCAATTTCTAGTTAACCAAGGAAAGCAGGCTAAAGTCAATCTTATTGGTACTTTTGCCGGTGAAACCGTACAGTGGCATGCCGACATAGCACGTAGTGAAGGTGTTATTGACGAAAAAAGTCGTATGAGTTACTTAGTGGCGCAAATTCATGACCCTTATCATATTGCTTCAAAAGAAAATGGCGCACCGCTAAGATTTGGTACGTACGTTAAAGCACATATTATTGGTCAAGAAATTGCTAGTGCTAGCATTATTCCGCGCTACCTTGTTGTCAATGATACCGTCGCTATTTTAGATAGTGAATCTACACTACATTACGCTGCTATTGATATTGTTCGTCAACAAGGTGGTGACGTCATTGTTTCAAATGGTTTGCTTGATGGCGATAGATTGATTATATCCGCATTAGATTACCCTATTGATGGCATGAAATTAGCGTTGGCAAGTGATCTAGAAGATGCTGAAGAAGAAAACAATACAGGCGAAACTCAAGAATCCCAAGTTGCTAATAATGAAAGTGAGGGTGAATAGGTATGAGTTCTTCTAATGGCACTACTGTAGGTGCTCAAGTTTCATCGAAAACTGTTGATCGCAGTATTGATACGAATAAAGGGTTAATCGCTTGGTTTGCTCGTAACTCTGTTGCCGCCAATTTATTGATGGTGTTTATTTTAGTCGGCGGAATGTTGACCGCTTTCACTATTGATAAGCAAATGTTCCCGCAAGTGAAAATAAATTGGATATCTTATACAGCACCCTATCCAGGCGCAGCACCACAGGAAGTTGAAGAAGGGATAACCATCAAAATTGAAGAAGCATTGGAGACAGTGCAAGGTCTTAAGCGGGTAATTACCTATTCTAACCGTGGCTATTCTAATGGTTGGTTTGAAGTTGAATTAGACTATGATCCGCAGGTGGTTCTTGAAGAAGTTAAATCAGCTATCGACTCTATCCCGAGTTTTCCTGATGGTATGGAGCGTATTAAAGTTGAGCGAGAAAAATTTCGCCAAGAAGTCATGTATATTAGCCTTTATGGTCACTTAACCAATGCTGAACTCAAAGAGTTGGGACGTAAAATTCACGATGAAATTCAACAACTACCAAAAATCAATATTTCAGAGTTTTTTAGCGGTTTAAATTATGAAATATCGGTAGAAGTCAGTAAAGACAAGCTCAGAGAATACGGACTAAGTTTTAGAGATGTAGCAAACGCAGTGAGAAGTTACTCTAGTAATATGTCAGCAGGACAAATACGAGCAGAGAACGGTTACATTAATTTGCGGGTAGAAAACCAAGCGTATCGAGGTCATGAATTTGAGCAATTACCAGTTATTACCCTTGCAGATGGTACTAAAATTTTATTAGGTGATATTGCCACCATTATTGATGGTTTCCAAGAGGGTCTTCAATACTCAAAATTTAACGGTAAAAATTCTGTCACTTTCTTTATTGGTGCAGCAGATAATCAAAGTATTACTGATGTGGCACAAATAGTTAAATCTTATGTTGCTCAAAAAGCAGAAGCGTTACCGCAAGGCGTAAAATTAGAAACCTGGGTAGATATGACCTACTACCTTGAAGGCCGCTTAAACATGATGCTAGATAATATGAAAAGTGGTGCGGTATTGGTCTTTTTAATGTTAGCACTATTTTTGCGTGCCCGTTTAGCATTTTGGGTAATGATGGGGTTGCCTGTCTGCTTCTTAGGGACATTATTATTTATGCCAATGGAGCTTATCGGTACCACTATTAATGTTATTAGCTTATTTGCCTTTATATTAGTTTTGGGTATTGTAGTTGATGATGCCATTGTAATGGGGGAAAGTGCCCATGAAGAAATAGAAGTGCATGGTCATTCAACTGATAATGTTATTCGTGGCGTTAAACGTGTAGCTGTGCCAGCAACTTTTGGTGTCTTAACCACTATGGCGGTGTTTGTGCCATTTCTTTTTGGTGATGGACCTTCATCCGCTTTTGGTAAGGCCATTGGCTCGGTAGTCATTCTCTGTTTGATATTCTCCTTAATTGAATCAAAGCTTATTTTGCCTGCTCACTTGGTTACCATGAAAGTGAAAAAATTTAATCCTAAAAACCCAATAGATAGACTTCGTCGCTGGATTGATCTTAAGTTGAAAAACTATATAGAGAATGTTTATCGACCTGCCTTAGCTATTTTTCTTGAGTATCGTTATGCTGTTTTGATGTTTTTTATTAGCTTAATGTTACTTAGCGCAGGTCTATTTTCGGGTGGCTTTGTACGTTTTATTGGCCAACCTAAAATTCCCCATGATTTTCCTCGCGTGAGCATAGAAATGAATGTTGATGCATCAGAAAAGGCAACCCTAAAAACCCTGCTTAATATTGAGCGTGTGCTTTACAAAGTGGATAACGATATTGAAAAGCAATATGGCCAAAGCATGATTTCAGATATGCAAGTCGATTTACGAAACCGTGTCAGCGGTCAAGTGATGGTAAAACTGGTTATCCCTAAAGAAAGGCCTATTAATACCTTTGAACTAGCAGAGTTATGGCGACAAGCCATACCCAATTATCCGGGAGTTAAATCATTAAATATTAGTGATAACCTCTTTGGGGGAGGGCGTGATGATGGTGACATAGCCTTTAGCTTAGAAAGTCAAGATGATGCTCAGCTATTAGCTGCAGCAAAAACGCTAAAAGCTAAGCTGAATGTCCTTAAAGGTGTCGGAGACATTAACGACTCACGTCAAACCAGCGCTAAAGAAGTACAATTAGCATTAAAACCGTTAGCGCATAGCTTGGGTCTATCACTGACTGAAATTGCTTCACAAGTGAGTTTTAGCTTTTATGGTTTAGAAGCGCAGCGTATTTTACGCGACAGTGAAGAAATTAAAGTAATGATACGTTACCCGCTTGAGCAGCGTAGTAGTGTCGGTCATGTTCATGATGTCATGGTTCAAGCGCCAAATGGTGCTGAGCTACCGTTATCTGAATTAGCAGAAATTACTTTAACTGATGGGGTTACTCGTATCCGCCGTGAAGATGGCAATCGAACTATTAATGTCTGGGCTAGTGTCGATGCCGAGCAGGTTGAACCCTTTGAGGTAGCCAAAGATATTCGTGATAATTTTATGCCAAAATTATTGAAAGAGTATCCTCAAGTGAAAAGTGAATTGTCGGGAAGTATTCAAGAAGAAATGGATGGTGTTGCCGATCAAATTCGTGATGGGTTAATTTCTTTTATGGTTATTTTTTCATTATTAGCAATTCCACTAAGATCCTACTCACAAGCAACTATGATTATGACGGTAATTCCGTTTGGCATTATTGGCTCTGTTTTTGGTCACCTAATTTTAGGTATGGATCTTAGTATTTTGTCTATTTTTGGTATTTTAGCTGCCGCCGGTGTTGCTGTGAATGACTCTTTGGTTATGGTTGATTATGTAAACAATGCAAGAAAGCGGGGTGAACGTTTAAAAGATGCGGTAATTCATGCTGGTACCAAGCGTTTTAGAGCCATTTTATTAACATCACTGACAACCTTTATTGGTTTAGTACCTATTATATTCTTTGAAACCAGTGCCCAAGCCCAAATTGTTATTCCAATGGCCGTTTCATTATCTTTTGGTGTACTGTTTGCCACTATAGTCACCTTAGTGTTTATTCCAAGTTTATATATGATTATTGAAGATATTCGTAATTTGTTTAGCAGGAAGAAGAAGGCACAAAAACTTACTGATGATATTGAAGGCCGTGTAACTGAAGCGCCAATAAGTTCATCAAATTAGTTAGTATTAACTCAAAATAAAAACCACCACCTAGTTGGTGGTTTTTTTATGTAATAACCGCTAGTTTTCACCTATAGCAAAATTGAAGTCTTCTTTTAGAGTAATCTATAGTTTCATCAGACTAAGCAGTTAATACAAAACCAACCATTATTAATGCTAAATGACTATGTTGATTTTTACCGAGCAGGCACAACAGTTAAAACAATACCAATTTAGTGAGTGACTTTAGGCAGTATGAAATAAAAATAACGCTAAATTAACCGCTGTTTTTCATTGAAAAAGCCTGTCGAGCTAGTTATCCAACAGGCTTTTTGTAGCTTAAATTACTTAATGGAGCTATTAGTTTATCTGCGATAACTTACCGTCAATAAGTACTGGGCAGGCTGTCCAACATAATGATTGTTAGTGACATAATCTCTATCAAATAAGTTGTTAACTTTTAGCGCTACTGTCCACGCCTGAGATACTTGATAGGCGGCACTGGCATTTACAACCGTATGACTAGGTAATGTCACCGTACTCGGCCACAGGCTATCTTCACGTTCACCTTGGTAGTTAACACTTGCTAGCAAGCTTAGTTTTTCCCAGCTTTGACTAATTTGATAGCTGGCACTTTGTTTTGCTCGGCGGATAAGTGGTTTATCACTTTTTTTGTCTTTAGCATCTAAATAGTTTAGTTGCAGTTGGTGCGCTAAGCCGAATAACTCTGTTGATAATGATAACTCAACACCGTTAATTTCAGCTTGATTAACATTGACTGGGTGGTAAGCAAAATTTTCATCAGGTAGCCATTCAATTAAATTATCAATGTCAGTGTTATAAAGACTTAGTTCTGCATCAATATCAGCAAAAGTAGTGGTGACTAGCAGTTCGATACTGTCAGACGTTTCAGCGTTTAAATTAGGGGTTCCGTAAGACCAACCATCATTAGGGTAGTAGAGATCGTTAAAGCTTGGCGCTTTAAAGCCAGTACCAATATTAAGGCTTACTAGTGAGTTTTCAGCAAAGCGGAAACCAGCACTTAGGTTATAAGTGATTTCACTGTTAATATGATCGATATCATCGTATCGTAAAGAACCATCTAAAATAAAATCATAGATGTCATAAGCTAAACGTGTGAAAACTGACTGAATATTACGCTTCTCAATAACATAGGTTGTTTTGGTATCAACCTCTTCATTGATTAAATCAATACCTAGGCTTGAGGTTAATTCATCGGTGAGTTGATAGCTTCCTATCCAAGAACCCTGTAAGCGTTTTGTTTCAAAAAAGCTACCATCAGCCTCGCTTACGCCGTTGCCAAAAGTGGTGCTTTTATTATTTTGTTGACCAATAAAGACTTGCTGATACCAGTCACCCTCATTTTGTGCAGCCGATAATTGCCATTGTAATGTGTCAAAAGAACTTTCATTTGCCCCTTTAAAAGCATTGTCATATTCACTTTTTCCTTGGTTGTATTTGGCTAACCAATTAACTTGCCAATGTTGATTGAGTTCTTGCTGGCCAACCAGTGATAAATTTTGACGCTCAAAACCATCCTTATCTTCTTCAGCTAAATCATAGACATCATAACCATCACTTGATTTTGTCGACGCAGTAAAAGTAGTACTGCCATTACCATGACCAATACCTGTGCTAACACTGGCTTGTTGTTGATTCTGATTGCCAAAACCTAGATCTAAGGCAATTTCACCCGATTGAAGTTGGCGAGTAAATAGTTGAATAACACCGCCGATAGCATCTGAGCCCCATAGCGCGGCGCGCGGCCCTTTAATTATTTCGATGCGGTCTATTTGCTCTGTCGCAAGATCGGCGAAAGCGACTTGCCCCAGTGTTGCTGAGCTAATGCGTTGACCATCAATCACCACTAAGGTGTGACCTGAATTAGTGCCACGGCTAAATAACGATGCTGTTTGACCTGCTCCACCATTTAAAGATATTTGTAGCCCGTTGACGTCATTTAATAACTCAGCAACAGAGCTGGCTGAAGATAAGTCTATATCGGCGCGAGAAATTACGGTTAGGCTAGTTAAAATATCTGTTTGATTTTGTGGTGTTCGGTTAGCCGTTACCACAATGGTTTCAATGGCATTTGAGTTAATTTCTGCGGTTTTTTGTGAATCATCAGCAAAAGCCATTTCTGAAGTGAAAGTGCTAGCTATACTTAATGCTAAAAGTGTTTTTTTCATTTTTTCCTCAACTATAAGCACCCACCGTACTTACAATGGTTAGTGTTATTTTAGGCCGGTCTCCGGACTTAAAATACAAGGTTTATCTCAGCACTGTATTTATTACCGTTGCGGGGGCAGTGTAAGCTTTATACAACTAAGGCACGCACTTACTTCCCGTTTCACTGATGCTTTTTCAATAAAAAGTCATCAACACCTAAAATAGGGTTAATACTCAATCAATTTTAATGGATTAATTGAGTGCTTTATTGTGTATCAACCATTGACGAGTCTCATCAATGCTTGTGCACAAACTCTGTAACTCCCCAAGGCTGCGTGCAGTCATTCGGTGCATAGCATCAGCATTAGGGTGAATAATTTGGTTGTTTTTTACCGCGGGGATCACTGACCAATCTTGCCAGTTAAATCCTTGCTTGTCGGTTTGATTTTTGGATAATGGTTGAATTATCAACTGTATTGGTGTGTGCAACACGGTTTCAATATTAACTTGAGGGTAGGGTGTCGCCACCTGTTCAAAAGGATTATGAACACCGCAAGTGGCTAAAAATTGCTGAGGCCAACTGTTTTTAGCTACAGTTGTTAAGGGGTTTGACCATAATTCGTAAAAGCCAGTAACAGCGGTTTTATGTTGGAATTTTTGCTGTATAGCGGTTAATTTTGTTAAAAACTGCTGTGCTTTTTGCTCTGCTTGCTCAGCATTAGCCGTTATTTTTCCGAATTTACGCATTTCCTTTGCTATATCTGCAAACGAGTTTGGTTGCGAGTAGATGATAGTAAAGCCGAGTTGTTTCAAGCGAGCAAGATCATCGCTAGGGTTGCCATTTTGCCACGCGAATATTAAGTCGGGTTGAAGTGCAATAACCTTCTCAATTTGTAAGCGTAAATAGTTGCCAACAACTGGAATATTTTTCGCTTGCTGTGGGTAGTCGGAAAATTCGGTTGTACCAATAATCTGCTCACCTGCGCCAATATCATAGAGTATTTCAACAATATGGGGTGATAAGGCGATAATGCTTGGTTTGATTTGCGTTTTCCCGTCGCTTGATAAGCTCAAACACACTAAGCCTATCGACAGAAAAATTTTAAAAGGCTTTATAAATATGATTTTCATTACCAATCAATACCTTTTTGTGCTTTTACGCCATTATCAAAAGCATGCTTAATCGGTTGCACTTCACTGACCGTGTCCGCTAATTCTATGATTGAACGATGACAGCCTCGACCTGTGATGATGACATGTTGATGTTTAGGGCGGCATTTCAATGCAGCGATAAGCTCCTCTATATCAATATATTTATAGGCAATCATATAGGTAATTTCATCGAGTAAAATAACATCAATTGAATTGTCTGCCAGTAAAGCTTTACTGCGTTGCCAAACCTTTTGTGCCGCGGCTATGTCTTTTGCTTTATCTTGCGTGTTCCAAGTGAAACCTGTTGCCATAACATCAAAACTAACACCCGTATTTTCAAGTAAGGTTCGCTCGCCACATGCCCAAGTACCTTTTATATATTGAACAACTGCGGTATTAAGACCATGACCTACTGCGCGGGCAATAGTGCCAAAACCTGAGGTAGATTTGCCTTTACCATT
>JASMAS010000063.1 GCA_030754235.1 Litorilituus sp.
AGCGATAACGCCGTAAAAATGTCCAACAAACACTGTTTGAAGGATTCGGCTAAAAGCGCTTTAACTCTTTGTTGAGTAGTATTTGCTTAGAATGACTAGGCTACACACTACTCGCCGCGATTAAAACGCTTTTATCTCGAAAAAAATTTAACCACCAAAGTTCAACAGACCCTAGTAACTTATTATTTTTTGGAAGATTAATGGAAGAACAGCAAAACATCTTTTCTAAGCTTAAAGCGTGGTTAACTGGCTTCTTTGCAAAACTTGCAATTCGTTCAAAATGGATAAAAGAAGCGAGCTATTCACCAGAAGAGCTAAATGAGATGCTAGCGACTAGCTTTCCACAAACGCTACCTGTGCCGATGATTAATAGTGAAGGAACATTGACTCTACTGAACGCAGAGTTATCTATGCCACTTGAACAGGATACACTGCATATTCAACTGTTTTGCGCCTTTAAAATTAGTGTCGCAGGCCATGATATTTATCGGGCTCACTTGACTGTCTGTGGCACAGTACTTCCTTACTATGCTGTAACAGAAAAAGTCATTCGTATTAAAAATATGACCTTAACTGAATTACGTTTGATTAATGATGATTATGCTTTTATTGGCTCTTCGACCGAGCTTGCTACTCTGTTTATGCCGAAAGCTTTTAAATATTTATTATTGTCTTCAATGCAGTTAACACTTTCAGTGTTAAAAGGAGCTGTCCCTAATAGTTTGCTTAATTACCTCAATTTATATGCTTCGGGTAGTAAACAGAAGGTGCTTGATTATCACCATAGCGATATTGAACATTTAATTATTAAGAAAGTTGAGCAAGAAGATTGGTTTTATCCATTAGATGAAAGTGACTTTGAAGAGCAACTTTTTGCGCAGTTCGGACAAACGATTGCTGTAGAAAATGGGCGTTTATTGTTTAAATTTCACCTTGATTAAAACAAGGTGAAACGTGAAAAACTTTTAGGCACCCTTTCTACTGTTTACTGTCAACTTTTTCTGGTTGAGAGAAAAAGCTAGTGTTTTGGTGATGAAACTGCTCATCAAGCACTGACTTATGAGGTGTTTTGGCCATTTCTGCTAAGTCATCAATAGTTAAGTTCGGGTTATCAACACTTTGACTTAATAGCGCAAAGGCCTCTTGAAAATGCTCTGCTAATGGTTCTAATGATTTAATTTCTTTATCACAACACACTAAACCTATATCAGCCTTATTTTGGTAAGTTAATAAGGTGATATTTACACCACCTCCAGGTGTAAGTGTAGAAATAGGATGCATACCATTTAAACGGCTATCTCTAAAATACTTAGTTTTTTTAGGACCCGGCACATTTGAAATCAAAATATTGCCTAGAGGTTTGAACAAGGCTGATAATCTCAATGATTCAAAAATTAGTGCCATACCCTGAATAAGAATGGTGTAGTAACTAAATGCAGCAGGGTAAACACGTTTGGCAACTCCTTTGACAATGCGATGATTTTCTATTATTTGCCTTAACCTTAAGTAGGGATCTTTTTTACCATAGGCTAATTGCACGGGCACTATTGCAATTTTATTACCACCAACAGGATCTGTTGGTTTACGCATGTTGATTGGCATTTGAGTTATAAGTGGGCGATCAAAAACATGATCATGATCTTTTAAAAATTTATGAACAGCAATATCGAAGCAACACAGTAATATTTCATTGGCTGAAGCGCGCATACGCAGCGACAATGTTTTGATAGCAGAAAAATCAATGCTGGTTGTTGCTACAACTCTGCCAGAGGTTACTTGTCCTGTTAGCATGGTTTTAGTACCTGAAAATGGTATGGGCATATAAACAGGGTAGATGCGAAGTAGTTTCAGTAATAATCGGAAGAATATAAAGGCAATATCAAAAATACTGATCACAAAGTGCCAAAGTTTAAGGAAAAATGACGTAAAAGGATTCTTTTTTAATCTAGGTTTATATTGTCGTTTTATTGCCCACGCAGGTAAAAAATTTTCTGAAGGTTTATCCTGATAGCTTTCCTGAAACCATTTAACTAATGAGGCACCATCACCATAGACATGATGTATGGTGAAAAAGATTACATATTCTTGGCTATTTCCTCCTTCAATCACATGAATTTGCCAGAGTGGTTTACGACGATCAAGCATAGGTTCGTGAAGTTTAGCGGTGAATTTATGTAAAGCAACTTGATCAGTAACATCATCAATTTTATGATGTTGAACATGGTAATCCATATCAAGCTCTTTAACTTTTTTAAAGCCAATTGCAATACGCATAAAAGAAATGACCCGCTGGTCAAAAGGATAAAAACCTTGTTTATGCTCTTTAAGCTCACTAATCAACTTAGTACAATAATCTTGCGCAGCATTGTCAGGCTTAGTTAAAAACTGTAAACATGCCACATGTTTTGGGTTGTTTTTGGTTTCGGTTAACCAAAACGACCTATCTAAAAATGATAAACTTTTTGCCATTGCTACTTCCTTTGTGCCATTTTTGTGATTTAGATGGTTTGATCTGTAATTGCTGCTAAAATAGTTTTTTTCTCATCATCAGGCATGTCTAGATAAGGTGATAGTATATGATAAATCCAGCATAAGCTGTGAAAGCACATATCTTCATCTTCAACATTATTTCCTTTTAATAAAAAGTAATTTTGTGATTGCGTAAAAACTAAATTAATAACTTGAGCTAATGACGATAATTGCTGCGTATCTGCAACTATAACGCCTATTTCTTGAAAGTGATGAAGAATAGCTAAAAAAGCTTCTTCTTTACTTTTTATTAGACGCATAAAACTGCGTGAAATTGCTGGATATTTTTGGATTAAGTCTGTTGGATTGCGATAGATAAATTGAAAGAGTGATGCGCTTTCTAATAACTGTAATATATAATGAAAAAATGCTGAAATATTGATGTTTTCGCTGCCAGGTGACACTAATATTTTACTTGTTCTTACCAAATACATATCAAATAAGGCATTTACTATAACTTCTTTACCTTTATAGTGATAGTAGAGGTTACCTGGGCTGATATCTAATTCAATAGCAATATCTACACAGGTGACATTCGTTTCACCCTGTAAGTTAAACATCTCTAAGCTTGTCAGTAGAATTTTTTCAGCTGTTTTCATGGTTAATTATGCTTAATTTATGGTATTGGATTTGTTTAGCTTTCATGATATTTCCAGTCACTAATTTTCTTTTTTAACATATTATTGCTATATACCGCTTTAACCTAATATTGGAGTTAAGCTGGTAGAAATATATAAAAGAGCTGTAATACTCCTGCAATACCACCAAGTATTGCGCCCGTAAGAATGAGTTTCCATTCATCCTGTTGGTAGGCGGGTCTTAGCACCCCTTCAAATTCTGTTGCAGATAATGCTTGCATTTTATCACGTAAATCATTACCAATATTGAGCGCACCATTGGCATATTCATGCATATAAAGTAAATATTGCTCAGAACTATCAAATAATCGTTGTGTTGCTAATTCTCTCATTTTAAAGTAGTTTTTAGCGCCTATGCCTAAACCGAAATAGGGTTGAGCAATAGAAACATGGCGGTCGATGGCATCATTGACATGTAACTCTACCAGTTCAAGTAGTTGATCTGAGCCTGAACCATGTAATACCGCTTTAATAATGTTTTCAGAATTCATTAATTTTTGTTCTATTAAACGAGAATAAACATCGGCAACTTCATTTTGCCGCTTTAAGAACATACCCTGAATAACAAAGGGGCCAACTTTAATTGGATCTTTAGGTTCAAAAATTATTTTTAGGGCAATCCAATTGGTTAAGTAACCAACAAGCAAGCCACCTAAAGGTAATATCCACCATGCTTGAAAAAAGTACCAACAAACCATCGTTGGCAAACCCAGTAAAAAGCCAAAGTAAAAGCCTGAACGAATAATAAACGGAAATTCTTTATTTCCTGCAGTGAGAAAAATTTCATTAATTAATAGAGGGTGCTCACTTAGGTATTCAACGACTAACTCTTTAATATCGAGAATTTCAATTATATTGTGTTGAAAATCTGTAACCATTTTATCAACAACATTAGGTATGTCAGCTTCAACACGAGAATAAATTAATTTTTTGATTTGTGCAGGTAGTGTTGCCCACACCGTTGGTGCAGACTCTTGCATCACATCATTAATAATACGTCTGAGTACTTGTTTTAAGCGTCGTTCAATGGCCTGACTGACCTTGTCGGGCTCTAACCTAGCGGCAAGTTCTTGTACACTCAGTAGTTTTCCAAGCACCAGATCAACAGAAATCTCTGCCATTTTTCGACGTTTTTGGGGTATTAATCCTTGCCAGCCAAGATAAAGGGCTTTAATACCAATGAATTTTATAGGATAAAACATCATTTTGACGGCTAAATAGTTTGTCAACCAGCCAACAACAGCACTGACAAGTGGAATTAATAGAAGTAGTTGATGTTCGATTATCCAATCCATGTTTTAACTTAGTGGTAGTGAGTATGCAAAATAATGTTAAAGTATATCTTAACGGCAGCTTTTAGCTAAGCTACCCATTTGATTGCAAACAGTCAATCTAAAATGATGTATTTTATAAAGATAGTTGTGGGTAATCAGTAAACTAACTTTATTTTAATTTAGTTACGATAATTAGGTTGTGCTTTCTAGAAAAATTAGTTTAGCTATAAGTAATAATTAGAAGTGTGGTAAATTTTATGACAAAGCGTAAATTAAAAGATCTTGAGTTAGCTATTGAAAATGCATGCTCTTATTCGCAATACCAAGAGGCTTGTATTGAGCACGACTTACTTTCTGGCGCACAAGAGTGGAAAGACACTGAAGCCTGTGATCTTTATGATTATAAGCTTATTCGCAAACGTGTTAATCGTATCCGTGATGCTAAAGAAAAAAAAGACTCTGCTGGGTTAATGTTTATTTTACATGAAGGAATTCACGGTAACTTAGGTAATATTGCTAACCCTAAGCTGAGTAATCATGCTCGAATAGGCACTAAAAAATTAATTGAAGAGTTTTTAGATGAAGTATGCTCGGCAATGGCGTTTATCTATAATGCTAATGAAGATGAAGTCGACTTTTATGATAAGCTTGCTTTCTTTGAAGAAACTAGCCATGCCTTTGGTCAAAGCTGCTTAATGTTAAGTGGTGGCGCAGGGTTAGGTTTTTTCCATGCGGGGGTTATTCGAGCATTAACTGAACATGACTTATTACCAAATGTTGTTTCAGGTGCTAGTGCTGGTTCTATTATGGCTGCACTTATTGCAACCCGCACCGATGAAGAATTGCTAGAAACTTTAACCGCTAAATCAATTTATGAACGTTTTCAAAACTGGGGTATTTGGAAAGGACTATTTAAAGACTCTTTTTTAGATAGTACTAATTTAGAAAATGCTTTAATTGAGCTTTTTGATTTAACAACTTTTGAAGAGGCCTATAAAAAAACGGGTCGACACGTCACTGTTACAGTATCTCCAGCTGATTTACATCAGTATTCTCGTTTATTAAATGCTAGAACATCACCTAACGCTATTATTACTCAAGCGGTAAGGGCGTCTTGTGCTATTCCTTATATCTTTGAGCCTGTTAGCTTGAAAGCAAAAAATCAGGCCGGTGAGGTGGTTACTTATATTCCTAATCGTAAATTTGCAGATGGTTCCGTAATGGCCGATATGCCTTTTAATCGTTTAGCTCGTTTATATGGTGTAAACCATAGTATTGTTAGTCAAACTAACCCCTTAGCAGTTCCTTTTTTATCTCGTACTAAAAAACACAGTAATGGTTTGTTTGCTTTAACAAAGCGTCACTTTACTAAAATGTTAAAAAGCAATAGTGTGTATGCTTGTGATGTCATGGAAAGTATGGTGTCAGGTAAAACAGCGAAAATGGGTATTCATAAAATACGCTCTATTATTGATCAACAATATGTTGGCGACATTAATGTTATGCCTGCTAGAGGCGTTGAAAATTTAAAACATTTATTGTCAAATCCAACATTAGAGAGCATTGAAAAATTAATTACTACCGCCGAACGAGCAACATGGAGACAATTAGAGCTCATTGAGCGTAGCACTCGTATCAGTAAAACTTTTCAAAGCTATTTAAAAAGCTTAAGGGAGCAAGAGCAAGAAAAACTTCATTTTGAGCATCAGGTACGTGTAGGACAAAGATAGTGTGAGGTGTTATACCATGACATTTCTATATTAGTTAGCTTAGCCGTACATTAGCGAGCTTGAAACAAGCAAAATGACTTAAAGATTTTAGTCCTCTTTTATAACTTTATATTTACATACTATAAAAAAGCACTTATCGATGGATAAGTGCTTTTTAGGGATTAACAACTAAAGCGAGCTATGCAAATATAATGTTAACTTTTTTCTATTTTGGCCGCTGTTTTGCGAGTGCGTGTTGCCGTAGGCTTTGTTGAATCAGCAGGTTTTTCTACTTTTGCAGGAGCCTTTTTCGCTATCGCTTTAGCGGGGGCTTTGCTTGCAGTTTTTGTAACCGTTTTTTTAGCGGTGACTTTGTTAACCTGTGCTGTTTCTGGTTGATTAGCTTTTAGTGCGGCTAAACGAGCATCTACTAGCTTGTTAATTTCATCGGCTAATAAATCTACTTTTTTGTTCAGCTCAGCAATTTTTTCATCAACACTAGTATCAACACCTAATTTTACTTTAAGTGCCGCTATTTTCTCGTCGAGTAATATATTACTTTTAACTTTTTCTTTTAAATCCGTTTCAATTTTTTCGCCATTTTCGATCATGTCATTAACAAACTTATTGGCATCATCAAAAGTTGAAGAAGCTTTACCTGAAATGATATCCCAACCTTTTGCATAAGTGCCAATAGTGGCAAGCCATGCTTGGCGACCGACTTTTTCAATATCTTTTAAATTTGTCATGAGTTATGACTCCTATTAACGTAAGGACTAATTGTTAATACAAGCTAATTTAGCAATTAGTCCTTATTGAAATTATTTAGCAAGTTTACTTACTGCATCAGTTAAAGAATCGATTTTTGCTGATAATTCTTCTATTTTCTTATCAGTGTCGTCGGTATCTAAGCCTAATTTAGTTCTCACATCAGCAACGCGAGTTTCAACGTTACCTTTAACTTTTTCTTTTTCTGCTTCGAATTTATCTTTAGCTTCTACTTCAAGCTTTTCGCCTTTTTCAACTAGTTCGCTGAATAATTTAGTTGCTTCAGTATTTAGTTTTTCGTATTGACCTTGAGCTTCATCAAAGCCTTTTCCGTAGGCGCCAATGCCAGCTAACCAGATTTTGCGTGCTAGCTCTTCAGCTTGATTTACTTTTTCTTTAATTGTATTGATTTTAGACATTTTTTATCTCCTTTGTTGAGTATGTGCATATAGTAAGAAAGTAAATTAGAAAGCGCTGTCTAAATTTTACATTAATTGAAAATAAGTTAAAAAAAGATAGTGAAAAGAATAAATACTAGGGACAGTTGATCTTTGGCGGTTAAATTTTGTTCGAGATAAAAGCGTTTTAATCGCGGCGAGTAGTGTGTAGCCTAGTCATTCTAAGCAAATACTACTCAACAAAGAGTTAAAGCGCTTTTAGCCGAATCCTTCAAACAGTGTTTGT
>JASMAS010000064.1 GCA_030754235.1 Litorilituus sp.
ATGACTACAAATCAACGAGTGGCATTCTTTATTATCACTATTTTAGCTTCTTTAGCATTTGCGTAATACCATGATGCCGATCGGTCAATACCATTCAAGACGATCACTTTTTTGTCTGCCAGTAGACCTTAGTAAAATCTAACTTGAGTGATCGCCATCAGTCAAGGAATTTAGTTTTTTTCGCATAGATTCGCCTTTTAATTCTAATTTTATTGCCCCATGAACAAGCCGATCTAAAATAGCATCAGCATGAGTTGATTCCCCGATCATTTCATACCAATTTTCTATCGGTAATTGGCTGGCAATTAACGTTGATTTTGTGTCATATCTCGCGTCAATTAATTCCAGTAAATCACTTCGTTGTTGAGCCGTTAATGGCTCTAATCCCCAGTCATCTAAGATCAGTAAACTAGCTGAGCTAAGTTTATTGATTAGCTTTCGATAACTACCATCAGCTTGTGCTAAGAACATTTTTTCTAATAGCTCTTTGAGTCTAAAATAATAAACACTAATGCCTTGCTGACAGTGGTTGTGACCAAGCGCACAAGCTAGATATGTTTTTCCACAGCCTGTTGCACCTGTGAGCAATATGTTTTGGTGAAGGCGAAGCCATTCGCCTTGCGCCAATGAGCGGATCTGTGTCTTATCTAGTTGTCGTTCTGCACCATAATTGAGTTGGCTAAGTGTGCCGCCAACTCTGAATTTAGCTTGGCGAGTCAGGCGGTCAATCTTGCGTTGATCGCGTTGAATTATCTCAACGTCAAGCAGTAGGCTTAGTCGCTCTTCGAAGCTCTGCTCTACGTATAAATTGGGTTGCTCATATTGTTGCTGTAGCGCATCACGTATACCGCTTAGCTTTAAGTTACTTAATTGACTATTCACTTGTTGAGTTATGTTTTGCATGGTTTTTCCTTTTTAGTATTAATGGTAATAGTTGTTGCCACGGATATTTTGGTGGTCAATATCTCGCAGTAAGTCACCTTGCTCTTCAGGTAAGGCTTGTTTATCTAAACCTTTTTCTAGAATGGTTTTTACTTGCTTTACGCGCGTCACACCTGTGGCCAAGGCTCGATAACAGGCCGCTTCAAGCCGTTGTTCGGTAAACTTCTTACCTAAGCTTAATAACCCCATACAAGCGCGGTAACTTTGCTCAGGATGCTTTTTAGCTTGCATCAATTGCATGACGAACTGCTCAGTTGATGTACCAAACTTAGCAGCCCAACGTTCAAACCGTTGCGGTGTCCATTGTTGCTGTTTTTGATGAGCGATTGGCATATGTAAATCAAGCGTTGTATGTGCACCTTGTCGGTGTGATCTTGGATGAACAGCGACTTGAACGCCTTGATGGTAAAGTGTCACCAATTGACCTGTGGCATGGGCTTCAAGCTTTTGCTTGATTAAGGTATGTGGCACGGAGTAATAGTGTTTTTCAACTTCAACATGATAATCAATATGCACACTCACTTGTTTCACTAAGGTGTAGCTGTAAGCCTGTGTTGGGAGTGGTTTTAGTGCAGGTTTATCAATAGATTCAAACTGACTGAGCCTTGAACCAGGGTGCTTTTTCATTTGTCGCTGATTTAAATCAACCAGTAGTTCTTGTATTTTTAAGTTCAATTGGCGCAAGCTAAAGAATGTTTCATTGCGAAGCCGTGCCATTATCCAGCGTTCGACAATTTGCACACCCACTTCTGCTTTGGCTTTATCCTTGGGTTTATAGGGTCTAGCGGGAACAATAACCGTATTGTAATGTGTCGCTAGTTGTTGGTAAGTTGGATTTAAGTCAGGCTCATATCGACAGGGTTTGGTGACTGCACTTTTAAGGTTATCAGGAATAACTAGGTCTGGCACACCGCCAAGAAATTCAAAACAACGGGCATGACTCATCACCCAATCTTCGAGCTTTTGGCTGTATGTGGCTTCCGCATAGGTGTAATTTGATGCGCCCATGACCGCGACAAACACTTGGGCAGTACGGCACTCACCTTTACTCGCGTCAACAATATTCATTGTTGGGCCACAGTAATCAACAAACAGTTTTTCACCTGCTTTATGGTTTTGGCGCATGGACGGTTTTTGGCATTTAAGCCATGTTTTGTACTGTCGGCAGAAGTGGGTGTAACTGTAAAAACCTTCCTCGTGTCGCTCTTTGTATTCTTGCCAAAGAAGCAATAGCGTCATCGTTTTTGGTCGCAGCTCCTGCTGGACTAATGACCAATCAGGAATACTAAAGCCTTTTAATCGGGGCTTTGTTTTGAAGAACGCTCGTTGCAGAGAATGATCATCCCACTTGTCATCAAGCGGCCAGCAAGTGATGCCTAGCTCTGCTGATTTACAGGCATACTTAGAAACAATTGAAGGTGAAATAGATAAGCTGTTTGCTATCTTTCGATGACTGAGTTTACAGTCGTATTTTAGTCTTAAAATCTCTTTAAGTTTACGCATTGAAATAGGTGCCGTTGGCATGGTTATTCTCATCATCAAAAATGAAAAGAATAACGGTTAAAAACACCTACTGGATAGACAAAAATGAGTATAAATTGAACGATACCATTCAAGCCGATCACTCAATACCATTTTGACCGAAAAGTGATCGGCATCGATGGTATTGAGTGATCGCGATGGATAGTATTAGGTGATCGGCTTAGATGGTATTAGGTGATCGCGGTGCATGAGAATATGCAGAAAGATTTGAAGAGAGAAAATAAGACTTCGAGGGGGAAAGCGAGGTGTATAGCCTCACTTATTTTGAAATTTAAGCGTTATGGGTAGTCTTTTTTTACCACATTACGGACATTAGGAATTAGGGCCAATCGGTGTTTTAGATTAGATTTTGTATCTATATTTGAGCTGTTTTGAGTGACTGTCCTAGTTAATTTTTTTAAGTTACTTTAATTTACTGGTCTGAAACTGTTATCTTTTTTAATTCATTAAGATAATCCTGCTTATCTTCACCAGACACTTCACAGAATTCGTTGAGAATTTCTTCAGTAACATCTCTTAAAAGATTTGCTAATGTTTCATCATTATTTTCTTCCGCTTCCTTACTTTCACAC
>JASMAS010000065.1 GCA_030754235.1 Litorilituus sp.
AATTGCCATTGCCATGCATAATCGTCGCTAGTCCAATTAATATACGCTTCTAACACTGTGGTATCGGTTTCACTTTGGTTATCAGTATGTTGATATTGCGCTATGGTGCGTGCTCTGGCTTGAAAATTACTTTGCCATTGAGTTTTTACTTGCCAATCAATCACTGCAAGCTGTTTGTTTTGTTCAAAGTCAACTAATCCTGGGTTAAAGCTTTGTTCTTCATTGATTTTGTTATTTTGAACATAAGTTTGTATTCGAGTCTTATGCTCATATTGCTTTGGTGTGACTTTCTTACTCTCTGTAAAAGGGTCATCAGGGATTGTATCTTTTGCCCATGATTGAAGGCTAAAAAAAATTAAGTAAATTAAGCTACAGCAAAGGTATAAATTATTCTTGGTCATAAGCTTACAATCGCTTCTTTATTAAATAGTGCATCAGGTAATTCACTGCTGCGGTAATTATCAAACAACATCCAAGTATAACTACCGGCAATTAAAGGGTCTGATAACAACATTTTGTGAACTTTTAGCTCTCCATTAAATTCTTTAAATGCTTTATATTGCGCAGTTTTAAGTAATTTACCTGAACGGGCATAATATTCACTTTTAATAGGCTTAAAAGGAGCTTGGTTTTGCAACCAGAATGTGACCTTTTGATAGCTCATGTTCTTTTCTTTAGCACTGAGCACTAACTGTATTTGCTCGGGGTTATCCTGAGGTATTATTTCACCTGTGTAATCTCGGCTGAAATTACTGCCAGTTACATCTGCATTACTGGTTTCACCTAGTAATCTTTGCGCAGGGGATATTCTAATGACTTTGCGCGTACCTGGTATGTATAACCACATATCGCTGTGCTTTTTTAAAAGTATGCGACCTTGTTGTCTGGCAGGGGATTTAAACTTAACTAACGAATTATCTTGTTTTACATCTACTGAAAGTTGGTTAGTTCGGCTATCTCTATTTTCTTTATAGCTTACATTGGTGATGTCAAAGCTAAAACCTTCGCTGTTAAGACCTCTATATGAGTCAATAATATGCATTAATTGACTTGCACTATTACGCTTAACTGATAATAAATCATCATTTACTGGTTCGCTGAGAGCGTTATTAGTCGTTGCGGATAAAATAAAATACAGTGCAATTTTGAGTATGTGTTGATTCATGTTTATTCCTTTTAAGCTGAACGCATCGCTTGATTTATTTGTAAGCGAGATGCTTTAAAAGCGGGGTAAATACTGGCAAAAATAGCCACTAAAGTGCCTGTTATTGCTGTTTGCCAAAGTATTGGCCAAGAGATAAATATACGAATAGGGTAGCTTTGACTACTGCCCGGTGGTGTAGGCATAATAAATTGAGCTGATGTAATTCCATTAGCAAATAAAATAGCTAATAACAGGCCGATAACACTGCCTATTAACCCTAAATAACATGCCTCTGTAATAAACAGCATCATGACTTCATATCGTGTTGCTCCCAATGCACGAATAGAGCCTATTTCTGGTGTGCGTTCCATTACTGCCATCATCATAGTATTTGCGATACTTAATGCGGCAATAAATAAAACGATCACTTTAATAAAGCCAAAAACACCATTAAATAAATTAATAACTTCATGGTAATAATCTGCAAGTTCAAACCAAGTTTTTGTTTCAACTATGAGCCCATTTTGTTCAAATAATTGTGTTAATTTATCTAGCATAAGTGGCGTTTGTTCAGTATCAGAAAGTAAAACAACTAATCGACTGACACCTTGGGTAAATTGTAAATCTTGTGCATGAGGCAAGTTGACACGGATTAATCGATTATCAACATCTCTTACGCCAGTATTAATCGCGCCTATCACCTTTATATCTACGGCATTCACTGCGCCATCTGTTGTTGTTCCTAATAGAGTAAGGTAATCACCAACTTGTGTATTAAGCGCATTAAATAATCCTTGGCCTAATAAAGCGCCATCAATATCTTGGCTAAATAAATCTTCTCCTTGCGTGATAGTAATTGCTGAGCTTAACAAAGATTCTTTATCAGAATCTATGCCACTACCAACGACTGCGATTGATTGGTTTGAATTGGTTAATAAACCAGAAAAATTAAGCCTAGGAGTAATAAGCTCAACACCTGATTGGGATTCTACTAATTCGGTGATCTTTTTAACGTCTTGCTGGGTTAATAAGTACTTTTCAGGCTCAATATGACCATATTGGTTAAAACCCTGTTTATATATTTGTATATGTCCAAGTTGTGAGCGGATCATATTTTCTCGCATACCGTCATACATAGAAGCTACAAAGCCACCAAAAAGCACTAAACTTATTACTGCTACCTGAATTGACAGTAAAGTAATAATACTCCTGCGCCGATTACGTAATACATTAAGTAATGCAATTTTATATCTAAACCCCATTATTCAGCTTCCTTTAGACGCTCAGTTGCTTTAGATTGCCAATTAGGTGATGCATTACTTTTTAGTGATTGCCAAAGTGCTTTAGCTTGTTGTGGTTGACCATTTTTAGAAAAAGCCACAGCTAAGTAATAATCAACAAAGGATAAAAACTCACTTGTTGGTTCTGATTTAGTATGTTGTTTAATAAGTGATAAATCGGTAACTGCAAATTTAGCTCGGTTTAAAAAACTAGGCATATTGGCATAACTGACACCACGTAATAATCTAGCTCCTAAGTTATGGGGAGCTTGTTTTATTGCTCGGTCCATTAGTCTCATGCCTTTACGTGAAACAAAGTTCAATTGGCCTAAATTATGTTGAAGAAAAACAGCTTGATAACTTAGCGCGTTGCCATAGGCTGCCATGATTTCAAAATCGTTTGGCTTGGCTTTTGATAATGCTTCAAGTGAATGACTGATTGTTTCTAATTTAGCGAGTGATTGATTTTTATCACTCGAAAACAAGGCTAATTCAATTAACGTTTTTTGTCTCAGTTGCACATCTGATATCTGCGTTTGAGCTGTTAAATGAGCAAGCAATTCTTTTTGTTCATTTACATTACTGCCAATAAATGTCGGTGGAATATACTGTGTTTGGCTATTGTTAGCTTTTGCGAGATTTAAAATCGGTTGTTCTATGATTTCATTCACAGAATTAGATTCAGAGCAGCCCGTTATCATTAAGCTGAGTAAAATAATACCTAGTGTTGATTTCATGCTGCAGCCCTTTGTTTATCGTTAATAATTTCACCGTCTTTCAGTTCTATAATGCGAGATGCTTGAGAAAGTACGTAGTCATGGTGTGTAGCAAAAACAAAGGTGCTCCCTTGTTTATTAAGTTGTTTCATTAACTCCATAATGGAAGCGGCTGTATTTGAATCTAAATTTGCAGTGGGTTCATCGGCTAAT
>JASMAS010000066.1 GCA_030754235.1 Litorilituus sp.
ACAAAAACGCCAAGATTTACTCGGCGTTTTATAGAAAGTGCAGCGCTTAGACAGTAACACTAATGCAATTTAGCCACCAACTAGCGCGAGTAAAATACCGGCAGCAACAGCGGAGCCTAATACACCAGCTACGTTTGGCCCCATTGCATGCATAAGCAAGAAATTATGCGGGTTAGCTTCTAAACCAACTTTATTGGCTACACGGGCAGCCATGGGCACTGCCGATACACCTGCAGCACCAATCAATGGGTTAATTGGCGTTTTAGACACCTTGTTCATGGTTTTAGCCATCAAGACACCTGAGGCAGTACCGATTGAGAAAGCAACAGCACCTAAACCTAAAATACCTAACGTTTCTACATTTAAGAATGCTTCAGCACTTAATTTTGAGCCAACCCCTAAACCTAAGAAAATCGTAGTAATGTTAATTAATTCATTTTGTGCGGTAGAGCTTAAACGATCTACCACACCACTTTCACGCATCAAGTTACCTAAACAGAACATACCTACTAACGGGGTCGCTGCGGGTAAAAAGAAAATGGTCATTAGCAACACACCAAGTGGGAAAATAATTTTCTCTATTTTCGTCACCGATCTTAATTGTTCCATTTCAATTTTGCGCTCATCTTCACTTGTTAGCGCCTTCATGATTGGTGGCTGAATAATAGGTACTAGAGCCATATAAGAATAGGCTGCTACTGCGATGGCACCTAATAACTCTGGTGCTAATTTTGATGCTAAGAAGATTGCCGTAGGACCATCTGCACCACCAATAATAGCAATAGCCGAAGCATCTTTAAGCGTAAACTCAATACCTGGAACCGCATTTAAAGCAATAGCGCCAAATAAAGTAGCAAATATACCAAACTGAGCTGCCGCTCCTAACAATAAAGTTTTAGGATTCGCTATCAGGGCACCAAAGTCGGTCATAGCACCAACGCCCATAAAGATAACTAAAGGAAAAATTCCCGTATCAATACCAGCATAGTAGACATAGTGCAATAAGCCCCCTACTTCAGAAAAACCGGCCATGGGAATATTAGTTAATATGGCACCAAAGCCCATTGGCAATAACAGGAGTGGCTCAAAGTTACGTGCGATAGCTAAATAAAGCAAACCACAACCAACTAACATCATCACCACTTGGCCTAACTCAAAGTTAGCTAAACCAGTAGAAAGCCAAAGTGTATTTAACTTATCCATGCTATCCCCTATGAAAAGCTAAGTAAGGCTTCGCCAACCGTTACGGCGTCACCTTCTTTAACATGTAAATTTGTAATAACACCTGCATTGACGGCACGTACTTCTGTTTCCATTTTCATCGCTTCCATGATGATCACCACTTCACCGGCTTCAACTTGGTCACCCTCATTAACAAGCACTTTAAAGATATTACCCGCAAGAGGGGCATTCAATGCTTCTTCTGCGGTAATTGATGCTGTTTGCTTCATCGCATCATCTCCAGCTGGTTGAGTGATTGTTTTAATAGACCCGCCTGGTGCAACAACAACATCATATACCTTGCCATCAACACTAACAGCGTAACTCTCAGGATCAGTGTTTGACGCAATGCTCGCCTTAGTTTCTGACGCGGGTGCCGCTTTAGTTGGAACAGGTTCAAAAGCATCAGGGTTGTTGCGATTCTCTAAGAACTTCAAACCAATTTGTGGGAACAAGGCATAAGTTAAGACATCGTCAATCACTTCATCAGCTAAGGTGATATTTTTCTCTTTTGCTAACCCTTGTAATTCTTCAGATAATTTATCAACTTCTGGATCCAATAAATCAGCAGGACGACATGTAATAGCCGCTTTACCGTCTAAAATACGCTCTTGTAAGGCTGAATCAACAGGAGCAGCCGTTGAGCCGTACTCACCTTTTAATACGCCTGCAGTTTCTTTAGTGATAGATTTATATCTTTCACCTGTTAATACGTTAAGCACGGCCTGCGTGCCAACAATTTGTGATGTTGGTGTTACTAATGGGATATAGCCTAAATCTTTACGCACTTTTGGGATTTCAGTTAAAACTTGATCAAATTTATCTGAAGCACCTTGCTCTTTTAACTGGTTCTCCATGTTAGTTAACATGCCACCTGGCACTTGAGCGGTAAGAATACGCGCATCAACTCCTTTTAAGCTACCTTCAAATTGTGCATATTTTTCACGAACCTCTCTAAAGTATGCGGCAACTTCAGCCATTTTTTCCACATTTAAACCAGAATCGCGTTCACTACCTTCAACAATAGAGGCAATTGTTTCTGTAGGGGAATGTCCGTAAGTCATACTCATTGAAGAAATAGAGGTATCAATGACATCAATGTCACTATCAATAGCCTTCATTTGTGTGGCAACACTTAAACCAGTAGTTGCATGACAGTGCATCGCAATTGGCAATGATACTGTTTCTTTTAATTGAGTAATTAATTCTGCTGCATCGTAAGGTTTTAACAAGCCCGACATATCTTTAATACATAGAGAGTGTGCACCCATGTCTTCAAGCTGTTTAGCCATTGTTAGCCACCCTTGAAGTGTATGAACTGGGCTTTCGGTATAACTTAATGTGCCTTGCGCATGAGCACCCACTTTTACCGCTGCTTTAATTGACGTTTGCAAGTTACGTACATCATTCATGGCATCAAAAATTCTGAACACATCAACACCATTAATATGTGCACGCTCAACAAATTTTTCTACAACATCATCAGCATAATGACGGTAGCCTAAGATGTTTTGGCCACGAAACAGCATTTGTTGCTTAGTATTTGGCATGGCTTTTTTTAATGTACGAATACGATGCCAAGGATCTTCACCTAAATAACGAATACAAGAGTCGAATGTTGCCCCACCCCACGACTCAATTGACCAATAACCAACTTCATCCAATGTTTTTGCTATGGGTAACATGTCTTCTAAACGAAGACGAGTTGCTAAAATTGATTGGTGACCATCTCTTAAAACAACTTCGGTAATACCTAATGGCTTGCTCATGACTGTGCCCTTTTCTCGTTATTTAATATTTTATTGTAAATTTTGTTGACGATAGCGAGTAACAGCCGAACTAATGGCTGCTACAACACCGGGTGAAACACCACCGCCTGCAACTTTTGCTGTGTTATTTTGTTTGTTCGCGCGACTTCTAATCGGTACAACAGGATCAGGAAACTTAACGGCTAGTTTCGCCAACACTGTCTTAATAAAAAGTATCAATAAACTTAAAAAAGCAAAGACAAACACCATACCTGCTAGCATAAGTGTACCGGCTTCAATAAACTGCTGTTGCATTTCGTTCATTTTTCATTCTCATTTAAAAATTTCATAAATTAGAATAATCACTCCAATAATTAAAAACAAACATTTTTTAGTCGTTTCAGAAAAATAACTTTACGTCAACCCCTAAAAAGAAAGAATATTCAGTGTTTTTTACTAATTATTCACAGTGAATTGCATAAATGAGATATTGTATACAATATCATTTCAATGAATATCGGCTATCACAAAGAAAATAGGTTTATTTTATACAATATACATCAAATGAATATTTAGTCATGACCAATGAATATTATGCATAATTTACTTTTTATTGACTCACTCAAGGCAGAATGCAGGCGTTTTTTTGAACTTTTACTGCTGTGATTTTGACCACAAAGATACAATTTAACATCGCTATTAATCAATACCCATACTCTCACGCAACTTATACAGCAACAAAGCCGCTGAGATATTGAAAAAGTAGAAGTAAATAGAGCAAAAGCTAAAGGAGTGGGTGTCGAGTAAAAAAGATGAGGATGAGTGCACCTGCCAAATTTCAAACTACGAAGGGGTTAAGGCGAATATAGCCCCCCCTCCTAAACATAAGCACTTCAGTTGAAAAAAGCCCCTTATACTGCACATAAATTAATTGATGACTTAGCGCGAATTTAAAAGCTTAAAGCTAAGACATTGATTAAAGAGAATGGTTATTCAGGAGAATGTGCTTCTCCATTCTATAATAAGCAACATCAGGTAGCGTCCTTGTCAAAATCAATAATGAAGCATACAGCCTTTAAAATAAGCCTTTGGAGTTTATTAGCGAACTAATAACCGCTCAAAATTAAAGAAATATTAGAATAACAATGTTTAAGTATTGTGTTTGTTCCAAGATAGCTAATGTAACGCTAAACTGGCTTATTTAGTAATGATCTAAGTTATAACAATAACATTAATTGAGAAGTTAACAGGGTTATAAAAACTTACAACCCTTAAAATAAAGATATAAAAAAACCTAGCAAAAGCTAGGTTTTTTTACTCTCTAAAGAGAAATGTGGCGGACGCGGCAGGAGTCGAACCTGCGACCGCCTGGTTCGTAGCCAGGTACTCTATCCAGCTGAGCTACGCGTCCGCGGTCATATTTATTTTTTCAGCTTTAATACTAGCTTATCTTCATTATTTAACCACTTGAAGAAAAGTGGCGGACGCGGCAGGAGTCGAACCTGCGACCGCCTGGTTCGTAGCCAGGTACTCTATCCAGCTGAGCTACGCGTCCGCAATCTAAGATGTTATTTATATCGTTACTTACCCGATAGCGAAACCTAGTCGCTGCCATCAATTACTTAACTGTAAATAATGGCGGAGAGGGAGGGATTCGAACCCTCGATCCGGGATAAACCAGATACTCCCTTAGCAGGGGAGCGCCTTCGGCCACTCGGCCACCTCTCCAGTGGGTGCGAATATTAATGGATCTTAAAAATAAGTCAAACATTTTTAGTAAAAAATTTATGTTTTTATACTGTTTGCTGACAATTCAAACAAAAACGTCAATTTTCAACCATATTATTAGTGTGTAAATAAAAAAGCACCAACAAACGTGGTGCTTTCTCAAGGAAATATAACTGTCATTCAAGACAAATTATACGTTACCAGATACCTCTGAATCATCCTTTTCAGCTTGAATACGCATGTAAATTTCTTCACGATGCACAGAGATTTCTTTTGGCGCATTAACACCTATTCGTACCTGGTTTCCTTTAACGCCTAAAACAGTTACTGTGACTTCGTCACCTATCATTAATGTTTCACCAACGCGACGTGTTAATATTAACATATACATCTTCCTTTTTTCTTAAGTAGAGAATCACTAAATAAACATATAAGCTAGTAATATATGAAGTTAGTCTTTTTTTTCCTTAATACACTATTAGTAATAGTAAATATTTTGAAAAAAGTCATTTTTTAATAAGCTTAAACTCCTTTGTTTAAAGCCTATTAAAATTGCGGCTATTCTAACAAGGTTACCTTAGTTTTGGATAGAGCTTAATGACGTTATTTTAAGCTATATTAAAGATTTTCTAGCGAGGTTTACACCTCAATAACATTTGCGGTTAAAATTTGAGCACTCATTCTCTATAAAAAAGCCAACTGAAAATCTAGTTGGCTGTTTATGTTTTATCAGTAAAGTTGCTATGTTAGCTTAATTTTTCGCTTAACCAAGGCTGCACGGAAGCCAAAGCAACGGCTATATTTTCAGGCTGACTACCACCCGCTTGAGCCATATCAGGCCGACCGCCACCTTTCCCGCCAACTTGTTGAGCGACCATATTAACTAAATCACCCGCTTTAACTTTGCTGATTAAATCTTTAGTAACACCTGCAATCAGACCTACTTTAGCGCCATTAGCGGTAGCAAGCATAATAATACCAGATTGCATTTTATTTTTTAGATCATCAACCATGCCACGGAGCGCTTTACTTTCAACGCCATCTAAATCAGCTACCAACACTTTAATGCCGTTAACTTCTATAGCTTGACTAACGAGATCCGAACCAGCCTGTGCTGCTAACTCTTGTTTTAGTGTGCTTATTTCTTTTTCTAGTGCTTTAGATCGCGTTATTAACTGCTCCACTTTAGTATCCACATTAGTTACATCGGTTTTGACCAAGCCAGCAACTTTGGTTAGAGTAGCCGTTTGTTCATTGATAAGCGCTAAGGCTTGAGTTGCAGTAACCGCTTCAATACGACGCACACCTGCTGCAATGCCCGACTCAGAGACTATTTTTAATAACCCAATATCACCTGTTCGCTCTACATGAACACCACCACAAAGCTCGGTTGAAAAATCACCTAAAGTGACAACTCGTACTTCTTCGTCATATTTTTCACCAAAAAGTGCCATAGCTCCCTTCTCTTTAGCATCTTCAATGTACATCAATTCTGTTTTTCTGACATGGTTACAGCGAATTTGAGCATTAACCATATGCTCAACATCGATTAATTCTTGCGCCGTCATCCCTTCAAAATGAGAAAAATCAAATCGTAGCTTTTCACTATCACATAATGAACCTTTTTGGGTAACATGAGTACCTAATACTTTTCTAAGTGCTGCATGTAAAATATGGGTTGCGGTATGATTTTTTATGATGTCAGCACGACGTTCGCTATTAATTTCGGCTTTAACACGGCGATTTACACCAATATCTGTACGCGCAATGCCTTTATGGGCAAATGCATTACCAAGTTTAATGGTATCTTCAACTTCAAATACCCCACCGTCTAAATGTAATAGCCCGGTATCGCCAACTTGACCACCTGATTCAGCATAAAATGGCGTGTGATCCAATACAACAATACCTTGTTCTCCAACATTTAACTGGCTAACGGCTTGTTGGTCTTGAAAATTAAACAGTTCAATAACAGTCGCCGAATAAGTGTGGTTACTATAACCTTTAAAGCTGGTTTTATGATCTGACTTTAATTGTTGATTGTAATCTGCACCGAATTGACTTGCTTGTTGAGCTCTTTCACGCTGTAACCTCATGGCATTATCAAAACCATTATGGTCAATATTTAATTGGCGTTCACGAGCAATATCCGCTGTTAAGTCAGCGGGAAAACCATAGGTATCATAAAGCTTAAATACGTGTTCACCACTAATGGTATCACCATCTAAATTAGTCAGAATATCTTCAAGTAATAGCATACCACGGTCTAACGTGCGTCCAAATTGTTCCTCTTCTATTCGAAGTAATTTTTCAATAATGGCTTGCTGCTGCACTAACTCAGGATAAGCATCACCCATTTGTTCAGTAAGCGATTTTACTAGTTTATGTAAAAAATGACCTTTGGCTTCAAGTTTATGACCATGGCGAATGGCTCGACGAATGATACGGCGCAATACATAACCACGACCTTCATTTGAAGGCACAACACCATCAATAATTAAGAAACTACAAGATCGAATATGATCGCTGATAACACGTAAAGATTTATTATCGAGATCATTGCACGTTAATAAACGAGCTGTGTCTTTTATTAATGCTTGGAATAAGTCTATTTCGTAGTTACTATGCACACCCTGCATAATAGCCGATATACGCTCTAAGCCCATACCCGTATCAATAGAAGGGTTAGGTAATGGCTCCATATCACCATTGGCTTGGCGATTAAACTGCATAAAGACGATGTTCCAAATTTCAATAAAACGGTCACCATCTTCATCAGGAGATCCGGGAGGGCCACCAAAAATATGTTCACCATGATCATAAAAAATTTCGGAGCATGGACCACATGGGCCTGTATCTCCCATGGACCAAAAGTTATCTGACTCATATTTTTTATCTGGTGATTTGTCACCTATGCGAATAATTTTGTCAGTAGGAATACCAATTTCATCATGCCAAAAAGCAAAAGCGTCTTCATCGCTTTGGTAAACTGTCACTAACAGTTTTTCTTTAGGTAAACCTAAGACACCGGTTAAAAATTCCCAAGCAAAACGAATAGCATCTTCTTTGAAGTAATCCCCAAAACTAAAGTTACCTAGCATTTCAAAAAAGGTATGGTGACGAGCAGTATAGCCAACATTTTCTAAGTCATTATGTTTACCACCAGCGCGAACACAACGCTGTGCTGAAGTAGCACGTGTATAGCTGCGTTTTTCAGCTCCTAAAAAAACATCTTTAAATGGTACCATACCCGCATTAGTAAAAAGTAACGTGGCATCATTGCCAGGTACTAATGAGCTGCTTTTAACTATTTGATGTTGCTTGGTGGCAAAGAAGTCTAAAAATGCCTGACGTACTTCGGCTGTACTTTTAATCATGGGAACCTTAATCACTCTTATTGTTCAACTATTACTTAGTAAATAACTTATTACATTACTAACTTAATTACTTGCTAAATGGCCAATACGGTGAAAATTTCATCGGTAGAAAAACCACGGTATTGTAAAAATCTTATGCGTTTAGCTTTTGCTTTTTGATCTATTTGAGAAGTATCTTTCTCTATCTCACCAAAACGCTTATTATACGCAAGCTCAGCTTGAAGATACCAATCAATTTCGCAATTTTTCTGCAATTGTTGAATAATAATCATGCTAACTCCTTTGTGTTTGAGTTCATTAGCAATATAGCGCCATCCATAACCACGATTTACGCGATACCGACAAGTGCTTTGGGCAAAACGGTTATCAGATAAATAATCCTTTGCTAATAAATGCTCAATGACTAACTCTATTTCCTTAACATTAAAATCACGGATAGTAAGCTTTTGCCTTACTTCAAATTCAGAATGTTCACGCCGAGCTAATAGTCCAACAGCACAATGTAATGCTGTTTGTTTGGCAAATTTTGGTGTTTTTATCTCTTTAGACACATTGTTTCCATTACATTTTTTATTGATAACCTTGTCACCTTTAAATGATGCACAGTAAAAATAGAATGCTAGCTATTCGTGTAGACTGAACATTAACATCCGTAAGTTGAGCGCTTTTTATCATCTGAGCAAAACGGTTTCTACAGCAAAGAAAGTTGCTGAGTAGCAAATTTATTTTTAATACTCGGCTGGGCAAAACCAAGCGTTAAACCCACTAGACGAATGCCCCGCCCTCTCGCTCGTTCTAGCGCCTTAGGTAGTAATCCCCTGAAGGTTTCCTCATTCGCATTGAGGCTTTGTTGTTCAACTGTGGTTTGATTAAAATCGTTAAACTTTAACTTGATCCCTTGGCGCGTAATTTCGCTGTTTTGTAACTTTTCTAATCGTTGCAGTAATTGAGGATAAAGCTGTTCAATGACAATAATACAGTCTCTTTCGCTAAAAACATCGACTGCTAAGGTGGTTTCTATGGCTAAAGATTTTCGTACTCGACTAACTTCCAATGGGCGATTATCAATACCATGAGCTTTTTGATATAAACTGGTGGATAATTTCCCGACTAGGGTAGTCAGATTAGCAATGGAGGAGGCACGAATATCCGCACAAGTGGAAAAGCCAAAGCGCTGCAATTTCTGAAAGGTTTTAGGACCAATACCGGGAATTTTATTCAAAGAGAGCGCTGAGACAAACTCCGGCACTTTTTCTGGTGAAATAACACATTGACCATTGGGTTTATTTTCATCACTAGCGATTTTGGCAATAAACTTATTAGGCGCTATCCCCGCTGATGCCGTTAAATTTAATTCCTTATAAATATCAGCACGGATCTGCTCAGCTATTAAGGTAGCACTGCCTTGACATTGTTTACTGTTAGTTACATCAAGAAAAGCTTCATCAAGAGATAAGGGTTCAATTAGTTGGGTATAGCGAGAAAATATCGCTCGAATATGCTGTGACACTTCCTTGTATACATCCATACGACCACGAACTATGGTTAACTCTGGGCAAAGTTGCTTAGCTTTGATGGCCGACATGGCTGAGCGAACACCAAACTTTCGTGCCTGATAATTACAAGTACAAAGCACACTTCGCGGTCCATCTCCCCCTACCGCTAAGGGAATATTTCGATACTCAGGAAAATCACGCATTTCAACCGCAGCGTAAAAGCAATCCATGTCAATATGAATGATTTTTTTTGTCGTGGCATGATTCATACCAACACTATACTGACTTTTTATACAGTGTCAACATTTCCATTAATACATGAGAGCTATCAACACAGTTAATGTTTTCTTGCGTACTCTTCAACTTGTTGCCAAACACGCATAATATTGCCTGAAAGTAGTTTTTCTATATCCATTTCGCTATAACCTCGCTCCAATAAACCCGTAATAAGGTTTGGATAGCTGGCAACATCTTTTAGTGTCTCTGGCAAAATACCGCTAACACCATCAAAGTCTGAACCTATACCTACATGGTCGATACCTACTAAATTAATCACATGTTCAAAGTGGTCAAGAACAAGCGCTAATGTACCCACATCATATGGGGTGTTTTGTTCATAAGTTTTTTCAAAAGCATTGATTTTCGCGGTATCTGTTGCTAACTCTTCATTTAGGTTATTTTCTTTAATGTAGTTAGCTTTAGCAACGTTATAAGCAGCACTTTGCTCCCGAAATTTTTGTGAGGTAAAAATGCCACTAAATGTCATTTGGATGACCCCACCATTTTTTGCCAATAGCTTAATCATGTCATCTGACATATTACGTTCAAACCCAGGAGTAAAATGCCTGGCCGAAGAATGAGAGGCAATCACGGGCACTTTACTTAATTGCATCACTTGATAAAAGGCTTGATCAGACACATGAGAAATGTCGACCATTACACCGATATTATTCATTGCTATTATTAATTCTTTACCAAAATCCGTTAACCCTTGTGCAGGCTTGTTTTCATCATATGAAGAGTCTGATATATGATTAGTTTTAGAGTGTGCCAAAGTAATGTAACGTATGCCGCGGTTATAGAAGTGCTGTAAATTAGCTAGTTCGCCCTCAATGGCACTGCCATTTTCCATCCCCATAGGCAGTGAAATAATCCCCTTAGCAAAGTTTTCTTTAATCTGTACTGTAGAGTATGCTAAAGCAAATTTATCTGGAGATTGTTTAACTATATTTTCGACATCATCTATTAATTTATTGGCAAGGGCTTTACTTCCCCCTGTTTTTTGTAATTTAGCGGGGATATAAATAGACATAAAAGGTGCATTTAAACCGCCTTTAACAGCTCTTGGATAATCAAAATCTCCTTCTTGGGTCGCAAGACTGACATCTTCAAATTTGTGTTCTAAGCGATAAGGTACATCAATATGAGTGTCAATAATGAGGGTGTTTTGCGCTATTTTTTCAGCTTGCTCAACGAGAGTCATGGTTTTTACGTTAAGTTCTTTTTTAGGGGCTACATTATCACCACAAGCTGTTATAGCTATGCCAGAGTATAGTGCAACAAGTAAAAGCTTATTGAAGTGGAAACGTTTCATGTACCGGCCTTTTTATTGTTATGAGTATATTTTTATTTGACAAAAATAGAGGGCTTAAAAAAAGCTGTTAATTTTTGGCGTTAAGATCTCTACAATAGCATCAATATGATCATCGCGGTCATTTAATGCGCTAATGTAGTGGTATTGCTCACCACCAGCTTGCATGAAGATATCTCGATTTTCACACTCTAACTCTTCCAGTGTTTCGAGACAATCAGCACTAAATGCAGGACTTAAAATAGCAATATGTTTATCCCCTTTTTGAGGTAAATTTTCTAAGGTTTCATCAGTATAAGGCTGTAACCAAGCTGCCTTTCCAAAACGCGATTGAAAAGTCATCATGATGCTATCACTTTCAAAATCTAATGGGCGAGTTAATAGTTCTTGTTTAAGCAGCTCTGTTGTTTGTTGGCAGAAATCATAATAAGGATCACCCCATAAATAAAACTGCTCCGGCATACCATGATATGAAAGCACCAGTTTGTCCGGTTTTCCAAACTGCTTAACATGCTCTGTTACAGTATTAGCTAATGCACAGATATACTTAATATGACGATGATAAGTATTCACAAAGTGGAGACTGGGAATATAGCGCCAGGTTTGTAATTCAACACTTACCGCATCAAAAGTGGAAGCAGTTGTAGGGCCTGCATATTGAGGGTATAAAGGTAATACCACAAGATGCTCTACCCCTTGCTGCTGAAACTTTTTTAGCACACTGCTAATTGATGGTTCACCATAACGCATGGCAAAATCAACACTCACTTTGTCACCGTATTGCTTAGAAAGCTGCGTTGCTACTTTATTTTTTTGCGCTTTACTAATAACCAATAGTGGCGCACCTTCTTCAGTCCATACACTCTGGTAAAGTTTTGCCGATTTTTTGGGACGAAAGCGTAAAATAATACCGTGCAATATAATAAACCAAATAATTCTCGGTATTTCAACAACACGAGGATCAGATAAAAACTGACGGAGATATTTTCGCACTGCGCCCGTTGTTGGTTGCTCTGGTGATCCTAAATTAGTAAGTAAGACACCGACATTGCTTTGCTTTCTTATCTTTTGAACCATTTTTGGGTTGTTGGAAGAAGAGGCTTTGGCACTAAAACGTGATTTCATTTTTTATATTACTCTACCAAATCATTAATAATTAGATGTATAATTTCAGTATTGTTTACTAACACACCAAGTGTTTCACCTTTGAAATCCCCTGGTTTTATACCGGCACTACCTTGGTTAGACACAATAGCAAAAAGATGTACTGTTTCAACACTCGATAAATTATTCTCAGCTGTCATAGCTTGATCATTGTTAAGGGTGACCACTTTGGGTAAATCACTAGCCATTAATTTAACCGCAGCTAATGGCATACGCTGGCCATCAGAAGGTAAAGCATAGACAAACACAACTTTATCTTCGCCTAATGCTAACTGTTGCTCAACTTCAGTTGATAAGCTGACACTTATTTTCAATTGTGGGCCTGATACATCAACAGCCTTTGGCGAACTAGTTGATTTTGGCTGAGCAAGACGTTTTTTAGCTTCTTTAACAGCCTCTTCTATGGCGGCAATATTCACCTCTGGTCTATTGTCATCAATAATACGTTGCCAATACTGTATAGCTTCTGGGAATTGTTGGGACATAAAATGATGCATACCTAGTAAAATATTCGTTGACGGATCATTAGCATCTAAAGCCAGTGCTCTATCAATCAAGCTTTTCACATGCTCATCAATTTGTTGACCATGCTGATAATAACTCGCTTGCGCAATTGCACCAAGTAGTTCTGCATGCTCGCCTTCAATACGAATAACTTGCTCATAAGCATGAATAGCTAAATTATAACTGCCAGCGCTAACTAAGGTTTGCGCTAAATTATGCCAAGCTTTACTATCATCAGGGTTATCATCAATATGCCTTTGTAATTCCTTTATATAATCATGCATTTGCTTTTGACGCAGCTGCTCTTGCTGATCAGCTGACATGTTTTGCTGCATATTGTGACTAGCAATAGGGGTAGTAATTAAGCCATCTAATGTACCTTGCTTTAAATATAAGCACACAGAAAACACCACCACAAAAAGCGATAGAGATACTGGCCAAATAGCACCCAACGATTTGCTAGCGTTTGGTATTACTTTAGGTTGCTCTGCAGTTTTAATATCTTGCAGTAAGCTACTATCAAGTTCTGCTAACAAGTATTGATAATTTTCTTCGTCAATCCTCCCCTCTTTAAAGTCTTTTTCTATTTCAGCTTTATGTTCGTGATACAACTCAATATTAGTTTGTGCTCTCACACCCTGTTGTGCGCTAGCAACCTGTGCTGCTCGCTGTTGAGTTTTATCTTGTTTGAAATATGGTAACCAAATTATCGATAACAGCATGATAATAAAAGCGAGAAGGATAAATACTATTTCCATAATAATGCGTTACTCTTTATTGGCTGTCGAAGAGGTTGAACTAGAATTCGAGTCAGCGTGATCAGCTAACAATTTTTTTAGTTTTTCTTGTTGAGTACTGTTTAATACCATATTTTCCTGAGTAACTGTTTTTTTACGTAAAATAACAATCACAACAATAACACCAATAAAAATTAATAACGCAGGACCAAACCAAAGAATATAGGTAACACTAGAAACCCGGGGGCGGTATAAAACAAACTCACCGTAGCGTGCTACCATAAAATCAACCACTTCACTGTCTGCTTTACCCTGCTGAAGCAGTTCATATAACTCTTTACGTAAGTCTGATGAAATGGGTGAATTAGAGTCAGCTAAATTTTGATTTTGACATTTAGGACATCGTAATTCTTTACTTAACGCTTGAAATCGTACCTTGGTGATTTCATCTTTAAATTCAAATGTTTCAACAGGGCTTGCCTGTACTACACTACAAAAAAGCCCCAATATATTAATCACTAAAATGGGTAATAACACTCTCATTATCATCACTACTTACCTTGCTGCTGTTCAGACATTATTTGCTTGATTAACGGCTCAAACTCTTTACGCCAAGTGCGGGTATCAATAGCGCCAGCAAAACGTTTTCTGATCACACCATGATGGTCAATAACAAACGTCTCTGGTGCACCGAAAACACCTAAATCTAATCCTAAAGTGCCATATTCATCAAAAATGGAAAACTGATAGGGGTCTTTATATTGAGTTAACCATTGTTGGGCCGCCAGACGGTCATCTTTATAATTTAAACCGTAAAGTGTCACTTTAGGGTTTTTAGCCAGTTCAACTAAATAGGGGTGCTCATATTTGCAAGTTGGACACCATGTTGCCCAAACATTTAAGAGTACGATATTTCCTAGCAAATCAGCTTTAGTAACCGTTTTTTCAGCCTCTTTTAAAGTGGATAAAGTAAATTCTGGCATAGTTTTACCCACGAGTGCTGAAGGCATATCTTGTGGATTTAATGATAAACCTCGATACAAGACTCCCCCCAAGAAGATAACTAAAATCAGCGGTAAAAAACGGATGACTACATTCATTTAAGATAACTCCGAAATGGCTTGGGTATGAGGCTTGACTTGAATAGCGTTCGCCCCGTGCTTATTGTAACTTGTACGTTTAGCACGATAACGCTTATCTAACATAGACAAAACCCCTCCGAGTGCCATCAATAATGCGCCTAACCAAATCCAACGAACAAAAGGTTTGTAATGTACACGAATAGCCCATGAACCACCTTCAAGAGGGTCGCCAAGAGCAACATAGATATCACGGAACAAACCGCCATCAATGCCCGCCTCTGTCATGCCCATGGTTTGTACTTTATAAGCTCGGCGCTCAGGTTTTAACAAAGCAACAAAGTCATTGTTGCCATCAGCATTAACTTTATAGACCTTTAGCTGACCTTGTTCGGCACTATAGTTAGGCCCTTCAACACGCTTTATACCCGTAAACTCAATTTCATAACCTGATACTTCAACACGTTCATGGGTAGCCATTCTGACATTGGTTTCACTTTCATAATTAGATACTAACGTGACACCAACAATGGTAACGGCGATACCGGCATGAGCAATGGCCATCCCCCAATGACTTCGACTGGGCTGAGTGTTATTGCGATATTGATTTACAATATCTTTAGCTACAACTAAAAATACCCAGATGGCTAAAATCATACCGAGAGAAACGGTTAAATCAAAGGCTCCGCCATACATAACAGGGAAAAGCAAACCCAAGACAATACTAAGCAAAGAAGGCTTAAACAGTTGCTTACGTAGCTCACCTTTTTTCGCTTTTTTCCAACGAATAAGCGGACCTATCCCCATGACAAAAAACAAAAAACTCATTATAGGCACAAAAACCGCATTAAAATATGGTGGGCCTACCGAAATTTTCCCATACCCTAGAGCATCGACAAATAACGGATATAAGGTGCCTAATAATACAGTGGTTGCAGCCACCACAAGCACAATATTACATAGCAGTAATGCGGTTTCGCGCGAGTAAAGTGCAAAACGACTAAAGCTTGCCACATTGGTTGCCCTAAAGGCGTATAAAGTTAATGAACCACCCACGGTGATAGCAAGTAAGATTAAAATAAAAACACCACGTGAAGGGTCTGCAGCAAAAGAATGTACTGAAGTAATCACACCAGAGCGCACTAAAAATGTTCCCAGTAAACTTAAACTGAAGGCGAAAATAGCTAATAATACCGTCCAGTTTCTAAACGTACCGCGCTTTTCAGTTACAGCTAACGAGTGAATAAGTGCCGTGCCAACAAGCCAGGGCATAAAAGAGGCGTTTTCAACAGGATCCCAAAACCACCACCCCCCCCAGCCAAGTTCGTAGTATGCCCACCAGCTGCCTAATGCAATCCCTAAGGTTAAGAACATCCAAGCACCTAAAGTCCATGGACGAGACCAACGCGCCCAAGCAGCATCCATTTTCCCAGACATTAATGCTGCAACAGCAAAAGCAAAAGCAACAGCAAAACCTACATAGCCCAAATATAATAACGGTGGATGAATAATTAAACCGACATCTTGCAATAAAGGGTTTAAATCACGCCCTTCCATCGGTACATTTGGCCATAAACGGTCAAACGGGTTTGATGTTAATAAGGTAAAAGCAATAAATCCTACTGCTATCATGCCCATAATAGCGAGTACACGAGCTATAAATTCTTGCTCGATATCTTTTGAAAACAAGGCAACAGCCATACTCCAAGCTGTTAATGAGAACACCCAAAGCAGTAAAGAGCCTTCATGTCCTCCCCATACCGCACTTATTTTAAAGTAATAAGGTAAAAGCGTATTTGAATGACTTGCGACATATTTAATAGAGAAGTCATCGACCACAAAACTGTACGCTAAAATGAGTATACTTATTGCTGTAAAAGCAAATAGTCCAAAAGTTAAAGGCTTGGCATAAGACATTAACTTTTGCTGTGCGCTATACACGCCCAACAAAGGCACAATACTTAAACATATAGCAAAAGCTAAGGCAAAAACTAATGCAAAATGACCTAGTTCGGGGATCAGTTGAGGCATTATTTTTACTAACGTATCAAGTATCATTTACTTCTCCGAAAACATTATTAACAGGCAGAATGAGAGCCCTAGAACACTTACTTAAAAAAATACAGCGCAATTCTAGCATACTTTTTTCCATCAAAAGGCGAATAACTGAGTTCAAAAGACTTTGTTAATTGTTTCCTAATGTTACAATTTTATCCACAGTATTTATTATTAGATTTTAATGGCATTATGCTATGATATCGACAATGTTAAAAAAACGATATAAGTCAACAAAATATTACCTGCCATCCGTTAATATTTACTCGATTTAAAAATAACACAAGAGTATTCATTCCTTTGTCAGCAACTCATTCTAAAAACGTGCAGCCTTCATTACTTAGTGCGACAAATTTAACCTGTATTCGCGAAGAGCGCCTGCTATTCGACCAAATAAACATTGCCATTAATCGTGGTGATATTGTTCAAGTTGAAGGCCCTAATGGTTCAGGCAAAACAAGTTTACTCCGCATTTTATCAGGTTTATCTCAACCTTATGAAGGGCAAGTGCTTTTTAATGGACAACCTATTAATGATTGCCGAGAAGAGTTCCATCAAAACTTACTCTACTTAGGACACTTACCTGGGGTAAAGGGCGAAATGAGCGCTCAAGAAAATTTACACTTTACCCTTGCTTTACACGGTATGATTAACACTGATAGTACAATTAAAAACACGCTTGAGCATGTAAACTTAATGGGGTTTGAAGATAGTTTAGCTTCACACTTAAGTGCTGGTCAACACAGACGTATTTCACTCGCGCGCTTATATCAATCAAAAGCACGGATTTGGATTTTAGACGAACCTTTTACCGCCATAGACAAACAGGGGGTAAATGCCCTTGAGCAATTATTTAAAGCACACATAGCACAAGGGGGTTGTGTTATTCTGACCACGCATCAAGACCTACTTACTTTTCCTGCAGAGCAAGTAAAAAAAATAGCCTTAGACTATACCTTTGATAGTGATGATGAATAATAACAATGAATAAACCAAAGCCTCAAACTAATTTATCTTATCGCATGGTATTTTCTTTAATACTAATGCGTGACTTAACCATTGCTTTGCGCCACAAAGATGACATTATTAACCCGTTATTGTTTTTTGTTATCGTGGTCACCTTATTTCCATTGGGCATAGGGCCTGAGTCACAAACATTAAGTCGTATTGCTCCAGGTATCATTTGGGTTGCAGCATTGCTATCGACATTACTCTCTTTAGATAGGTTATTTAAATCAGACCATAGTGATGGCTCGCTAGAGCAAATGCTACTTAGCCCTCATCCAGTATTTATATTAGTATTAGCCAAAATTATTGCTCATTGGTTATTAACCGGTTTACCGCTTATTTTGATTGCTCCCCTTTTAGCTGTGTTATTACACCTTAATGAGCAGAGTTATGGCGCCTTAATGTTAACTCTTTTATTAGGTACACCTGTGCTAAGTTTGTTGGGTGCTATAGGTGTCGCCCTGACAGTCGGCATAAAGAAAGGTGGCGTGTTATTAAGTTTATTAGTACTACCTTTATATATCCCTGTATTAATTTTTGCCACTAGCGCAATTGATACCGCGGCACTTGGCTTACCTTATAACGGTCAACTTGCTATAATTGCTGCACTATTTTTTGGCTCATTAACGCTAGCACCTTTTGCCGTTGGCGCAGCATTAAAAGTCAGTACTAATTAGTATTAAAAATTAATATCATAAAAATTGAGAGCATAGTTTATGTGGAAATGGTTACACCCTTACGCTAATCCCGAAGTAAGTTATCACTTCGCCGGAAGAATGCTTCCTTGGTTCACTGCCTTAGCAGCATTGTTATTATCAATTGGGCTAGTATGGGCATTGGCCTTTGCCCCTGCTGATTATCAACAAGGCGATAGCTTTCGTATTTTTTATTTACATGTACCTGCCGCTTCACTTTCTATGGGTATCTATTTGGGCATGGCTATTGCAGCATTTACGTCGATAGTATGGCAATTAAAATTAGCCGATGCCTCAGCAGCGGCTATGGCACCTGTTGGCGCTGTTTTTACTACAATTGCTTTAATTACTGGAGCCGCATGGGGTAAGCCAATGTGGGGCACTTGGTGGATTTGGGATGCAAGATTAACGTCTGAGCTTATTTTATTATTTTTATACCTTGGTGTAATGGCACTGCACAATGCTTTTGAAGATAAGCACTTAGCGGGTAAAGCGGCTGGTATTCTGACCTTAGTTGGGGTTATTAATGTACCCATTATTAAATATTCTGTGGAATGGTGGAATACTCTTCATCAAGGCTCTACAATCAGCAAAATGGGAAAACCTTCCATATCTACTGACATGTTGTGGCCATTTTTATTTTGCTTTCTTGGCTTTGTCATGTTGGTTGCCGCGATCATTTGTATTCGTTTTCGCAGTGAGGTGTTAGCACGCAACAGTATTCGTCCTTGGGTTCAAGTACTGGTAGCAACACAAGTAGCATCAAAGGAGAATAAATAATGCAATTTGATAGTTTTAATGCATTTTTAGAAATGGGAGGCTACGGCTTTTATGTTTGGTTATCTTTTGGCTTTTCAACCGTCCTTATATTAGCACTGATTTTTAGCTCGGTTATGGGCCATAAAAGAGTAATTAATAATATTGTTATTCGCCAACAAAGAGAAAAGAAATTACGCCAAGCACGTAAAAGCAGAAAGAAAAATACGTTAAAACCATCTCAAGAGGTCTCACAATGAACCCACGCCGTAAAAAACGCTTAACCATTGTTGCATCATTATTAATCGGTATTGGTGTAGTATCGGGACTTGTACTTTATGCACTTAGCCAAAATATTGATTTATTTTATACACCATCTGAAATTACCCAAGGAAAAAAGGGATCTGGTCTAAAACCTAGCATTGGTCAACGTATACGTATTGGTGGTTTAGTGGTTCCAGGCTCTGTGCAACGTGATCCGAATAATTTAAAGGTCACCTTTAAATTATCTGATATGAAAATGCCGATTGTTTTCGATAAAAATGATTTATTAATCAGCGTTTACTATGACGGTATACTGCCTGATTTATTCCGAGAAGGCCAAGGAATAGTTGCTAATGGAACATTAATTCGCGGCAAATCAGGCGCTTTACACGTTGAAGCTTCTGAAGTATTAGCAAAGCATGATGAAAATTATATGCCCACTGAATTAGCTGACTCTGATGGAAAAATCCACAAGAAATTAGAATATAGTAATACACAGTTAAACAATAAATACTAGGGGCTGTTGATCTTTCACATTGGCAGCCAAATCATTGCACACGCCAGCGCTAACATACTCTCAAATTATAACTTTAATTTATCGTACCTTGTAGCTATGGAACGGAAGTGCTTCAGCCTTGCAAATGCGTTTTCGACTAAGTGCCTATATTTATACAAACACCAATCAATATCACCATTTCCAGTTTTAGAATTCTGCTTCCTAGGTATTACAGGGCTTGAGTTTCGTTCACGAACCTTGTTCCTAATAGCCTCACTATCATAACCTTTGTCCGCTATGACAAAATCACTTTGCGGTAACAATTCAATCAATTCATTCGCCACTTTACTGTCATGAACATCACCACCTGTAATAATAAATTCAATCGGTGACCCATAACTATCAACAGCTAAATGAATTTTACTTGTGTTGCCACCTCTACGGAGAGCTATAGCTTGTTCATACTCTAAAGCCGCACCTGTACTATGTTGGTGAGCTTTAACATAACTACCATCAATAAACTCCCATTCAGTATCGCTATTTTGTGTTAACGTTTTGAATAACCTCATCAATACGCCTTTGCTTGACCAAAGAAGAAAGCGACGATAAATGGTATTCCACAACCCAAAACATTCAGGTAAATCACGCCACGGACAGCCGACACGCAAGCGGTAAAGTATTCCTTCTAGCGTTTGTCGATGTTCAAGCTTGTTATAAACTCTATCTTCAAGCAATATAGCTTTTAGTTTCGACCACAGCTCATCAGTGAGCATTAATCGGGGCATGACAAAATTCAAACAAAGATCAACAGTCCCTAATGCTTCAGGCCCATACTTATCCAAAAACCCTGATTCATATTTTTATGTTCTATTAACTTAAAATCATCCATGTGCTACTCTTTAATGTGGTTAGTTGGTTTTAAGATCGGAAGATCTGCTGTTAATATCACCAATATTGATGTTTAGTCGACTTTTTGGGGAAGCAGATGAAAAATGGTTTTACCGTTATTGAATTGGTTATTGTGATTATATTATTAGCAATTTTATCTGTAACTGCATTGCCCAAATTTATAGACATGCGCTCTGAAGCGCTCTCAGCTAGAATGCAAGCTGTTGGTGGCACAATTAATAGTGCTAAAAATATTGTTTATGCTGCGGCACTTGCTCAGGGAAAGCAAGATGAATATTTTACCCCCAGTTCTGGCATCGCAAGCAGTACAGATCAACCTGAAGTTAGGGGAGTGAGTATTGAATATGGCTACCCAAAAGCGACTGTGGGTGCCATCATGGCAGCAACAAGCCTAAAACTGCACAGAGACGGTAAATCTGGCGATTATGACTTTAAGAAAATCACCACTACATTTATTATTTTTCCTAATGGTTTTAATAAGAATGAGCAATGCACAGTAACCTATTTTCAAGCAACAGCTAGCGAGCCAGCCCGAGTGGAAACTGATACCAATGGTTGTTAAGAGCTATGCTAGTTCAACTAGGCAAAGTGTTAGTGGCTCATTATAAAGCACCAACACTAAACACTCTTACTAAGTAGGTGAATTACTGCGTGTTCTGAGCCTGTTGAAGCGCCGCTTCAAGGGTGTTCTTAAGTAAACAAGCAATCGTCATGGGGCCAACACCACCTGGTACAGGTGTGATTGCCCCACAAACCTCACTGACAGAATCATAAGCAACATCACCCACTAATTTAGGCTTGCCAGTTAACGCATCTTCAATACGGTTAATACCAACATCAATAACAGTAGCACCTTTTTTCACCCAATCTGCTTGCACAAATTCAGCGCGACCAACCGCAGCGACTAATATATCAGCCTGTTGACAAACTTGTGCTAAGTTTTTAGTACGAGAATGAGCAATTGTTACGGTACAATTTTCTTGTAATAGCAAAAGTGCAACGGGTTTTCCGACAATATTAGAGCGACCGATAACTACCGCATGTTTACCAGATAAATCTCCTCCCAAATGTTGCTTAGCTAACATAATACAACCTTGAGGAGTACAAGGAACTAAAGCACCTTTTTCACCATTAAGTAAACGTCCTGAGTTCATTGCGTGAAAGCCATCAACATCTTTTGGTGGAGTTATCGCTTCAATGATAGCGCTTTCATCAATATGTTCAGGTAGTGGTAGTTGCACCAAAATACCATGAACACTATTATCATTATTTAATAAAGATAATTGCGATAATAAGTCAGTTTGGGTTGTTGTAGCAGGCAAGCGAATCTCATTAGAAATCATACCTACTTCTCTAGTTTGTTTGACTTTGTTGCGCACATATACTTCGCTGGCGGCATCTTCACCAACCAAGACCACCGTTAGGCTAGGAGTAATACCTTTCGATTTTTTAAGGGCTGAGACTTCGCGCGCAAGTTCTGATCGCAAATTAGCTGCAGCTTGTTTTCCATCTATAATCATTAGTTTTGTTTCAAGTTAGCGTGAATAACTAGTTATAAGCAATATAATCAACAGATAAGATCCGATCACCAATTTTATTTAACACTTCCACTTCACCATCACACACAGCGATGATTGATTTACCCTCCTTAAACTCAGGAGGTATAATGACTCTACCCTCAATATTTTGCTCGAAGGTTCTTACTTTATGGTGTAGTTCTAGACCGTCATCCTGGTAATATATAATCGTTACCTTACGTTGTCGTCTCGACATAATATTATCTACTACTTGTTGTATATTGATAATTTTAAGACGGTTAAATATACACTATCAGTAATAAGAGTAAATGAGGAAGATGGTGAAAATTGCAATTTTTTATCAATATGTTGTTTGATTAGCTGTAACTTGGATTTCAAATATAAAAAAAAACCTGAGCCAAAATGAACTCAGGTTCGATCAAATGACCGTTTAACGCACCCTCAACTTTCATAGTTGACACATTACAATAGCAAAGCTGTCAACTATGAGTGTAGAGATGTTCTACTAAACCTTGATGTCAGAAATCAACGTTAGTAATTTAAACTAGCAAAATAGCCTTGGTGACTTTTACTTAATGAGCTAGATATAACTATTTCCACTTTTTCATTTTGCAGCCTTTGACCGCATAAAATAAAATAAAAAGGTAACAGGGAAACAACACTAAATACCCTCCTTGCTCAGCCATATTTGTCGCTGTTGAAGTAAGACTCCAAAACATAGGGCCGAAAGCCCCCCCTGAAATGCCCATAATGAGTAAAGCTGAGCCAACACTAGTTAACTTGCCGACACCAGATAAAGCCAAAGGAAAAACGGCTGGCCAAACAATAGCATTAGCAAAACCTAGAAAGGCTATTAACACTAAAGTATCTGGCAGCGCAACTCCGCCTAAAAATGTATTTGCAATGACATAAGCGTTATTGTCACCAAAAACAATGCCTAGCGTTAAGAGCAGCCCAAGGATAGCTGAAATAATTAATGCTTTTTGTTGTGAAATAACACGTGGGATAAGCACAATTCCTAAAATGTAACCTGCAACCATACAAAGCATGGTATATGAGGTCATCATCGTGTAGTTTTCCACCCCTAAAGAAAGTGCAAATGTGCCGATGGTATCTCCGGCAATAACCTCTGCTGCAACATAGAAAAATAATGCAACAACACCTAACACTAGATTAGGGTGTGATAATGCCTCTTTAAGGTAGCCTGAGTGATCTTTATCTGCTTGAGCTTCACTTTCTAATTCAGGCAATGGAGACATTTTTACAGCTAAGGCTAATAAACCAAGAAAAATTGCCATACCTAAATAAGGTAAAACTAACGAATTAGCCATATTATTTATTTCAACTTGGGTTAATTCGCCACTAACGTTATCAAATCCACTTAAAATTAATGCCGTAAATACCATGGGTGCAATCACCCCTGCACCTTTATTTAAAATCCCCATAATAGAGATACGCGCGGCAGCTGACTCTTCTGGTCCAATGCGAACTACATATGGATTAACAGCCGTTTGCAATAAGGTGATACCAGATCCCATGACCAACTGTGCAAACAAAAATAAAGCAAAGATCTGTGTTTTAGCTGCCGGAATAAACAGTAATCCCGCTATCATCATGGTTGCCATACCCAACGCCATGCCCGTTTTATAACCAACTTTGCGAATAACTGCCGCCGATGGTAGTGCAGTAAAAGTTACGGCGATATAGAAGGAAAATAAAATAAGCGATGCTTCAAAGGGGCTCAGTCGCAAAATCTGCTGCAAATAAGGCATTAAAGAACCATTTAACCAAGTCGCAAAGCCTAGGATAAAAAAAAGTGTAGCAACTATTATCATAGGCAAAGCATTACTTTGTTTTTTTTCGTTGCCTTGTGTTATTGACATTTCCATAAGATCCTCATGTATTAATTTTTATTCTGTTAATTTTGTAATACGCTAATAAATTCAATATAGATAACTAGTAAACACTATTTATCACTAGAACCTGTTGAACTATAACAAGGCTCGCCACCAATCCATGTTTCGTTAACCGATAAATCATCATTTAATACAATAAAATCAGCTCGTTGACCAACTTTTAATTCACCGCGACATGGGCGTTCACCATATAAATATTGTGCAGGATATAAACTCGCCATCCGCAATGCTTCATCTAGAGGAAGCTTTAGTGCTATGTGCGTATTCTTCACAGCTGTTGCCATATCTAAAGACGAGCCAGCTAACTCCCCTGTGGTTGAGGTTAGTTTTCCCTCTTCAACATATACGGTTCGATCATACAATGGGAATTCAGTTATGTTGGTACCTACCGGAGGCATAGCATCGGTTACTAAAAATATTTTACCACCCTGCTTTGCTTTGATAGCTAATTGACAGCTAGCATAATCAACATGGTGACCATCAACAATTAGCCCTGCATAAGTATTATCATTTAGCAAAGCACAGCCAACTACGCCTGGCTCTCTTCCTTGCAGAGGCGACATTGCATTAAATAAATGCGTAAAACCGCTAGCGCCCGAATCTACTGCTTTTTGTGCCGTAGTAAAATCAGCATTGGTATGGCCTAAACAAACGTTAATGTTTAACTCAACCATACGGCTAATATCTTCAGGTGATACTGTTTCCGGTGCTAAAGTCACCATAACTTGGCCAATATCTTTACGAGATAATATCGCCCATTCTTTCGTTGTTATCGGCCTGATGAACTCAGCACAGTGGGTGCCCTTCTTGGCTAAAGACAGGTGTGGCCCTTCAAAATGGATGCCAATAATACCGGGTGTCTTTTGTGCTATTGCCAACGCTATTACATCAGCAGCTTTCGCCATGACTTCTACTTTATCGGTTATCAAGGTAGGCATCATTGCTGTCGTGCCAAACCTAGCATGGGCAGACATGATAGTGGTGAGCTTACTTAACGAGGGAGAGTCATTAAATAAAGCCCCACCACCACCATTAACTTGTAAATCAATATAACCAGGAACAACTAAACCTTTAGCACGTAAATCAATATTATGTGTATCATCATCAATAGCGCTAATCTCACCATTAACTATCGTGATAACGAGATCTGTGTGAAAATGATGCCCATCAAATAATTGAGGAGCATATAAGCGTACCTTTGTCATAATTTAATGCCTCATCACTAGTTGAATTGACCTATCTCATCTTGCTGCAGTGCCAACTTTTGTTGAACAAAAATCACAGCCCCAACTTCTGGAGGGCTTAATGATTCTGATAACTGCATTTGCACCTCCTGCGACAACCATGCTTTTAGAATAGGCGCAATGCCACCCAGTAGCGAAATTCGTGCAGGTTTTTTCGCTAATAAAATTCGAGCTAGGGTATCGATATACTCAACCCCCTCTTCAATAATAGCTATGGCAACCTTGTCTCCCAAGTTTGCCGCATCAAATACTATATTGGCTAACTGGGCATAAAAAGTTGCCTTTTTTGAGACTATCATTTCAACTATGGAGGTTGCATCAGAGCAAGAGAGTTTTGTTAATAACATTTCATTCATTATTGATGGCTCTACAATACCGTCAATTGAAAGCAAGACTTGTTTGGTCGCTTGCAAGCCAAACCAAGCACCACTACCTTTATCTCCTTGAGGAAAACCATGACCACCGATAAGAAATTCTTGCTCATCAATACATGAAAATCCACACGATCCTGTACCTGTAATAATGACGGCGCCATTGTTAACTTGGTGCGCTCCTAAACAGGCAATCATTAAATCATGGGCTAAAAACATTTGCTTAAATGGATGTTTCCATAACTGCATTTGTTTCAATTGCGCTGGTAAATTAACACCCGCCAAACCAATACCGGCATTGATATTATGCAGGTTTACACCTTCTAAATCTGCATCTTTTAGCGCCAACGTAGCAGACTCAATAATTGAATTAGTTGCTTGCTCAAATCCATGTAGAGGGTTTCCTGGTCCAGACAGTCCTGTTCCTAAAATCTCATTATTTCCATTTGTAATAATGGCTTTACATTTGCTCCCACCACCATCAATACCTAAAAAAAATTCCTTGTTCTGACTACTTTTGAACATACTAACCTCAGAGCTTTTCTCAATTGCTCAATGTTTTACTGCTAGCTGCACAAACTATTTTGCGCGGCTAATAGAACTAAAAAAATAAAATAAATATTGCTATTTCTTCATCTTACACACACATGACAGCGCTGTCATGTGTTTTTTCATACTTTCTTAAAAATAAAGCACTAATTTATCTACGATTATAAATAATGAGTTGATTTTTATATGTTAGTTTCTCTTATTGGCTAACCACTTCTGTTATACGACCCGTGCGTTGACCATTTTTACTGCGGCTTCTCACTTGAACCACGCCTTTAACCGCAACAGGTTTGTTATAAACTCGCCACAATTGCTGTTCATCTTGGTATTCAATGGTTAGTCCTGGAAAAGCTATATTTGCTTTTAAAAGCCCTTTTTCAACCACAGCTCCCACTGTGGGTAAGCGATAAGCAATGTCACTACGTTCCAGTTTTTCTAACTCTTTTTGCCCGAGTAAATTGGCAAATAGACGCCAGTTCTCATCCCTAGCCCTTTGCTTTGCTTCCGAAAAAGTACTGCTTTGTTGACTATATACAGCTCCTTGAAAATTATAAGGTACAGCCCAAGGCGGTAAATGCCAAGCGCGCTCAGCTAGGGCTAATAGCCGAGGAAATATTTTATGCTCTACTAGCGCATCCGTTCGGGTATTCTCACTCCATAATTGCCCCTGAATGCCAAAAAACTTTCGCCCTTGTGCTAAAGGGGTTTTAGTATCATCTGCTACATAAGCATTATCTTCTCTGTCTTTCCAAAACTCAGCATGAACAGGTAAATTATCCGGCATAAATTGGAACACTTTCTCGGTATTAGTATGACGAGACGCCCAATAATAACCATGCTCTTTAGGATCGGCTTCGTAAGGAAAATCAAAATATAATGCATCTGGACTAGAGATCACTATTTGCCAATTTCTATTGGCTAAAGCATGAACTTTATCATGCCCCCCAAAAAACAAAACATCCCAAGCATTAGCTTGCACTATGGCTGGCATGTTTTCTTTGCGAGTATGCTCCATACCATCACTCCACCCTGCCGTTTCAATATCAAGGCTAGATAAAATACTGGCAACACGCTCAATAAAATAAGCACCCAACTCACTCATTTGAGTAACGCCTTTGTCATTATTAGCAACAAAGGCTTTACAGGCTGGCGACTCAAGCCATGCACCGGCAGTTTCATCAGCCCCTATATGATAACGAGTGAGCGGTTGACCCGCTTTAGCATGAATTTTTTTAACTTGGCTCATCACCTCAACAACAAAGGCGTATGAAGACTCTAAACACACATTGATAGTATTATCACGATAATACTGCACTGACGAGTATTGAGTTTTATCATCAAAATCATCTAGCAAGAATTGCTTAGCTTGTTCTTCATTCTCTTGCGCCTGATATTTATGATATCGCGCTGTCATTGCTTTCATAGCTGCGCGTGAATGACCCGGCATATCAAGAGAAGGAATGACTTGAATATGGCGCTGCGTTGCCGCCTGCAATATTTGTTGATAATCGTCAACACTGTAAAACCCGTTAATGGCTGAGTTAGTATCAACTCCTGCTCCAAGTTGAGGCATAAGACAAGTTTGCTCTTGTGTGTCAAAACAACGTTTACTCGCGACATCGGTTAATTCAGGTAAACTTGGAATCTCTAATCGCCAACCTTCATCATCCCCTAAATGTAAATGAAGCTTGTTTAACTTATAAGCTGCCATTTGATCTAACAACTTTAAAATAAATGCTTTTGAGTGAAAGTTGCGGGCAACATCCACTAGCATACCACGAAAGGGATAATGTGGTTCATCTTCAATCTCTAGCAAGGGTAAAGAGATCGTATTCACTGTATATAAACTGGCTAATGACTGCAAGCCGTAAAAAACCCCCGTATCATCAACGCCAATAATGGTTATTCCTTGCTTTGTAACAGCTAACTGGTAGCTACCAATGGCTTTACTAGGGTCGGTTTTTACCTTTAATTGCACTGTTACCCCTGATTCATTTGACTTTAAACCTAAACGTGCAAGCCTGTCTAAAGCCGCCTTTACTTTCGGTTGAGCAACATTATTAAAGTCAACTTGGATGCCTTGGCTGATATCTAGCACTTCATTATTTTTGCCATAACGTACTTTTTTAGGGGTAGGAATAATCATGCTAGCAACCGAGGAGGATACTTGAGCCGACTCACTCGCAGTAGCTAAATTACGCTGATAAAGCGCTTCACTAGTTAACCAGCGAGTACTATCCATACTGGTACGCTTAAACTGAGTAACTTCATCACTAAATGGAGTGACAAAAGGTAATACTTCTAATCCTGAGTCTTTATCTATTTTACTTTTCGTGCTGCTAATTACACGCGCTTCTAAGTTTGTTGCGGATACCAAGTAGTTGGGCAAGGCATCAGTCTCTGAAAGCATCCAGAAGTTTGCTCTAAAAATAACTTTTTTTATTTCACCCGCTTTAAAACCAGTAAAATTATCCTTTAAAACTATTCGATGTAGATCACCATTTAAATGTTCAATGCTCAGTTCATCACCAGCAGAACTTTGCACTGGGGAGATTTGGCTAAAATAGATGAACCAATCTTTAACATTAATAGCCTGCTTAGCAGTAAAGCTAAGCTCTACCTCAAAACAAGCACCATCGGAGATTTTTTTGTCACACTTATCAGTGGGAATATTGGTGATTAGACGATAATTAACATCTAGATTATTTGCGATGTCGTCAAGATTAGTTTGTGTTACTTTATTGACAGAATACTCCCCAGCGATATTAGCTTGGGGTGTAGAGATTTTCGAAGTAGGCTCACAAGCTATTAATGTAGTGCTTGCAGCAATTAATAGGGATAAAAGTTTTTTATTCATTTGATTGATTCACATACCGTTGATATTAAATGTAGAATTAACTACCTTACTCAAAGTAGTTAACCTGACTCAATTTGACAGCGTTGTCAAACATGCTTTTTATTATAAAATAATTTATTAGAGATCCATTTACGCATTGACTTCAGGGGGCGTTCACATATGTCCCCGTTAATTTTAGTGTTAGCGTGGAATTAAAGGAAATGGTTAGTCGCTTTCTTTTTGTTTGAGTATCAAGGTCAATTAAAGGCTATATTGGTCATAAAACCGTTATAAAGTAATATACAAAATCAAAAAAGAGTATTAAAAACAAAGAATCGTGATCTGAGCTAAAGCTCAGTTCATAAGTTTAAAATATTAAAGTTACTTTTTCAGGACTGCTAAGTCACTCATAATCTAGTCACATCTTTGTCTTAATAGTATAAAGCGTTTCTAATTTCAACTAACCCATACATTTTAAAGTAGCTTGACATAGATAGTTTATTTCAATATTTTTTTATTCGCGAGAAAACCTATTGATTTCATTGATATTAATACAGAATAAATAGGTGCAAGCGCACTACTTTTTCTTAAACTGACAAATGCCTCATCTGATAATTCGTGTAATATTTTTTCGTCAATAACATACAGGCCATTTAACGTATATTCATCTTGATTTGCTAACTTTATATTTAAACTCTGTGGTGATAGTAACTTATGTTCAAGCAATATTTTAATAAATTCTTGGGTTAATTGGGTATGTTCTAAGTAATCAACTACAGATTCTCCTTTAGTTGTTAACCAAGGTTGTTGAACACCTTTATTATCAAACAAAGCAGAACCTTCAGTTTCATTAACCAGAGGTGAGCTTTCATCAAAACATAAGATTGCTTGGTTATTATCTTTTTCTTGATGAACCAAAAAAGGATATAATTTTAACGCTTGCGGAACATAGTGCCCTTGCCAGCCTTTCTCATCATAAAATAAATTCTCATCTGGTTTTAACCCTAGCAGGGCAACGGCATTGAACTGCCCCGTATCTAAGTCTTTTATAAAAACAATAGGGAATTGCTGACATGCCGAAGCAAACTCTTTTACCACAAGGGGAGAAAAATGTTTATCTTTGCTTTGCTGAAAACTAGGATTTTCTTTTATTTTTATTTTCCCATGCGAGCTGCTATTAATTGCTTGGATATTTGCCACATTCATCTCCGTATTTAATTCTTTGTTAGTTATAATTTTTGTAAGCCAAATTGTGCTATTTTATCTAATAAAGCTCTATTACTTGGTAACTGCTGTTTAAGATGCTCTGTGGCGGTTTGTACTTGACAGAAAAGCTGCTCTGCTTGATCTTGCATAGTGTACGCATTTTCATTAAAGCTTAACGTTTGTTCAAATCCCATACCATATAAAACGTATTGGTAACTATCAAGAGGGAAAGGCTCATAAACATTATCAAAGTCATAGCCAGTAACAACTTGATATTGCCAATGTTCAAGTGACGTTAATAATGTATTTGGCACCGTGTTGATGCCTTTATTATCTCGCCAAAATGGCTCATCTCGATTTGATAGAAAGTAATGCATTTTAATAAATTCAATGGTTTTATCCCATCGAAATTTGAACGATTTATTCACTTTATCTTCAACAACTTTCATTGAATGACGATTGTAAGGAAATAATTCTGCTAACATATTCGCCGATGATTCAATTAAAAAAATTGCCGAGGCTTCTAAAGGCTCTACAAAAGCGGCAGATAAGCCGATGGCAAAACAATTTTTATGCCAAAACTTCTCACGATAACCAACATTCATTTTAATTAAACGTGCTTCAAGTTTATTTGTCTGCGGGCCAATATAATCTCGTAAAACTTGCTCTGCTTTTTCATGACTAGTATGCGCAGAAGAATATACATAGCCTGTTCCACGACGGTTTTTCAAACCAATATCCCAAATCCAACCAGCTTCTTGCGCGGTAGAAATAGTACAACTGGCAATAGCCGTCTCTTCTGTTTCGTAAGGCACTTGAATGGTAACAGCATGATCAGTTAATAGCGTATCGCTAATACTTTTAAACTTTATACCTAAGGTTTCACCAATGAGTAAACTTTTAAAACCGCTACAGTCAACAAAAAAATCACCTGACTGTATGCCAAAAGTATCGGTATTAACTGATTCAATATAACCATCATCATCAGTGTTAACTTGCGAAACATTGGCAGAAATATGTTTTACGCCTAAGTTTTCAGTTGCATGTTCCCTTAATAAGTCAGTAAATAAACCCGCGTCAAGATGGTAGGCGTAGTTTTGCATACCCTCAAATTCTTTGTGATTAATAGCTTTTGGCGCTAATGCTAAATCACACAAAGCACCTTGCATACTAACGGTCTCTGCGTAATTATGCCCTTGACCTATTTTTCCCAGTTGCCAATATGGAGCTAAGTTAAAAGCCAAAGGATCGTTTATAGAGGTAAACAAATGATAATAGTGGTTATTATTTCCCTGTTGGGGTGCTTCTTTCCAATTAACAAATTTAGTGCCTTGTTTAAATGAAGCGTTGCAGCGGTTCAAAAAATCTGTTTCACTAATCCCAAGCTTAGCTAATGTTTTACGCATAGTAGGCCAAGTACCTTCGCCAACACCTATGGTGGGAATATCAGGTGACTCAATCAAGGTGACTTGTATTGTGTTATCAACACTACTATTAAACTTTTTCGCTAGGGTAGCTGCGGTTAACCAGCCAGCAGTGCCACCACCGACAATGATGACCTGTTTGACTGGTTTCGTTTGTTTATTTTTCATAAATCATTACCTCGTTTTACCCACTAGACTTGGCTAAAACCATATTGAATAACTTTATCAATAAGAGCTCTGTGCTTAGGAAGTTTTTTTCCCATCAATTCACTCACTTTATCTATCTCGGTAAAAAGTTGTTCTGCTTTTACAACATCCGTATATTTTGATGCCACTTCGCTAACATCAGTGTCAAAACCCATGCCGTAAAGTACGTATAAGTAACTATCAAGGTTAAAGGGCTCCCAAGCATTATCAAAGTCATACTTGGTTGGCGGCTGACTTTTCCAAAAACTAAGACGTTCCTGTAAGTGTGTTGGAATACTGACAGGATTACAGTTATCAATCCAGTATTGGCTATCTCGACGATCTGAAATGCAATAATGCAACTTTATAAATTCTACAGTGCGTTCCATACGTAAAGTTAATTGTTGATTAAATTTACGCTCTGCATAGGTCATTTGTGCTTTATCTCGGGGAAATTGAGCAGCAAGCATATTAGCAGCAGCATCAAACAAGAAAATAGCAGATGCTTCAAGAGGTTCAATAAATCCTGCAGACATACCTATTGCAACACTATTTTTATGCCAAAATTTTTGATGATAACCATGATTCAGTTTGATCTTGCGAATCGTTAATTCGCTATTGTAATCATCACCTAAATAGTCAATTAACTGTTTTTTCGCTTTTTGCTCTGTGGTGTATTTACTGCTGTATACGTGACCAACACCTCGGCGAGTTTGCAATGCTATATCCCAAATCCAACCCGCATCTTGTGCTGTTGCCAAAGTATGAGTATTAATCGCTTGATCTTTATCTTGATAAGGAACTTGCACCGCGAGTGCTGTGTCATTAAAAATAATGTCGCTAATGTCATGCCAAGGAATATTGTAAGTTTCTTTAATAATAAGACCTTTATTACCGCTACAATCAATAAAAAAATCAGCGTTTATTTTATCTATACTAGGGTGGTCAGTAACAACATGCTTAATAAATTCATCATCATCTAGCAGAACGCTAGTGACGTTAGCACTGACAAAATTAACACCCAATTTTTCAATACAGTGACGTTTTAAAAAAGCAGAAAATTTATTGGCGTTAAGGTGGTAAGCATACTCTTGCACTGCACTGTATTGCGGCATTACAATTTGTTTTGGCGCAATACCTTGATCACATAATCTGACTTGAGACGCAACGGCGCGATCATAAGATAAACGAGTCTTTTTATCTTGCTGTAACCAATAAGGAGCAAGATTAAAGTTATACGATGAATGATTAACAGTACTTAGTGGATGATAATAACTTGAGTTCGGATTTTTCTCTGAATTCGGCTCAGGTGTTTTGGCCCAGTTAATAAATTCTGCACCTTGCTTAAAGGTAACATCACACTCTCGAATAAAATCTGTTTCACTAATGCCAATACGATTCAAAGTAGCACGTAAATTGGGCCAAGTTCCTTCACCAACACCCAAAATTGGAATATCAGGTGATTCAATTAAGGTAACTTTTACTCCATCATCGTGTTTACTGTGCAAGCTTTTAGCTAAAATTGCTGCACTTAACCAACCAGCGGTACCACCACCAATGATAAGGATGTGATCATTCTTACTACAGTTATTGTTAGCCATGATAGGTACTCATTGATACTAAAATAGGTATATTAGCCGTTTATATACATAGTAAATAGATAAAAGTTCAATAATATGGTGGTTACTACCTTAACCACCATAAAAAAGGAAAGTAAACTTTCCTTTTTTATTTACTATGTTTTAAAGGCTTACCTTAACTACTTTTTATAAACGGTAAGATACTTTTAAGAATACGTTACGACCATTATCTGCCGCTAAGCGCATCGCCGTGAAGCCTTCACCAAATCGTTGAGTAGTTGTCTCTTCAAATAAGTTTGTCGCTTCAATACTTACATCTAAGTTTTCAGTTGCATGCCAAGTACCACTTAAATCAAAAATTCCGTATGAATCCCAATTCGTGTTACCACCGATACCTGTAGAAGGAGAAATAAAGCTATCACGGTAAGTATATGCTGCACGTGCTGCAAACATGTCTGTTTCATAATACGCGCTTAAGTTATAGCTAAGTTTAGACAAACCAGATAATGGTCTCTCTTCAACGTTTCCATCAACATTTTCCAAACCAAAACCTTCAGTGTAAGTGATGTTAGCAGACCAACCGAATGCCCCCATTTGCTGTTGATATTGCCCTTCAATACCTTGAAGTTCACCGCCTAATCCTTGGCCTGGTTCATTTACAATGTATTCAATTCCGTTCGCTTGAATTGTACTTTGGTTTGCACCAGGAACAATAAATGAACGAATATCTTTGCTAAACAATGTGGCTGATAAAAGTGATTCATCGTTGAAATACCACTCTACACCAATATCTGCTTGTGTCGCGCGATATGGGTCTAGTTTAATACTACCGCGGGTAATATTTATTGAGGCCGCTCCACCGTCATTAGTAGGAATGTTAGCAGCAGGGTTTAAAAAGGTGTAATTTGGGCGACTTATTACTTTCGCAGCAGACATACGTAAAATAACACTTTCTGATAAGTTTAACGCTAAGTTAAAGCTTGGTAACCAATCAGCATAGTCACTCTTTTCAGTTTCTATTGTAGAGGTATCAATATAACCATAATAATCAGCAGAAGTATCTGTTGCTACATAGCGTAAACCTAAGTTACCTCGGTAATCATCACCACTAAAGTCAGCTTGCCCATAAACAGCAAAGATATCTTCTCTAATCACACCATAGCTTGATGTATTTAAGCTTTCGCCTGTTTTATGAGCATTATAGTGTGCTCTTAATTGTGCACCATCTGCACGAGCTATATTCGTTGGTGTACCAGCAGCTAAGCCTATACCTGAATGATTAAAGTGGCCATCCGCAAATGATGCTTTAGTAATACCCGTTGTTAAGCTATCATCAAAAGTCCATGCACTAGAGTAGCTTGTAAATTCATGATCGCGTACTTTAACACCTGTTTTGAAGTTTGAAATAGGGCCCCAGTCAACATCAAAATCAACATCAACTTGAGCAAACGTTTCTTCGTCTTGACGGAAACCAGCTGTAACGGCACCATTATTTAAAATATATTCAGAATGATCGCTCGCATCCGTGCCATTTGGTGAAAGTAACATGGAATCACTGCCACTCATGTCAAAATCAATTGATAAATCACTTTTGCTTGAAACCCAACCGGCATTATAGTTACCACCATCGCCACCAGTAGCTTCTGTAGTACCTATTTTAGCATTAATCGTGTAAGCATCTCCCGCATACTCAATTTCGTACGCTAATACTTGGGTATCCATTTTAGCATTACGCGTATTTTGATCGTCAAATGGAGCACCTGCATAATTACCGTTTAAAGCAAAACCTTTAGTAGGTCCAAATTTGGTAGCACCCGTTACATTTCCATTAAAACCAGAAGGGTCTGTACCAGCAATAATCAAATAGTTTTGGTTACTATTTGCTGCATCAAGGTCAATATGAAAATAATGCAAGTTCATTGATAGTTCATCAGATGGAGCATATTGAAGCGTTAAGTCTATCGCTTCACGCTCACGAGTTTGGGCAAATTCTGAAATACCGGCTCCAGCCCAACCATCATCCATATAGTTTTCAGCTTTATGCGCGCGACCAATTGTTTCTAACGTTGATAAAGCAGCTAAAACACCAAAGTTTTCACTTTCGTTTTTCCAGCTATACATGCCTGTTAAGCCTTTACCGTTTTCGTCAGCTATACTGTTGTCTTGATATTCTGCAGATAAAAACAAAGTATTACTATCTAAGTCTAATGGCTTACGCGTACGTACCATTACAGTACCACCAACGCCGCCTTCATCAAGACTTGCTACAGGTGATTTATATACATCAACACCGGCAACAAGCTCAGGTGGTAATAAATCCATATCAAATGAACGTTTAGCCGCTTGTTGAGAAAACCAACCTGTTGATGCGACATAGTTACCATTCATACTAACTTGAGTTAATTCTGAGTTAGTACCGCGAATAGAAACATCACCACCTTCACCTGCAAAACTTCTTACGATACTAACACCCGGTATTCTTTGTAATGATTCAGCAATATTACGGTCCGGGAATTTACCAATGTCTTCCGCAGAAATAGAATCAACCACGGCATTAGCAAATCGTTTTTGGTTTAATGCTTCTTTTAATGAACCGCGAATACCCTTGACTTGAATGACTTCAACTTCGTCTTTGTTTACTTTTGCTCCGTCTTCTGCAGCCATAGCTTGTGATGAAACACCAGCTAAGATCATAGCAATTGAACTTGCTAAAACGCCTTTTTTAAATATTTTTGATGACATCGACTTTCCCTTACACACGTTTGTTTTTTTTGAAAGTGTATTTAAAACACTAGTAATAATTATTTCAAACCTCAAGACAGCGCTGTCATTACCGAATGACAACGCTGTCAAGAGCTAGGTTAACCTTACCCCTTATTTCTTCATTTGGCTAGTGTAAATCAAAAAAAACTTATGATTATTTTTTAAACCGTTATTAAACAGGTGGTTAAAATACAAAATACTATTGACAACTAGTTTTATTTAGATTGCTGATAAAACTTGATCAAGTTTTCCGTAGAGCAATCATGCTGTTGACAAAGCGTTTTCGTCTCCAGTTCTTTCTGAATTTCAGCGGCTAAACCTTTACCTAGCTCGACTCCCCACTGATCGAATGAACAAATTTGTAAAATAATACCCTGAACAAAAATTTTATGCTCATAAGCAGCAATTAGGCTGCCAAGCGTTTCCGGATCAATGCGTTTTAACAAAATTGTATTGGTGGGTCTATTGCCTTTATGCACCTTATGTGGCGCAACCTTTTCAATATAATCGTCTGACCTTCCCTTTGCTTGTAAATCGGCTCTGACTTGATTTTCATCAACGCCAACCATTAACGCTTGCGTTTGAGCAAAAAAGTTAGCCATCAGTGTTTCATGATGCCCTTTAACGGGTGTCACACTTTCCACTGAGCCAATAAAATCGGCCGGTACAACATTATTACTTTGGTGTAAATATTGATAAAAGGCATGCTGGCCATTGATGCCTAATTCTCCCCAAATTGACGGCACTGTTGCATAACTCACTTCGTCACCATCCCAAGAAACTGATTTACCATTACTTTCCATTTCAGCTTGTTGTAAGTAAGCCGTTAACATGTGTAATGTTTGATCATAGGGTAAAATAGCCTGTGATTGAGATCCTAAAAAAGTGGTGTTCCACACACTAATTAATGCCATTATAACTGGCATGTTCTTGCTTAGCGGCGCCTGAATAAAATGTTGATCCATTTCATTTGCCCCTTTTAACAAGGCTGTAAACTTATCAAAACCTAAATCAAGGGCTATTGCCAAACCAATGGCTGACCACAATGAAAATCTGCCTCCAACCCAGTCCCACATATCAAAAATATTCTGCTCTTCTATGCCTAACTTCATGGCATTTTCTTTATTGGCTGTTACTGCCACAAAATGTTTTGCAATAGACTTCTCATCAAATGACGAACTAGTTAACCACTTCATTGAAGTTCGCGCATTTGTCATCGTTTCTGTTGTTGTAAAGGTTTTACTGGAGACGATAAACAGCACTTTTTCAGGGTCTAGTGGACGTAACACCTCGACTATTTGTGCACCATCAACATTAGAGACATAATGTACATTCACACTTCCGTCACTATAGTGCTTTAGGGCTTCAGTCACCATTTGTGGACCAAGGTTAGAGCCTCCTACGCCAATATTGACAACATCAGTGATACGTTTTCCTGAATACCCTAACCAGTGACCTTGCCGAACTTTATTAACAAATACTTCCATTTTTGCTAATTGCTTTTGTATGTGGTCAGTAATGTTTTCTCCGTCTACGATTAATGCTTCATCACTTTGCCTGCGAAGCGCTGTATGTAACACAGCTCTTTCTTCAGTTTTATTAATCTTTGCACCTGAAAGCATTTTTTCTCGCCACTGGCTCACTTGAGTCTCTTTCGCCAAATTAAGCAAACAGTCAAGGGTTTCACTATCAATCAAGTTTTTTGAATAATCCAATAACAAATTTGGTAACTCAATAGAGAATTTTTCAAAACGCTGGTTATCTTGCGCAAACAAAGTATTCATGTGCTGAGATTGTTTATCTTTGGCTAACTGTTGAAGTTTCTTCCAACTTGCTAAATGTTGACGTGTTGACATAACGGTTCCTGTTTTTAAGCAAATACAAATAAAGTAAAAGTCTGTAGAGTCACCTGAAGTCGCCATAAAATTTGATGGCATGATGATAAGAAGACTGAAAGTTAAGCTACTTTACCAACAAATTGACAGCGCTGTCAATTTGTTGGTGTTGGACATAAGTCTCCTTTGCTAAAGTATTTAAGCTAAATTTAACATTAGATATTGAAGCTAGGTTAAAGACACTCTACTCTATTGCATAAAATAGATAATAAGAGCTAAATTAATAGATGAAAGCAACCATTAACGATGTCGCCAAGTTGTCAGGTGTTTCAATAAAAACGGTTTCTAGGGTAATGAATAATGAACCCTCTGTACGCCAGCTTACCAGAGAAAAAGTTCAAGCGGCTGTCAAAGAGCTTAACTACCAACCTAATTTAGCAGCGCGAAACTTAGCTGGCACAAAATCCTACACCATTGCTTATGTTTATGATAACCCCAATGCTTATTATGTTATTGATATGCAGGTAGGTATTTTAGAGGCCTGCCGTCAACAAGGCTTTGAATTATTGATTAACCCTTGTGACTCTCAACAAGAAAATATCACTGAAGATATCATCAACACAATTAAACAAGCCCGAGTGGCAGGCTTAGTACTTACTCCCCCATTTTCTGAAAATCCAGCCTTTGTTCAGCGTATTATTGAACTAGACATAAAAGTGGTGCGTATCATGTCAGGTGATAGCGCTCCTGACGAGCTAAGCCCATGCGTAATGGTAAATGATAGAGATGCCGCTCAAACCATCACCCAACATTTAATTGATTTAGGGCATAAAAAAATAGCTTTTATTGCGGGAGAGGCTGAACATATGTCAACCATTGAACGTTATAAAGGTTATAGACGGGCGCTAAAGCACAATAATATTGAATTTAATAAGAATTTACTGATTGAAGGTGAGTATTCTTTTGATTCAGGAGTGCAAGGGGCAAAACAATTAATGTCGACTAATAACCTTGAAGAAAATCGCCCTAGTGCAATATTCTCTTGTAATGATGAGATTGCTGCTGGTGCCTTATTTGCCTCACGGTTAATGGACATTAACATTCCCGAACAACTCTCTATTGCTGGCTTTGAAAATAGTCCATTTTCGCGCCAAACTTGGCCAAAATTAACCACGGCTAATCAGCCAAATATAGAAATAGCCAAAAATGCTGCCAGTATACTTATCGGCCAAATACGCAAAAAACAAAATTGTAATAACACCAGCCAATACGTCCCTCAGTTAGTGATAAGAGATTCTACAGGCAAGTATTCATAAACGATAACCTTGAAGGTAACTTATGGTTTAAGTGCATAACCACGAATGAAAAAAGCAACACTTTCTCGTAAATAATCATCGAGTTCTTTTATTGAAATACGCTCTTTGATATTAAATTCAATTTGCATCCACAACTCACCTTTGACGATATTTAAAAATTGTAAAGCGGCATATTTAGGATTTGCAATATGGAGAATTTCTTGTTGATGCAGCTTGGCCATTAGTTCGGTTATGTCATGGGTTATTTTTAGCGGCCCTGCTTGATAGAAGATATCTGAAACCTGTGGGTAAGCATTAGATTCAAAAGCACAAATCTTATGTATAGCACAACCTTGTTTTGATGTGATCATATCAATCAATTCTTTTGCTAGTCGAAATAATACCTTATGCGGGTCATTAAGCTCACTCATAGACAGGTCAAGAATTTGAATTGATTCACAACGATTCTCAATCGAAGCAAAAAACAAGTCATCTTTGCTACCAAAATGACTATACACGGTTTGTTTAGACACATCCGCATTTTTAGCAATTAAATCCATACTTGTTGCAGCATAACCCTGCTCTGTAAAGAGACTGATCGCTGAGTCTAAAATTTGCTGTCTTTTAAGCTCATTTTTACTGCGTTTTTTTACCATGAAATCCTACCACGTAATACCTAATTAGCTTGTACTGGTTACTTGTTCATTTTAACAAATTAAACTAGACAGTCTAGTTTAATTTGTTAAAATGAATTTTTAGACTATACAGTCCAGTCTGTTTTATTTGAATCTGTCTGTTATTTACATAGCCTCTTACATAAAGTGTAAGACATAGACTTTAGGCGAATTACAATGACCATATACAATAACGTATCTGCAAGGGAATTTCCGCTAGCGACTAGCAAGTTACGCTCATTATTATTTATCACAGTGCTATCGTTAAGCGCATGTTCAAAAAATAACGAAGAAAATACCATTAATACAACGTTCTATCAAAGTGCCAGCACAAAGACGATAAGTCCACAACAAGGTTACGCCGTTACTAGGTATTACTTAGGGCAATTTAAAGCCAAACAGCAGACAAATTTAAGCTTTGAATATGCTGGAAAAGTAAATCAATTATTAGTGGATAATGGCGATGTAGTTATAAAAAATCAGCTGCTTGCTAAGCAAGACACTCAACTTTTACAATATAAAACAACTGAATTACAAGCACAAATTGACCAAGCCAAAGCGCAAGTGTCACTTAATCAAGCTAATTTAAACAGAATCAAAACATTAATTGATGACGGTTATAGCTCTCAACAGCGCCTTGATGAACTTAATGCTGAAAACCAAATTCTTCACGCTAAAATTAACGGTTTACTCGCCCAAATAAAAACACTTCATTACCAAAAAGAAAAAGCCGGTTTACTCGCCCCTTTTAATGGCGTTATTACTAAGCGTTTAATATCTACAGGAGAAGTGCTTGCACCAAGCATCCCTGTATTTCAACTTATAGAGCAAAATAATAACGAAGTTAACGTGGGAATTCCCGCTACATTGGCAATGAAACTCTCGGTTGGCGACATTTTTGACCTTGAAGTTGTAAATGATAGTAAAACAAAACAAAAAGCACGTTTGATTTCAATTGGTAAGCAAATTGACCCTCTTAGCAGAACGGTGCAATTGAGATTAACCGTTATCGACAAAAAAAAACCTAACCTTCAATTAAATGGTCAACTGGTTAGGATTGAAATCACAGAGCAAATTAACAAACCAGGCTTTTGGCTTCCACTAGCAGCAATTACCGATGCGGCAAGAGGTCAATGGCAAATATATATTGCCAAAGCAAATACGGATGAAAAAAATCGTTTCACACTACAACCAACTACAGTCAATATATTACACACTGAGCAACACTCAGTATATATCACTGGTTTAGCCTTAAAACCTCATAAGATTATTTCACAAGGTGTTCATCGCTATGTCGGTGGGCAAATAATTCAAGCAAGTAATTATACTATTGCAACAACAGTAAAAGGTGAGCCATAATGATCCGTTCATTTGTCAAAAATGGTCGGTTAATGTCTCTGGCCATAGTCCTTTTAATTGTTGCTGGTCTTGGTTCCTTGTCAACCATACCAAGAATGGAAGATCCTCGCATGCAAAACCGCCATGCAAGTGTATTAACAAGGTTACCAGGAGCCAGTGCAGAAAGAATAGAAGTGCTTATCACTGAAAAAATCGAACAAAAATTACGCAAAATAGCGGAAGTAAAAGTCATCACTTCGGTTTCTCGTCCAGGTATTTCAGCGGTAAAACTAGAGTTGTTAGACGAAGTCACTCATTCTGCTCCTATTTGGTCAAGAGTACGAGACTTAATAAATGATATCGCGCCACAACTGCCACCAAATACAATCACCCCAACTCTTGAAGATGAAAGAAGCTATGCTTTTACTCAAATTATCGCACTAAATTGGCAAGGAGCAGGCGAAAGTGATATAGCCAGTTTAGGACGTTATGCCAATGATTTACAAAATCAATTACGTCAGGTCACAGGTACTGACATTGTCAATATATTTGGACAAGGACAAGAAGAAGTATTGGTTGAAATAGACCAAGGAGTCAGCAGCCAGCTGAGTCTTTCCAGTAAAGCTATCGCGCAAAAAATTCAACGTGCTGATGCCAAAGTATCTGCTGGGCAGCTAGTAAATAACAAAAACCAAATGCAAGTTGAACTCATTGGTGCCTTTGACACGGTAACTCGAATCGAAAATATTCCTTTACAAGAAAGTCAATCAGGAACCATTTTAAGGCTAGGTGATATTGCCAATGTCAGCAAAACAGTAAGTTGGCCTGCACAAGAAATTGCCATGGTTAATGACAAGCCGGCACTGGTTGTTGCTACACGTATGTTGCCAAGTTTACGTATTGATTTATGGAGCAAAAACGTTGCACTGGTATTAGCTCAATATGCTAAACAATTACCTGAAAATATTAAACTTGAAGTTCTCTTTGATCAAAATACCTATACCGAAAAACGACTCGGTGATCTGATGAATAATATCGCTTTAGGTTTTGTGTTAATTACCACGGTATTATTGATAACTTTAGGCTGGCGATCAGCGCTTATTGTTGCAGCATCGCTACCTTTAACCGTATTATTTACACTGTCAGTAATGCGCTTTTATGGTATTCCCATTCATCAAATGTCAGTAACAGGATTAGTGGTTGCTTTAGGTATCATGGTAGATAACGCTATTGTGATGACAGATACAATACAAACTAAACGTCAACAAGGAATGCGAAGGCTTGACTCTGTTGGCTTTGCGGTCAGGCACTTATGGCTACCACTATTAGGCTCAACAATTACGACCATTTTAGCCTTTATGCCGCTAATTTTGATGCCCGGCTCTGCGGGTGAGTTTGTTGGTGGTATTGCCTATTCAGTCATTTTCTCATTGATAGGATCTTATGTCATTTCTCATACCATAGTTGCAGGGTTGGCTGGCCGTTTTATACCTAAAGGCTCTCCCCTTGCACAAAAAAATAGCAAACTGAACGAGCAAAAATGGTATAGAGTAGGTATTCACTTACCTAAACTCAATGCTTGGTTTGTCAGTACGTTACAATGGGCATTAAACTACAAAAAAATAACCGTGATGATGGTATTTTGCTTGCCACTGCTAGGCTTTGTTTTATCTAAGCAGTTAGATGAGCAGTTTTTTCCACCATCGGATAGAGATATGTTTCAAATAGAGCTATTTATGCCTTCTCAAAGTAGCATATTAAGTGTAAAAGAAGTAAGCCAACAAGTCAGTAATTACCTGTACCAACAACAAGGCATAGAAAAAGTTCGTTGGTTTATTGGCAAAAATGCTCCCTCTTTTTATTATAACTTGGTTCCCAATCAAGATGGCTTACAAAACTACGGGCAAGCCATGGTTACAGCGACCGATTTCCAAGCGGCTAATCGTTTAATTCCACTTTTACAATCAGAACTAGATTTACAGGTACCACAAGCACAAATCTTAGTGCGCAAACTCGAACAAGGCCCTCCTTTTAATGCGCCTGTTGAACTACGAATATATGGTCCAAGCTTAGATACGTTAAAAGTGATTGGGGATGATATTCGCAAAATAATGACACAAACCAAAGACATTATTCACACCCGAGTGACGTTACAACCTGGCACACCAAAAGTGTGGGTTAAAGCCGATGAAGAAGCAGCAGCTTTAGTTGGTTTATCATTGGTAGATATTGCTGAGCAATTACAAGGCAGTTTAAGTGGTCAAGTCAATGGTTCAATTATCGAAGCAACTGAGTCTATCCCTGTAAGAGTGCGTATTGCTAATGAATACCGAGAAAATATGACTGACTTAGCCAGTATTAATTTGATTAGCCCGACTAGCCAACATACTGAGCAAACAATACCACTGACAGCAATAGCGGACTTTTCTCTTAAACCAAGTAGAGGGGCAATTCCACACAGGAACGGGGTGAGAATCAATGTTGTTGAAGGATATATCAAAGCAGGTGTGCTACCCAGTGTTGTCTTATCAAGAGTTAAAGAAAATATCGCTCAGCAAAACTATCAATTACCTGTTGGATATTATATGGAAGTCGGTGGTGAATCTTCACAGCGTGACTCTGCAGTAGGGCAATTGTTAGCGAGTGTAGGCATTATTTTTACCTTATTGATCACCGTAGTAGTGTTATCATTCAATTCATTTAGGCTCGCTACTATTATTGTTTTATCGGCTGTGCAATCAGCTGGCTTAGGCCTACTGAGCATTTATTTATTTGATTACCCCTTTGGCTTTACCGTTATTGTTGCTTTATTAGGCTTAATGGGCTTAGCGATTAATGCTGCTATTGTTATTATTGCTGAATTAAAAAGTGATAAGTTAGCCATTACCGGAGACATAACAGCAATTATTAAAGGGGTTCAAAGCTGCACGAGACACATTACTTCCACCACTATCACTACCGTTGGAGGGTTTTTACCCCTAATTCTAGCAGGTGGTGGTTTTTGGCCTCCCTTTGCAATTGCGATTGCCGGTGGCACCGTACTAACAACCTTGTTATCATTTTTATTTGTCCCAGCAGCATTCGCTTGGTTTAGCCAACACCAAGCGTTTGAGGTAAATGAGCCGAGTTAATTAAAAGAAATTAAAGTCTTATGTCCTATGAAAATTAGCGTTTAACTGCTACAGCCTACACAGTAGCATGAGCTTATTTTCGATAAATTGTTGACCTAATATTATAAGTTTCATCAATTTTTTTTATGCGTTCTACATGCTTAATATGAGCGCGTCGAGCTGCATAAATAAAAATTGAAACAATGAGAATAACAGGAACGGCTATAGAAAACGGTTCATTGTTAAAAAAATTACTTAGCCATTCCATGGTTTTTTTCCTTTTGATAGCCCTGCTAGGGCATAAGATTAAGACATTAGGGTCATATTTACTAAACTAGGTTTACATAACACGTGAGAACTATTCTTCAAAATAAGTTCCCCAACCATCGTAGTCTACTTTACATTCTTGTGCCAATTCAAACATTTTTTTTGTTTCTGATTGTAAATTTTCTATGTTAAGCATTTGTTCAGTGACAATATCAAACGCAAAAATTTTACCACCACCTTCCAGCTCGGCTTCTTCAGGCTCTTCTACCTCAAAGCCTAGTTTAAAAGCCGTAATTGCCGCCTTTTCAAGCATATCAAAATCTTCGCTAGCAAAGTGGTGCTCAATAGTATGATAAACCTCATCATTTGTACCGTCTTCAAGTAATTCAGTTACCAGCGTTTTCGTGTGCTCATACCAGTGCTGCAATTCATCATTAGTCATGCTATTTACCTATATATTTTCTAATTTTTTATACTCGCCACTTCGTGGTTTAATTGCTTGATTTTTTCTTCCATCAGTTGATATGCCTCATCAGTAAGAAGACGAATGCTGTTACGTGAGTTATCTTTTACATACATAGGCTCTAAAAACTCGATGATTATTTTACCATTATCCCAACGAGAAATATCTATGGTTTTATCTTGACTGCTTCCACAAATTGGCACAATAGGAACATTGGCTTTTGCTGCGGTACGAAAAGCGCCCGTTTTAAAAGGCAGCAAGCCTTTTCCTCTACTACGCGTACCCTCAGGAAAAATCCAAATAGATAACTTACTTTCAACAATTTTTTTAGCGGTTAAGCTAATAGTATCCATAGCTCTACTGGTATTTTTTCTATCAATTAAAATATTACCTGTTAACCAATACATTTGACCAAATAACGGGATCCACTTTAAGCTTTTTTTACCTACGCTAACGGTGCTTGGCTGAACGGCATTTGACATGGTAAAAAGATCATAGTTGTTTTGGTGATTGGCAATATAAACGACAGGCCCAATATTTTTTAATGACTCCGGTATTCTCACCTCAACGTCAAAGCCAAATATTTTACTTACTTTACCTAGATAGCGAGCGGTATGATGTACATTATTACGATGAAAAGGCCTTAATAAACAATAAAAACAAGATGAAAAACAAACAAATATAAATGCAAATGACATTAATATTAAGCGGATTACAGCTAACAAGGGGAGTTTCCTATAAAATTTTAAGAGGGCGAGTATATACTATTGCTTAGACTACTTCTCTATTTTTATTTCTTACCTTAAATCAATAAATTAGTTATTTTATCAAAAAATTTTATTTTATTTACTCACTTTATTAGTTTTTTGCCTATAGTTAGTATCAAGCACTTGCTTATCAAAAATAAAAAATGAATAAGACATAATAACACTTATCAGGGATGCGTATGAAACACTCAGTTTGCTTTTTAACTGTAGCTAGCCTTTTACTAGTTAACACTGCTTTTGCCGATAACAAAATTCCAGCTCACCATAGCTTTCTGTTAACAAACAATTATGACTCTATTAGAACAATTAGCTTAGATAATTTACCCAATACGTATAACGACACTTATTATGATCTCGTCCCGGCATTAGAAGCGGGCTTTGTTAAAGGGAAAATATCAATAAAAACAGGTAAAACAACGTCAGAAAATATAACAACATGGAGCAAATATTACCTGAATAGTGCAATAACCATACACCAAAATAAAGCTTTTAATTTATCGATAACCGCAAGCATTGAGCAATTCAAAGATTCACACTTAAACTTGCAAATTTCTCCCTTAACAGAAAGTCGCCAACCCGATAATGAAGCACAATTCAATTATAGTTATGGCGTCATGGGAAGCTATTCAATTAACTCGACATGGCATTTTTCAGGTGGGATTATTCACTCGTCAACAATAAATGAAGCAAACAACACGGCATGGCACACTAATAGCAGTATGGCATTAATTGGTACAACTTATTCCTTTTGAAAGCTCAACGTCAAGGTATTACCAATTCAGATAGGGGTTATTACAAACATGCCAGATTGAACTTGGTGAACGTTACCAAGAACTCAGAAATCAGGCATTAACAATCAAGTTGGACTTATTTAACAAATAGCGCAGTGCAGCTTCAGATAAGCAGCTTTTTGATAGATAACTTTTACCCTGACTTTTATCAAGAGTAAAAATTAGGATAATTCCTAATTCCGACTCTTGAATATCTGTAATATTGTGCCATAAAATTCTTCCTGTATGATAGAAAGATTCTGTCAAAACACCTTGTTCATCAATCGTAAGTGTGACTTCACTATTACTAGCTTTAGATAACATTTGTCTTATTACCCACCAAGGTTGATGGTAATAAAGACTTACCGCTTCAAGCACGCCTAAAGCGATAACAAACCAAGCCGCATACGCATTTACCTGAGTAAAAAGTAAAATATATAAGCCAAATACCATTAAAATCCCTGCTTTTAAAAAAGCTTTTCTAGATCGATCAACAGTATTGGTCTGGCTATAGCATTCATTAAAATGAGATTTATTTAAAATAAATTTACTAGTAAAAGAGGCCTGGCAAGTCATGTAAAGGAAACAGTAATAATAAAATAATAAAAAGCGAGTCTAACAGAAAATAATGGATAAAGTCACTAAATCTAGGGGCTTCATTGTGGCTTAATCTTTAATCGTTAATGACTAACTCAAAAAGTAAACTGCACCTAAGACCACCTTGCTCATTCAAGCAGCTTAACGACGCTAAAACACTCCCCTAAAGAAGGTGGTATTGATGGCAATAGTGTTAATCCACATAAGCCTCTATTATACCATTAATCTTACTAACTATGTGATCATGTCTACTTACTATAATCACCAACCATATCGTTATTAATTTTACAAGAACGCTACAAGGATATAGCTTATTAGAGAATGCTGGAGCACATTCTCTTGAATAACCACTCTATTGAATCCATACCCTAGCTTTAAGTCTTTTAATTATTGTTAAGTAATGAATTAATGTACTTGATATTAAAAGCTACTTCGGTCAATAAAACTTTTCTTATCTTGACCTTTAGATAAGCCATTTTTCATAGCAATACGCTGATTCTTTCGAAACAATAAACGTAGCTGCACCATTCGCTCCCAGAATAACGCTGCACGAGTATCTTTTTTCCATGTTTTTTTATACAAATACTTCGTCGCAGCAATGGCATCAGGGCTTTGTTTAGCTATATCGTTAGCCAACTGCTGAGCCGTTTCTAAAGGAGAATCACTTACTTTTGATACCAAACCGTACTCAACAGCTTCACTGCCCGAAAAGAAACGACCTGTCATGGTCAATTCTTGAGCAATATCCACTCGAGTCAAACGTGATATAGTTACCATACCACTCATGTCAGGAATAAGACCCCATTTCATTTCTAGAATAGATAAATTGGCACTGGGTGTGGCAATACGATAATCTGCCGCTAGTATTATTTGCATCCCTGCTCCAAAGCAGTTGCCATGAACAACAGCAATAACAGGAACAGGCAAGTCCCGCCACACAAGAGCGACACGTTGAAACATATTATCTTTACGCCAAGGTAACTTTATAAAGAACCTAGGTATAATTGAAGGACGTTTAGACACCGAGTTAAAATCTAATCCCGAGCAAAATGAAGCTCCTTTCCCTTGCAAAATAACACAGCGGATAGCGCGATCTTTTTTAATGCGTTTTGCCGTATTAATTAACTGCACTATCATGGCTTCATCCACACCATTATGACATTCAGGACGATTTAATGACACGTAGGCAATACTATCTTCAATATGGAATGAAACTCTATTATCTGACATAAGATTATTTTAGTAAGTTAACATGATTTTTCTTAGTGTCGCACACTTAAACTGGTATAACCAGCTAGACAATGAATTTTCCCACTACATAGTAATTCTTAGATCAAAAAAACTTAACATGTAAAACTTTATCCAATATCCCTTTCTGTTTGTGGTAAACTTACCAAACGCACCTAGATTAATGTCATTGCAAAATAAAAGCCAAAGGCAAAAATAAAATAGCAAGCAATGATTTCTGTTCCCATATAGGAAATATCCTATAGGGATAATAGTTTAATTTTTCTAAGGAAAAAACATGCAAATTATTATTTTTGATGATGCGCAACAAGTTGCCTCAAATGCTGCCGAATGGGTGGCAGAGTTAATAAATAAAAAAACGAATCCAGTACTGGGTTTAGCAACAGGTAGTACACCAATTAGCCTTTATAAGCAGTTAGTTACCAAGTATCAAACAGGTCAACTGAGCTTTAAAAACACCTCCTGTTTTAATTTAGATGAATACTTAGGCATTGATGAAGGAAACCCGCAAAGTTATCGCCACTTCATGAATGATAATTTATTCAATCATGTTGATATTGATAAAGGCAATACGTTCTTGCCTACCTGTGCACAGGGCCAAAACCCAAGAGAGCAAGGCTTAGCCTATGAAGAAAAGATAAAGTACTCAGGTGGCATTGATCTACAAATACTAGGTATTGGTGCTAATGGTCATATTGGTTTTAATGAGCCAACATCAAGCCTAGCCTCACGTACCCGCATAAAAACACTCACTCAGCAAACGTTATCAGACAATTCTCGCTTGTTTGACAAAGATGAATTTCAGCCTACACTTGCTATGACTATGGGCATTGGCACAATTCTAGATGCTAGATATGTTTTATTAATGGCCACGGGCAAAAGTAAAGCTAAAGCCGTCCAAGACATGGTTACCGGCCCCCTTTCATCAATGTGCCCTGCGTCAGCGTTACAAATGCATGAAAATGCAATAATATTGCTTGATAAAGCAGCCGCTAGTCAACTAGAAGATCAAAACTATTATCAGTGGGCAAATGTTCAAAATCTAAAAATCAATCAAGAGTTTGGCTTATACCATAACTATTGAATATAAATAATGATAAAACCGGCTTACTTGCCGGTTTTTTATTTTTAAGAGAAAGCTAAACCGCAAATGGATATTTAATCGCCGCATGGCATTGGTAGCCTTCTACTTTAAAATCATCCATAGTTACCCATGTTTCTAAGTCTTTTAGACTCTTGATTTCGGGGTTAATAAGCAATTTTGGTAATGGCAGCGGTTCACGTTTTAGTTGTACATCAACCATTAAAGGTAATTGATCTTCATAAATATGTGCATTAACAATTTTATGATATGCCCTGCCTGGTTTAAGGCCTGTAATTTGTGCCATGATGGCTAAAAAGAAGAAAACCTGAATTTGATTAAAATTCAAACCTAAAGGAACATCACATGAACGCTGGAAGCTAGTTAAATATAAGGTGTTATCTAAAATAGAAAAATTATGAGTATGCATACATGGACGCAAACAGCCCATATGGAACTCACCTGGGTTATAAAATGTCATGATTTCAGCACGATCATCAATACCTTGACTTAAGTTATCAACAATCTTTTGCAGCTGGTCAATAGTCCCGCCACCGGATTTTGTCCAAGCACGTCCTTGGATACCATATACACGCCCCATGTCATCTTCACCTTTACGATGAGGATTACTTAGCCATGCATCATTTAAATTAGCATTAGCATCCCATGTTTTAGTGCCTAGCTTTCGAAAATCAGCGGCATTATCATAACCACGAATATAACCAATAAATTCTGCGATGGCTGATTTAAAGTAACTTTTACGAGTAGTGATCATAGGAAATTCATTATTCGCTACATTATACTCAAGTGATGCATCTATAACGGTTAAACAGCGTTTACCTGTGCGCTTATTTTCTATCCAAGTGCCCTGGTCTACAATACGTTGACATAAATCTAAATAAGCGCGCATTATGCTTTACCCCTTACTTTTTCTTTGTTTGATTTAGCTGATTTAATAGACTTAGTTGAATGCTTATTAATCGCCATTTTAGCTTGGCTAAGATAACCTAAATAAATAATCAAAATACCAACCAAAATCATCGGTATACTCAAAATTTGTCCTTTAGATACCAACGAAAAATACAAGCCTAAATGAGCATCTGGCTCTCTAAAGAATTCAACAAAAGATCTGAAAATACCATAACCAATTAAAAAACTTCCCGAGGCTAAGCCTAATGTTCTTGGTTTACGGGTAATGATATACAAAATAGCAAACAATACTATTCCTTCTAGAAAAAATTCATAGAGCTGCGAAGGGTGACGAGGAAGCTGTAAGGGATCTGTTGGAAATACCATAGCCCAAGGAACATCTGTTTGTCGTCCCCATAATTCGGCATTGATAAAGTTGCCTAAACGCCCCATTCCTAAGCCTATAGGCACTAGGGGTGCAACAAAATCGCCAACAGATAAAAATGATTTATTACTCTTTCTCGCAAAAAAATAAACAGCGATAATAACCCCTATCAACCCCCCGTGAAATGACATACCTCCTTGCCAAATTTGGAAAAGATACAAAGGGTCTGCCAAAAAATAATCAAATTGATAAAAAAGCACATAACCAATTCGTCCACCTAAAATAACCCCTAAAAATCCATAAAATAATAAGTCACTGACTTGGTCTCTCGTCCAAACGCCTTCACTTTTATCAGCGGCTTTATTAGCAATAAACATGGCGGCAACAAAGCCAATCAAATACATAAAGCCATACCAACGCAAAGCGATGGGACCAAGGTTAAAGATTATTGGGTCGATAATGGGAAACTGTAAAAATTGTTCTGTCATTTTTTATCCATGGTATATAGGAAATTATTAAGTAAAGATCATTTTCATTGCGACTAAAATAAGGAACACTGCAAAGCACTTTTTTAATGTTTGCACAGGTAATTTAGCCGCAAATTTTACGCCAACAGGCGCAAATAAAGAGGAGGTCATAACCAGCCCCAATAGGGCAGGTAAATAGACATAGCCTAAACTCCAATGGGGTAATAGCTGATTATCAAGTCCAGAAAGAATATAACCAAAAGAGCCAAATAAAGCGACCATTACGCCGCAAACTGTTGCTATACCAATACCGTGTCGTAACGGTATACCAAAATAGGTTAAAACGGGCACCAAAATAGCACCACCTGCCATTCCCATGAGACTAGCAACAACTCCTGTTACAAAACTAATCGCCTGTAATTTGATTTGTGAGGGTAACTGACGTGAACGCTTTGAACGAATAGAAAATAACATGTACGAAGCGAGTATCATTACCGCAACAGCGAAGAAATTGGTTAATGCTTTTGCTGAAAGTAAGTCCGCAATAAAAGCACCAAGCAAAGCTCCTAGAGCAACCAATATCATTAATGGTTTTGCAAGCTGCCATGGAATATTATTATTTTTATGATGAGCTAAAGCCGCACTGGATGAAGTCATCACAATGGCAGCTAATGAGGTTGCTAATGCCATAGGCATAATTACCTCATTACTTAATACACCACTTTCTACCACTAAGGTTGGCAGTAAATAAACCAAAGCAGGCACAACGATTAAGCCACCACCAATACCGAGTAACCCGGCAAGAAAGCCAACTATAGCACCAAGAAGGATACAACTCATCAGAATAAACAACATAATTCTACATTCCTGCGCGGATGAAACCACCCAACCCCAATAGTTCAAGCTGCTCGTTTAAATAGCTATGTACTTGTTTAGCAGTAGTTAATTTTAAGGTATGAGATAAGATAATTTTTGCTCTTTGAAAGTCAACATGGCGAATAACCCACTTAATTCGCGCTATATTATGCCCATTCATGCTCAGTTTATCAAAGCCCATCGCTAATAATAATATCGCTCCTGCGGGTTCTCCGGCTAATTCACCACATAGACTTAAGGGCACTAGGTACTTTACTGATTGTTGCGCAATGGTGTTTAGGGCACGTAAAACCGAGGGATGATAAGCATCATGTAGGCTAGCAACTTGTGCATTATTACGATCAACGGCTAATAAATATTGTGTTAAATCATTACTACCTACAGAGAAAAAATCTACACGTTGTGCCAACTCTTCTAATTGAAAAATGACTGAAGGCACTTCAAGCATAATACCAATTTTAGGTCGCACCAAGAGGTCAGCAGGTATTCTTTCTTTTTGTTTTAGCTTTGCAGTAGAGTTTAATTCACTAGCAAGCTCAGCTTTTACTTCAAAATAAGCTTGATTGATGAGTCGAACTGCCTCATCAACTTCACTAACATTAGAAATCATGGGTAGCATAATTTCTAAGTTTTTGTGCTCTTGATTAGCTCTCAACATCGCACGAACTTGCACTAAAAAAATTTCAGGATGATCCAAGGTTATTCTAATACCTCGCCAACCTAAAAATGGATTATCTTCATCAATAGGGAAGTAAGGTAAAGATTTATCGCCTCCTACATCTAAGGTACGCATAGTCACTGATTTTTTGGGAAAATCTGACAACAGCTTTTCATACAACTGTGTTTGCTCCTGTTCAGAAGGAAAACAATGGCGATTCATAAAAGGCACTTCTGTGCGATATAAGCCAATACCCAGCGCAGATAAGACATTTGGGCAGTCAAAACTTGCCGATAAACCTGCATTTAATTGTAATTCTATAACACGACCATCAGGCGTAATGGTTGGTAGGTGAATTTCAGATAACACTTTTTCTGTTAATGCATTCTCTTGGGCAATTAAATACTGATATTCACGTAAAAGTGCATCATCGGGGTTAATAAATAACTCTCCGCTGTAACCGTCAACAATAGCCTGTTGTTGATCAAGTTGGGCAATGGGTATTGCACTCACCCCCATCACTGCAGGTATTTCAAGGGCATGAGCTAAAATAGCCGCATGTGAATTAGCAGAACCCGATAAAGAAATAATGCCTTGTAATCCTTTATGCTGGTACTCAGCTAGCATAGAAGCACTGACGTCTTCTGCTAATAATATAAATGCCTTAGGGAAAACTAACTGCTCAGTTTTTTGTTTCTGAAAATTAAATAATAAGCGATTACCTAAATCACGGATATCACTAACACGCTCTTGTAAATAGCTATCATCTATGGCTTCAAACTGAATCACATAGTGCTCTATCACTAATTTAAGCGCACTTTCAGCCTGCCAGCCTAATTTGATTTTTTTGATCACTTCTTGTTTAATATCAGCCTGAGTGAGCAACTGCTTATAAACATCAAAAATAGCTAAACTTTCATCGTTTACAAGGGTGCTTAATTTGTTGCTTAACAACTCAAAATCGGTAATCGTTTTGGTTAGCGCTAATTCAAAGCGTTGTATTTGTTCTGCTTGCTCACTACCTGTGGCTTTTTTCAACGCTACGATTGAAATGTCAGCTTTAGGGTGAAAAGCCACAATTTGACTAATAGCGACACCAGGAGATCCCGCAATTCCTACAAGCTGCTTAACGGCACAGCTCTTTTCTGGCTCTTGGTTAAGTAAATTTTTCACTTCTGCAGCGGCTAATGCCGTTGCTAATTGTGCAGAGAGTGTCACTAAAAAGGCTTCTTCATTTTCGGTAAAACTTCGCGCTTTTTTTTGTTGGATAGAGAGAATGCCTATGACTTTTCGTCGATGAATGATCGGGGTTCCTAAAAAAGCATTAAATGCTTCTTCTTTAACTTCTGGAGCATGCACATAATGCTGATGCAGCTGAGCGTTAGCAATATTTATTGGCTCTTCTCTTTGGCCCACTAAACCAACCAAGCCTTCAGTAAAACCAATCGTTGTTTGCCCTAAAGAGTTTAACGCTAAGCCATCCGATGCCATGAGTAAAAAGTGTTGCTGAGTATAATCAGCGAGATAAATAGAGCAGCAATCGGTATTTAGCGTATTTTTTATTTGGCTAACCATACGTGCTAATGCACTGTGTAACTGTGTCTCTTTACTAAACTCTAAGACAATATGGCGTAGCGTGGTTAGCATAGCATCCTTATTTTCATGTTATTAAAATAAAATGACCCACAATAAAGTAGGTCATTAGTAACAAATCATAGTAATAATTAAGCCCGACGTTTACGCTTATTCTGTCGTCTTTCGGGACGCTTCTCATAAGCAAAAGATAATGCTTGCGCAGCAAATTCTTTCATCACTTTACGATAAACATCACGTTTAAATGACACCACTTGTCTCACTGGATACCAGTAACTTACCCATCGCCAATCATCAAACTCAGGATGTGAGCTATGGAGTAAATCTACAGACGATTCAGGCGAGGTTAATTGTAATAAAAACCACTTCTGTTTTTGTCCAATACAAACAGGTTTACTGTCATGCCTAATATAACGCTTTGGTAATTTATATTTTAGCCAATGCCTAGTTGAAGCAACAACTTTTACATGCTCAGGTTTTAAGCCAACTTCTTCATGTAACTCTCGATACATGGTCTGCTCTGCTGTTTCGCCATCATCAACACCACCTTGTGGAAATTGCCATGAATGTTGTCCAAACCGTCTTGCCCAAAATACTTGTCCCCTGTTATTAATTATTACTATGCCGACATTGGCTCGATAGCCTTCGGCATCGATCACAGGAACTCCTGACAAACTCAAAAACATTTGTATTAATTCAACCATAATAAGTGCTAGTGAGCAAATGATAATTTCACTTGCCTGCAATTAACTTGCCCTTGATAATAGGGAATATTTCCTTTTAATAGGCTACTAAGATTAATATTTCAGCAGAAATTATCATTCCATCATCAGAAGCCGAGTTACTCTCTAGGGCTCAAGCACTAGCAGGGCTGACACTTGGTGAAATAGCTGCAAAAGCCAATATTGCTGTACCCAAAGATTTAAAGCGAAATAAAGGCTGGGTAGGGTTATTACTTGAGCACGTGTTGGGTGCAACAGCAGGCTCTAAACCTGAACCGGACTTCCCTGAATTAGCAATAGAACTCAAAACATTACCAATCACTAATCAAGCCAAGGTGTTAGAGACTACCTTTGTTTGTGTTGCCTCTTTAACAGGGCTTACAGGCATTAATTGGCAAAACTCTTGGGTTAAGAAGAAATTAAAGAGAGTATTATGGGTGCCTATTATCAGTGAAAAAACAATTCCACTAGCACATCGAAAAGTTGCTAGTGCATTTATTTGGACACCCTCACCTGAAGAAGAGCAACTCTTAGCTATGGACTGGCAAGAGTTAACTGATATGATTGTGTTGGGTGAAGTAGAAAATATTCAAGGAAAGCATGGACAAGTGCTTCAACTCAGACCTAAAGCCGCTAACTCAAAAGCTAAAACTAAAGCATTTAATCGCCACGGCACCCCTTTTATGACTTTACCGCGCGGTTTTTACCTTAAAACACCTTTTACTCAGGCGCTATTAAAAAAGTATTTACGCATAAATTAAACTTATCTAACTTGTCTCATTGCACTTATCTCAATTCAGTCATACAGTAAGTTGTAGGTGTTGTAAAATACACAATGTTTTCTTGTTAAAAAAGTGCGGTTCACCTTTAAAGAGCTTTTTGTGAGTAATAACCAAAGGCAACAAGAAGCGGTTATACCTTTATTTTCACTGATTAGCAGTGAAATAATTAGACCTCTCACCGTGTCGCAATACATGGCGATTGATCCGCTACTGCTTGAATATATCCAGCAAGCTTATATTGATGAAAAAGTAATTTATAACTATATTGCCAGCATATCCTCGCGGTTTAATACCGTAGCATTTATTGCTATTGAAAAAATTCAACAGCTTATTGATTCAACCGGTAAAGTCACCGAATTATTAAGCACAGATGCTAAATGGTTTCATCGATTAAAAGCCATTGATAAAATTCAATATACTGACTTTGGCAATGCAGAAGATCCACATTTGTTTTTTGATGTAAAACTGTTTAATCAGTGACAAGAGTTTCATGGTTTTATAGGCCTTGCTGTCAACTTAGATCATTTTTTGCAAAAGTTTACCAAATTTAAAAAAGAATTTGGCTTTGAGTTATACTTTGTTGATGACAATGACTGAGTCACCTTAAGTTCTAGTCAACTTATGAAAACCTCTAGTCATCATAGAAAAGATGTAGAATTCAACATTAATAATCTTGCTGTGTACCGTAACTACCTAACGTCACAAAGTGAAAAAACATAAACAAGATCACCTCTAATATCTTTGGGACAAGCGTTCAAAGATCAATCGTTGTTCAAATGCCTTTAATAGAACTCAATTGGCGCGTATTTATTGTTAGCCCACCAGCGGATGAGCAAGGAGCATATTGACTTTTATTTGTTCCTAAATTGGTGGTATTTTCACTAGTATCTTTGGCACTTTATTTTGTGTTTAGCCGCTGTATCATGAATTTTAAATCACACCTAAGGGAGAGTCGAATACTGATTATTTAACTCAGTTACCCAATAGAAGTTTTATTCATTGGAAGTAAGACTAACCTGCTGAGAAATAGTATAGCTTTCACCACCTGACAACCTCTGCATTTTCGTGTTGGCAGCCTCTAGACATAAAAACTCCTGCTCACCATTTTTATGAATATCTGCCAGATTATTTGCAATTTGAACACCTGGATTCCATACAACCCATTGTTTGGTATTACTCGCTTCTACTTCAATGGTGCGCTGCCATTTGTTATCAATAAGACTTATTACTTTATTTGCATGGTAAACCCTATCAACAGGCCCTACACCATTTGCTAGTAGTTGATCTTGGCAAAATTCACCGGTTAATTTATCATCAAAGGGGGTATCATTAAGCGTATCAAGGAAAATAGACTCTGGAGCACTAATGGCAAAGTAACTATGCAAAGCAGCACTAAAATACGCATTTTCATCACTTAGGTTGCTGATCATTAGCTCTTGAGAAAAGCGCTTTCCAAAAGTCAGTACTTGCCTTAACTTAAATGCATTAGGCCATAAGTCATGCATGCACTCACCTTGAAAGCTTAACACCACTTCAACATTATTCTCAGTGATAGTCAGTCGTTCTACCTGCCATATATTCTCGCGAGCAAAGCCATGATTGCCCGCTATATTTTCAACATCATCAGGGTGAGTTCCAAACCATGGCCAACAAAGAGGAATACCACCTCTAATCGCTTTTCCTGGTTCAAAAATGGCCGACTTTGATAACCAAAAAACATCCTGATGTTTACTAGGTTGCCAACTTAAAACTTGTCCACCATACAGGCTGATTTTTGCATTACATTGTTGATGCTTTATCGTTAGCGTACTTAGATAGTTATCGAGTTTTTCTTGATGTATTTGTCCAAAATTATTACTGACTAACACGGTCATGCTGTTTTTTCACGAAGAGATATATGATGAGAAATATAGTAAAGAAAGATAGCTTTGTTGCAAAGCTTAAAAGTTTTTAACGAAGGAAATAATTGTTTAAGCACTGAGTAATCATTGAGTTAATAAACGCTAAGAGGCTAAAATAGGCGTTGGTATAAAAATATTTAACCAACGCCCTATCTCAGTGGTAGCAAAAGATATTACTTAACGTATCCCTTGGGCATATTAGTTTTACTGGTATAGCGATTGCGTAAAGCATCTTGTCTTGAGTGAGTAGACACTTCTTTACCACCAATCCACATTTTATCTACTTTTGTGCTTAACTCAAACGGGTCACCACTCCATAACACTAAATCAGCATTTTTACCGATAGCTATACGACCAGAATTCAATTTAAATACATCGGCAACATTGGCTGTTAACGTTGAAAAAGCATCCGTTGTTGCTAAGCCATTAGCAACGGCAATACCCGCGTCAAAGCGCAGTTGATTTAGGTTATGACTGTCACCTTTTGGTGCTAAAATCACTTTAACGCCTGCTTTAACAAGCTTGGCTACATTAGATAAATCACCATGTAATGAATCGAAGCTACTGGGTAGGTTATCAATAGCACTGGTAATTACAGGTACTTTAGCTGTCGCTATTTTATCAGCAATTAATACCGCATCACTTGCGCCCACAAGCACTAAATCAATACTATATTTTTCTTTTAACTTAAGTAATGCTAAAAGGTCTGTTGCTCGGTCGGCATATGCTAATAATGGCTTTTGGCCAGCAAGCAAGGACTTCAATTCTTGCTCATTACGCTTAAGAGGCTTCACTTTTTTTTCTTTTTTATCGGTTTCTGTCGTTAATTTTTCTTGTAGATCGGCTAATTTGTGATCGAGCGCTTGTAATGCTTGTGCACGAGAGCCTGAACTTATTGCGCCTAAATAGATTAATACAGCGTTTTGTTTGCTAATAACACTATCAAAATCACCTGATAAATTTGCCGCAAAAGATTGACCTGCAAACAAGCCATCGCCGCCAGCAGGTGTCACAATATTGCTTGTAATTCCTCCTTTGCGAGTGTATGCGACTAAAGTCGACTTTGGGTTAAATGCCAAACTGGCATCAAAGGTAATATCCGCTTTTTTATCACGACTATCGCGGGTTAAGGAAACGGCTCCAACTTCCACTAAACCTAAAGCATTCATACTTCCAATAAAACCTGGAGTTAATATCCGTCCTTTAGCATCAACAGTTTCATCTACCTTGAATTGCTCAGGGTTAATGGCAATAATTTTATCATTTTCAATGACAACGGTGGCTTGCTCTAAAATACCTTGGCTGGCAACAGTATAAACAGTTGCATTGGTAATAGCCGTCGTTTTAGCACCGACTAGATGAGTTATCATGGCAAGCGATAAGGCTAAGGCAGTTTGTATAACTGAATTGAACTTTCTATCTTTCATTTTTTTTCCTTACTCTTGACCTAACAGAAAATCACTTTTCGCTTGATATGTTTCATCATGGCGATCATAAACTTTTGCACCATCAATAAAAACTTGCTCAGCTTGCGCATAAACACTAAAAGGATTGCTATTCCATAAGACAATATCGGCTTGCTTTCCTTGGCTTAAACTCCCCGTTTTATCACTAATACCTAAAGATTTAGCAGCATTAAAAGTAATCCACTTAATGGCATCTTCCGCTTTTAATGTAAAACCATTCTCATTAGCTCTATACAATACTTTCCCTGCTTCTTGGTTTAAACGTTGTATAGTAGTACCTGAGTCTGAATGTACTACCGCACAGGAATTTTTTACGGCATCTACAATCGCTACATTTTCCTCTACCATGTCATAAGCTTCCATTTTAAAGCCCCACCAGTCTGGCCACATTGCAACACAATTACTATTTGCAGCTAACAAATCAGCTATTTTGTAAGCTTCAATACCATGATGAAAAGTACCCGCGTGATAGTTGAACTCTTTAGAAAGATCAATCATTACCGCCATTTCTTCAGCTTTATAACAATGATTATGGATCAAAATCTCCCCCTCAAGTACCCCCATTAAGGTATCTAATTCTAAGTCTCTTTGTGGGGGGACAGGGTTATTACCTGCACTATAATCTTGTTGATATTTAGCCCAAGCAAGCTTATATTCGGTGGCTGCTGCCCATGCAGCTCGGTAACCAGCGACATTACCCATACGGGTTGATGGCAACTGTTTTCTAGCACCATAGACACGTTTAGGGTTTTCACCACAAGCCATTTTTAAGCCATAAGGTGCGTCAATAAACTTCATTCCCTGCATTGTTGCGCTCGGCACATTACGCAACGTTACCCCTCGACCACCAAATAAATTGGCTGAACCTGGTAAAATTTGTAAGGTAGTAACTCCCCCTGCACGGGCTGCTTGAAAACCCGGATCTTGAGGCCAAACACTGTGCTCTGCCCAAACTTCTGCAGTATTGGGAGCGGTCATTTCATTGCCGTCAGAATGCGATTCAACACTAGGGCTTGGATAAACGCCTAAATGTGAATGGACATCAATAATTCCAGGGGTAAGCCATTTTCCTTGTGCATCTATGGTAACAACATCATCAGCAACAAGATCAACGCCTAACTGAGTAATGATACCGTCAACAAATAACACATCAGTATCATCAAGACGCTCTCCTGTTCCCGTTAAAACTGTCGCATTGGTCAATAAAGTACTTTGCTGTGGTAATGGTTGGTATGTGCTTGGAAATGGATTTTTATTGATACTGACTTTGTCAGCTTGTTTTTCTAAGGGCAAGCAGGCCGTTACTGTTAACGACATAGCCGCCACCATAAAGCCTAACTTAACTGGCATATTCTGCATAAGAGTTCCTGTGGAGCAAAAATAGTGATAAAGAGTAAGTAATATTTCTAAGTCATTACTTCAAACACAAAGCTTATTATGCTTTGTGAGCAACAACAAGACTCAACGATTATAAAAGGCGTTTTTTAGACCAATGAGCTAAAAATCAAGCTAAACGACAAAACATGATGATTAAAATCATCGCACTACAACTTTATTTCTGCCTTGTTTTTTGGCTTGATATAGTAATTTATCAGCATCATCAATAAACTCTTTAGCACTAGTAAAGTGACTACTTTTCCACTGACTACCCCCTATACTTACCGTAAGTTCAATCACATTGTCATCTACAATAATTTCAAGCTGTTGAATTTTTTCACGTAAACACTCTGCAAACTGGAAAGCATTTTGCGCGTTAGCACGGGGTAAAATAATGACAAACTCTTCACCGCCAATACGAGCAACAACATCAGTATTTCTCACCGCGGCTTTGCAAGCGCGATAAAACATGATCAAAACCTCATCACCCACACCATGGCCAAAATTATCATTAACTTGTTTAAAATGGTCTATATCTAAAATCAAAATAGAGAGTGCTTGGTGGTGTAAACTGGTTTTGTTTATTTCGTCCGCCAAGACTAAATCAAACTGATGACGATTTACAGCCCCTGTTAAAGCGTCTTTTGTTGCTAAGGATTCATAGTGTTCTTGCTGAGATTTTCGATACGCTATTTCACTTTTTTGACGGTCAAGGGTTGCCTGAAAAACGTTCATTTGCGATAGATTTTGTCTTAACTTTTCAACAGCCATTTGCATAGCACCAATTTCATCATTTGCGACTCTTGTATTAAAATGAACATGAAGCAGGCCTTTGGCCATATCATTAAGGGCGAATGTAACGCGACGAATTGGATTGATAATAGTGTGATTTAGCAATAAAGAAAATGCTGTTGCGGCGAATAAAAGTATTGTTAAAATCCCTAAAGTAATATAAAAATTCTGTGCCAGTTGATCACTTTTTACTTGGACTTTTTCACTAAAATGAACAATAAGTTTATCGGTAAGCTCTTTAAGCTGTTCAACTTCAATTGACATTAAGTCAAACCAAGCTTTTCCTGATTTATCGGTTAAATTTAACTGCTTTACTTGCGCAAGATATTGATTCAACACTTGCAAAGCCGAAAGGGCATTACAATAACTTTTGCATAATTTTTTTTGCTCATTACTGGCGAAGTAATGAAACACTCGTAGGGTATTTAACTGCTTCCCCGTCACTAAGCTAATAACCTGTTGACTGGTGATATCTTCATTAATGGTATTATTTAGGTCATTTACACCTAGCGCTCTAAGTTGTTCCATATATTCACGAGATAATAAAACAGAGTTAATGGCTGAAATATTATTCACGAAACGAGACTCCATATCAAAATGAATTAAATGCTCTGATACCAAAAGCAACTGCTCTATAAGCAGGGTATAAGCTTGAAATATTTGTTCAAAATCTTCAGTTTTTTTATCAATTTTTTCTCGATACTCCTTTAAGTGATTAAAGTTATTTGGCAAAGATTCCACATAACTTTGTAAACGACGTTGAACTGAAGGTTCAAGCCCTGTTCGTAGAAATTGTTGAAATACTACTATTGTTTGGTCTGTGATTAAACGTTGTTTCACCAATTGTTGTGATAGGTAATTGGAATTCGTGATATGGCTAGATAGGACACGCTCAACTTGTAACGAATGACTTATATCATCAACATGTTTAATGACATTATTGATTTCTATAACCAAATCTATACTTTTATAATCTCGATAATTATCAAACAAGATAACGAAATAAAAAATAAATAGTACCACCGCAGGCACAAACGTGGTAATAAAAACTCGATGAGTTAAATTAACTCTGTTAGAGAACAGGGTAGATAACTTTTTAAAAACACGCCTACTTCGATTATTGAAAATAAGAGCAAATTTTGAACAAGCCTCTTCGCTACGGTTCTTTCGATTATTATAGCTTTGGATAACATGCACATAATCTATATCTTCTTTTAAGATATGTTCAATAACCCACTGGTGTAAAAATAGAATAATATTGTCTGGGCTTATTAGGTAGGCTTCATTTAACCACTGTTTTTGTAACTGAGAAAACTGGTGCATAAACGATTGATGACTTAATTTATGCTCGGCTAAATTGCTATATGAGACTTTTTCTAATAGCGCCTCTTCCATAACGAAATGTTGACCAACATACAACTGAAGTTCCGTAAATACTTTTTTTATATCATGCCTTGATAAGTCACCACTTTCAGCGGCTGTCAGTTTAGCAATAATTGTAATAATCTGTTTATGTCCATTGTCGATGGCTTCAATACCAACGCTCATTCCTTCGTTCCAGATTAATGCTGCCATGCCTATCAAATCCCTAATAAAAAAGCACTAGAATCATATCACTCACCATGAAAAAGAAAACATCGTTTTCCCTATATTCATGCCAATAAAGATAAGATAAAACGCTTTAGTTTTAGGTATCGAAATGTGAGTAGAATCACACACAGTAAACAATAAATAACCGGTAAGATCAATACTGATTTTACTGACCAATAAAAATGAATAGCCACTAAGATGATCAGTAAGTAAATAGTATTGTGCAGAGATTGCCAATTTTTTCCCATTTTTCTTTTAATACTATCAATAGAAGTGACAGCCAATACTGATAGTAATAAAAATGCCAACATGCCTAGGGTGATATACGGACGTTCAATCACCTCATTGATAAAAAGTTTGCCATCAAATTGAATTTCAAACACGAAAAAATTTATTATGTGCAACAAGGCATAAAGAAAAGCATAAAGCCCCAACAAACGCCTAGTTTTTATTAATCGACTTTTTTTTATCCGCTTGGCAAGTGGTGAAATGCACAAGGTAATCAGTAATAAGTTTAACGCGCCAATACCCGTAAAGTGAATAAGCTCCTCAACAGGATCCGCCCCTAACTGATCTGAAAAAGCTAAAGAATATAAATAAATCACAGGTAATAACGCACTGATATGGATTATGCTTTTTAACATTATCACCCTATTACGACCAATCATTATGTTCCCTTTGCCATCCGTTAATAATACGTCGACAAGTCCATTCCTTGATATAAACTTGCCACTTCCTCTGCATAACCATTAAATGCCAATGTAGGAATTCGATTACGAGTTAATAAGCCACCACTGGTAATGCGTCTTTCACTCGCTTGACTCCACCTTGGGTGATCATGAGTAGGATTAACATTGGCATAGAAACCATATTCTTTTGCTGCCAACCTGTTCCATGTCGTTGGTGGTTGTTGTTCTACTAGCTTAATCGCCACAATAGATTTAATACTTTTAAAACCATACTTCCAAGGTACCACTAACCGAATAGGAGCTCCATTTTGTGGTGGAAGTGTTTTGCCATATAAACCAACACTCATTAAGGTCAAAGGGTTCATCGCTTCATCTATACGTAATCCTTCAACATAGGGGTACGTTATGCCACCTCCCAAAAATCTACTGGCTTGCCCGGGCATTTGCTTAGGATCATAAAGGGTTTCAAAAGCAACGTATTTAGCTTTTGAGTTAGGGGCAACCTTTGTTAATAAACTCGCTAACGAAAAACCAATCCAAGGGATTACCATAGACCATGCTTCAACACAGCGAAACCGATAAATGCGCTCTTCAAGGGCGAACATGTTAATTAAATCGTCGTAACTTAAGGTGATTGACTTATCACATTCACCTGAAACAGTTAATTGCCATGGATTAACGTTAAAGTGTTGTGCAAGCTCTGCTGGCTGATGCTTTTTCGCGCCAAACTCATAAAAATTATTATGAGAAACCACTTTTTGCTCTGGGGTTTTAATTAAGTGGACGTTTAGTTCGTCTTGAGAGTAATGAAGTTTTTGAGTGGAAAATTTAACATCATCATCATTAAAAAAACGGGCGGATACTTTATTACTGCCAGCAGAGCTTAATAGTGTTCCAGCACCTAAAAAACCCATTTTTTTAAGTAAAATTCGGCGTTCCTGAAAAAGAGATTCATCGGTTACCGCTGACTCTCTCAGGAATGATTTTTGGGGTGTTTTTATTAACATAAGTGTCTAATATCAAAATAGCTATTAAACAAGTAGACACTTAGTAAAGGAGAATTATTTCAGAAAACATTAACAAACTATGACTATACTACCCTAACAAGTTGTTGCAAGTGTGCTACCACATCACTTGACTCATAAAGCCATTGCACTTCTCCATCTTCCTTTTCAATACGCAAACAGGGTACGGTTTTTTTACCCCCTTCTCGAATGAGTTCTTCGCGAAAGTCATCGCCTTGATTAATATTGCGTAATTCAATTTTCAAACCTTCTCGCTTCATGGCACGACGCACTTTCACGCAAAAAGGGCAAGCAGGTAGTTGATATAAGCTCAAACTTTGTGTTTTAGTATCAATTTCTTTTTGTTTACTCTTTGTTCTTTTAGGTGAACGTGGAGAGAAAATAAAGTTGAGCAGTAAAATAAGACGGCCTATAGGCCAGCGTATTAAAGACATAATCATAGTGGTTACTTCTGTGTTGTTAAAACTTGTTAGTACAAAATTACTAAATCAATTCAATCTGCGAAGCATAATAACACAAAAATCCCCCTGTTGACTGAGAACTATTTATTTAGGTATTAGACACTTCAAAGCAGTGTCACCGGCAGTACACCTTTAGCCGGCTGCTTTGCAGTCATTATCGCTAAACTTGCTTTCATGCCAGCACTTTGTTCATCACCAAAAACCGTTTGATAAATTTTGTCATCGTAAGTTAATAGCGCTACATCAGCATCTTTTAAATAAGGGGTGATTAAAAAAGGTGAGCCTTGGGCAATTAATACTGATTTGATATTGTACTCTTTGGCAAATTGCAATTGTAATTGCACTAGTTGGCCATAATTAGCTTTGGCAGGAGAGAGAAGCTTCTTACCCAATTTTTTATGATTAATAGCTTGTTTAAGTATGCCATCCATCCCTCCTAAATCGACAGCCCCAACCACCTTAACGTCAATGGTTGCAATGACTAAATCGGCCTGTTGTAACTGGCTTATATTTTGAATTTTCTCCATCGTTTTTTCTTGGGTTGCAATAATACTGGTTATTTTAAGCTGACTTTGTCTGGCTTGTTGCCACTGCTCAGCAATAGCACTTTGCAACGCATCTTGCTCTTGTTTATTAGCTACAAACATATGGATATGTTTGATTTTTTCAGGGGAAACAGGCAATACTCCCTTACCTTTTAACAAGGTAACAGATTCATTCGCAAGTAATTGTTGCACCATTAAATGCGCTTCATTAGCAACAACGAGTTCTGCATTAGCTATTTGCTGACGAAGGTTACTACTAGGTAACTGGATAAATTTATTTTTAGCGTGATCTATTCTTGCTATTGATTGGTCTATTTCATCATAAGTTATCAGCCCTTTTTCAATGGTCATCATTAACTGCTTACTCACCGCTTTAACAAAACGCTTAAACTTGTCGACATCAGCAGGGACTCTTACTTTAAAAGGCATTAAGGCAAGATCAGTCCCGGCCTTAAATGTTTCCACTGTTGCGCTCACATCATCAAAATAATGTGCGATACCAGCCATATCAAGAGCATCAGAAGCAATCACACCTTGGTAGCCCATTTCACCTCGTAGTAAGTCAGTAATAATTTTGCGTGACATAGTGGCTGGGCGTATGATTTTTTCACCCTGCTTATTAATAATCAATGAGTTGTCTAAAGCAGGGTATTGAATATGAGCTGTCATGATCATCGCAGGATCACTGTGATCAATAGCCCATTTAAAGGGAGCTAAATCAATGCGTTCTATAGTAGATAAATTATGCTCAACACGAGGCAAAGCTAAATGACTGTCAACATGAGTATCACCATGACCAGGAAAATGCTTCAGTGTGGACATAACCCCCTGCGCTTGTAGACCCTCAACAACCGCAACCCCTAATTCCGCTACTTGTTGTGGGTTTTCTCCAAAAGATCGTGTGTTGATGACGGGGTTATCGGCATTGGTATTAACGTCAATAACAGGAGAGAAATTGTTATTAATTCCCAGCACATTGAGCTCGGCACCGATAACCTGGCTACTGTGAGTTGCAAACTTAGTTTTATTGTGTTGATAGGTCGCACCTATTGCCATATTGCCTGCGAAAGTGGTTGTTTGGGGTAAGCGAGCAACACGTCCCCCCTCTTGATCAATGGAAATAAATAGTGGCTTACCTGTTTTGCTTAAAAGTGCTGCACTTTGAAGGTCATTAGTTAAACGAACCACTTGCTCATTGGATAGTAAATTTTCTGCGAACAACACCACTCCACCAAGGCTGGTTTCTTGGATTAATTCGGCTAATTCACTCGGTAATTTAGTGACTCTTTGTAAGCATTTTTCCCCAGGGGTTATAGGTTGCTTGCAAAAGTAACGGATATCTAGCGCCACTTTTTGGGCTATTTTACGTTCAAAATCTGTCAACATGAGTTTATTTGCCTGTTCATCTTCTTCAGCTATATTACTACAAGACGATAAAGTAAGTAGTAAAAATACTAACAAGATAAAGAAAACGGGTGAAGTGTTGGAGGTAATAAAAGAAGTACTGCAATACCTTGCGACCAACGTCATGTAAAATATTCCTAAATGATTATCTTTATTGTTTCAATATAAACAAAAAGGAATAGTTTGTCGCTAATTATAAAAAGTGAACGGCAACTAACGCTAGTTAAAACCTCAGGGGCTGTTGAATTGTCGAGATTATTTTGCAGTGAAAGATTTGTCTAAAAGCGTTTACTCTTTGTTAAATCCTATTTATTTAGGGTAACTACGCTTGATACGACTCGCCCCGTAACTATCACACTTTTATCTCGAACAATATCCCCTTGAAAGCCCCTAGCATCTATTTTACATTACGTTTTATTAATGCAATAAAATAGTTTTCAGCAACAAAACACTATCTATATTATGGGCGGTATACTTTAACGTTACTAAAGCCATTATCAAGTAAATATAAAGCTTGTAGTTTACTCATGACACCGTGATCACAATAGAGCAAGTAGTCTTTACTCATATCTAAATCACCAAACTGTGTAGCTAATTTATAAAAAGGAATATGTTTAACCTCAACGCCAGCTAATTCTAACGGGTTTTCATCTTCTTCTTCAGGGCTTCGAATATCAACAACCACAGCGTTATCACTGATATTTTCAACTAAATCTACGGCAGTAATTTCTTGCTCTGTTTCTTTACCTATATCACGAATATCAAAAACACGGGTTTGTTCAACCACCTTATCTAAAATTGAAAAATCAAAGTTATCTTCCTCTGCTTCAACTTTAGAAAGCACCGCTTTTACTGTCGGTTTTTTAGAAATAACACCACAATACTCAGGAATAGTTTTAGCAAAGTCTTCTGTACCAATATTGCGGGCGATATCAATAATGTCTTGTTTGTCGTAGGCGGCTAATGGTCTTAAAATAAGTGTTTCAGTAACACGATTGATTACATTTAAATTAGTCAGTGTTTGACTAGAAACCTGCCCTAAACTTTCACCTGTCACTAACGCCTGAATTTTAGCTTTGTCTGCTATTTTACTTGCTGCGCGCATCATCATGCGTTTGAGAACAACCCCCATTTGACCGTTTTCAACTTTTTCTAAAATTTCAGCGATGACAGGCTCAAAATCAACCGCAAAAAACTTCACTTTATGAGAAGCACCAAACTTATCCCATAAATAATAGCTCACTTGCTTAACGCCCACTTCGTGCGCTGAACCACCTAAATTAAAGAAACAATAATGAGTTCGTGCGCCTTTTTTTATCATTTGGTAACTAGCAACACCAGAATCAAAACCACCAGACATCAGCGATAGCACATCTTCTTGCGTTGCTATCGGAAAGCCACCTAAGCCTTGGTGGCGTTCAGTGACAATAAATAAATCATTATTTTTTACTTCTAAACGGATAGTAACATCTGGATTTTTCAATTTCACACGAGCGCTATCAACGGCTTGGTTTAACCCACCTCCGACGTATTGCTCAACGTTTAAAGAATTAAAGTCATGGCTACCAGTGCGCTTAACACGTACACAAAAACTTTTATTTTCAATCGTGTTAGCATGAACCGCTAAGGTTTTTTCAAAGATGTCATGTAAATCAGTAAAAGATGCTTGTTGTACCTCTAAAAATAATGGCACACCAGGAATACACTTAAGGGCATTAACTAAACGTTCACGATTTTCAAGGGAATTATCCTTGGTATTCACTTCAACATTATCCCAATTCATGCGCGTGGTAACTTGCTCGTCAACACGGCGTAAAACATTTTTAATGTTAGATTCTAAAATTTTAGTAAAACGTTTACGCACAGGACGCGATTTGATGGTGATTTCAGCTTGCAGCTTTACGATAAATTTCATCGATGATGGCCTAATAAATAATGACAAGATAATAATGGCGCACATTATACACAAAAAAAAGCTGCCAGTATTACACTGATAGCTTTTTTAATAGTAATACCAAGTACATTAATTAATTGATCACTGAGCTAATTTATGCGTGTAATTGATATAGTACTAACAAGTCTATTCTTTTATCACCTGAATAGGGTCTGTTTCTTTCGCCTTTCCTTGGTTGATGGAAATTTCAACACGACGGTTTCTACGTCGATTTAAGGCATTAGTATTGGGCACTAACGGCCGAGTATCAGCATGACCTGCAACCACTAAACGGGTTTGATCAAAACCCGGTACTTTAATCAACTCATGAGCAATAGCAACAGCCCGCTTACTTGATAAATCCCAATTAGAAGTAAACAACTCCGAGTCTAAACCGCGGTTATCCGTATTACCAGAAACCATAATTTCACCCGGCACTGTATTCAATAAGGCGCCAATCTCTTGCATAATGGGTTTAAATTTAGGCTGTAAAAAAGCAGACCCCGAAGGAAATGAGCCATTTTCACGAATGCGAATAATAATCTGCTGCCCTAAAGACTCTAACTCGACTGCGCCATCTTGAATTTGTTGTTCAAGCTGCTCGGCGATTTTTTTAACTAAATCATTCACCTGTTCTTGGGCTGCATTCTCCATTTGTTCCCTAGCCTGCTCTAGGGCTTGGGCAGATAAAGCATCTTCTGTATTTTGTGACTGACCACCACGCTCTGTACCTCTTTGCTCTTGTCGTCCACCCGCAGACGTTTCATTACCCGCCTGAAATTCTAGCATTTGCTGAGTCATTTCCATCGTTTGCTGTTGAATAATTTCAATAGGGGTTGGCTCAGGTTTACCCGGTCGAAATTCTTGGGCAATAATACTTGTTCCTTTAGGAATATCTTTTACTTCAATTTTATTTTGTACACCAAAAGCAAACTTCATTGAACCTGCAATTTGCTTAAACTTAAGTACGTCCATTTCGGAAAAAGACAACAATAAAACAAAAAAGCACATTAATAGCGCCATAAGATCAGCAAAGGTTCCCATCCAAGGTGGTAAACCTGGTGGTGGACATTTACATTCTTTATCAGCCATATCCGCTCCTAAACGTGGTCTTAGTGCTATTCACCGCCAGTTGTGTCAACTTGACGCTTACCTTCTGATAAATAGTTTTTCAGTAACCCTTCGATAACGCGGGGGTTTTGACCATCTTGAATGCCTAACACTGCATCCAGTACCAGCTCTTGATTCATTTTTTCTTCACCCATACGTAATTTTAATTTAGAAGCAATCGGAGTCGCAATAACATTCGCTAAAAATGCTCCGTAAAGTGTCGTTAACAAAGCGACAGCCATAGCAGGACCAATAGATTTAGGATCATCCATATTCGACAACATAGCAACTAAGCCAATAAGTGTACCTATCATCCCCATTGCTGGCGCAACATCAGCTAATGCCATCATCATGTCGGATCCTACTTCATGGCGCTCAGTAGTAAGGTTGATATCTTTTTGTAAGGTTGCTCTTACCACATCCGCATCATGGCCATCCACCAACATATCAACACCTTTTTGCATAAAAGTATTACTAATTTCAGCTTCTTCTAAGGCGAGAAAACCACCTTTTCGCGCTGCGTCGGCCATATCAACCGCTTTTTCAATAAGTTCTTCTGGCGTTTCAAGTTTAAACATAAAGGCTTTGACGATAATTTTACCTACGCCAAAAAATTGACCTAAATTATATTTGGCTAACACCACAAATATTGATCCACAAAATACAATTAATACCGACTGAGTATCAGCAAACATCATGATGTCACCAGATAAAACCATCGCCATAATCAGTAAGCCGATGGCGCCAAGAATACCTATTAACGTTGCTAAATCCACAAAACTCTCCTAAAACAACCAAACTCAAACCGTCTATCTAAAATAATAGTACATGATGCAAAAAATATTCGCTAATACTTCTACACCTTAAAATCATATTATCGTCCATACAGTCAATAACTTAATAGCTTGTTTTAAAATAATATCGTGGCAACAAAATTAAGCGCTAGATTGACCAATGCGCCTAGCTAAGGTAAGTTTGCGCCTAGTACTTTTAAGTAACCAGTTAAAATCACATATCATGGCAAAGAAAAAGTTAGAAAACCTGAGTTTTGAAGAGTCCCTTACTGAACTTGATACGATTGTTAATAGTCTCGAACAAGGCGAACTCAGCCTAGAAGAATCTATGGCATTGTTTGAACGTGGGCTAAACTTAAGTCAGCTAAGCCAAACAAAGTTACAAGTAGCAGAGCAAAAAGTAAAAATTTTAGTTGAAAAAAATGGTCAACAACAATTAACTGACTTCGATCTAACCGCTGATAACCCCACTTTGGATGAATCTTTGTGAGCAAATTAGCTAATCATCAACAATACCAAGATCAAATCAATAAATTTTTAGCTAAACAGCTCCAAAAATTAACGATTAATGATGAAAAACTACTAGAAGCTATGCGCTATGGTCTACTTATTGGTGGCAAACGCATGCGACCTTATTTGGCCTACATTACAGGGGAATCATTAGGCGCCTCTTCAACTGATATTGATGCTATTGCTGGTGCACTAGAGTGTGTCCATGCCTATTCGTTACTACACGATGATCTACCGGCAATGGATGATGACGATTTAAGACGCGGAAAACCTACCTGCCATAAAGCTTTTGATGAAGCTACGGCTATTCTTGCCGGTGATGCATTACAGACTCTTGCTTTTGATATTCTTGCAAGCCATGAATTTTCGGCAGAAATTCAACCCAAACAGATTAAGTTAATACAGCAACTTGTATCCGCTACTGGCTATCAGGGCATGTGTGGAGGTCAGGCTTTAGATTTATCTGCTACCGGTAAAACAATTGACTTAGCACAACTAGAGAAATTACACTCACTAAAAACTGGGGCGCTATTACAGGCAAGTGTTTTAATGGCAGCTGAGTGCGCTAGCCTAGTAACATTGGAAGAAAAATACGCTTTACAAAAATATGCCCAATTAGTTGGCTTAGCTTATCAAGTACAAGATGATATTATTGATATCACTTCTAGCGAAGAAGAGCTTGGTAAACCTAAAGGCTCAGATATAGCCGCGAATAAAAGTACTTACCCTGCACTATTGGGTTTACAAGGCGCCCAAGACAAAGCAGAAAACTTATTTCAACAAGCGCTTCAAGCTTTAGCCTGTTTGCCTTACAATACAAAGCCTTTGGCTGACTTTGCCACATTTATTGTAAAACGAAGCCATTAAATCGAACATTAATAAAAAACTAGAAAATTTATGACCACAAACCTCGCTGATTATCCATTACTCGCACAAATCAATTTACCAAAAGATTTGCGTAACTTTCCCCATGAGCAATTACCACGAATCAGCAACGAATTACGTAATTACTTATTAAATTCAGTCAGTAAAAGTAGTGGCCATTTTGCTTCAGGGCTAGGCACTATTGAACTGACTGTCGCTCTACATTATGTTTATAACACCCCATTTGATCATCTTATTTGGGATGTAGGTCATCAAGCTTACCCTCATAAAATTTTAACGGGACGTCGTGATAGATTGCATACTATACGCCAAAAAGGTGGTTTGCATCCTTTCCCTTGGCGTGAAGAGAGTGAATATGATGTCTTAAGTGTTGGACACTCAAGCACCTCAATTTCTGCTGCATTAGGCCTAGCGGTTGCAGCAGAAAAAGAAGAATTAAACAGGAAAACCGTTGCCGTTATTGGTGATGGAGCTATGACCGCAGGTATGGCTTTTGAAGCCTTAAATCATGCGGGCGACATTGGTAAAGATATGTTAGTTATCTTAAATGATAACGAAATGTCAATATCTGAAAATGTCGGTGCGCTAAATAACCATTTAGCCAAAATGCTCTCTGGCAGTATTTACACCGGAATTAGAGAAGGCAGTAAACGAATTTTGAATAATTTACCGCCAATTAAAGAGCTAGCTAGCAGAGCAGAAGAGCACTTAAAAGGCATGGTGGTACCGAGTACTTTTTTTGAAGAATTAGGCTTTAACTATATTGGTCCGATTGACGGTCATGACGTAAATGGTTTAGTGGATACTATAACCAATATGAGAAATCTTAAAGGACCACAATTATTACATATTGCGACTAAAAAAGGTAAAGGCTACCAAGCCGCAGAGCAAGATCCTATAAAATATCATGCAGTTCCAAAATTTAACCCAAGCGAAACAAGTTTACCTCAGTCACAACCTAGTTTGCCAAGTTACTCCCAAGTTTTTGGCGATTGGCTTTGTAAAACGGCTGCTGTAGATACCAAATTAGTTGCCATTACACCTGCTATGAGGGAAGGGTCTGGCATGGTTGAATTCAGCCAGCGATTCCCCGATCAATATTACGATGTTGCTATTGCTGAACAACATGCCGTAACTTATGCAGCAGGCTTAGCCATTGGTGGTCAAAAGCCTGTTGTTGCAATATATTCTAGTTTTTTGCAGCGTGGTTACGATCAACTTATTCATGATGTTGCCATTCAAAATTTACCGGTATTATTTGCGATAGATAGAGCGGGTATTGTTGGTGCAGACGGTGCGACCCATCAAGGTTCATTTGATTTAAGTTTCCTACGCTGTATTCCTAACATGGTGATAATGGCACCTGCAAACGAGCGTGAATGTCAATTAATGCTTAACACCGGCTACAGTTTAGGTAAGCCTGCTGCAGTCAGATATCCTCGCGGCACAGGTACAGGCGAAATTTTACCGGATATTTCACAAATGATAGATGTTGGCAAGGGTAAAATTGAGCAACAAGGTGATAAAATTGCAATTTTAAGCTTTGGCACGCTTTTAGTTGAGGCTAAAATTGCTGCATCGACGCTTAATGCAACACTTGTTGATATGCGTTTTATCAAACCTTTGGACGAAAATTTAATTAGCCAATTAAGTACCACGCACGAGGTCATCGTAACGGTGGAAGATAATGCTATTGCTGGGGGAGCAGGTTCTGGCGTTAATGAGTATTTATTAGCTCAAGGAAAAGCAGTCAAAGTCTTAAATATAGGTATACCTGATCAATTTATAAAGCACGGTACTCAAACTCAAGTCCACCAAGAATTAGGGCTAGACAGTGTAGGGATGATCACTAAAATTAATAACTTTATTGAGTGTAAGTAGAATGCCCTCTTTTTGATTAAAATCTACTTTTGACTGTGAAATGCCGGTTAACCCGCTTTGGTTAGTGATTTTACTATTTTTTAAAATACAATAAGCTAGCATCTACTAGAGTCTGTTGATCTTTCGAGCTTGATTTTGCAGCGATTTGTTGGGTATTTATACAAGGCAGAGCTTTTGTCATGTGGTTGTTTCACATAAAAAAAAAGCGATAACGCCGTAAAAATGTCCAACAAACACTGTCCGAAAGATCCGGCTAAAAGCGCTTTAACTCTTTGTTGAGTAGTATTTGCTTAGAATGACTAGGCTACCCACTACTCGCCGCGATTAAAACGCTTTTATCTCGAACAAAATTTAACCGCCAAAGATCAACAGACCCTATTTAAAACCGTGGTGAAGGAAGTGGGATAAAGCGTGTGATTTGTGTTTCTTACTTATTATTAAGTGCACCA
>JASMAS010000067.1 GCA_030754235.1 Litorilituus sp.
ACAAACACTGTTTGAAGGATTCGGCTAAAAGCGCTTTAACTCTTTGTTGAGTAGTATTTGCTTAGAATGACTAGGCTACACACTACTCGCCGCGATTAAAACGCTTTTATCTCGAACAAAATTTAACCGCCAAAGATCAACAGACCCTACTTAGCAGTTATTTTATTATATCCACCACCATGACCTATTTGTACTAATGCACCATTAATAAACTCTAAATAAGTACACTCATCTTTTGTGGTTAAACCGTCTTTATGTTTACGTTGCGTACGATAATAAAGCACACGAACCGTATCATTATTGACAGAATACATTTCAGAAAAGTCTGCTACATTAAGTTTTTCTTGTATATCAACGATACTTGCACCTAGTTGAAGACTATTTAGCTGTTTACGGTTTTTATAACTTCTATCTTCATGATTAAAGCCAGTGCTATGTTCTACGCCATCATCACCTACCGAAATGACACAACCAGATAATGTTAACGGGGCAGCAACAACTAAAGCAATTATTGTTTTTTTCATTTTTAACTCCATATGGATTTATTCAATATATATTAATAGGCTCTGTTGTTCTAACGAGGTTAAATTTTCCGAAAAAAAAGCTTTTATCGCGACGAATAATACGTCAGCAAAAATTTTCGAAAGAACAACATCCCTAATTCACTAAAATAATTCAATTCCTATATAGCAAAAAACAAACCAACAATAAATAATAATTAAACTATTGATTATAAAGAATTTTAAATGATGACATAATAATAACTAGAGACTACAATTGTAATATCCACTAAAATATAGTGAATTTTTTAAGGAGTTAATTAAAATGACAATTCATGATGAAATATTAACCATAGCTAATCAAATTGCTAATATGGGTAAAAAGCCAACGGTTGCTTTAATTAAGACAAAATTAACAAAGTGCGTGCCTTTGCCTTTATTAATTTCGACCCTAAAAACGTGGCAGTATGATCCTGAATTTACGGCTTTACCTGAGGGTAAAACGAAAACTAGCACTGTACTAAGTGAAGAGAATGCCCCCATACACCATGAACTTAGCGAGGAGTTAAAAGAAATGAAACAAGAAATTATTGAATTAAAACGATTGGTAACAGAATTATTAGCGCAGCAGAAAAAACAACAAGATTAACAGTGCTTAATTCACGATAAACTAACGCGTTAATAACGAGTATATTACCCATGGAATAACGCAAAAGTCATTAAAAATAGCTGCTAGATAAACATTTAATAAGCCAAATGCTGTTTATCTAGTTTTGCAATGGTAATTGCCTCAGGCTAACGGCTTTAACATAGCAATAAAGTCAACAATTGAGTCTGCTATTTTTTTATGGGGTTTACACCCAACTCGCTCAACCCACACCGCACCAGAGTTATTATCAAAAGAAATAATCGTATCTTCCTCATCTGTAACAGCAAAAAAAACAGTGATTTCTTGCTTCAACCTTTGCTTCATCAGAATGTGGCCAATAATATTTTCTTGAAGGCGCTGAAAATCATCTTCATTCCATGCAAATAATAAAGAAAGTTTACCATCGTCGCATTGCGCCTCAAGGCTTTCACTAAAAATGCTAGTGAAATAATTTTTTATATCTTGGTGTAACGTGATATTAAGCGCTGACTCTACATTATCGAAATTAAGCTGTTCTTCATCAATAGAGGCAGGTTGCCAGAAAACATTGCCCGCTATCAATGAGCTATTGTGCTTTTGGCGCTGCTCACAGGGAGATGGCCACAGTGCATCTTGTTCAACTTGAGGTAAACTCCCAAGTACTTTTTGAAAATTGCTGACATAATGCTGGGCAAATTGTTTAATGGTTTTCACAACGCTAAGATTACTATTTACTGAATTTGATGATGTCATCTGACGCTAAGATCCTTTAAAATATGCCATGAACCTCTTAAGAATTACATGGTAGAAGAAAAGATATGGCTACTTATCAAAATGATAAAGCACTAAGTAAATTAACACTTGGTAAAGCAACCGAATATTGCAGTGAATATAACCCAGATTTACTCCAAGCGGTACCTCGAAGCCTAAATAGAGATGATTTATTACTTTCACATGACAAACTGCCTTTTTTAGGCGAAGACATTTGGTATGGCTACGAATTGTCATGGCTTAATAATAAAGGTAAGCCTATTGTCGCAGTAGCCGAGTTTCGCTTCCCATGTACCAGTGTAAATATTGTTGAGTCAAAATCATTCAAACTCTATTTGAATAGCTTTAATCAAACCAAGTTTAAAGACATAAAGGCGGTTGAAGCGATACTGAGCAAAGATTTATCAACTTTATGTGGGGCTACTGCAACAGTTTGCTTATTTGGTGTTGAACAATGCCCAGCATTGACTATAAAAGCTTCCGACGAAGACACAAACTGTATTGACGATAAAGATATCAGCATCAATAGTTACCAACTTTCTGCACAGATATTAGCAAAGGCGCAAGATAAAAACGACACTAGCTCTGTTTTATCGGAAAAACTGGTCAGTCACTTACTTAAATCAAACTGCTTGATCACCAATCAACCTGATTGGGCCAGTGTTTACATTGATTATAAAGGGAAGCCAATTAATCACAGTATATTACTTCAATATTTGATCTCGTTTCGTCAGCACAATGAATTTCATGAGCAATGTGTAGAGCGTATATTTTGTGATTTACAAAAATACTGCCAATTAGAAGAGTTAACGGTATTCGCACGCTATACTCGTCGAGGTGGATTAGATATTAACCCGTTTAGGAGCACTCACTTAACTTATGCTCCAAACGGAAGAACATTACGACAATAAGGGTAATGCCAGTCGCTATACCTGGCTAGCCGCTAGCGCTTGTTCAAGATCAGCAAGAATATCTTCAATATGTTCTATACCAATAGATAAACGAACCATCTCTTTACTTACACCCGCTTTTTCCAACTCTTGTGCGTTTAGCTGGCGATGAGTCGTAGAAGCGGGATGGCAAGCTAACGACTTAGCATCACCAATATTAACTAAGCGAACAATCAAGGATAAAGCATCAATAAATTTAGCCCCTGCAGTTTCACCACCTTTTATACCAAAACTGAGAATACCACTGCTGCCTTCAGGTAAGTATTTTTGTGCTAAAGCATAATCACATGAACTCTCTAAGCCAGAGTAGTTCACCCAAGAAACACAATCATGCTGTGCTAAAAATTCAGCAACTCTCTGGCTGTTAAAGCAATGACGTTCCATTCTCAATGGTAGGGTTTCTAAGCCTTGAAGAATTAAAAACACATTCATTGGTGAGATGGCTGCGCCCATGTTTCTTAAGGGCACGACACGTGCTCTAGCAATAAATGCAGCAGGGCCAAATGTTTGTGTATAGCTTACACCATGATAGGAAGGGTCGGGTAAATTAAGCTGGGAAAAACGCTCTTTATGCTCATCCCAAGGGAACTTACCCGAGTCAACAATAATACCACCAATAGAGGTCCCATGGCCGCCAATGTATTTAGTTAATGAATGCACAACAATGTCGGCTCCATGTTCAAATGGGCGACATAATGAAGGACTCGCAACGGTATTATCAACAATTAGTGGCACACCGTGGTTATGAGCAATCTCAGCCATTTGTGCTAAGTCTGCAACATTACCCGAAGGATTGCCTATAGTTTCACAAAATACTCCTTTGGTATTCTCATCAATCAAACTTTCTAAGCCAGCAAAATCATCATGACTGGCAAACCGAACTTCAATACCCTGTTGTGGTAAAGTATGTGCAAATAAGTTATACGTTCCGCCATACAATTTATTGATACTGACAATATTATCACCCACTTTAGCTAAAGTTTGAATAGTTGCAGTAATTGCTGCCATACCAGACGCCATTGCTAAGGACGCAATACCCCCTTCTAAATCTGCAACCCTTTGCTCTAAAACGGCCTGAGTTGGGTTACCTATTCTGGTGTAAATATTACCTTCAACTTTTAAATCAAAAAGATCTGCACCATGTTGAGTATCATCGAAGGCATAACTTGTTGTTTGATATATTGGAACAGCCACGGCTTTACTCGTTTGTTCTGGCGTATAACCGCCATGAACGGCTGTAGTTTCTTTGCGCATAATAAAGTTCCTAAACAGTTCAAAAAACTTATCATAGCGATTATGATGTAAAATCAAAAAGATGAAATAATGCTTGAGCTAAGTTATTTAGTTATATACTGAAATAACTTAGGGTCTGTTAAACTTTCGAGATTACTGTTGCAGCGAATTGCTTAGAATGACTAGGCTACACACTACTTGCCGCGATTAAAACGCTTTTATCTCGAAAAAAATTTAACCGCCAAAGATCAACAGACCCTAAAATTCAATGGTTAATATGATCATTCAGCGTGTTTTTTCGTTTGGAGTGGACGCAGAGCAATCGCTCAAAAAATAAAAATAAGTGGCTAGGTCAAGCGATGTAGCATCATTTACTCTTCTGTTGTTTGATATAGAACAATCTTTTTGATAATAGCGAAATATTTCTAGACATCCGCGCATATTTGAATACAATCACGCATCTTATCAATTTTGATAAGTTTATCTTACTTATTTATCGTCCTGGAGAATAATCATGAATGTTGATCAACACATTAAAGTAGCACAATGGCACTTAGAGCAAGCTCGTTTACACAACGTTAGCGATCATAGTTGTGGCTGCCCTGCTAACAAACATGACCAACGTGCAATTGATGCAGTTGAAGCTGGCTTAATCATTGAAGAAAAGGCGTGTACTCTAGAAGCGAAAGAAGCTCGCGCCTAACGCTAATTGCTGCATAAGCATTATACGAGCAATAACTTTTTATTGCTCGCTTTATCACTTAAACTGAACTGCCAATACATCACACTTTATAGATATCATTTTCTCTGTAAAACAATGTTCGATAAAAATCAGCCTTTAAAAACGTTACCTCCCTATAAAGTGAATAAGACTAAACATCATTATTGTACACAAATAAAACTTCCGATAGTTAACCTTCCCTTTTTAGGCTCTGAAGACAAGCCTAACGCTGGGTTAATGTTACCTGAATGTAAAATATTACTGGGGTAAATCACGGCTCTGTTCATACAAGCGTCAACCGAATGCAATTGTTCATACATGCTGTTACTACCACTCATATAGCAAGGGTTTTTATGTAATTGATTTGCAATAGCTTCTTTTTTTAATTGAGTACCATAGCTAATTAACCTCTTAGCGGTAATCACTTCAAATGTACTTTTATTATGTCTGTAAAAGGAGGTTCCACCATGCTCAGCTCCACATAAGTAATGCACCACCGCAAATTGATTGCTATGGGTGGTATCAAAATGCGGCAACATTTGCATTGGCTTTAACTGTTCAGGGGGCGTATCAGAAATAGCAAATGCCGATATTACTGTCTTAGCACTGTGAGCATTTTCAAAGCCAAAGCATGATTTAAATTGCGGTAAGTATTTTGAGCAAATTTGTTCGCTGTATATTCTGGGTGTTAACGTGCGTTTACCTGGGTAAAAGTTTTGTCGATCGGCTTTAAATGAAGAACCGTCTCCGGCAAAGGTAATTAAATCATCGGGTTGATTAGCAAAATCATCAATGATCAACAACGGTGTATTTTCTCTACCAATAGTAAGCTTGGTGAAGCTAGGATTATCATTTAAAGTAAAATCAGCCATATTCAATGTCTATTCCCTTCATACCTTTGATGTTTACACCAGCCGTTTATTTTTTAAATCAATTAAGGCATGAATTTGCCCAAGTGACGTACTCAGGGTGTATATTGCGGGTAGCACACCGGCTTTATGTAATATTAATATTTGTTCATCCGTTAACTTCGCCATTTTTTCTTGATCTACCGTATATAAACCATTTAATCGGGTAGATTGCTGATTAACAAAAGTAACTTCTAATGACATTGATTGTAATAAATCCATGTCCTGTAAATGCTCTATGCAAATTTTATTATCGGTTTCTCCCTTTAGTAGGGCTGCAAGGCAAGATTTAACGTCTTGAAAATACTCAGTGTCGAGACCTTTTTCATCAAATAAAGCCACCCCGTCTTTTGAAGTTATGGCTGAGCTATCACTGTCAATACAAACGATATAATCACCTTCGTTAGCACGTTGTTGAGTACTGCTGTCAGGATTTCCCACAAAGAAGGGTTGACGCCTAATCTGTAAGGGTAAATAAAGTCCCTGCCATTGCTCTTCTTGCCAAAATAAATTTTCGCCTGCTTCAAAGCCTAACATAGCAGCAAAAACAAACTGCCCTGTCTCAGCATCTTTAGTTAATACGATGGGATATTGAATAGCTAAGTTTGAGAATTCAGACAGCACTACAGGAATAAGATGAAGGCCTTTACCATGCAATTCTCTTTTATTGGGATCTATTTTTATTTTTAAGTGGTTTTTGTTATCCACTGCAACTAAATTCGCCATTGATGACCACTCTCTTTTCGATAACTTAATTTATTAAATGCGATTAAAGCCAAACTCGTTAACTTTATTAAGTAATTCTCTATTGGTTGGCAAGGTTGAAACGGCCTTATCGATCATTTTCTTATTTTGTGCAAATTGACGTTCTGCAAAATCAGTGTCATCAAGCGCATAGGGCGAATGACTATAATCACTTTCAAACCCCATTCCATATAGAACATACTGATAACTTGCCGCAGGAAACACTTCATTATTACTGGTAAAGTCGATATCCATTGGTGAGCGGTACTGCCACAACTGCATTAGATCTTGTAAGCTCTGTGGAATACTCTTAGGATCACGATTGTCACTCCAGAACTTATTGTCATTTCGTTTACTTAAAATGTAATGTAACTTAAGAAAATCGATAATTTTTTCCCAACGATATAAGGCTATTTCATTAAATCTCTTTGCGACAATATCCATTACATCACGAGATTGGGGTAATTGTTCACTGACCATTTGTGCCGCAAGCTCCACCATAACCAAAGCCGATGCTTCAAGTGGCTCTAAAAATCCTGCAGATAAACCAATGGCAACACAATTATTTTGCCAAAGTTTTTCTCTATGCCCACTAACAATAGGGATTTTTCGCACGGTTAATGAATCAAACGAGTCACCGACATATTCGGCTAACACTTTTCTAGCCTGCTCTTCTGACGAATGTTGACTAGAATAGACGTAACCTACACCTCGTCGGTGCTGTAAGCCAATATCCCATATCCAGCCAGCTTCTTGACCTGTGGAAATGGTATGAGAGGCAATCGAAGAGTGTTCATTTTCGTAAGGGACTTGTACCGCTAAAGCGGTATCAATAAAGAGAATGTCACTGCAACTTTTAAAAGGTACTTGGTAATGTTTACCCAACAAAAGAGAAGAAAAGCCAGAACAATCAACAAATAATTCGCCAGCAATATCACCATTACTTTTAGTCGTTACTGACGCGATATCGCCATTGTTTACTGAATTAACAGCAACAACATCGTCGAGAACATGTGTGATACCTAGATTTTCAGTGCAATGTTTTTGCAAGAACACGGCAAACTTTCCAGAATCTAAGTGATAGGCATAATTAGCGACGTCTGCAAACTCCGCTGTTCTAATGGTTTTAGGTGCGAGTCCATGTTCACAAACAGCTTCTTGAAAACAAACCTCAGCAGAGAATGACTGAGCATCTTGATTAGCTTGTTTTGCTAACCAATGTGCGGCCAAGTCTCCTTTACCAAAACCTTGTGGTAAAACGAGCGGATGATAGTAGAAATCCTTTTCTGAGCCGTCAACCCATTTAGCAAATTTGGCTCCTTGCTTAAAGCTGGCATCGCACTCTCGAATAAAATCGGTTTCACTGATGCCTAAAGCAATAAGCGTGCTACGCATTGTTGGCCAAGTACCTTCACCAACCCCTACCGCGGGTATATTGGGTGACTCAACTAAAATAACCTTCAACCCATCAGCGGTATTACTTTTATGTTTTGCTGCTAGCCTTCCTGCCGTAAGCCAGCCAGCAATACCGCCACCAACAATCACAACAGTTTTGGTTAATTTATTATTTTCACGCCTGTTTTCATTTGCATCATTCATAATATGTACACTCTGATGTTAGTAATACTAGCGTTGTTTATTTACTTAATATGGACTTCTCTTGCATAGCAGTCGAAGTCCATGAGTATTTAGCCTTAATTAAGATTAGAAGCTACCACGAATACCAAAAGCAAAACGACGTCCACTATCTTCAATCAACAGAAGTTGGTTGGCAAAGCGACCGCGCTTATGGACATACTCTTCGGTTAGGTTAATACCTTCAAAGAATACTGACATGGTCTCGGTCAGATCATAGCTGCCACTCATATCTAATTGGGCATAATCTTCAACGATAGTGACACCATCACCGTTAGATTGTGTTAATGATTGCACAAAAGAATCACGCCAGTTCCAAGCGATACGAGCTTGCAAAGGGCCATCTTCATAAAATGCCACTAAGTTAAACGAGTCACTTAAACCAGTTAAGGCAAAGACCTGAGTAATATCACTCGGGTCAAGTTCAGCATTACTATCAACTAAAGTTGCGTTAGCCATCAGACCAAAGCCACTGTCAAAAGTATGCTGCACCGCAATCTCCCAGCCATCAACAATTGCCGTTTCGCTATTGTTAGGTAATGTATTTGTAAAAACGGCTATTGAGTCATCGGCATCTGGATTATCAACATCACTACCTGTAGAAGGATCAGTTAATAAACCACCACCTGCCAAGTCAAATGTTAAACTTTCTTGTGAATTAACAATAAAGTTAGCAACATTCTTTCTAAAATACCCAGCCGACATATAACTTGCATCGTCGTAATACCATTCTAATGATAAATCAATGTTATTTGAGGTGAAGGGGTTAAGTTCAGGGTTACCACTAGATGACGTTAGATTACCACCTTGACGTGTTGTACCAATAACCGTTACCGGAGACATGCTGTCCAGTGTTGGACGTGTGACCGATTGAGAAGCTGCAAAACGTGCAATTAAATCATCATTAATTTCAAGTTTCATACTGATATTGGGTAAAATTGCTTCGTAGCTTGAACTCTTACTAATAGTTTCAGGGCTGCCATATTGCGCGAGCATTTCCGTTTTATCAAGAATAGTCAGTGCTGAAACAGGCTCATCAGTACCATTAACATCGACATCTGTTCTTTCATAACGAACACCTGCTGTACTTGAAAGCAGCATACCCGCTAATTCAGTTTCAAAATCCATTTCTAGATATAGTGATAAGGTATCTTCGGTGACTTCAAAAGATTTATTACGTTTTTCAGCATCAAAGCTGATGTTGTTACCTTGAGATGAAGCAAATTGTTCTAAAAAAGCAAAATTTGCTTCACCATCATGTGCTAACCAAGATGTTGGCATACGACCACTACCACTAACGGCACTTAAAAAGTCACTACCTGCATCAAAAACATATTGAGAAAAACCATTCATATTCGGCGCATCAGGATAACCACAAAATGCACAGTGAATACCTGCGCCTTCGTTGTCCCAGCGCTCTAAACTCTTGGTCTCAGATGAATACATTGCACCAAATTTTACGGCAACGAGACCAGAGTCACTATCTTCGAGCCAAGTGCTATCCCAACGAAATTGATCAACGGTATCTTCAACAGCCCATCCTCGACGCAGCATAACGTGAGCGCGACTATTGGATGGGTCTAAATGATTTTGCACACCATCTGGTGTTACAACGGGATCATAAGCAATACCATCTAGCTCTTGCTGACCACTGTAAATATCAGCATTCGCTGAAGCAAACTCACTGGCATATGGCAAAATATTGTCATCAATTTGAAAACGAACGCGGTTGGCATAGCCGATAAGTGACAACTGATCACCACGGCCATTATTTGCAGCACGCTCAGCACTGGAGTGGCTTAAATCAAACTGCATATTTAGGTTGTCGTTAACATCCCAATCAAAATTTAAACCCAATGCACTTGATTCAGTTAAGCGATCAAATTTTTTCGCATGCATATCGGTTGCTAAGCCCACTTCTTGATATAAATCAACCACAGTACCATTAGCATCAACAGTTGCACCTGCATCATCACCAAAGCCTTCTATATTCGGTGCTGTAAACCAGTGACCATAGGAGGTAGTATTGGTTTCTACATCAAAGTCTGAATATAAGGCATCGGCAGTAACAATCAAGTTATCCGTTGGTGCATATTGCAACACTAAATTAGCATTGGTTCGCGTACGTTCTTCTGTGGTTACCTTGTGATCATAGTTACGAGGTGAAAAAATATTTCCCGTGTAAGCTTGCCCACTTTCTGTTTGTGGGTTTGGCACACCAACATTTTCTAGCCAACCGTCCATTTGTGCTTGGTTCAAACGCGTACTGCGTTCTTGGTGAGAAACGGCGAACAACACCCCTAACGTTTCATCGTTAAATGTATTGCTGATCAATCCAGAAAACTGTGGTGATGTTTCTTCACTGTTTTCGTCATAAATACCTTTGATACTGCCCGCAACTTTAAAACCACTAATTGCAAATGGGCGTGCAGTATTGACATTGACAGTAGAACCGATGCCACCAGATTGCAAAATAGCGGTTGATGTTTTGTGAACATCTAAACTTTTTACTAATTCAGAGGAAATTGTATCGAAACTAAATGCACGGCTTTGGTTTTCAGATGCCATTTGACGACCGTTAACCAAAACAGTATTAAATTGTGGTCCAAAGCCACGCACAGTGATAAGTTGTCCTTCACCACCTGAGCGATCTATTGATACACCTGTAATACGTTGTAAAGACTCAGCAAGATTGGTATCTGGAAATTTACCAATATCTTCAGCAGAGATTGAATCAACCACTCCACCCGCTTCACGTTTTGCATCCATGGCACGACCTAACGCACCTCTTATTCCCCTAACTTCAATAACTTCTGTTTCTTTCACTTTGCTTTGGGTATCGGCATGTGATGGTAAAGCGGCAACAGCACCTATTACAGCTAATACAGCAGTTGAAACTTTACTTTTTTTATAATTTGTCATGTTATTTTGTCTCTCAAAACTTGGATCTATCAAGATAGATAACTGCCCACTTTCGCTAATATCAGTCTTAAGGCCCGTATCTTTGAGTAAAATATTAAGTGCATCCATTATAGAATACTCTCCAGATACTGGATTAGCTTGTTTTCCATCCATTTTATCCATGGGAAAAAGCAAGGTAATATCCGCCTGTTCAGCAAAGTTAATTAGCGATAAGTCGGCCCTTTGTCTTGGAATATTAAAAATTACTTTGTCATTTTTTTCAGTTGCCACAGCCCAATTTGACAAGCTATAGATCATGGCAATGCAAATAAAACGTATTTGTAATTTTAGATATTCCGTGTGTATGTTTTTTCGCCATACACCAAACAAAGACGACTGGTCTTTTATTTTCCTCCATAGGAACTTTATATTTTTTGTTTTTTTTGGGATAAATGTCACATTCAAAATTTATTAATGCCTTATTTTCTTTTGGTCACAAGCACAACGAATCGAGCTAGCATTAGCGCTTTTTACAAACAAACGATTCGAATTTATACCTAAATCCTAAATATATACTCTCCCAGTTATACATTTATTTCAATGACAAAACTTTTACAAAAGGCATCTTTAACTTTGCTAATTGCTAATTGCTAATTGCTAATTGCTAACGAAGAATTTTTTTTCACCCTAGCTGTTGGTTCAAGGATTTTTTGCAAAGCATACAGCTGATGTTTTTTTGTACTTTTTATATTATTATCTTAAGTATGATTCCAATAAAAAAAATATTAATAAAAATATAGCGGATATTTGAGTGTCTATCGTCTTAATTACAGACTAAAAGCAAAAAAGATAATAAGCGCAGCATTATGTCGAACGATTCATTGTTTTATAAAATATATTTAGCCTCAAGAAAAAGTATTTCCCGGGTGGTTTCTCGTATTGTTCCACCTGATGAAATTGAAGACATAGTACAAGAAACTTATGTCCGCATTTGCCAAATTGAAAATAAAGAAAATATTAACTCTCCTAAATCTTTTATGTTCAAAACCGCACGTAACTTAGCACTTGATTATCAAAAGCAAGCCAATGTGAGGCTTGTTGATGGCGTGGATAATATGCAAACATTAGAACATTTATTGTCAGAGCATAACAAAGATGAAATGTATGAACGTGCGTTAACTGACAGTGAGTTTTCTCATTTTTGTGAAGCAGTGCGACAACTCCCAGTTCAATCTCGTAAGGTTTTTGTATTAAAGAAAGTTTATGGTTATTCTCAGCGAGAAATTGCTGAACAATTAAGTTTAAGTGAAAGTACAGTGGAAAAACATATATCAACAGGCATGAAGCGTTGTACACTCTTTATGCGAAAAATTAAAAGCAAAGGGAATGTAGCAAATTCATCGCTCGACATTGCAGGAGGCTCTTATGAGTAATATTCATCACATTAATGAGCAATCCAAGCTTAAGCAACAAGCAATACCTCTTGATGAACAACGTATTGAACAAGCAAGTGATTGGATTGCTAAACTAGATAGAGGCCTTTCAAAGGATGAAAAGAGTGCGTTGCAACTATGGTTAGCTAAGGCTCCTGAACATACCTCAGTTTTATTAGAAGTCGCCCAACTGTGGGATAAAATGGATGACTTGAGCCGATTATCAGATCTTTTCCCTCAGACAGTTATTGAGAAAAAGAAGACAGCGAGCTGGATCACCACAATAGCAGCATCTGTTGTTATTGCCTTGAGCATTGGCTTTTATCAAGCAGGGTACAATATTTTACCCTTCGGGCCAGATGCCAGATCTCCAATAATAGCCATGCAAAAAAGCTTTCAAACAGGTATAGGGGAAAGTAACACTATCAACCTGCCAGATAGCAGTAAAATGGTGCTCAATACCAACAGTTTTGTCCAAGTAAAATACACTGATGAGGCTAGAATCATAGATTTACAACGCGGTGAAATTCACATTGACGTTGCCCATGACTCTTCTCGTCCATTAAGTGTTATTGCAGGAGGCAAAGTTATCCAAGCTGTTGGCACTGCATTTAATGTCGAGGTACGTAATGAAATGGTTGAGCTTATCGTCACCGACGGAAAAGTATTAGTTGCCCAGAAAGAGAGTAAGTCAAAATTTGATGATATTGAAGCAATGGTTAAGAAATTACCTAAAAGCTCAATGGCAATTTCTAAAGGTGAAAAAGTTGATTTAGATCTTACCGGGCTAACTCAAGAAAAAGTGACCAAGGTGGATGCCCTAGACATAGCGGCGAGTTTATCATGGCGACAGGGTAATCTCATTTTTAGAGGTGAATCTTTAGCCGAAGCCATGGCAGAAATTAGCCGATATACAGATATAGAATTTGAACTCTCTGATGATCAACAACTTAGAGGAGTACAAGTAGCTGGCATGTTCAAAACTGGTGATGTTGCCGGTTTACTAGATGTGCTGACCAGAAACTTTAATATTGATTATGAAAAAGTAGGCCAAGATAAAATCATTCTCAAATACTCTGGCTAAGCATCAACAGCAAACAGGTGGTTATTCAATGTTAACTACCTGTAGCCCTGTAAACCATAATAATTCCCTTTGAGCGTTAATTTTACCCGCCCATTAGCATGGGTAATGGTTTTTTATTGAATAAACCAGAGTTTAATAAACCTCTTCTACTTAATTTATAAGGAAGGCCTTTAATGAATCCAAAAAACGCAGATTCAATTGAAAAATTGCATAACACTAAAGAGATACAAAGCTCAGTTTTATATGTACTATTTATTTCCTCAGTGGCTGCAATAGGCGGCTTTCTCTTTGGTTTTGACTCTGGCGTTATCAATGGTACCGTTACCGCTTTGGGGAATGCTTTTAACTCTGATAATGTCGCGACGGGCTTTAATGTTGCATCGGTATTATTAGGTTGTGCCGTAGGTGCATTATTAGCGGGTCCTATATCTGATCATTTTGGACGTAAACCAATAATGATTGTTACCGCTATCATCTTTGCTATTAGTGCATTTGGCTCAGGTATATCAGCTTCTTCAGCGGAATTTATTTTCTATCGTTTATTGGGAGGGCTTGGTATAGGCGCTGCATCTGTCCTAGCTCCTGCATATATTGCCGAGGTCGCGCCAGCTGCTTTACGAGGCCGGCTAGCAACCTTGCAACAATTAGCCATCGTATTGGGCTTGTTTATGGCATTTTTAAGTAACTATATCATTGCCTCAAAATCGGGTGGTGCCCAAGCTATATTAATGTTTGATTTTGAAGCTTGGCGATGGATGTTTTGGGTGGAGCTTATCCCGTCAATTCTGTTTTTAATTGGGGTGCTTTTTATCCCTGAATCTCCACGTTATTTAGTAGCACAAGGTCAAATAGAAAAAGCCCGAGACATATTTAAGCGCATTGCTAAGGGCGTCGAAGATGAACAGATCGATGAAGTCAAAAAATCATTGCATGGCGATAAAAAACCAAGCCTGTCAGATCTATTTATATCAGGCCAGAAAAAAATCCACCCTATTATTTGGATAGGTATCGCACTTTCAGTATTTCAGCAATTTGTCGGTATTAATGTCGTCTTCTATTATGGTTCTGAACTCTGGCAAGCCGCTGGTTTCGACGAATCACAATCATTATTTATTAATGTAATTGCAGGCACTACCAATATAGTATCAACCTTTATTGCAATAGCTTTAGTAGATAAATTAGGTAGAAAACCTTTACTGTTGGTGGGGAGTATAGGTATGTTTATCAGCTTAGCTAGTTTAACGTATATATTTGGCTCTGCGGGTTTAGATCAAGCTGGCCAATTAGCACTTACAGATAACATGGGCATATTTGCCTTAATAATGGCAAATCTATTTGTTGTCTTTTTTGGTGCAAGCTGGGGGCCTATTGTTTGGGTATTACTCGGAGAAATGTTTAATAACCGAATTCGTGCGGCAGCTCTTGCTGTTGCGGCAAGTGCCCAATGGATAGCAAATTTCACCATAACCATGACCTTCCCTATCTTGCTAGGTAGTATTGGTCTATCTGGTGCCTACGGGGTATATGCGCTATCTGCATTTATCAGCATATTCTTTGTACTTAAGTATATAAAAGAAACACGCGGAGTTCGTTTAGAAGAAATGTAACAAACGTAAGAATAAAACTCGTTTTATAAACGCTATTTAACATGCTTGTAGCTATTTTCACATTAATGTAAATGTCCTGTACGCTTTGTTTTTTTTGTTAGTAGAATGATTGAATTTCGCAGCGTATAGGACAATTTTTATTGCATGTTAGCTAAACTAATAAATCGAGTAAAAGTTATAAAACTGACACCACAGAGCCTTGGTTTGTATAGAATAATTACTGGCTTTATTGTGATAGTTTGGTTGTCATTGGCATTAAATCATCAATCTTTAATGGCAATAACTCAAAGCCTACTTAGCATTATACTGGGAGTCATAGGAGCAATCTTTGCGAATCTTTCGGGGGCTGGCGGTGGTGTCGTATTTATTCCGGTCTTTAATCTGCTAAACTTTAGTGAGGCTCAAACCTTATCTACCAGCTTTACTATCCAGTGCTTTGGAATGACAGCGGGTGCCTTCTCTTGGAGCATATACTACCATCACCACCACCGTGACAACCAACAATGGCAGGCATTTTTCAATATTATAATACTGACAGCATTATTTTCGGTGGCAGGGATCTGGACTGTTTATGGTGATTTGGTTAATGCACCAGCCAGCTTGAGCCATACTTTCAGTAAATTCTCCATCGCTCTGGGTTTGTCTTTATTAGCACAAATCTATTTAGTAAAAGTCAAAACAGAACCTCGCTTACAGTTAGTAACAATCGATTATATTTTCCTGATTGCTATTGGTTATTTTGGCGGGTTGATTACGGCCTGGTTATCCGTTGGTGTCGGTGAATTGTTAGTTTTATACCTTATCTTTCGTGGCTTTAATATCGCCATGTCAATTGCCTGTGCCGTAGTCGTTACTGCAATTACCGTATGGTCTGCAGCCCCTGAGCATTTATGGCTAAAAAGTGCGACAGTGTGGGATGTTGCCATGTACGCTGGGCCAGGCGCATTAATTGGTGGTTTATTGGCTAAAACACTGGCCCAGATGATTTCAACGCAAAGCCTAAAAACGGTTCTGGGACTGTGGATTTTAGCCATGGGGCTGGCTGGATAGCTAGTTTTTTAACTTATTAAGCCTAGGCACCACATTACTTTCATAACTTATTCAGCTTAACGCTACATTAACAATGCTTAACACAAATAGAATGTAGATGAAGTTTTGCATCAAGAAATTGGTTGCGGGAGCTAGATTTGAACCAACGACCTTCAGGTTATGAGCCCGACGAGCTACCAAGCTACTCCATCTCGCGTCCGAATGAACTCTTCAAGAATTTGAAGAGAAGCTAAGTCTTTTTTATTTCTTCACTTAAGAAACATCAGTATTATTATAACGAGGTTGCTATGCGAGCTCTTAATTTACAAAGAGAAAAACCAGCTATTTTTTGTTCTTGTTGATTATATTGTTAGCTGCTAACTATAACTAATAATGATAGCGACAGGATATAACCGTAATGTGACTGTCATTAACTGCATATACTAGACGATTTGACTCATCTACACGTCTAGACCAAAAACCTGATAAATTTTCTTTAAGAGGCTCAGGTTTTCCTATTCCCTCAAATGGAGAGCGCTTAGTGTCAGTAATTAATTTATTAATTCTTTTTAGTTTTTTTTTATCTTGCCCCTGCCAATATACATAATCAGACCATGCTTCATCAGTCCATGCTAGCAACCTAGTCATTTAATATTTCTCGCTCAATCACTTTAGCTGATTTAAATTGCTCAATGGAGCGAGTTAAATGAGCAGCGTTAGCTGGAGATTTTAATAAATGAACGGTTTCCATCAAACTGTTGTAATGATCCAAAGACATAACAACAGCATCTTCAGAATCTCTACGTGTAATTACTGTATAATCAGCGTCGTTTACGACATGATCAAGTACAGATTTAAGTCCGTTTCTTGCTTCTGTAAAAGATACAATCCTCATAATATGCTCTCATCTTTAATTGTACAACTAATAAGACAAGTCTAACCCAAAAGGCTAAGTTGTGCAATATTAAGTACAAGTCAGTCTGAAACAGCTTCCGCCCCTGAACGCCACAAAGAGACTGCTTTATCATTTATTAGATAAATCACCTATTCCAATTAAAAGCAGAATATTCAGCATATTCATTAAACTATAGATATAAAATAGCCTTTAAAAAAACGAGCACACAAACTAGGTACAGCACTCATCTAAACAAGCTAAAATGGTTAACAATGTATAAAGTAGGCGGTTTAAGGCTTAAATATAGACGTCCATACTATAAAGCCTTTAGTAAAACCTTAATTTTTCTTAACTGGAATTTTGTAAAAAATACTGTAGAGCACAGGTACAGTGATCATGGTAAGTACGGTAGCAAATCATGCAACCGCTAAAAAATAATCAGCATTAATACCGCCGCGAATGGCTTTGGCTATCATGTTACACACCATATCTGGTTTAGTTTGTTGCGTTGACTTTTGATAGCGTTTTGGCAATTATGTCTCTTAATTCTCCTCAAATTCCCGCATTTGGAATAATCACGGGTATATAATGATATTGTAGTCGGGTCAATTTGCAAATGAAATCTTAAAACGCAATGTTACAACGGAGAAAGCATATGTCCAAAAGCACTGACCAAGAGCCTAATAAAGAGCCCAGCAAGTCAAATGGTATATTTAACCTGGCCGATGATGCGATTAATGGTATCGCAGATATCGTTGAACAACTTCATCAAAGTGTTGTTGCCAAGGCGCTCGGAAATAGCAAAGGTGCTAAATTGATAAATGAAATCACCGGGAGGGTAATTAAAAATACGCGCAAGATCACATCGTTTGTTAGTTCAGGTGCCGATCAACTATTGGAAAAATTTGGTGACAAATATCAAGGAACCGCCAGTTCTACTAAAAAGGACGCCATACTCTCGGCCTTAAATGGCGTAGTGGGTGACTACCTTGTTGATAGAGACAATTCCCTTGCTATTAAGATGCAGTTTCGTTTACATGGCAAATCCCTGAGTACCAATGAATTACTCGCTATTGCACAAAATGGTGGAGGAAAGCTGATCATAATGGTTCATGGCTTGTGCATGAATGACCGTCAATGGCAACGTAATGAACATGATCATGGTGCTGAACTAGCAAAAGAATTGGGCTGTGGCCTTATTTATTTACACTATAATACCGGTAGACACATATCTGAAAATGGTCAGTGTTTTGACGAGCTAATGACATCGTTTATTAAAGATATTTCGTCAGAAATTGATGTGTTCGTTATCGCTCATAGCATGGGGGGGTTGGTGACTCGTAGTGCCTTTTACTATGCACAGCAATTAAATCACAATTGGTTGAACTGTGTTTCTAAGGTAATATTTCTTGGTTCGCCACATCATGGTGCGCCGCTGGAGAAAGGCGGCAACTGGATTGATTTTTTATTATCAACGAATAGTCATAGTTCAGCATTTACCAAATTAACGCAAATACGAAGTAATGGCATAACAGACTTACGTTATGGCAATATTATTGCCCAAGACTGGCAGCAAAGTGAAAAATTCGTCTTATCGAGAGATCAAAGATTACCAACACCATTACCAGAAAACGTGCTGTGTTTTGCTGTCGCAACAATTTCGAGTAAGGTTGCAAATATCGTTACAAAAAGCGTGTTAGGTGATGGCTTAGTCCCATTAAATAGCGCATTAGGTCATCATAAAGATAAGCAATTTGATCTAAATATCCCTGAAGATCGGAAATGGATCGGGAAAAACATCAATCATTTGGATATGCTAAGCGATTTGACTGTCTACAAGACAATAACAGCCTGGATAAAATAAACTTGTCGCTAGTGAGGTTATGCATTTTGCAAAGAAAAGTTGTAAAGAAAATGTGTTGCCCAGCATAAACGCCGGGCGATCACCAGATCTAGTTAATTTCTCAGGCAGAAGAACCACCAACGTCCAATAACACCAAATCATTTCTGCGCGGTTTTACAATCCTAAAAAGCGTCACTCACATACAGGCGGTGTTTCACCTGCTAAATTTGAGGAAGCGTATTTTTCTGAACTACAAACTCTCTAGTAAAATTTGAGAAGTCCAGACCTTACATAGAATATCATCCACGAATCAGTATTAGTTGGAAGTAAAGTGATAAGTTAGGGAGGAAACATCATCTTCTTGACCAAGAATATATGCGGTTGATTTAATATCACGATTTCCTGCATTGGCCGTCATAAAAAATTGGTTTCGGGAGTTGGGTTTGAACCAGCGACCTTCGGGTTATGAGCCCGACGAGCTCTACCATTCCACCACAGGATATGATGACTATTTGACATTAATTTTATTAATACAAAAGATTGGTTGCGGGAGCTGGATTTGAACCAACGACCTTCGGGTTATGAGCCCGACGAGCTACCAAGCTGCTCCATCCCGCGTCCGAATGAACTCTTCAAGAATTTGAAGAGAAAGCTAAGTCTTTTTTATTTCTTCACTTAAGAAACATCAGTATTATTATAATAAGGTTGCTATGCGAGCTCTTAATTTGCAAAGAGCAAACTAACGACCTTATCGTAATAAGTATAAAGAATTGGTTGCGGGAGCTGGATTTGAACCAACGACCTTCGGGTTATGAGCCCGACGAGCTACCAAGCTGCTCCATCCCGCGTCCGTATACTTTATAAAAAGTGCCAAAGTTTTAATTCTATTGGTAAGAACCCTCTCAAAGAATGTCTCCTTGAGAGCGAGGCGTATATTAAGGATAGCATCACCATAAAGCAAGCGCTTTTTTAAAATAAATAACTATCCGGTCAAATGTTCCCCATTATGGGTTAAATATAGCCTTGTTAGCACTAGAAAAATAAAATCATCACAATAATTGACAAAAATTTAAAATTGTTTGCATAATTAAGGTTATGAAAATAAGCCCACTTTATAATTATTTACCGCGCCAAAAATGGTATAACCAAGACTTTCGGTTAGCCTTTGCCCTTTTCTGTTATTAAGCCTCTACTCTTTATTTTTTCATCGTAGTTAGTTTTATTTTCAAGATAAGACCAACTCAACACTATATTTATTTAGAGAGTATCAACAGCTAATGAAAACAATTATCGAACCTTTTCGTATAAAATCAGTAGAACCGCTCAGAATGACTTCGGTTAGCGAACGAGAAGCCCTGCTAAAAGAAGCAAACTATAACCTTTTTTCTTTAAAGTCAGACGATGTACTTATCGACTTATTGACGGATTCTGGCACTTCTGCCATGAGTACCAAACAATGGGCTGGTATTCAAATGGGCGATGAAAGCTATGCTGGCTCACCTTCATTCTATCGCTTTGAACAGGCATTAAGAGAGCTCGCTCCATTTAAGCACATTATTCCTACTCATCAAGGCCGTGCTGCTGAAAAAATACTTTTTTCAATCATTGGGCAAGAGAATGACAAACTGATTATTCCAAATAACACCCACTTTGATACTACACGCGCCAATATTGAAGCTTCGGGCAGCCAAGCATTAGATTTAGTCAAGCAGGAGGGATTAGATCCTCAAGTAGATTTGCCATTTAAAGGCGATATGGATCTTAAACGTTTGCGTGACTTACTTGAAACGCAAGCAGAGCTTGTCCCTATTGTTATGTTAACTATTACCAATAATTCCGGTGGCGGACAGCCTGTTTCAATGGCTAACATTCGTGAAACAAAAGCGCTGTGTGATGAATTTAATAAACCATTATTTTTAGATGCTTGTCGCTTTGCTGAGAATGCCTATTTTATCAAGCAAAGAGAAGCAGGTTATCAAGACAAAACACCGAAAGAAATTGTACAGGAAATTTTTAGTTACGCTGATGGCATGACCATGAGTGCCAAGAAAGATGCTTTAGTTAATATGGGTGGTTGGTTAGCGCTTAACGATGACAATTTAGCCATGAAAGCACGCAATGTATTAATTCTCACCGAAGGCTTCCCCACATACGGCGGCTTATCGGGAAGAGATTTAGAAGCCATGGCCGTAGGCCTTGAAGAAATAATTGAAGAAGATTACTTAAACTACAGAATCAGCTCTACCGCCTACTTTGGTAACGCACTAGATAAGCTAGGCATACCTATTGTTAAACCCGTTGGCGGTCATGCGGTTTATATTGATGCTAGAGCTATGCTTCCTCATATTCCACCGTCAGAATATCCAGGACAGGCACTTGCCATTGAGATGTATCGCTTAGGCGGTATTAGAGGTTGTGAGATTGGCACGGTAATGTTTGGGCAGCAGCCTGATGGCAGTGAAAAACTAGCAGCCATGGATTTAGTCCGTATGGCTATTCCAAGACGGGTATATACGCAAAGTCACATTGACTATTGTATAGAATGCCTTGAAGAAGTTAACGCCAACAAAAACAACTTACGTGGCGTTAACATAAGCTGGCAACCACCAATGCTAAGGCATTTCACTTGTCATTTTGAGCCTAAATAAGCTTTATAGAATAAAAAGAGGCAAGTTATTGTTAACCTGCCTCTTTTTTACGGGATTGAAATATCATTTATTTTTTATTTCATTTTATCTATTTTTTATCATCGCTCTCTTCTACCAAGGTAACCGTTTTTTGAACTAACTTCACCCTTCCCGACTCTACCAAGGCTTTTCTTAGCACATATTCAATTTGCGCATTCACGCTACGTAGCTCATCATCAGACCAACGTTGCATTGCGGCTAATACATCAGGGCTAATACGTAAAGGAAAGCTTTTTTTAGCAGCCATAACACGTCCTAATACAAGTAATTAATAAAGGCTTCCAGCATTAACCACTGGTTGAGTGTTTTGATCACCACACAATACCACTAATAAGTTACTCACCATAGCAGCCTTACGCTCTTCATCAAGTTCAACAATAGACTTTTCTGATAATTGAGTAAGTGCCATTTCGACCATACCTACCGCGCCATCAACAATTTTACTACGTGCAGCAATAATGGCTGAGGCTTGTTGTCTTTGTAACATTGCATTGGCAATTTCTGGTGCATAAGCTAGGTGACTTATACGGGCTTCATGTACTTTAACGCCCGCCTTAGCTAGCCTTTCTTGTATTTCTATTTTTAGTGCCTCAGAAACTTCCTGAGGGTGACTTCTTAGGGCAATTTGATCACCATCGTGTTGATCATAAGGATAACTGATGGCCATATTTCGAAGTGCTGATTCACTTTGAATATTCACAAAGCTAACATAGTCATCTACTTCAAAAACAGCTTCAGCGGTATCATCAACAGACCAAACTACCACAGTGGCAATCTCTATTGGATTACCATGATTATCATTCACTTTCATTTGGCTAGATTCAAAATTACGAATTCTTAACGAAATAGTTTTGCGCACAAAAAACGGAATAGTCCAACGTAAGCCGTTTTCTTTTACCGTGCCCACATAACTGCCAAAAAAAGTCATCACTTTGCCTTGATTTGGCTGCACCATAAAGAAACCCGTAGCAATAACAATGCCGATAACTAGTGGAACAAAAAACCAAAAATTGGGCTCTTGATTAACAATTTGCTCAACGATGAAATTACCGAGTGAAGCTATTGAGACAAGTAATAGCACAAACATAACATAACCATTAATTGAAAAACCTTTTGTCTCTTGCATGAGAACTCCTATTAATCCACTTGACTTGATTTAAATAAATTTGATATCAAAACGATATCATTTAAATATACAGTTAAATTAGGAGTTGTCAAATTTTAACTTTAGAAAAGGACATAAAAAAAGCTTCAATGTGTCTCAAACATTGAAGCTTTTTATTAATTTTTTAGTCGACATCAAACTAGCAGGTTAATGAAAGTTACAACGATAAGCTCAAAAATTTAGATATGTTCTACTGCCATGATTTCGTATTCAACTAAACCACCGGGCGTTGAAATTTCAATTTCACTGTCTACTTCTTTACCAATTAAACCGCGAGCAATTGGAGAATTAATCGAAATACGACTTTGCTTAATATCTGCTTCATCATCACCAACGATTTGATACTTAACTTCTTCTTCTGTATCAATATTCAACAAAGTAACCGTAACACCAAAGATAACTTTACCTGTGTTAGGTATTTTAGCCACATCAATAATTTGAGCATTGCCAAGCTTGCCTTCAATATCTTGAATGCGGCCTTCACAAAAGCCCTGTTGTTCTCGAGCAGCATGGTATTCTGCGTTTTCTTTTAAATCGCCATGTTCGCGAGCATCAGCAATAGCGGCAACAATTTCTGGACGTTTTACTGTTTTTAAATGATTTAACTCATCACGCAAAACATCGGCGCCATGAACTGTCATTGGGTATTGACTCATAATAATTTTCTTTTTTGTTTATAATCTATTTTACAAAATAACTGTAAATAACCAAGCGAGTATAAATACTAGCGAAACAGAAGCACGGAGCTGACAAATGCCAATGAGTACTTCCACTAACGCTAGTGCTTAAAATAGCAAGTTAATTACCTTAATTACATTTCTTATGTAATTCTTGGATAGACGTTACCGTGTTGCGATCATCAGCAGCATGAGCACGACAAGTCGCAAAAGCAGCGTTTAATGTTGTAGTGTAAGCTACTTTGTACCGTAATGCACCACCACGTAATACTTTTGAGTCTTCTATCGCTTTACGACCTTCAGTAGTATTAATAATGTAGTTGTACTCACTGTTTTTAATTCTATCAAGAATGTGTGGACGGCCTTCATGCACTTTATTGACTAAACGCACCGGTACATTCGCTTCACCAAGTACAATGGCAGTACCGTGTGTTGCATCAAGTTCATAACCAAGGGCTACCATTTGTTTGGCAAGCTCTACAACACGAACCTTATCAGAGTTACGTACTGAAATTAACGCTCGTCCTGATTTAGGTACCGATACACCAGCCCCTAAATTCGCTTTGGCATATGCTTCTTCAAAACTATCACCAACCCCCATCACTTCGCCTGTAGAGCGCATTTCTGGACCAACTAATGGATCACTACCGTGGAACTTGTTAAATGGAATAACCACTTCCTTGACAGAATAAAAAGGAGGAATGACTTCAGCAGTAATACCTTGATCTGTCAAAGAACGGCCGGCCATAACCCTTGCACCCACTTTAGCTAAAGGTACAGAAGTTGCTTTTGAAACAAACGGTACAGTTCGCGCCGCACGAGGATTAACTTCAATCAAATAAACGTTACCGTCTTTAACAGCCATTTGAGTATTCATTAAGCCAATGACACCTAACTCAAAAGCTAAGTCAGTTACTTGCTTACGCATAACATCTTGAATGTCTTGGCTTAAGCTATATGCTGGCAATGAACAAGCACTATCACCTGAGTGAACACCAGCTTGTTCAATGTGTTGCATTATGCCACCAACAACGACTTTTTCACCGTCACAGATAACATCAATATCAACCTCAATAGCATCATCAAGGAAGTGATCAAGCAATACGGGTGAATCATTTGATACACTTACGGCTTCGGTCATATAACGACGTAAATCATCTAAATCGTAAACAATTTCCATTGCACGACCACCTAAAACGTATGATGGGCGAACCACTAATGGGAAACCGATTGATTCGGCTTTTGCCATTGCTTCATCAAGTGATGTTACTGTAGCGTTTTCAGGTTGTAATAAACCTAAGCGATCTACTGCTTGTTGGAAACGCTCTCTATCTTCTGCTCTATCAATGGCATCTGGTGAAGTTCCAATAATTGGAACACCTGCGGCTTCCAATGCACGAGCTAATTTAAGTGGTGTTTGACCACCGTATTGTACAATGACGCCTTTGGGGTTTTCTATGCGAACAATTTCAAGTACGTCTTCAAAAGTGATTGACTCAAAATATAAACGATCAGACGTATCGTAATCTGTAGAAACCGTTTCAGGGTTACAGTTAACCATGATAGTTTCATAACCATCTTCACGAAGCGCTAATGCTGCGTGAACACAGCAGTAATCAAATTCAATACCTTGACCAATCCGGTTTGGACCGCCACCTAAGATCATTATTGAATCTTTTTCGGTAGGTGCTGCTTCACATTCTTCGTCGTAAGTTGAATACATGTAGGCGGTATCAGAACTGAACTCTGCTGCACAAGTATCGACACGCTTATAAACAGGGAAAATATTTGCATTGTGACGCTTTTTACGAATTTCGGCTTCGCTTACACCAATCACGTCAGCAAGGCGAGCATCAGCAAAACCTTTCCGCTTCAATTTACGTAAATAGTCGGCATTAAGTATTTTTAAACCACCTTCAGCAACGTTAGTTTCATCTTTTACAATATCTGCAATTTGTACTAAGAACCAGCGATCAATTTTCGTTAAACGAAAAACATCATCAACGGTTAAACCTAAACGAAAAGCATCTGCAACATACCAAATACGATCAGCACCGGCTTCTTGTAACTCGTGCATAATTTTAGTTTTTGCGCCCGGTTGAGTAACATCCACTTTGGGATCAAACCCATTAGCACCCACCTCTAAGCCACGCAGTGCTTTTTGCATTGATTCTTGCTGGTTACGGCCAATAGCCATTACCTCACCCACAGACTTCATTTGAGTCGTTAATCTGTCTTCACAGCCAGCAAATTTTTCAAAATTAAAACGTGGGATTTTGGTAACCACATAATCAATTGTTGGTTCAAAAGATGCAGGGGTTTTACCGCCTGTAATGTCGTTAGATAATTCATCAAGCGTATAGCCAACTGCTAACTTGGCCGCTATTTTGGCAATAGGGAAACCTGTTGCTTTAGAAGCTAGTGCTGAAGATCGAGAAACACGCGGGTTCATTTCAATAATGACCATACGACCAGTATCTGGACATACGCCAAACTGTACATTTGAACCACCCGTTTCCACACCAATTTCACGCAACACCGCTAAAGAAGCATTACGCATAATTTGATATTCTTTATCGGTAAGTGTTTGCGCTGGTGCTACGGTAATAGAGTCACCGGTATGAATGCCCATAGGGTCGAAGTTTTCAATAGAGCAAATAATAATACAGTTATCATTTTTGTCTCTAACCACTTCCATTTCATATTCTTTCCAACCAATTAATGATTCATCAATTAATAATTCGCTAGTAGGTGATAAATCTAAACCTCGGGTACAGATTTCATTAAATTCTTCAATATTATAGGCAATACCGCCACCAGTCCCTCCCATGGTAAATGATGGGCGAATAATGCATGGAAAGCCTATACGCGTTGATGTTTGAAGCGCTTCGTCGATTGAATGAACGATTTCTGCTCTTGGGGTTTCCAGGCCAATATTTTTCATGGCAACATCGAAACGACTACGGTCTTCAGCCTTATCAATGGCATCTGCAGTGGCACCAATCATTTCAACATTAAACTCTTTTAGCACACCGTTAGCTTCAAGCTCTAGTGCACAGTTCAATGCGGTTTGACCACCCATGGTAGGCAATACGGCACAAGGACGCTCTTTTTCAATGATTTTACGCACAACTTCCCAATGAATAGGTTCGATGTATGTAGCATCGGCCATGTCTGGGTCTGTCATAATTGTTGCAGGGTTCGAGTTAACTAGAATTACGCGGTAACCTTCTTCTCGTAATGCTTTACAAGCTTGTGCACCTGAGTAGTCAAACTCACAGGCTTGGCCAATAACAATTGGGCCTGCACCTAAGATCAAGATACTTTTTAAATCTGTTCTTTTTGCCATGTGTTAATTCTCTCTTATCTTGTCTGTTATTTTATGCTTGGATTGCTTTGTATTGATTAATCAATTCAATGAAGTGATCGAATAACGGCGCAGCATCATGAGGACCAGGACTCGCTTCTGGATGTCCTTGAAAACTAAAAGCAGGTTTATCAATACGATGAATACCTTGTAAAGAGCCATCAAATAATGACGTGTGCGTTGCTCTTAAATTATTGGGTAAATTAGTTTCATCAACCGCAAAACCGTGGTTTTGAGAAGTGATCATTACTACATCACGGTCAATATCTTTTACAGGGTGGTTGGCGCCATGATGACCAAATTTCATTTTGATTGTTTTTGCGCCGCTCGCTAAACCAAGTAACTGATGACCTAAACAAATACCAAAAACAGGGATATCTGTGGTTAAAAATTCTTTAATAGCGGTAATTGCATAATCACATGGTTCAGGGTCTCCGGGGCCATTTGACAAGAAAATACCATCAGGATTCATCGCTAGCACTTCGCTTGCTGGAGTTTGTGCAGGCACCACGGTGAGTTTGCAACCTCTATCAACCAACATACGTAAAATATTACTCTTGGCACCAAAATCGTATGCAACTACGTGAAAGTCAAAGTTTTCTGGCTGTGAGAACCCCTCTCCCATAGCGCTACCTAATGACCAACTACCTGAAGTCCACTGATATCGTTCTTTAGTTGTAACAACTTTTGCTAAATCCATTCCTTTTAAACCAGGGAATACTCTAGCTTGCTCTAGCGCTTCATCTAGTGCTGTTTGTAAACTTTCATCACTAGATTCCTCTAGTGTTAAAATACAACCGTTTTGTGCCCCTTTTTCACGCAAAACACGCGTTAATTTACGAGTATCAATATCGGCAATACCTAAGATGTTATTAGCAATTAAATAATCGGTTAAGCTTTGTTCATTTCTGAAATTACTTGCCAGTAGGGGTAAATCACGAATGACTAAGCCCTTAGCAAAAATAGTGTCTGATTCTTTATCTTCACAGTTTGTACCTGTATTACCTATATGAGGGTATGTCAGGGTAATGATTTGCTCTGCATAAGAAGGATCTGTCAGTATTTCCTGATAACCTGTCATTGAGGTATTAAATACCACCTCACCAACAGCCTTTCCTTGTGCACCAATCGCGGTGCCTTTAAATACAGTACCGTCTTCCAGTACTAAAATAGCAGATGTAGCCAATGTAACCTCCAAAAAGAAGAAAGAAACGCAAAAATTTTCACATAAAATTAGTGATAATATAGTCACAAAATTTGCACATAAAAAACGTCAAAAACCTACCTTTCGCTAAATTTTTGACAAAATCCACTCATTTTACGCCTGTAGTCTTCTTTCGTCTAGTAAAAAATTCAAAAACATGTTCTTTTGCAAGATTAAATGCATTTTAGCAACCAAACCTTCAAAAACAGCAGTTATCTAAAATTTAACCTTTTAGGCCCAGCACATCCTGCATATCATAAAAACCATTTTCGGCATTGCTCAACCAACAAGCGGCACGCATAGCACCTAAGGCAAAGGTCATACGAGAACTTGCCTTATGCGTGATTTCTATACGCTCACCTAAGTCAGCAAAAAAAGCAGTGTGCTCCCCAACAATATCCCCTGCTCTTACGGTGGCAAAACCTATGGTTTCTCTATCACGTTCGTCACTTATACCTTCTCGACCGAAGACAGCACATTTATTAAGATCTCGACCTAAGGTATCAGCAATAACCTGACCCATTTTTACAGCCGTGCCTGACGGTGCATCTTTTTTAAATCGATGGTGAGCTTCAAAAATTTCTATATCAGTATAGTCACCAATTGCTTTGGCTGTTATCTCAAGTAACTTAAACAACAGGTTCACACCAACAGAGGTATTGGGAGCCAACACCAACGGGATTTTTTCACCTGATTTTTCAATCACTTGCAATTGTTCATCAGTAAACCCTGTGGTACCAACAACTAAGGCTTTTTGATATTGCTGGCACCAGTTAATATTCTCTATTGTTGTTTCAATAGCTGTAAAATCAATAAAAACGTCGGCATCACAGAGTGCTTCAAGTGTTGTTGAGGCCTTTAAGCCAATAGTACCAATACCTGCCAGCTCTCCTAAATCAAAACCTGCAAATGAAGAACTAGCACGTACACTTCCACCCACCAACTCAATACTTTCATGCTCATGTGCCGCTTGAATAAGGTTACGCCCCATTCGACCACTACAACCTAAAATAGCTACTTTTACTTTCATTATTTTTCTCTTTTAATAAGACTACTGTGCTGTCACTAAAAATGTATGTGGTAATGATATAGAGTTCGATAACTCATGGGAAACCACATTAATAATTTTTAATTCTTGAATAGTTATTTTTGCACTATCTGAGTATGTAACGCTTATATGGTAAAAGGCACTAAAGTCAGCAAAAACTTGCGCTTTATCATCAACAAAATCCCAATCAATGCAAGCGATAACAAGATTTTCATTAAGGTGCATATAACTTGCTTTTCGGGCTATAATCTTATCAGTATTGGCTTGTGCTAATTGTGTAAATATAGCGCTAAACTCTTGCTCACACTGTTTAACATCATTAATTAAAACAATTTTGTCCGGTGTATTTAAAGTACAAGGTAAATGATAACAATCACAAACTTTATCTAAATCATATCGTTCAAAGGCGTTCAGGTATTGTCCAAACAGCACTTCTAATTTTTGCTTTAACATCTTCACCCCCGTGGTTAACTATAGAGCCTGTTTAACTTTACTAGGGTCTGTTGATCTTTCGAGCTTGATTTTGCAGCGATTTATTGGGTATTTATACAAGGCAGAGCTTTTGTCATGTGGTTGTTTCACATAAAAAAGCGATAACGCCGTAAAAATGTCCAACAAACACTGTCCGAAGGATTCGGCTAAAAGCGCTTTTATCTCGAACAAAATTTAACCGCCAAAGATCAACAGACCCTAATTATTAGTTTTACAGCAGTGATAATACCCCCTGCCGTTTGGATTTTTTTAACCCTTCTTGTGCCTAGTGCCCTAGATATGACAGAGCACAACTATGCTACATCCCTAAATGCTCAATCAAAAACCGTTTAATTAAAAAAAAGGTACAATACCCCCTAATACTTTCCAAAAAAAAACCCTCAAATGAGGGCTTTTTAATAATTAATGTTAGCTAATTATGCTAAGTAATTCCACATCAAACACCAAAGTGGAATATGGAGGAATTGCACCTTGTGAACCTTGCTCACCGTAAGCTAAGTTGTAAGGAATATATAGTTTCCACTTACTGCCTTCAGTCATTAATTGTAATGCTTCAGTCCAACCTGCAATCACACCGCCTACAGGGAATTCAGCCGGTTGACCACGTTCAACAGAGCTGTCAAAAACATCACCGTTAGCAAAAGTACCATGATAATGTACACGAACAGTGCTAGCGGCAACGGGCTTTTCACCTTCACCTGTTGCAATAACTTCATATTGAAGACCTGAGTCAGTTACAATAACGTCATCACGTTTAGCATTTTCTGCTAAGAAAGCTTCGCCTTCCGCAGCTTTTTCTTTTGCAATGGCTTGCTCTTGCTCTTGTAACTTTTTAGAAACAACTGAAAAGGCTTCATTTAAGTCTTCATCAGATACTTGGCTAGCTGCATTAGCTATTGCATCGGCAATACCGGCTTGTACCGCAGTAATGTCAAACTCTTTAAAAGGGTTATTACGTAATTGGTCACCAAGTTGGCGGCCTACACCATAGCTTACGCGCTGTTCAATTGTTTCAAACTTATTTTCAGACATAAATTTCACTTACTTATTAAATGTGGAGTTAAAAAATTTGCGCAATTCTAGCACAAGTTAAAGGTAAGATCATTTGATTTTTAGCCATCTAAACATCTATATTGACACCCTGTGATTTAGTTTTATAATGCTGTACGCTAAGCACAATAATAAAACACTAGGAACCAATATAAATGGCTCAAAATCCCTTTGTTAAACCAATTATTAAAAAGCACTCATTACTCGCTTTACTCCCTTTTGCCGTTTTTTTGGGTTTGTTTTTGGGTACTGGCATTATATTAACTATACAAGGTGCTGAATTTGCCTTTTATCAACTGCCTGCCAGCATAGCGATTATTCCTGCTATTTTTGTTGCAATATCTTTAGGAAAAACAATCAACAATAATTCTGTAAACGAACAAATCACTCAATTTATTAATGGTGCTGGCCACAACAACATCATGACTATGTGCGTTATATATTTACTCGCAGGAGCTTTTGCTAGCGTTGCTAAAGCAACGGGTAGTGTTGATGCGAGCGTACAATTAGGTTTAGCCATTTTTCCTCAATACTTACTACTACCAGGCATATTTTTAGTCGCAGCATTTTTATCAACAGCCATGGGAACATCAATGGGAACGATTGCTGCTATTGCGCCAATTGCCTTGGGCTTTGTTGAGTCATCCAGTATGGATGCAGCGCTCATAGCTGGTTGTTTAATATCAGGGGCTATTTTTGGTGATAACTTATCAATCATTTCAGATACCACTATCGCTTCAACAAGAAGCCAAGGTGCACATATGAAAGATAAATTCAAAGTAAACTTCAAGTTTGCAGTGCCTGCAGCACTACTTTGCTTAGTTTTATATGCTCTGCTGGGAGAACCCGTTAGTTACCAGCAAACTCAAGAAACGGCACTTATCGGCTTGCTCCCTTACCTCGTCATATTAGTATTAGCACTTATGGGGATGAATGTATTTGTAGTGCTCACCGTTGGAATTATTTTAGCCGCTGTTATTGGCATGCTTAATACAAATTATCTGTTCTCCACATGGATAAGCGATATCAATACGGGATTTAGCAGCATGCAAGACATCTTTATTCTATCGCTATTTATAGGGGGGTTAAGTGAATTAATTCGCGAACAAGGCGGGTTAAATGCGTTAACTAAAAAGGTTGAATCTTTAGCCCGAAGGTTTAGTCCTAACAATGAAAAACGTGCTGGTGGTTTGGGTATTGCCGCACTAAGTTTTTGTTGCAATTTCTTTACAGCCAACAATACTGTTTCCATTATAATTACGGGTGAAACCGCTAAAGAGTTAGCAAAAGATAGCCAGTTAACGCCTGCGCAATCAGCTAGTTTGTTAGATATTTTTGCTTGTATAAATCAAGGATTAATTCCCTATGGCGCTCAAGCGTTATTGTTGGGAGCAACACTTAAGTTGTCGCCTTTAGAGGTTGTTACCCATGCTTTTTATCCTATGGTGTTATTTATTGTCGCAGGTTTTGCATTTTGGCGCATGACGAGAAAGTAGAGTGGTGTAATTGAAAGGTTTATTAAGGCTTAGTTTGTATAACCTTAACCTCTTGCCCCCATAAGTTACTGATTGTTCTAGCGGTGTTTTCAGAATTTCCACTTGTCCAAAAGTTAGTCTCGCCCTTTAGGCCAACTGCATTATTAATGCGTCGATTAAATAACTGTTTTTTTATTTCCATCACCACGGGAACGGCAGTATCAATGATCTTGGCTTCTTTTTGGACAACGGCTTGAATAGCATCCATTAAAAAAGAAAAGTGAGTGCAACCAAGAATCAGTTGATCACATCCCGCTAATAAAAGCGGACGAATATATTGTTCCGCTATGTCTAGGGCTAATGCACTTTTATGCTCTAGGTTTTCGACTAAAGAAACAAACTCAGGGCACGCTTTTGTTTCAATTTGCACTGAATTATCATAGATTGATTTAAGCCTTTTAAATGAGTCGCTTTTTATGGTTTGCTCAGTTGCCAAAACGCCGATAACACCTTTCTTACTATTGAGGGCCGCTGGCTTTATACCGGGTTCAACACCTACAATTGGAACGGAATACTTTGAACGTAGCATAGCGATAGAGTTTACCGTCGCGGTATTACAAGCAACAACTATTAATTTACAACCCTGTTCGACTAAATGATTTACTATGTACTCTGATCGCGCAACAATCATTTTTGTTGACTTGGTTCCGTAAGGAGAAAACTCCACATCAGCAAAGTAGAGCACATCTTCTTCAGGAATGATGCTTTTGACCGCATGACAAATTGACAGGCCGCCAATTCCCGAATCAAATATACCTATTGGTCTGTGTTTTCCTGCTATCATTTTTTATAAATACTCAATATGCTTAATATTGAATCAAGGTTGACTCATTTTTTCTCACACCATAAATATCTCTTGGCTTAAAACCAAGTGTGACATGAAAGTCTTTTGCTTTTAGTAAAAACCGTTGTCTAATAAACTGTGCTGCGCTACTTTGTGCAACGACAAAATAAGTACTGTGTTTATCTTTTACTACGTTGCCTAAACCTAATAAACTTATTTCAATTTTCTTAGAGAAACGATGCGAATCAGTTGAGTTTAGCAGCTGTTCAACTAAGTTTTGATCAAGCTGTTGGTATTCTATAGGGTTAATAAGGGTTACGTGAAAGCTATGATGATCACGTGCGGCTTGATTTGCACGAAAAACATCAAAATCCTCAAGTAAAATGGTTTTTAATTGGGTTAAATAAGGCAGTAAATCAACGCGACTTACCAAAGCACCAAGATACTCTTGCCCTTGGCTATCGGCTAATTTTGTTATTTGCAAGCGTAAATGTTTAATTTGTTCATTATGAGATTTTTTTTGGTCTATCATGCTCAGTGCCTTGGCTTGTTGTTTGGTTATTATCGGTGATTTTTTACTTGCTTGAGCCACTTCCATGTAAGCATATGCCGGTAAAACAAACAATGCACAAACCACGCACAAGGCAACATTTCGATAACCTTTAAGCGTTAAATCAATTAGTAGGTTCATGCTTTTACGCCGTGCTTAACTAATAAGGCAACTAAGTCATCCTCTGTTAATATTTCAATGCCTAAATTTTGCGCTTTTGTTAGCTTAGAGCCTGCTTTTTCGCCCGCAACAACATAATGTGTTTTAGCAGAGACACTTCCTGACACTTTAGCCCCTAAAGATTGCAAAGCAGCTTTTGCTTCACTTCGGCCCATTTGGTTTAAAGTGCCCGTTAATACAAAAGTTTGTTCAGTTAAAGGTAACTCATCGGCACTTTTGGTGATAATAGCTGGCCAAGTCATAATAGCATCAAGTGCTGCAACAACAGCTAAGTTGTGCGCCTCTTTAAAGAAGTTAATGATATTTTTTGCAACTATTTCACCTACATCATCAACCCGTTGTAATGCTTCAAAACTGGCACTTTCAATTGCTAATAGCGTAGTAAAATGATTTGCTAAATTAGCTGCAGTGCTCTCACCTACTTCACGAATACCTAATCCATAAATAAATTTAGCCAAGGTTGTTTTTTTGGAAATTTCAAGTGCAGTAATTAAATTTTTAGCTGATTTTTGCCCCATACGCTCCATAGTGCTCACTTGAACTTCAGTTAATTGAAATAAATCAGCTGGCGTTGTAATTAAATTTTCGTCAACCAGTTGTTCGACAAGTTTATCGCCTAAACCATCAATATCATGAGCTTTACGTGAGGCAAAATGCTTTATTGCTTCTTTACGCTGTGCTTGGCAAAAAAGACCCGCTGTACACCTTAGCACTGCTTCTCCTTCGCCTTTTTCGACGTTTGAATCACACACAGGACAAGTTTGCGGAAACTCTACCGCTTTAGCCGTATTTTGACGCTTAGCCAACACTACTGATACTATTTGAGGAATCACGTCACCTGCCCGGCGAATAACGACTGTATCACCAATTTGTAGACCTAATCGCTCTATTTCATCTTGATTATGTAACGTTGCATTAGAGACTGTAACACCACCAACAAATATTGGAGCTAAACGGGCAACAGGGGTAATTGCACCTGTTCTACCGACTTGAAACTCTACATCTTCTACTGTAGTTAGCTCTTCTTGGGCAGGAAATTTATAAGCGATTGCCCAACGCGGTGCCCGTGCAACAAAGCCTAACTCTTGTTGTAATGTAATATCATCTACTTTTAAAACCGTTCCATCAATTTCGTAACTTAACTCATCACGTTTATCTAGAATATCTTTATAAAAAGCAATTACTTGGCCTTCATCCCCTAATAAACGAACTTCGGGACACATAGGTAAACCTAATGCTTTTATTTGACATAAACGTTGGTAGTGAGAAGGCTTTAAAAACGATTCATTTAACTCACCACTTATATTACCAACAAATCCTATGCCATAAGCATAAAAGGCTAAGTTACGTTTGGCGGTAATTTTTGAATCCAGTTGACGTAAACTCCCTGCAGCAGCATTGCGTGGATTAGCAAAGGTTTTTTCACTTTTTTTAATCGCCCGTTGATTCAAGTTATCAAAACTCATTTTGGGCATAAAAACTTCACCACGAACTTCAATAATTTCAGGGAAATTATCACCAACAAGTTTTAGAGGAATTGACTTAATGGTACGAATATTTTCTGTAATATTTTCACCTGTGCTACCGTCGCCCCGTGTTGCAGCCTGCACCAAAATACCCTGTTCATATCGCAGACTTACCGCTAAACCATCAAGTTTTGGCTCAGCACATATCATTAAGGGGTCTTCTGTGTGTAACCTGTCTTTTAGTCGCTTTATAAAGGCCTGCCATTCCTGTTGTGAGAAAACATTATCAAGCGAAAGCATGGGTAATTGATGATTAACTTGTGTAAAAGCCTTTAAGGGTTCACCACCAACTTTTTGACTGGGAGAGTCAATGGTTTTCAATTCTGGATGCGCTTGTTCAATGTTAATTAATTCAAGCATTAATCGGTCATATTCAGCATCAGGAACACTCGGTTGGTCAAGTACATAATATTGATGATTATAGTGATTAATTTCACGTTGTAGTGTAGTGACTTTTTCTTGCAAAGAGATTACAGATGATGAGGTTTTTGGCATGGTTTTTATTTAACTCTAAAAGGAAACATAAGTTGCCTGTCTTTAGTAAAAATGAATTAACACAGGTAAGAGAGAGATTTATTACTCAGCGTTAGCAAGGCGATATTGTCGTTCAAATTCGCGAATTTCACTTAAATAGTGCTGTTCAGCCTGCTTTGTTAACATATTTCTTTTATCATCAAGCAACTGCGCATTAAATTCTGCAGCTAACTGTTTTGCTGCCGCTAACATTTGCTCAAATGCAGCAAAAGCATCAACAGCATTTGGCAAAGTCATAAATAAACTGACCCCTTGGGTAGCAAAGGTTTCCATAGTATCTAAATCAAAAACCCCTGGATTCATCATATTAGCTAAGCTAAAGCAGACACCACCGTTGCCAGCATTGTCTTGATGACGATGAAAAACATCCATTTCACCATATTTCATGCCCAAGGTCAGCAAACTAGGCAGTAATGCTGCACCTGACATATATTGATTAGGTGGCATAACAACACTTAATACTATAATTTTAGGCTCAATATCTAATTGTTTTTTAGTACTTTGCGGTGAGGACTTAGCTGATTTTTTTTCAGCTTTAACGTTTTGCATTGGTTCACTTTCATGGGGTTTATCGTCAACTTCAATACCATCACCAAAATTAATTTCCATTTGATTACGTTTAATTTCAGCTTGTGCCAATTTAGTTTTAGCTATTTTTTTCTTCGCTGCTGGTTTTTTCGTTTTTTTCACTTCAGGTTTAGCTTGTGTAACAGGCTGTAGGTAAACCGGCTCAAGAGTTATTTCTTCAACCTCATCATCTTGCTGAACAAGGGTATCAAGGTTGACCTCGTGTGCTGGTATTTGTTCTTGAGTAGTTAACTCTGGATATTGTTGCTCACTTTGTCCATCTTCTAAATGACTAATTTCTTCAAGGCTAATAGGTTGTTCAAAATCTTGCTCACTGGATACTTCGGGTTCATTTTTCTGCTTTAAAACTTTAACCTGCCCTACACCATCTTGATCAAAACCTGCACGGTCAAAATCACGAGGCAGCGTTTCTACTTTCTCTTTGTTGGTTTTTAATTTATAAGGGTTTTTCTGTTTTCTTATTGTCCATAACCCATGAATAAAAATAGCCGCGATAACCACAGCGCTAATGATAATTAACACGTTTCTGAAATTGTCTTCCATCGTTATGCCTGTTTTTGTAACTCTTAAAGAAAAATGAGATTTTTATTATTATATTAGCATTATATAAAAAATGTCATTTAAACTCTAGGGGCTGTTAATCTTTCGAGATTTTTTTTACCTTTATTAGGGGCTAATACTGATCAGTTAACAATTTTGACGATCAATTGAACGATCTTTCAAATACGGTGTAAAGACCTCTACATTGTATGGAGGTCATTAATGGAACTATCTAAAGCACTCGATTTTATTGCCCAGTCATCACCTAATAATATAGAAACTCTTTGTGATATCTTACCCCTAGAATTAATTAAAAAATCGTTGAAACAAACTGATACAGTGACGTTTAGAAAGCGAAAATTGCCGCTGGAATCTATGGTTTGGCTTGTGATTGGTATGGACATATATAACGATAAACCCATCTCTCAAATCATTAATATGCTTGATATTGAGGATAGGGATAAAAAAGCGTTTGTAGCCCCTAGTGCTGTTATTCAACGTCGACAAGACTTAGGCGTTCAAGCCATCGAATCGGTATTTGACTT
>JASMAS010000068.1 GCA_030754235.1 Litorilituus sp.
TGTATCAAACCACTTACGTTATTCGAGGCTTTTCAAGTGAAAATCAACCGACATTTTTACCCGGTTTTGGGCCGAGTGTAACGGCAGGTATTCAGGTGAATTTTTAGTTAAAAATTGCTCCAATGAAGTAAATAAAAAATAGGCTATGGTATTGTAATCATGGTCTATTTTAAGCGGGTATTTCTCGGGCCGTTCTTTGCAAGAATTTGCAATCGCAACACGATAGATAAACCACCCCTTTCTAATCTTCCTAACCCGCAAATACAATTGACAACAATTATGATTTGTATTTATTTTGTTGTTCGGTTACATTTGCCGAGCTTTCAATTTCATAAGATTTAAACTCATAATGAAGAAACTCTCCTTTTTATCTTTTTTTGTACTTGTTTCGGCTTGTACTATGCCTTTACCACCAAAACACATTATTAAAACAGATGATGTGTTACCAATTCGAGCTGATATACAGCAAGGTGTTTTAGCGAATGGTTTGCAGTATATCGTTTTACCAAATGATAAGCCGGCCGAGCAAGTCTCATTACAACTTGTTATTAAAGCGGGCTCTTTACATGAGCAAAATGACCAACAAGGCATTGCTCACCTTGTTGAGCACATGGCTTTTAATGGTACTGAGAAATACCCGGGTAACAGTATTATTGAGCGCCAAGAAGAATTAGGTATGGTGTTTGGGCGTGATGTTAATGCAACTACTTCATTTCATACCACAACTTACTTTTTACACTTACCAAATAATGAATTAGCACTGATTGATGAAGCTTTTAATATGCTAGCGCAGCAAGTGAGTGCACTGATATTTGATCAAAATGAGTTAGAAAAAGAGCGCCCAGTCGTTGAAGAAGAATGGCGTCGAAATTTAAGCATGCGCAGCCGTATTGGCAAAGCGACAGGAAAAATCACTAAAGCTAATAGCCGTTTTATAGAAAGATTGCCTATAGGTGATATGGAGTTAGTCCGCCATGTAGATGTCTCAAGAATTGAGGCTTTTTGGAAGGATTGGTATCACCCAAACAATATGATACTAATTGCAGTGGGCGCAACAAATGAGCAGCAAATAAAAAATTTGTTAACAAAGTATTTTGAAAAAATGCCTGCGGCTGAATTACCTGAGTTGCCGAATACCGAAATTCCACTTGCAAACACAATAAGTTTTGACACTGTTTCAGATAAAGAGCTTAATATCGAAGTGATGACCATAAACTTTAGAGCTAAAGTGCCTGCGGTTACCACCATTACAGATTATAAAAAACAGCTGACTTCCCAACTTGCCATGCATTTAATGTCTGACAGGTTACGCCATCAATATCAATCTGGTGGGGAGTACATTAGCAGAATGTCGATAGGCTCTTATGGTTTAGCACAAGGCTATAATAATACGCGTATATTCGCTATTTTAAAAAATGAACAATACGATAAAGCACTAGGTGAAATGTTCACAGAGTTGAGTCGTTATGCTAACCATGGTTTTACAGTGTCAGAACTTGAAGCTGTAAAACGAGTACTGCAAAAAAACTATCAAACAACTATTGAAAATACAAAAGCTTTAAAGAATAAGAGCTTATTAAGAACCCTATATAGGCAACTTTTTAATGGTCTACCATTTACGGCAAGTCAAGATAAAGCAAAGCTGGCTCAAACACTGTTATCAGAAATTACGTTAACTGATGTTAATCACTATTTTAGAGATATCATTACCAATAGAGCTCCTGCTGTTATTGCACAAGTTAAGCCTGAAAATATTACAAAACAACCAGATCTTGTTGAAGTAACGAATATGTGGCAACAAGCTATTGATACACCGCCTCCAGCTTTAACAGGTATCAATGTTGACGGTCCTCTTTTTACTAAAAAACTCCCCCGTGTCAAAATTGTTAACTATAAAATGATAGGTAATAATCATGTTTGGACGCTAGAAAATGATAGCCAAATTTGGTTTCAACATAGTGATAAATTGCCAGACTCTTTACTAATAAGATGGCAGGGGTTAGGTGGCACACAGCATTTAGCAGAAGACAAACGAAGAGCAGCACAGCTTGCCATTAATAGCATGTCACGCTTTGGCTATGCTGACTATGACGTGCTTCAACTTGAGCTTTTAAATGCAGGAAAAAGTTTTAATCTTGGTGCATCGGTAAATCAACTTCAACACCAATTATCGGGCACTAGTACTAAAGACTCTTTTGAAGCTTGGCTGCAAAATTTTTACTTAAAAATAACAGAACCTCGTGTTGATACTGAAATTTGGAATTCGAATAAGCAGTTAATGCTTAAGGGATTAAAAAGTGAAAACAAATCGCCACAGCGCCAATTCTCCAAGAAACTTACCGCTGCACTTTATCCTAAAAACTCTACATTATTACCGTTAACCATAGATGAACTATTGCCTATTTCAACAGATGAGTTTTTACCTGCTTGGCAGAATATTTTCAGTAATTCAGCGAAGCATCAGTTACTTATTATTGGTAATGCCGAACCCGGATGGGTGATTGAACAAGCTGCTAGATATGTAGGGAATTTACCCAAGGGACAAGTAAAGACAGAAATGACTTTACCTAAAATGGCTGGAAAATCCAGACAAATAACAGTGAGCGCAGGTATTGAACCTAAAGCAACTACAGAGATTTTTTGGGTTATTGATGAACCTTATCATCAAGCGACTAAAAGAAAGTCAGGACTAGTAGGTAAGTTGATTAATTTACGCATGCGCGAACAGTTAAGAGAAGTTGCTGGTGGGGTATACTCTTCAAAATTTAGCTTATCGTTAGATCGTACACGTGAGCAACTGTTTGCTTCACTTAGTTATTCGCATCAACCTGAACGTCGTGCTGAGCTGAAAGCTATGGCAATGCAAGTTATTGAGAATGTTGTGAAGAATGGCTTTAATCAAAAAGAGTTAAATACTGTAAGGGAGCAAATTCAAAACTCACTTCAATTGGAGAACTTACGTGATAGCCAAAAACTTGGTTGGATGAGCCGCTTTGCCCGTTTAGGTGAATATCAAGCTATGCCCGCACACTACCTTGATTGGCTTAGTATGATAACTTTAAATGAACTTAACCATTTGGCAAGTAAAGTACTTGCCTCACCTCCTAAGATAGAAGTAACTCTTTTGCCTGAACAAAATCAATAATTCTCATCTTGAACAGCAAGCTGAATGGATCTCTTTTCAGCTTGCTGTAAAACTAGGCATCATATTTCTTTTCAAATTATTTACAGAAATAACTAAAAGACACGAATCAAACCGTAAACACTATTGATTCTCGTTTGCATTGGCTATATAGTAACGCCAAATACTACAGGTCTAACCAGATGAATCACTCCAAGGAATATAACATGAATACAACTCGCACTTTGTTAGCATTAGCTATCACTAGTACTCTTGCTGCCTGTGGTGGCAGTAGTAGCAATGAAGCACCTAAATTTAGTCAAACAAGTTATAACTTTTCAACTTCAGAAGATTTAGCTGTTAGCGGTGCTGTAAGCGCAACCGATAACGAGTCGGTTAGTTATACTGTGATAAATGCCTCTTCAAATGGTGTGTTTGCTTTAAATGCTGATGGTAGCTTTACTTACACACCAAGCGCAGATTTCAATGGTACTGATAGTGCAACAGTACAAGCCTCAGACGGTGATAAAACTAGTCAGGCAACTATCAATTTCACTATTAGTGGTGTAAATGATGCGCCAGTACTAACCACTACAACATTTAGTGTAACTACTTCAGCAAAAACTGTTGCGACCTTAGCAGTAACAGATGTTGACAATGATGATATTACTTTTGAACTTGTACAAGCACCAGAAAACGGAACATTAGCTTTAACGGCTGACGGTGAAGTAACTTATCAAGCAGAAGAGCTGTCAGCTATTTCAGGGTCATTTGTTGTTAGTTATACCGATGGTGTTATTGCCGAGCCAATTGAAGCTACTATTGATTTAAAAGCTGCAATGGTAACTAATGAAGATAAACTTTCTTATTACTATAGCTCTGAAAAATCACATATTGCAAAGGCAGAGGCGATCAAAGAAGGTATTGCAGATGATGTTACCCAAGATAATATTAATATTGACTTAGCTGCTAGCTATTACTTTGCCGGCTTTGATGATAAGGCTCAAGCAAAAATTAGTGAAATATCTGATGTATATACTAAAGCATACGCTTACCGAAACTCTGCACAAGCATTAGACTCACGTGGGTTTTCTGATAAAGCAGCACAATTGAGAGGTTTTTCTGAAGAAAATTATAATCTATACCTTGCAGAAAAAGGTTTCGAGAACATTAGTAAAAGTGATTCAGAGTTCTTTTTAGGGTTAACTAGGGACTACCAAGAAGTCGGGCAACTTGATGAAGCAAACCAATTACTAACACGTGTAAAACTTTATGCGAATGCAGTAAGAGAAGAAGAGTACACGTCAACTTACGGTAGTTTTTTACAGTCGTTCAGTAATAGTGCTGAAGAGGCGATAGAAACTTACCAAAATGCTCCAATAGAAGCTAACTACCAAAAAGCAATTGATGCTATTCAACACCACGCTGACATTGCTGAAAATGTAGGTTATAAAATTGAAACCAGCAGTGGTAATTTCCAGGGAGAGCGATCGGACCGCCAAAGAGGGGTATTTCTTAGTTATGTGATAACACAGTTTTTTACTATAAATGCTGAAGAAAAAGCCAAAGAGTATATGGCAAAACTGTTAGCACTTTATGGTGAGGTAGCATACGACGAAAATTATGTATATGAACTTGGCGAATATGTAGATGCAACAAGAGGTCATAGAACCAGTTATATGTTTGCGGTTAGTGAGTTAGCTGGTGTTTTTGCGCGTTATTACCCAGAGGCAGAAGTCAATATTCCAATCGCTTTAGTTGATACCTATGGCAGTAGCTATTACCAGTCAAGTGCGCGTGAAAGTTTATATACTAGCAATATTATTAACGATGTGATGGCCGGTGAAGGTATAAACGCAGGCGTTAGTGCAACATTTACTTATTATACTGACGATTTTTATTTAAGAGGCATTTTTGATACTTTAGTTGAGAGCTGGTCGGGAGCAGGTGCAGCTCGTCAGTTGGATAGCTTAGGGTATCAAGAAAGTGCTTTAGCTATATTAGATGAAGTGAGCGATTTAATTACAACAGATGCATATATTGATCAACAGTGGTCAGAAACATATATCACAGGTAGATCGGGTTGTTTACGTTTAACTGAGTTAAAACTAGACTTTGGTGGCGATGCAGATGCACAGGCAACTGTTTGTGAAACACTGGTTAATGAAAAATATAGTCCAGAATCGGGTCAGTCAACATCAGACATTATTTCAACTCATAATCATTTATTAAATAGCTTCGGCATTGTTGGCAATAACGATAAAGTTTCTTCAGTTGCTGATACCATGTTATTAGAAATAGCTAAGCTGGAAGATATTGAAGACAAGGCTGAAGAACAATTAGATCTTGCAAGCAATTTGTTAAAATATGGGTTATTTGATAAATCAAAAGTAGTATTGGATTTAGCGCTAACTAGCCTTGATACTATGATTGCTTCTGATGAAACTGCACTTGTAGAGGATGCTTTAGAGTATATTGAAAAATATTTACTACTAAATGGAAGAGTTTCAGCTACTAGCTTAGGTTATGACAGTTATGTATATGCAGTTAAAGCTAAAGTAACTAGCATTACAGACTATGCAACCTTCTATCAAAGTGTTGTTGATAGTATTGATAGCCGAGTAACTGCTATCACCACTAAGATATTGACGTTATCAAATGAAGATATTCAAGACATGATGGAAGACTTAGTGAAAATTAACTTCTACAGTGGTCAAACAGCCAAAGTGACTGAGCTTATTGCCCATGAAGCTAATGGCGATGCCGACAAGTTATCATTAAATGCTAACTTAGCGAGTTACTATACAAGCATGGATGACTTCCCTACAACGGGTGTTGCAGCGGTTGACACTGATCATGATGGTTTACCAAACTTCTTCATGGTTGATGTTACTGATGAAGCTATTGAAGAGTCTGGGTTAACCTTAGATGAAGATAGTGATAATGACGGCATTGTTGATACTGAAGATGATACGCCATTAGGTGAGTAACCAAGCTTAACTGTTACATCAGAATGTTTTTATTTCTGATGTAACAGCCTTATAGATTGCCAATAAGTTGCAAGGATAGCCATTGGTAAATCAATTAAGTTCTAATTTTTAAAGATAACTTCCATGAATAAAATATTGATTCCTACTCTGCTAAGCATTGCAGCGCCTTTTTCGTTTGCTCAAACAGAAAGCTCAACGTTAGTTTTTGCTGATTTAATTAATGAGCTTTCAGCTAGTGAAGCTCATGTTAATCGGTGTTTTGAGCGCATTGAAGAGCCTAATCGAAATAAGAAAACGATGCGTGCCTGCTTGGAAGAAGAGAAGGAGTTAGAACATATAGAAGTTTATGGCCGCTTTATTGGCTTAGAAACTCCAGAAGTTGTTGGCCGATATTATTTAGATAAAAAGTTTATTGAAAATGCCCCAAAAACTAATGGTGATATAAATGAGCTTATTGCATTGTTACCTGGCGTACAAATTTCTGAAGATGCTTATTCAATCGATTCTTTACAAGAAATAAAAGCACAAGAAATCTCTATCTCAGGTGGTAACCCCTGGCAAACGGGCTTTTATATTGATGGAATGAATTATAATTCACGTCAAGATCCCGCTTCATCAAGTAGTTCTGCTACTGATGTTGAAGGTGGCGTACAAACCATGAACATTAACCATCAAATTGTTTCTTCAATTAGTGTTTATGATAATAACATTCCAGCAGAATACGGAAATTTTTCAGGTGGCGTTGTTGAGGTAGAAACGGTAAGCCCATTTGGAGGTGAAAAAACCTCTTTTTCTTTTGGATATCGAGGTAGCCAAAGTGATTGGGGTAGTTATCACTACATCACTGCTGAAGAAGATGAAGAGCAAGAAGCACTAGGTGACTTTGAAGAAGTTGATAATAAACCGCCAGTTTTTAAAAAGAACAATTATAGTTTTAGCTTAAAGCATAAGTTTAATGACCGACATGGTTTATTGATCAATGGTAGCTATCTAGAAAGTGTCATTTCAGATGTGTCACTGCAAGAAACTAAAACGCAAGAAAGAAGAAATACCAATGCCTTGGTTAAATATAGCTACAGAAAAGGCTGGGTTGATAATTTAGATTTATCTTTTATATATGCTCCCTACGAAAGTCACCAATTCAAAAAAGATGTGCTAAATAGTGATTTTGTTATTAATGGTGGTGCTATCGGTTCGACCCTTAATATCAACCATGACTTCTCTTGGGCGCGCTTAGAATCGAAACTTAATTACAGTCATAGTGAAAACTCCCGTGAAGCACCAGACAACTACTATATTTGGCTACAAGCTAAGGGTAAAGAGTGGGGGAAATATGCTGATGGTAACACTGAAGATTCAATTCCTGTTTCACTTGAAGGTGGTGATGGTAACCTTGATAAAGTTCAGAAAACGGCTTCATGGAAAAATAAGTTGACCTTTGATGGCTTTGAATTATTAGGTGGTATTCATGATATACAAATAGGAACATATATTGACTTCGAGAATATAAAAAGAGACCGAGATCAAGACAGTTATAAATATAACTCTGCTGTACAATACTCTACCGGATTAGATAGCGAATCATTAAATTGTAGTGGTTATACACTAGACTGTGTTGAGTTAAGTTTTTATTCACCGTTAGAACAATTAGAAGCAGAGTTAGGCGGGAGTTTAAATTTAACCAATCCTGAACATCTATTAGCGTATTCAGATATTATTGCTGTAACTCCACAGTATTTTCAATCACGCTTAGTAAGACCTGAGGAGCACATTTCCGCCGATTTAATGCGTTATGCCATGTTTTTATCTAACAGTATTGATTTTGGAAGAGTAAATGCCAACCTTGCAATTAGAGCTGAGTATGATGACTTCTTTACAAATTTAAACTTTTCACCAAGACTTTCCATGAGTATAGATGTATTTGATAATGGTTATAGCATGGCGATTTTAGGTGCTAGCCGTTATTACGATGCAGGGCTGTTAACCTATAAAATCCGAGAGCAAGAGTTACCTTCATATACCCAATATCGCCCTATTCGCGATGGCTACTTACAAGGTTGGCTTAATTCATCTGGCGTTGCAGACTATAAATACCGTTATACCGATATTAAAACACCATATGATGATGAATTTGTTATTGGCTGGAAACAGTCAACCGAGATGTTTGGTACTTTTTCTTTTAAGTATGTGAAACGAAAAAAGTATGATCAATTAGCTCGTAACTCGGAGGCAATTATCGAAAATGATGGTTTTTCATATATTCAAATGAATAATGCTGGGTATGGCCATAGCGAACGTTACACTTTTGCTTGGAACGCCCAATATAAGAACCATTCGTTTTGGTTTAATACTTCACACACTGAAAATTATTCTAATGTAGAAGATTATGACTCTTCAGCTGATGATGTTCCGTTAGATGAATTGGTTATGTATGAAGATGAACTTATTTCAAAAGCTGACCTTGACTTGATCAATGATAATTTTTCCCGACCATTAATGGCAAGCTTTGGTTGGACTACTCAATGGTTAGATAATTTAACTACTTCTTTTACCGGAAATTATAGTCAAGGTTACGACTATGCCTTAGCAACGGGTGGTTACAGTCAGACAGAAGAGCTCGACAGTGTATGCCCTGAATGTCAATCTAATGAAGTGTTAGTTCCCATTTATAAGAAATATCATGTCAAATCTAGAACATTAATTAATATGGGATTAAGTTGGCAGCCTTCACTATACGGCGAACATCGATTAAGTGTAAGAGCTGATATCAGCAACCTTTTTGACGCACGAACTTATGCTGTGCAAGGAGGTAACAGCGGCATTGAGGTAGGAAGACACTTTTGGTTAGGAATTGATTACTCTTTTAATTAATTCAATTGATTTTTATTACTCTGAAAAATTTGGAAAACAACATGAAAAAAATATTATTACTTGTAGGTGCGTTGCTAACTAGTTCCGCAACTACCATGGCAGAAGAGTTAATCTTTGGCGAAGCGATTAATGAAAGCGCTAAAGTAAAAATTTCTACTGTATTAGCTAACCCTGAAAGTTACTTAGATAAAGAGGTTACTGTAAAAGGCACTATTGTTGGTGTTTGTAGTCATCGAGGTTGTTGGATGGAATTAGCTTCTGATGCTAGATTTGAGAAGTTGCGTATTAAAGTACGTGATGGTGATATGGTATTTCCACTGCATGCAAAAGGTCGTCAAGCACTTGCCAAAGGTAAATTAAAAGCTATTGAATTAAATTTAGAGCAAACAAAAAAATATAAAGCACAAACAGCTAAACGACGAGGCGAAAGTATTGATGTGGCTAGCATTACTACACCAATGTCTATTTATCAGCTTGCACCTATCGGGGTGAAGATTCTTGACTAGAAAACCCGCTAATTACTGGTTTAGATTAAACAGAACATTACACCGTGATATTGGTTATTTATGTATTGGCCTAACCATAGTATTTGCGGTGTCGGGCATAGCCTTAAATCATATTGGTGATTGGAATCCTAATTACATTGTTGAGCGTGTCGAAAAACCTTTCTTAGGTAAAAATACTCAGTCTGATGAGCAGTTAAATACTGCTTTACTGTCATTGTTTCCCTTTAAAGACGCCATTAAGGCCAGTTATTGGGAATCAGTACAACAATATAAAGTGTTCTTTAAAGCTGGCGGTACGTTAACGGCCAATTTTTCTAAACAGACGGCAGTTTATGAGCATATAACTGAGCGAGCAGTATTTAAACAATTTAACACTTTGCATCTAAATGAAGCTAAAAAAGGTTGGATAATTTTCTCTGATATATACGCTGGGCTGCTCATTTTTCTTGCTATTTCATCTTTGTTTATGGTGAAAGGAAAATATAGCCCATGGCGCTTAAAGCGGGGTTGGCTAGTTTTTTTGGGAGGCGCAATCCCATTGGTTTATATGTTTGCATAAGATCTTCACACCAAAACACACCCGTATTTAATTATTTACAGCAGAAGTTCGTGAAAGCAGATTAACACTTGGTATCGCGAACACTCTCCTAGGAACTAACTTTAGTATGAGTCAATCGTATGACTACGCCATTGAGTGTCGTAATCTTGTTCATCATTATGGACAAAAAAAGGTACTAAATGATATAAGTTTTAAAATTCCTAAGGGTCGTATTGTCGGCTTGCTAGGGAAAAATGGTGCAGGTAAAACGACCACCATTAACTTATTACATTCTTTTTTGAAACCAACTAGCGGTGAATGCTTTTTATTAGGCGAGCCCGTTCAGCAACTCTCTAATCATAGTAAAACTAAAATAGGCATGTTGCTTGAAGGACATATTCAATATAGCTATATGACACCGCCACAATTAGAAAAGTTTTATAGTGCTTTTTATCCTAAGTGGCAAAAAGACATTTTTTATTACCTACTGAGTAAATTAGATATAAGACCTACCCAGAAAATCTCTCAAATGTCATGTGGTCAACGTTCACAGGTAGCTTTGGGGTTAATTCTAGCTCAGAGCCCTGAGTTGATTGTTTTTGATGATTACTCACTAGGTTTAGATCCCGGTTATCGTCGCTTATTTATAGAGGTGATTAAAGAGTATATGAGTAGTGGTGAACACACTATTTTACTTACTTCACATGTCATAACTGACCTTGAATACTTAGTAGATGATGTGATGTTTTACCTTGATGGTAAAGTCGTGCTGAATCAGCCTTTATCGACATTAAAACAAAACTTTCATGGTTATGATTTTACTTGCTCGAAAGGTGTTGATGACTATTTCTCAACTCAACCTTTAGTACGAATTGAAACTGTTGGTCAAAGTTCGCAAATCTATGGTGAATTATCACAAGCTCAAGCAGAGTATCGGCTTGAATCTTTAGGCTTTTCAAAAGACATATTGCAATCTCCATTACAACCCATAGCATTGTCGCTAGAAGATATTTTTATTGCTATTACAGGAAAATACTAACCATGTTTACTGCTTTTTTGTATAAAGAATGGATTAAATTACGGACGCCGTTAATTATTCTTTTCACGTTACAGCTGTTATGGCTATTAAGGCTCGGTTTTTTTCTTAATGCCAATAGAAGTGATAATAATATTATGATGTGGTTTGATTGGATGTGGGGGGGGAAGCTTTTCTTTTCAGGTTTTTCACCACTGCCAGCTATTATAGCTTTTGTTATTGCTTTAGCGCAGTTTTTGCCTGAAACACGTGATAAACGGTTAAAGTTGATGCTGCATTTACCTTTGTCTCAATACCGAGTTATTGCTAGCCATTTGTTGATTGGCTTAGCTGCCTTGTTTACTTTATGCCTTATTGCTGCGTGCATAATTACTAGTTATATTTATCTGTGGTTTCCTGCTTTTCTAATTCTACCTGCCTTATTAAGTATTCTGCCTTGGTGCCTTGCCGGCGTTTGTATTTATAGCTTAACTGCTATGGCAGTGATGGAAGGAAAAGTGCTTTATCGAATAACTTACAGTTCTATCATTGCTGGACTGTTTTTATGGTTTACCCGTGCCGATTATCATTTGTGGTATGGCAGTGCATTACCTTGGTTAGCGGTAGTAACCTTATTTACGTTGCCATTACCTTTATTATCAGTGCAAAGGTTTCGTCAAGGAGTTAGCGCATGATTGTACTAGCACGTCACTTTATTATTTTTATTGCCGTTGCTTTGTTGTCATATTGGTTACCAAGGTTATATGACACTTTATTATTTGAGCGAAGTACAAACCCATCGGTGAATTATTCCGTTGTAGAAAATGATTTCTATATTGGCAGTAAGTATGAGAAAACCATGCATTATCAATCGGCTACTACTGGTGAATTCTTTTTATGGAAAGATATGCAAGAAAAGCTACCCTTAAGAGCTTATCGACAATTACAGTTGGAGAAGCGTTTGCCTAAACAAGTTAATGGCATACCAATTTCTGTCGCTGAAATAGAGGCGTGGCGGAAGCGCTTTAAGTATGATCCGCGCTGGCAAGATGCTCCGGATTACAGTATTTTTCAATTGTTTGAAAGTAATGGTGAGCACGCCACGCTACAAGCGACAGACCAACTTATTAGAATAGCAAACGGTATTAATGTTTACCGTACAGAAACTAATGAAATATTGGAGCAAGCTTCGATACAAATTCAACAAGCTTTTGATGATGAGGGCTTTAAATTTCCAGCCAAGTTAGCCATGCATAATTCAAAATCGAATAAACTTTATGAAGAAGGTCTATATGCCATAGATCAACAAGGGCATCTGTTTCATGGTCGTATTTTTAATGGTGATTTTATTATTCATAATTTAACTCAATTAGCTGATGGTTACAGCTTTGATCAGCGCTTAGCTGACTTAGATGTTGCCTTTTTGCAGGTTGATGAATTTAACCGCGGCAATATTCGCGCGTTAATTATAGACACTAGCAATCAGTTATATTTATTAAAAGCACCGGGCTATCAGCTTTTGCCGTTGCCAATAGGTGACTTTGATTACACTCGTGATCGTTTTAATTTAAGTTTTAATCCTGTTTATATGGAGTTAACTGTTTATCGAGATGAGAAACGGGATAAATATATTATCAACCATCAAGGTAAATTGCTGAATCAATACTCACAAACATTACAAGATCAATCAACGCATTGGAGTCAGCAACTTAAAACATGGCTTTTCCCATTTGAACTATCACTTAGTGATAGTAAGCATGTACTTGCTAACCCAGAATTGATTGCTTTTTCTAGCCAAGTATTGATGGTTCATTTGTTGTTATTAATTTTGATAACAATATGGCGTATTCATAAAAGGCAAGCTGTTATGAGTGGAGATCTATTATGGGTGGCTGCTACAGGTGTGTTCGGTTTAATTGCACTCCTTATGATACCAAGAAAAAATAATAGCCTGTAAATATCGCCTCAAGGTAATGGTGATTAATAATACCTAGAGTAATTAATATATAAAATTGGTTTATTTTATGAATACTGTTACAACATCATTTCTGTTATTTAGCATAAAAATAAGTGTATTTTTGCTTTTTGTTAGTTTTTCTACTTTAGCTATAGATATTGAAAAATTGAGAGCACTTTATGATCAGCCAAGTGAGTTTTGGCCGCCTGCGGAAATAGATGAGGGGATTCATGCTAAAGAGATTGGCTTGTTAGAAAAAATTTCATTTCCGAAAGAGAACTCTTTTACTGAAGAAAAGTTACGATTAGGTGAACAATTATTTCATGATGGTAGGCTTTCTCGTTCCCAGCAAATTGCTTGTGTTAGTTGCCATGATAGTGATTTAGGTTGGGGGGATGGAAGACGTACTTCTTTTGGTCATAATTTACAAAAGGGGAAAAGAAATGCACCTACAATTGAAAATGTTGGATACGGAAAACATTTTTTTTGGGATGGCAGAGCTGCGACTTTAGAGCAACAAGCATTAATGCCATTACAAGATCCTGTAGAAATGAACTTTACTTTACCAGAGCTAGAGGAAAGGTTGTCTCAAATTCCTGAATATAAAAAAGCTTTTAAAGCTGCTTTTGGCGATGAAAATATTACAGCCAAAAAAATAGGTCAAGCACTTGCGACTTATCAAAGAACAATTGTTTCACGCTTAAGCCGTTTTGATCTCTTTCTTATGGCAACGGCTAAAAATGTAAAATCGGATGAGAAAAAGAAAAATCTTAAAATGTCTGACCAGGCTATTTTAGGGATGCACCTATTTAGAACTAAAGCTAGGTGTATGAATTGTCATAATGGACCTACTTTTTCAGATCAAAAGTTACACAATATTGGTTTAACTTATTATAAAAGAAAGTATCAAGATTTCGGGCAATATAATGTAACTAAAAACCCGAATGATGTTGGTAAATTTAAAACACCAAGTTTGCGTGGTGTTATGAATAATAAGCCATGGATGCATAATGGTTTATTTTCGAATATGAGGGGGTTATTAAATTTGTATAACGGGGGCGTTTCCCGGCCTAAAAAAGATCCTAATGATCCTCTTTCTCCTGTGACATCGAAGTTAATTAAACCATTGTTACTGACGAAGGAAGAAATATTGGCGTTAGAAGAGTTTTTAAAAGCAATTACGGCACCGCCTGCACTAGGGCCGTCAAGAAAGTATATTCAGCTCATCGATGAAAATTAAAGGTTTCACTACAGAAAAGATGAAAAGGATGGCGTGCTTTGCAGCGCATCATAAAGAAGGTTGTAATGCTTCGACCGTACTTTTAAGTCCAGAAGATAATGACTCTGAAGAAGGTAGCGAATCGGTGTTGAAGCAACGGCTCTTCTATAGATAAATTCAGTTCTTCATATTCAGCAGCAGGCGATTCAAAGCCCATATCCCTGCTTCAATGTTTACGGGTATCACTTTCAAAAAAACACAAAACAATCCGCCAAAGATAACTGTACAAAAAAACAGTACAATTACTTTTAGCAAATTGTTGAAATTTTTAATTGCTGAATGATGTCAATGATTCGACTATTTAGGACATGACCCGTAAAATTTAACATAGAGAAAGTTACCTCGATTTATTCACTAACAAAAAAATAAATTTTGTTTTCTTGCTAAGTGACGCCACTTAATCTCTTACTATCTTAACTAATACGAGGTTAAGCTTGATTTTTGGCAAGTTTTACACGCACATCACACAGAAACAGTTTACCTCACAAGTGTTGCAGTCATTTTAAAAACAGTTAATAATTAACCTCAACTCGGTTTAAGGATTAATAAAAATTGAACTAAATGCCTGTTCCACGATAACTACCTAGCCATGTTGACCCCTGCCTGTCATTATTTATGTATTGCTATGCGCTTATCATTACAAACTACTCATGCTGTTAATGAAATTAGCCTCGCTAAATATAGAGATTGCACATGGTTTGAACAGCCGATTATGCAAGATGGTCTATTGGTGTTTGGTACGTTGCGTATTCATCGCCAAAAAGTAAAAGAAAAAGAAGCCTCTAGAGTGGAAGTACCGATCACTCAGCAATTAAAAAACATTATTGATGATTCTCGTAAAGATCGCGTAGCGTCACCTTACATTGTTCATCGCATTAAGGATGCAAGAGCTAAACAAGCGGAAAACTTAACGCACCCTACCCAATGTCGACCTAACGACATTTCAAAGGCGTTTTCAGACTGTAGGGATGAACTAGGGCTATATAGCGAATTAGAAAAAAAGCAACGCCCTACTTTCCACGAAATACGTTCACTGTCTATTTTCTTGTATGATAAGCAAGGATTAGACCCACAAGAACGCGCTGCACACACTGACGCGAAACCACAAAAAACACATGGAAGGTCACGTTGAATGGGTACAAATT
>JASMAS010000069.1 GCA_030754235.1 Litorilituus sp.
GAAACCTCAAGTTGAAGCTTTTGTCAAAGCGGCTATTAATGTTTTATCAGCTACGAACCAAAAAAATTCAAAGCAAGTACTCTTGAAAATAATAGATAAAATATTGGTTAACAGAGAAAAAATAGAAGTATTTGGGTCGAAGTTTAAAATTGCGGAATTTGTCTCTAAAAGAAAAATGGGCACCTCATTAGAGGTGCCCACATTCGTATCAATATGGCGGTGAGATAGGGATTTGAACCCTAGAAGGGCTACAAACCCTTGCTGGTTTTCAAGACCAGTGCTTTCGACCACTCAGCCATCTCACCAATTGTCACAGAAGTAATCTTTCAATCACTTGCCTGAAGACGAGGCGAATATTAAATAGTGTAAGAATGTTTGTAAAGGGATAATTGCTAAAACTTACTAATAAATGTTAAAAAAGTCCTTATTTAATAAAATCAAGCTGTTCTTGATAATAGTTACCTAATAAAAAAACCTTTTTTTGCTGTCCTTGCACCGCATAAAAAAATGCATATAGCCACGCAATACATACACCTATAGCCATTAACCAACCAATTAAGGGAATAAATAATAATAGTGACGCGGTAATAATTAAACCAAGTGATTGACGGAGGTGAAAGCTCGTGAAAGGACATTTGTGTTTGCCATAAAATACAATGGCAATAAACCAACCAAATAATGTTAAATAACATACTACCGCAACAATATAGTTAATATCATAATATTCAACAATTGTTGGTGTTTGGTAGCCCTTTTTTGTGTAGGAATGATCTTGGCGCTTGTGATTAAGATTATCCATTGAATGAGACGACATAATTAACACCTCAATAGTACTTTTCATGCTCACTCTCTAAATTTAGTATTAAATATCGACTTCAACAAGCTTGTTTACAACAAAACTGATGGCTAGAGAGTTAATTAGTTATTATTATTAAGGTTTTTGTCGTATTTTTTTAATTTTATAAAAAGCTTCCCCTCTCTTGTTAATTATTTCAACAAATTCGCTCATGTAGCGCTTAGCTGCATAAATCACCTAAGCGGTTGGTTTTATTGTTTTTTTAATATAGGTTATAAAATAATTTCAATGTTACGGTATATAAAAAAGCCTATTTACTCTTTAATAATAAAGTGTAAATAGGCTTTGTAAGGTGCTTTGATATCAGTTAATCGATATATATAACACCAGTAAATTATCTTTTTCTTCTTACTTTTACAGCATCGTTAAGTTGCGCCAGCAATGTTTCGGTATCATCCCAACCAATACAAGCATCGGTGATACTTTGACCATAAACTTGCGCTTTTCCATCAATAAGCTTTTGGTTACCTTCAACTAAGTGGCTTTCAACCATGACACCAAAAATATTATCATTGCCTTGACTGATTTGTTCACTGACATCGTTTGACACGAGCATTTGATTTTCAAATTTTTTGTTCGAATTAGCATGGCTAAAATCAATCATAATTTTTGTGTTTAAACCATTCTCCTTAAGTTGCGAGGTGACTTCGTGAACACTGCCAGCATCAAAATTAGTTGTTTTTCCGCCACGTAAAATAATATGGCAATCATTGTTACCGGTTGTTTCAACAATGGCAGCATGCCCAAATTTAGTCACCGATAAAAAATGATGAGAAGCTGCCGCAGAGCCAATAGCATCAATAGCAATTTTAATAGTTCCATCAGTTCCATTTTTAAAACCAACAGGACAAGACAAACCTGAAGCAAGCTCTCTATGTACTTGAGATTCAGTTGTTCTTGCGCCAATAGCACCCCAACACATAAAATCAGCCATATATTGTGGTGTGATCATATCTAAAAACTCACCCGCGGTGGGTAGTCCAAGTTCATTGATATCTAACAATAACTTTCTGCCCATTCGTAGGCCTTCATTAAGTTTGAAGCTGTTATCCATATAAGGGTCATTGATCAAACCTTTCCACCCAACTGTAGTACGTGGTTTTTCAAAATAGACGCGCATCACAATTTCTAAATTGTCTTTATATTTTTCACGTAACTCAACTAAACGTTGACCATATTCTAAAGCAGCGTTTGGATCATGGATTGAACATGGGCCAATAACAACGAGTAGGCGTTCATCTTTTTTATTTAAAATATTATGAATAGCGGCTCTACCGGCAACAACAGACGTAGTTGCTTTTTCTGACGCTGGAAATCGTTCTAATAATGCGATTGGTGGTAGTAAGTCTTTGATTTTATTGATACGAACATCGTCAGTTTGATACATAAATATTTCTCTTTCTCTTCCTCTGTATGAGGATAATGCTATTACTATAAAAATTTAATACGTCTAGACGCCTAAATGAATAATCCCAAATTCAATTTATCAGTGTTATAACTCTAATTCCAGTGTAGAAAGGATAAAAAAACAATATAATTAGGAATAAGTGTCATTATTTAGGATATAAGCACAATGATTAATAAAAATTTACCACTGATAGACATACATCGTCACTTAGATGGGAATATTCGAGCAAAAACTATTTGGCAGTTAGCCCAGCAAAATAATATCTGCTTGCCCTGCTCTAATTTTGAACAGTTTATCCCTTATGTTCAAATTCAGCATAGCGAGCCTGATTTATTAGCTTTCTTAAAAAAGCTTGATTGGGGGGTTGCTGTTTTATGCAGTTTAGATGATGTTAAGCGAGTCGCTTTTGAAAATGTTGAGGATGCTTTTAATGCCGGTCTACATTATGCTGAATTAAGGTTTTCGCCTTATTATATGGCAATGACTCATCACTTACCTATTGCCGATGTGGTTGCTGCAGTTATAGATGGTGTGCAATCAGGAGTAAAAACCTTTAAGATCAGTATCAATTTAATTGGAATTCTTAGTCGTACTTTTGGTGTCAAACAATGTCAACTTGAGTTAGAGGCGCTTCTTTTCCATAAAGAACACCTTGTTGCTGTTGATTTAGCTGGAGATGAGTTCAATTTTCCCGGGCACTTATTTGTTGACCACTTTACGCAAGTAAGAAATGCTGGCTTACAAGTAACCGTTCATGCTGGTGAAGCTGGTGGCGCTAAAAATGTATGGCAGGCTATTCAAGAATTAGGCGCAAGCAGAATTGGTCATGGTGTAGCCACCATTGAAGATAAAACATTAATGGACTATATGGTTAAAAATAATATTGCAATTGAATCTTGCTTAACATCTAACTTTCAAACAGGTACAGTGCAGGATTTAACAAAACACCCAATAAAAACATTTCTAGATAATGGAATCAAGGTATGTCTAAATACGGATGATCCTGCAGTAGAAGGTATAGAAATTAAACATGAGTTTACGCTAGCTAAAAATATTTTAGCATTAAGCGAAGCTGAGATAAGTAAGTTACAGCAAAATGCATTGGATGCGTGCTTTTTGTCTGATAGCGAAAAAAGAATTTTACAAAATAGTATCTAACCATTAACAGTCAACAACATAAGGAGAAATCTATGACAGAAGTGTTAATTTCATTAGCTACCGGAGCCTTTGTAGGCATTTTATTTTCCGTTTTAAAGCTACCCTTACCTGCACCACCTGTACTTTCAGGTATTGCTGGTATTGCGGGTATTTATATCGGTGGTATTGGTTTTCATTGGATAGTAGAGCGCTTTTTTAGCTAATTCATTTAATTCACGTAAAAGGTACACATTAATTATCTATATTGATAAAATATAGTATCCAACGTTCAGTAAAACACCCTTGATAGCAGCATCAACGCAATTAATATTTGTTTGAACAGGCTAAAAACTTACTGAATCAGTTTAAAAATAACCACAAGGGGCTATTCATGAGCACACCTCATATTTCTGCAAATGTCGGCGATTTCGCAAAAACAGTTTTAATGCCGGGCGATCCACTAAGAGCAAAATTTATTGCTGAAAATTTTTTAGATGATGCTAAATGCGTCACCAGTGTACGTAACATGTTTGGCTATACCGGTACTTATAAGGGTAAGCCAGTTTCTGTAATGGGCTCAGGTATGGGCGTACCATCAATTTCAATTTATGCCACTGAGCTATATAAAGACTATGATGTTGAAAACATTATACGTATCGGCTCTTGTGGCGCGGTTCGTGATGATATTAAAATTCGTGACATCATCATCGGTATGTCGGCAAGTACCGACTCTAATGTAAACCGTTTACGTTTTAATCAATGTGATTTTGCGGCCACAGCTGATTTCTCTTTACTTCATAACGTCGTCAATACCGCTGACAAACTTGGTCAAGATGTTCATGTAGGAAATATATTTACTGCTGATTTGTTCTACACGCCACAACCAGAAATGTTTGCCTTAATGGAAAAATATGGCATTTTAGCGGTTGAAATGGAAGCTGCTGGCCTTTACGGTGTTGCTGCAGAGTACGGTAAAAAGGCACTAACGGTATTAACGGTGTCCGATCACATTAAAACAGGTGAGCAAACCACAGCCGACGAGCGTGAGAGTACTTTTAAAGAAATGATGAAATTAACATTAGAAAGTGTTCTTTAGTTAAACAGTATTTTTGTCGTAATCACAAATTTACATCTAAAATATTGACATAAAAAAACCTGCAATATGCAGGTTTTTTTTATGAATAAAACAAAAACTTAATTAAAAGAAGTTAACTTTAAACTCCGCGCCAAAAAAGCGTTCTTCATTCACTATGGCTGTGTTATTTGTGAAGTTAATTCCACCGATAGCCTGCTGTTCATCGGTAATATTTCTAACAAATAAAGCAACTTCGTACTCTTTATCATCACCATTCCATTGATAACCTGTACGGATGCCTCCTTCTAATAAGGCTTCTCCTGTAAATTCTTCAGAGCTAAACAAGAAGAAACTTATTTCATCACGGTATGACCAATCAGTGTAAGCATAGAATTCACCATCACCTAATTCTATTGCATAACGGGCAGTAAAATTAAAAATCCATTCTGGTGCATTCGGTAAACTATTGCCGTTAAAATAGGCAATGATAGTACCATCAATAACGGTTGTTTCATTAGTGACCGTACATGCAGCACACACTGGTACAGTATTTACACTTTCTGTAATTTCAGTGTTGTTATAACTGGCATTTGCTGTGATCATCCAATCATCATTTAGAATGAACTGGGAGTCAATTTCAAAACCATAACCAGTTGTTTCATCGGCATTTAATAGCGTAGCAGTATTGCTTCCACCACCTACTGAAGTAAGCTGTTGATCATCCATGGTGTAATAGAATACAGAGGCATTAACACGGCCCATTCCCTCTAATACATCTGATTTTATGCCCGCTTCGTAAGAAATGATTGTTTCTGAATCGGCTACTGAAATTCCATCGGTAAAAGCAAATAAAGAGCGCCCTTGAATGCTTGGCGCTCTAAAAGTATCAGCTATACGAGCATAGAGGTTGATATCATCGGTGTATTTATGTGAAATACTAACATCCCAACTAACATGACTATCGTTTGTTTTAACAGAACCTGCAGCGAAATCTGGCGCGCCAAAAAATGCTAATGGCGACTTTGTTCTCTCGTTAGCGTAATCTTTTTCATCATCAGAATAACGTAGGCCAACAGTAACAGAGGTTTGTTCTGTTAAAGTGTAATCAAGAGAAGTGAATAAAGCCCATGCTGTGGTTTCTTGTTGTTGCTCTACATAACCAGTTTGAGAACCACCTCCGAAAATTGGATCGTATGCAAAGCTATCGATAGTTAAATCTTCAGAGAAGTAAAACAAACCTGCTTGGTAATTAAAGTTACCATCAAAATTACTGGTTAACCTTAATTCTTGTGTTAATTGTTGGTGATCAGGAATACCGTCTGCAGTTTCAGAGTCAAATAAAATAGTTCCACCATAAGGCCCCATTGGGATGCCTGAATTGACAGCCCATGATGCACCGTACCCACCATCTACATCAGCACGGGAAAATAATTCAGCACTTTCATAACCTGTGATTGAAGTTACCGTATATTCACCTAGTTCAAATTCTAATGTTAAACTGGCACCTTCTGTTTCAACTTGCTGTGTAGCACGCGATGCAGAGTCATGATAAACAGTATCACGACTAAAATCATCAACTAATGAATTACTACCCTTTTTAAATGCATTTGCATAAAAAGTTACCGGTTCACCGTCAAGATCTCGCATGTGATAGTTAAATAAGACATTAAAATCATCACCTTCATATAAAAATTGTAAACGAAGTGCTTGATCTGTATACCCTCCTAAGACATCTTGTTGTTCAAAACCTGGAGCGAGGTTATCAATATAGTTATCTCTGTCTTGACGGAGTACAGAGATACGAGTGGAGAGATTATCTGTTAATCCAAAACCAACAGCCGCTCGTAAATCGCTTGTTTTCTTGCTGCCATATGATAATGAAGCAAAACCATCTAAATCTTGAGTGGGTTTTACTGAATCAAACTTAACCAAACCTGCGGGAGTATTACGTCCAAATAAAGTACCTTGAGGGCCGGCTAACACTTCGATTCTTTCCAGATCAAATGCAGGAAAACCTTTTAATATTGGGTTTTCTTGTACTACATTATCAACGACTAAAGAGACAGGTTGTGAAGCATTTAGGTCAAAATCTGAGTTACCTAAACCACGCATATAAAAACGTGGAAAAGTACGACCAAAAGAAGATTCAACACTAAGACTGGGAATCTTAGCATTTAAAAAACGAATGTCCATGGCAGCTGAACTATACGCATCAAGATTATCACCTTGTAATGCAGTAACAGCTACAGGCACTTCTTGTACATTTTCAACACGTTTTCGTGCAGTAACTTCAATCACTTCAATGCCAACAACTTTTTCTGCTCCTTGTTCTGCGGCTAATGCAGTAGATGAAACGCCAGCAAAAGTTGCCAACAATGATGCTTGTACACATAGAGATAGTGCACTTTGCTTAAACATTTTCATTCGTTCTCTCCCAAGGACTGATGATGTTATATAAAATAAATTAATAATGTATATGAGGTGTTTATTTCATTTGGGCAAGAAAGCTGGTGCCATAAGCCATTGAATCTACATTGAACAGCTCAGATAAGGTTTGCCCTAAATCAGCAAAAGTTGCTCTCTCTCCTAATGGCGTGGATTGTATCAGATGATGATAAGCTAACAAAGGGACAAATTCTCTTGTATGATCATTACCTGGCCAGGTAGGATCGCAGCCATGATCAGCGGTTAAAAACAACATGTCATCCGCTTGCATTTGCTTAATGAGCTCAGGTAATCTTCTATCAAATGATTCTAAGGCTTTAGCATAACCCACAGCATCACGTCGATGTCCAAAATCCTGATCAAAGTTAACAAGGTTAGTAAAAATAATACTGTTATCTTTCGCTGTTTTAATATGTGCTAGTGTTGCATCAACCAATGCTTCTATCCCTGTTGCTTTGGTTTTTTGTGTTATGCCTTGATGAGCAAAGATATCAGCAATTTTACCAACACTGATCACTTCCCCACCCGATTCAACCACTTTGTCTAGTACTGTGGCTGAAGGCGGAAGCACTGAATAATCACGTCTATTACCTGTGCGTTCAAAATCACTGGCATCATTACCAATAAATGGCCTAGCAATCACACGACCTATATTTAAATCCTCTTCATCAAGTAACTCTCGTACTTGTTCACAACAACGGTATAAATTATCCAAACCAAAATGTTCTTCATGGGCTGCTATTTGGAAAACACTATCAGCAGAGGTATAACAAATAGGTAAGCCTGTTTTTATATGCTCTGCTCCTAAAGCATTGATAATATCTGTACCCGAAGCGTGACAGTTACCTAAAATACCGGTAAAACCAGTTTTATCTTGGATAGCTGATTTTAAACATTCAGAGAAAGCATTTTCTTTGTCACTGAAGTAACCCCAGTCAAATAGCACGGGGACACCAGCCATTTCCCAGTGCCCGCTAGGTGTGTCTTTGCCGGTACTCAACTCTGCCATATAACCATATGCACCTTTAGACGGGGCAAAATAAAAATCATCTATGCTTTTATTGTGCGCTTGTAAACTCGCTTCAAATTGTTGCCATGTATCAGCACTCGTTGATTGTTTACTTAATTCATGTAGCCCCATTGCCCCTAATTGGGGTAATTGAATAACCTTTTCTTCTGTTGCTAAATATTTTTGAGCCAAATTGATAAAAGTGTTTGCACCAAGATCACCAAACTTATCAGCATCGTCGGCATAACCAACGCCAAAGCTATCTAGTACAATAATAATTGCTCTTGCCATAAAAATTACAGACCTTTTGTAATGAAATAAAACAAATTAAACATGACCAATTAGTCAGGTTATGGTAATTTACTGCTTTAATCGTTTTCATACAAGTTTCAACCCATTATTTTGCCATGTAATATAGATAAATAAATTACATATTCTATTTACTGCTTGTTTTTTTATCCACGGACAAATTCATGACACAACAGAGTAAAACCACTGTTATCGCCATTGCTGGTGCTTCTGCTTCAGGGAAATCGCTTTTTGCAGAAACTATTTATAATGAGTTATTGCCTGAATTAGGCAAAGACGGTATTTCAATCATTAAAGAAGATGCCTACTATCGAGATCAGTCTCATTTAACATTAGATGAGCGTATACAAACAAACTATGATCACCCTAAAGCATTTGAGCATGAATTATTAACGAAACACTTAACGGACTTAATTAACCTAAAAGAGATTAATAGTCCGGTTTATTGTTATAAAACACATACTCGAACTTCTGCAACGACGAAAGTAGCACCGACAAAAATAATTCTCGTTGAAGGAATATTACTGTTATCAAACCCAACTTTGCGAGAGCGTTTTGACATTAAAGTTTATATGGATACCCCGCTTGATATCTGCTTGATTAGACGTATTGAAAGAGATACGCTTGAACGCGAACGAAGTTTAGTTTCTATAACAACGCAATATTTATCAACTGTACGTCCTATGTATTATCAATTTATTGAACCATCAAAAGCATGGGCTGATATTGTTGTCACCCGTGGAGGAAAAAACCGTATGGCTATTGAAGTATTAAAAGCCAAAATAAGACAGTTATCTCAATAACAACAATAATCTGAACAAAAATTAACTAACATGAGGTTACAATGGAGCTATCAGCACTACGCGGTTTACTGGGTATAGGCATATTATTAGCCATTGCAGTATTTCTTTCAAAAAATAGGCAAGCGATTAACTTTCGAACCGTTGCTTGGGCATTTGTTTTACAACTTTTTCTTGGTGCATTCGTACTTTACATTCCTTTTGGAAAAGATGTTTTAACATCTATTACCGGTGGTGTACAACAAGTTATTGATAGTGCCAAAGTTGGCATCAACTTTATCTTTGGTGGTCTTGGTACTGACGCTATGTTTTCAAATGGCGTTGGCTTTGTTTTTGCGATACGTGTTCTACCGGTTATTATCTTTTTCTCATCATTAATAGCGGTTTTATATTATTTAGGTGTTATGCAATGGGTAGTCAAAATTATTGGTGGTGGCTTACAAAAATTACTAAAAACCTCGAAGCCTGAATCCTTATCAGCTACGGCAAATATTTTTGTTGGCCAAACAGAAGCACCATTGGTTATACGCCCCTACATTGCAGGTATGACACAGTCTGAGCTGTTTGCCATTATGGTAGGCGGTTTAGCCTCTGTTGCAGGCTCTATTTTAGCTGGTTATGCTGGCCTTGGTGTAGACTTAAAATATCTTATCGCCGCCTCTTTTATGGCAGCCCCCGGTGGCCTGTTAATGGCAAAAATTATTGTCCCTGAAATGGAACCTGAAAAACTTGCTCAAGAAGATCTTATTACTGATGATTCAGGCGAAAAGCCAAGTAATGTTATAGATGCTGCGGCATCAGGCGCGGCATCAGGCTTAAAATTAGCAGCCAACGTTGGCGCTATGTTACTTGCCTTTATTGCCCTGATTGCATTACTAAACACTTTAGTTGGTGGTATCGCCAGCTTACTTGGATTTGAGGGTATAACCATTGAGTGGTTACTCGGTTATGTATTTGCACCAATAGCTTATGTGATCGGTGTTCCCAGTGAAGAAATGTTTCACGCAGGGAGTTTTATTGGACAAAAAATAGTCGTCAATGAGTTTTTCGCCTATGTAAACTTTGTCGAAATAAAAGACAGTTTATCGGTATCAACACAGGCTATTGTTACCTTCGCTTTATGTGGTTTTGCTAATTTATCTTCTATCGCCATTTTATTAGGTGGCATTGGCTCTATGGCGCCTAGCAGAAGACATGATATTGCTAAACTTGGCATGAAAGCTATGTTAGCAGCTACCTTAGCTAACTTAATGAGCGCGGCAATCGCCGGCGTATTCTTAGCCCTTTAATTTTTTGGTAAATTTATGACTAACTCAACACAACCTTTATTAATGAAAACTGCACAACAAGCGTTAAGTTTTATGGACTTAACTAGTTTAACCGATCAAGAAAGTAGTGAAGATATTATTTCATTATGTCAACAAGCAAAGTCGAGTGCTGGCAACACGGCAGCAATTTGCATTTTTCCTCGTTTTATTCCTCTGGCCAAGAAAACGCTAGCCGAGCAAGGTACACCCGATATAAAAATCGCCACCGTAACTAATTTTCCACATGGTAACGATGATATTGCCATTGCCATTGCTGAAACAAAAGCAGCTGTAGCCTATGGTGCTGACGAGGTTGATGTTGTATACCCATACAAGGCACTATTAGCCGGTAATGTTAATGTGGGTTTAGAGCTTGTACAAGCCTGCAAACAAGTTTGTCCGAACAATGTTTTATTAAAAGTAATCATCGAAAGTGGGGAACTAAAAACAGCAGAATTAATTAAGTTAGCCAGTGAAACATCTATTCGCGCTGGTGCAGATTTCATTAAAACCTCTACAGGTAAAGTTAATGTTAATGCCACACCAGAAGCAGCTAAAGTAATGCTTAATGTAATTAACAACACCAACCCTGAAGTTGGGTTTAAAGCGGCTGGTGGTGTTAGAAACGCACAAGATGCCAAAGTGTATTTAGACTTAGCCAGTAACATTTTTGGTGACCAATGGCTAAACCCTGCACATTTTAGATTTGGCGCCAGCAGTTTGTTAACCAATCTGTTAGCAACACTTAACAATGAAGACGCTCAAAGCGACTCAACAAACAGCACTCACTATTAATAATATACTAAAAAACTATGGCACAACTTTATTTTTATTATTCGTCGATGAATGCTGGTAAATCGACGCATTTATTGCAATCTTCCTATAACTATAATGAGTGTGGGCTAAACACCTTACTCTACACTGCTAAAATTGATGATCGGTATGCAAAAGGTAAGGTATCTTCTCGATTAGGCATTCATGCTGATGCAAAGTTGTTTGATAATAATACTGATTTATTAACTGAAGTTAAACTATCACACAATACTAGCCGTATTGCCTGTGTATTAATTGATGAAGCACAGTTTTTATCTAAAGCACAAGTAAAGCAATTAACAGACATTGTTGATGGTTTAAAAATTCCTGTCTTAGCCTATGGCATACGTACAGACTTTTTAGGGCAAACTTTTAGTGGTAGCGCTGCTTTGCTTGCTTGGGCTGATAAATTAGTTGAACTAAAAACGATATGTCATTGTGGTCGTAAAGCAAACTTTGTTATTCGTCTAGATGAAAATGGTAAAGCGGCCACAGGTGGTGAACAAGTAGAAGTGGGTGGTAATGAACGTTATCAAGCGCTATGTCGAGAACATTTTAAAAGCTATGTTCCACTAGCTTAACTTTTACGTAATAAGAGTACAGTGCTTTGTTGCGTAAAAAGCTAAATTAAAATAACGCTAACCATACGCCAACAGCCAACATAATTGTGCCGGCAAACCTGTTCATTATGGCAACATTATTACCCTTAGATAGATAAACACTAAGGGTTTTTCCTCCTGCTGCATAAGCCATCATGGATATAAATTCGGTTATGACAATAACAACAAGTAAAATCAATAACTGAGGCGCAACATCTTGCTCAATATTGATAAATGGCGGCAGTAACGCAACCATAAAAGCCCAACCTTTCGGGTTTGATATTGCCGTTATTAGCCCTTGATTAAACAGAGTAACTCTATTTACAATTGATGTAGACTGACCACTGATAGACAATTTACCTTTCGATCTAATCATCTGAATACCTAAATACACTAAGTAAGCACCACCTAAGTACTTAACAGCCATAAATACCTGTGGATATTTAAGCATAATAGAAGCTACACCAATAACCGCTGAAATGGCAACAACAATAACACCAATCAGCTCTCCTGCCATCATCCACATAGTTTTACGCAAACCAACTGACATACCCAGTGTTAAAGCCAAAGTCATGCACATGCCTGGCGTAATTGACACAAAAAAGAAAGTTGGAATAAATACAGCTAATGCTGTGGGGTCAATCATTGTAATAAAGTCTTCAGCTATTTTAAAAGTTCATGCCCTTCGGGCAACTGCTTGGCAATCCATAGAGCAAGTTTGTGTTTCATATTAGGTTGTGTTTCATTGTCAATGGCCAGCGGTTGTATTAATTTATCGTTAATTAATAAGCGGTATAAACTTTCTACTTTATCTTTAGCTGAATTAGTAGCGGAAAAAGCATTATAACCTCGATTTACTGCGTATTTTTCTCCGATAAGTAATGCTTTTTTTAAGAGTTCTGCTTCGTGTTTTAATTTTTTCATGTTCAAATATAGGTTAATTTAAATTAGCGTTACGATGCGATAAAAGCGAACACAAGTCAATTAGCTATTGCTATTATAAGTTGATTATCTTCTCGCCCAAAACTTAACATCTTGCGCGGATAAAAATTGTTCTGCTTGATGGCCTTGCAGTAAAGCCATTGTCGCTAGAATGCCTGCTTGAATACATTGAGGGGCAACGACAGTAACAGATCTAGGTGCGTGAGTAATTGGCCACCCCGTCTTAGCATTAAGTACATGCCCATAGCGTTGACCACCGTTAAGTAAATAACGGCGTGAATCACCACTAGTCGCTAATGCACCCGAGTATAGGGATACAATCATATCGGCAGATTTTTCATCACCAATGTCAACATCTGGGCGTTCAATGGCAACCTGCCAAGGCGTGTTGTTATGACGTGAGCCCGTTACCGCTATATCACCACCTAAATTGACTAACACGGGCTTTTGTGTTGTTTGCTTGGCTAACCGTATGGTGCGATCTACTGCATATTCTTTACCAATACCACCAAAATCAATTTCCATATTTTTTTGTAAAGTAATAGATTGACGATTAAGGTTTATTTTGCGCCACCCCACTGACTTGAGTTGCTTTTTAACGTCTGCTTGGTTAGGAATATTATCGCTAGCATCAAATGACCAAACTTTACGTAAGCAACCTGAACTAATATCAAATAGGCCATCACTTAGTTGATAACATTGCTCGGCAAAATCAAGTAATAGATAGGTTTCTTCATCGATAGCAACCGTTTGTCCTGCATTGGTATTAATCATGCTGCAAACACTTTTTGGATCATAGCGATTATACTTACCTTCAATGCGCCAAACTTCTGTACAGATAACTTGGGCAAGAGCACCTACTAGCTTAGCATCTGTTGATTGCACAATAACTTCACAGGGGCTTGCCATAGCGTTAAAGCTAATACTATGGCTGTCTTTACATTGAGAGATAGTAAATTTTTTTGTGGTCATTGAGCTAAGTGTTTACAGATAAATAAAATTATTAGAAAGAGTAGGTTACTTGCCCGATAATAGCTTCAATTGTGGGATAAAGTTCCAAATCACTTAATACCCCTATCGACTCATAACCACCATCGGTAGGCGTTTGACGGTAATACTCAAGCCTAAAAGAGAGTTCATTCTTGCCATTAATTACAGCACCAAACTTCAACCCCACCGTATAAGCCATCATTTCGCCTATACGATAGTCAGCACTGAGGTATTCAATACCATTGACATTGTCTTCTTGAATGAAAGGTCGATAAAACTCTGCAGCCGACTGCTGATAAAACCTGAAATGAGGCTGTAAAAAACTATCTTTTCCCCATATATCACCTAATGGTATTCTTAAACGGCTATCAATAGTATGTGAGATAATATCCCAATCATCCCACATGTAGCGGTAAGAGATATCAAGCACATTAGATTCAAAATGATACATGCTTTGTGCATATAAGCTTTGCTTTACTCTTGAGTCAGGTCGAGACTCATAAATATTATCTTGCGTTAAACCGCTGCTATTAACAACACTGACTATTTTAAAGGGGTCGCTAAGATAACCTTCCACCATAGAATAAGAGTAATTTAGCTGCATTATCATTCTACGATGAATAACTTGCGTAAAACCAAACAAAATATCAGTCGTCGTTTTAATTTCATCATTAGTTAGACGAGTTTGTGCAAAGTTAACATCCCAGCTTGGGGTGTCACTATCACCAATTAACATAGAAACAAGTGGCTTAGGAATACCACCTTCTGGTGCGAAGGTATCATAAAAATAGCTAAAACCAGTTGAGAATGTTGAATTTTTCCTATCAAAATCAATCGCTAAATTACTATTTACCCCTAAAGATAAATAATCGTATTCTTTGGACAAGTGACCACCAACACTTAAGGTATAATTTGATGCTAAAGGCTTTGTCCACTGAGTATTTAATTGAACACGTGTATCTTTAAAAGTATCATCTAAAGGGGTATCCGCTTCGTTGGTGATATATTGACCATTACCTGAGGGTCTAGTGAACGTTTGCACGTTTGGCTGAGCCACTGCACCATTAGCTGATGAACCAGTCAGTGTGTCAACAGTCAGTTTTAAATTTAAGATTTCTTCATCGTCAAACATTTTTTGTGCATTAATAATAGCTTCACCGGCACTCACTCTGTCAGCTTCACTATAAAAAAGAAAAGCACTGTCAAATTGCCAACTATCTTCTTCTGCCGTTTGAGCCTGAGTCGTATTGCTTGTTCCAAGTAAAGCTGCAGAGGCAACAGTTAACGCAGCCTTAATGTTTTTATTAGGTGTGCTCGACTTCATCTTTGTACTCTAAACAATATAACTGAACTACTACTCGATAACATTTAGAGACCTCGTTAATTGCAGCCACACCCACCACCTCCAAAGCTTTTGCCACCGCTTGAGGCTTCTTTTGAAAAATAGATGTGGTCATCTAGTGCCGCATCTATAGGTGAGGCATTGAGGGCCATTTCTTTCTTCGCTAACAAATCCCGCTGCCAAGGTTCTACACCAAGGTGTACACAACCACTAACACTTAATAAACAAAAAATAAAGAATACTATGTTACTTTTTTTAGTCAAATTCATCTTATTTTCCTGTTAACAATAATTCTATTTCAGTTTGATATTGATTAATTTTTTTAGTGAAAAATCCTGTATGGGTATATTTAATTGCTCCATCTCGTCCAATTAACATACTGCTTGGCATGCCCTGAATAGCATAGTGTTTAGCAATTTTTCCTGTAGGATCATAAATCACACTGAATGCGGCGGGGTTATCTTTCAAAAATTGTTGAGCCAAATCATAATTAGCATCTAAATTAATACTGACCACTGTAAACCCCTGTGCAGCATATTTTGTTTGAATGGTATTCATCCAAGGGAATGATTTTCGACATGGCACACACCAAGAAGCCCAAAAATCGAGATAAATCACCTTACCTTGAAACGCTTCTAGTGCTTCTTCTAATTGGTGGCGGCTATTCACTTGTACATTAGCCAGCGAAGTATTACTTACACTACAACAAAATGTTAAAAGCAAAGATAAAGATAAACTTTTTAAATAACGATGAAACAAAACAAACTTTCCATAGTAAAGGAGAAATTAATGCAATGACAGCATACCTTAGCTTTGTTTTCTTAAGGAATTCTTAACAAAGCGTTTTTACAGTCTAACACGAGCGTTATGCCTAATTATAACTAATAAATTTTAAAAAATATTACATTATAGTTGATTTTTATATTAAAACTGGCAAAGTGTCATTAGCTAATTAGTGTCGTTGCACTAATTACACCCACAATTTGACTTACTATTAATTAAAGGAGTAGCGCTTCAATGTGTTCGATCTTTGGTATATTAGATATAAAAACAAGTGCTGATGCACTTCGTCCAAAAGCTTTAGAATATTCTCGTCTGTTACGACACCGTGGTCCCGATTGGTCCGGTATATATAACAATGATAATGCCATTTTAGTGCATGAGCGCTTAGCCATCGTTGATACCGAACATGGTGCACAGCCATTATACAACGAAGATAAAACTAACGTACTTGCTGTTAATGGTGAAATATACAACCACAAAACATTAGAAAAAGAGCTAACGGTAGACTTTGATTTTCAAACCGCTTCAGATTGTGAGGTCATATTACCTCTATACAAAGAGCATGGCGTAGATTTTGTTGATAAATTACAAGGTATGTTTGCCTTTATTCTTTACGATGCCACCAATAACTCTTACCTAATCGCTCGTGATCACATCGGTATTATTCCACTATATACTGGTTTTGATGCTGACGGTAACTTCTATGTTTCCTCAGAAATGAAGGCATTGATGCCAATTTGTAAAACGGTTGAAGAATTTCCTCCTGGACATATTTTAGATAGCCGTGTTGGGGAATTACAAAAATATTATAAGCGTAACTGGCATCAATATGCGGCAGTCAAAAACAATACAACTAGCACAACAAAAATAAGAGAAGCTTTGGAAGAGTCTGTAAAAAGTCACTTAATGACAGATGTCCCTTACGGTGTTTTGTTATCAGGTGGTTTAGATTCATCTCTAATTTCTGCGATAACGCAAAAGTTTGCGGCTCGACGTATTGAAGAAAATGATTTAAGTGAAGCTTGGTGGCCAAAAGTACACTCTTTTGCCTGTGGTTTAGACGGCTCTCCAGATCTAGAGGCAGCACAGACAGTGGCCGATAACATAGGTACCATTCATCATAGTGTGATCTTTACTGAGCAAGAAGGGATTGATGCACTAAAAGAAGTGATATATCACTTAGAAACATATGATGTTACCACTATTCGTGCTTCAACGCCTATGTACTTAATGGCTCGAAAAATAAAAGCTATGGGTATAAAAATGGTGCTTTCTGGTGAAGGAGCTGATGAAATTTTTGGTGGTTACTTGTATTTCCATAAGGCGCCAAATGCACAAGAATTTCACGAAGAATTAAACCGCAAACTTGAACGTCTACACAAATTTGATTGTTTACGCGCCAACAAGTCGATGTCTGCATGGGGTATTGAAGCACGCGTACCTTTCTTAGATAAAAACTTTATGGACGTTGCGATGCGTATTAACCCAGAAGATAAGATGTGTGGCAATGGAAAAATGGAAAAAGCAATCTTGCGTGAGTCTTTTGAAGGGTATTTACCTAATGAAATTTTATGGCGTCAAAAAGAGCAATTTTCAGACGGTGTTGGCTACTCATGGATTGATGGTTTAAAAGACTATGTTGAATCGCAAGTAACCGATCAACAACTTGAAAGTGCTGCTTATAAGTTTCCAGTAAATACACCTGACAGTAAAGAAGCTTACTTTTACCGTTGCGTATTTGAAGAGAAATACCCATTAGCAACAGCTGCCGATTGTGTAATTGGTGGTAAATCGGTTGCTTGTAGTACTCAAGAAGCACTTGCTTGGGATGAAAGTTTTAAAGACAACGCCGATCCATCAGGTCGCGCAGTGTTAAGTGTCCATAACGAAAGTTACTAATTTTACCTTTTTTAGCCGAATAAAAACGGGGAGTTACATCAGTAACTCCCCGTTTTTCATTAAAACTCTGGTATCTGTAGAAAGACTACAAACCATTAACTATGTCTTTTACCAAAGGCGGACCTTGATAAATAAAGCCAGTATAAACCTGTACTAAACTTGCGCCAGCAGCGAGTTTTTCATTGGCATCTTTGCTTGAAGCGATACCACCCACACCAATAATGGGTAATTTATTCTCAAGCGCTTTACTCAAGAATTTAATGACTGTTGTGCTTTTATCTTTGACCGGAGCACCGCTTAAACCACCCTGCTCTGCGCTATGTTTCAACCCTTCAACACCTTCACGTGATAAGGTGGTATTCGTCGCAATAACACCGTCTATATCATTGTTAATTAAACACAGAGCAATGGAGTTTACTTCGTCTTCGTTTAAATCAGGTGCAATTTTTACTGCAATAGGTACATATTTTCCATATTGTTCAGCTAAGTTAGTTTGTTCAGCTTTTAAAGCAGATAATAAATCATTTAATGCATCACCATATTGCAAAGAGCGTAACCCTGGAGTATTTGGCGAAGAAATATTTACGGTAATATAGGTAGCAAAGTCATAAACTTTGCGCATACAGTGAATATAATCATCTTTAGCATTTTCTTCTGGCGTATCTTTGTTTTTGCCAATATTGATACCTAAAACACCTTTAAATTTGGCCGAGCGCACTTGAGACACTAAATAATCAACGCCTTTATTATTAAAACCCATACGGTTAATAACAGCATTGGCTTTAGGTAATCTAAATATTCTTGGCTTATCATTACCCGGTTGGGGACGAGGTGTTACCGTACCAACTTCAATAAAACCAAACCCCATAGCTGAAAAAGCATCGACACATTCACCATTTTTATCAAGGCCTGCGGCTAAACCAACGGGGTTTGGAAAATCAATGCCCATTACCTTAACGGGCTTATTAGTTACGCTTTGTTTGTAAAAACAACTTATTGGCGTTGTACCTGTGTTTTTTAAGCCCTTTATGGTTAATTCATGAATAGTTTCAGCGTCAAACTGAAATAATACTTTACGAATGGCTGAATAGAACATAATGCCTCTGAATGGTTAAAGATTAGGCGCAAGAAAAAATTCTCGCTCAACTTAAAAAGTTAGGCGAGAATTTTAACAGGTAACTAGTGGTTTATAAATTGCTTTTAATGGTTAATATCAATTCAATTACGTTATTCTTCCTTAATTAAACGTTGGCAATTTAGGCTAAGTAGCATTAACTCTCGCAATGCCACAGAGAATTTAGCAAATTCATGGGTTTGTCCTACTTTAAAATCTGCTAAGATATTTCGCCAACGTTCAAGTGGTTGCGCATTAGTTTCAACCCACGCATCTAACATTTTATCAAGTTCTTTTGAGTTAGCATCGCAATCACAACGAAGTACCACAGACGTTAACGAACGTTGTTGCCAATCCAAGTCTTCTCTAAATGAAGCTCTGGCAAGTGCTTGCCAATGGTTACCAACCGCCTGACGGGTAATTTGATCTAAAAACCAATGTAGCTCTAGACGCACACCAAGTTTAAAGTACAAGCTTGCAACGAGCTCTACATCACGTCCATCTTCTTCAGCAATTTCAGCTATATCCAAAGCAGAAAAAATAGTACTAAGTTGTGAAATTCGTGCAGCGATTTCTGTAGGAACACCTGCAGAAGTTAAGCCATTTTCTACATGTTGTAATTGAGCAATTTCTTCCTCAATAATCAGTGCATGTAGGTTCTTTGCTATAATCTCAAAGGTAGGTTTAAACAAAGCAATAGATTGCTCAATGTTAAGTGTTTTATTACGATGGCGTAAGAACCAACGTGTGGCTCTTCTAACCGTACGACGATACTGAAATAGCATTTCCGTTTGTATCGCCGTGGAGATTTTATTGTTTAACACTTCTATTTTTTGCCAGAATTCTTCCAGTTCAAAAATAACACAAGCCATAGTGTAACTATTGACTATCTCAACCACAGTTGCCCCGGTTTCTTCTTGCATTCTATTGACAAAATTAAAGCCCATATCATTGCCAATTTTATTGGCTAATTTGGTCGCTATAATTTCTGCACGTAACGGGTGCTGCTGCATTTGTGCTTGATACTTATCTCTAAGTTGTTGCGGGAAAGAGCCTATTAGCAAGCGATCGTAATAAGGATTATCAGTTATTTCTGCATTAACTAAATCCTCCTTGAGTACCATTTTACTGTAAGCAAGTAATACTGAAAGCTCCGGTCTTGTCAAACCATTACCTTGTGCGATTCTTTCTGCAATTTCTTCATCATCAGGAATAAACTCTAACGCTCTATCGAGTTTGCCTGCACGCTCTAGTTCATGAATAAAGCGCACTTGTTCTTTTAATTGATTCACACCACGCATAGCCGTGATAGATAAAGAATGAGTTTGGCGATAGCAATCTTCAATAACAATATCTGCGACTTCATCTGTCATATCGTAAAGTAACTTATTACGTTGTTTAACAGTTAAGTCACCACTTTGCACTAAACCATTTAGTAATATTTTAATATTTACTTCATTATCTGAACAATCAACACCACCAGCATTATCGACAGCATCCGTGTTGATACGCCCACCGTTAGCAGCAAACTCTATTCGACCTAATTGTGTTAAACCTAAATTGCCACCTTCACCGACAACTTTTGCTTGTAATTCACAACCATTAATCCTTAATGAATCATTAGCTCTGTCACCTACTTCCAGATGAGTTTCTTGACTACTTTTCACGTAGGTGCCAATACCACCATTCCAAAGTAAATCAACCTTCATTTTAAGAATAGCTTGAATGAGATCATTAGGTGACATACTTTGCTTTTGCGTGCCAATCATTTTCTTAATCTGAGTCGTCAATTTAATAGATTTGACATGACGACTAAAAATACCACCACCTTTTGAAATTAAGTCTTTGTTATAGTCTTCCCAGCTACACCCTGGTAAGTTAAACAAGCGCTCACGTTCAGGGTAAGTTTTGGCGGAGTCAGGCGTAGGATCAATAAAGATATGCATATGGTTAAACGCCGCCTGCAAACAAATATGTTTTGATAACAACATACCATTACCAAAAACATCACCGGCCATATCCCCAACGGCTATGCAGGTAAAGTCAGTATTTTGGCAATCAATATCCATTTCTCTAAAGTGACGTTTCACTGACTCCCATGCACCTTTTGCGGTAATTCCCATGGCTTTATGATCATAGCCAACACTACCACCAGAGGCAAAAGCATCACCCAACCAGAAATTATATTCATCTGAGATACCATTAGCAATATCCGAGAAGGTAGCCGTTCCTTTATCAGCTGCAACAACTAAGTAAGCGTCGTCTTCATCAAGCCTTACTACATCAGCAGGTGGTACTATTTCACCATTAACAATATTATCAGTGATATCTAATAAAGCACGAATAAAGGTGCGGTAACACTCTTTTCCTGCTTCAAATACTTCTTGGCGAGAGCCATTAGGAAGTTGTTTACAAACAAAGCCACCTTTAGCACCCACAGGAACAATAACAGTATTTTTAACTTGTTGTGCTTTAACTAAACCGAGTACTTCTGTTCTGAAATCTTCACGTCTGTCAGACCAGCGTAGACCACCACGAGCAACTTTACCCCCGCGAAGATGCACACCTTCAACTTGTGGTGAGTAGACAAAAATTTCAAATTTTGGTACGGGTTGAGGCATTTCGCTAATGCGTTCAGGTACTATTTTAAAAGAAATATAAGGTTTATCTCCCATCAACTTATCAACTTGGAAGTAGTTGGTACGTATGGTAGCGAGGATCATTTCAATAAAACGACGAATGATACGGTCATCATCTAAGTTAGCCACCTTATCAAGAGAAGTTTCAATGTCGTCTAAAAGCTTGGCTTGTGCTTTTTCTTTTGCGCTTTCTGTGGATTTTTTGTTTGGCTCAAAACGTGAGACAAATAACGTTATCAATAATTCAGCAATAGCAGGGTAAGAAGCAAAAGTATCCTCAATATAGTTTTGACTGAATCGCCCACCAATTTGGCGCTCATATTTAGCATAAGCACGTAAAATAGAAACTCTTCTTCCTTCAAGCCCCGCACCAAGGATCAAACGGTTAAAACCATCATCTTCCAATTCACCCTGCCAAACTTTTGCAAAGGCATCTTGGAATAGCGTACGTACTTTATAGACATCAAAGTCACTATCACCCGTGATTAACATAGAAAAGTCGAGGATCCAAAACATCTCACCATCAACACTTTTAATGGCATACGGGATTTCACCGATAACACGCAGGCCGAAGTTTTCTAAAATGGGTAAGACGTCTGACAAATGGATTGGATCACCTTTATGAAATAACTTTAACTTGACAAAACGACTGTCGGATTTTTCTTCAACAGGTTGATAAAAAAGCATTTCTATATTGTCTGAAAAACTAACTCGCTCGAGTTTTTCTATATCTACGATAGCAGAACCAGGTAATACAGCATCTTTATATGCTTGTGGAAAGTTGACGTATTTACGACTTAAGGTTTTTGCTGCGGCTTCACCGCGATTTGATGATAACGCACTAACAAGTTTATCATCCCAATTACGAGCCGCTTCATTTAAATTCTTTTCAATTTCTTTCACGTTAATATCTGCTTTTGTTGAGTTTACCCTAACAATATAATGTGTTCTTGCTTGAACTGATTCTGAGAAGTAAGTGGTGAACTCAACTTCTTCGTCACTGCCAAATGCTTCTTGTAACAAATGTTGTGTTTCTAGACGCAACTTAGTGTTATACCTTTCTCTGGGTACATAAACCATACAGGAATAAAAGCGATCAAATGCATCACGTCTCACAAACAAACCACAATAGTCTCGCTCTTGCATTTGCAAAATTCCCAGTACATTTTGCAACAGCTCATCAATACTTGATTGCAGTATTTCATCTCTTGGGTATGTTTCCAGAATATTGATCAGTGTTTTATATGCATGAGTCCCTTTAGCAAAACCAGAAGCTGAACAGACTTCATGCACCTTAGTTTTAATCAAAGGTAAGTTTAATGCGCTTTTGGTATAATAGCCGGAACCAAATAAACCAATAAAACGCTCCTCGCCGATAACATTACCTTTGCTATCAAAACGCTTAACACCAATATAATCTAGATGGGCCGGTCTGTGTACTCTTGATCGAGAATTAGTTTTTGTTAAAATTAAATGATTATCACCTAAAGCCACTTCACGACCAGATTCACTTAACGTTGAAATAAAGCGATTCTTTTGACCGCTAGAGTTTTTCATTAATCCTAAGCTTGAGCCCATATTTGCTTCAAGCTTAATATCCCCTTGTACCGCCTTTAAGTCATATGAACGATAGCCCATTAAAGTAAAATTATTTGCGGCTAACCACTCTAAAAATTCAACGGTAGTTTCTTTAGATGCCTTTGTCTTAGGTAATTTTGACTTTTTAACAGCATCAATAACTACATTTAACTGAGTAAGCATTGGTTGCCAATCATTTACAGTTAAGGAAATGTCTTCAACAACGCTTAACAGTTCATCTTTAATTTTTTTCAACTCTTGATCTGTCGATTGACGATCAATTTCAATAAAAAAGATTGTTTCTTGAGAGGTCGCTTTAATGGTATCAGCTACCGCAGAGGTTAACTGGCTGATTTGTTGATTTTTATCACGAATTAATTTTAATGGTGAGTTAAGCATTAAATGAGGTGACAAACCTAACCTATTTAACGCTATTCTAATTGAATCAACTAAAAACGGCATATCTTTAACAATCACTTCAATAACAGTGTGGTTTGATTTCCAACCATTATTACTTACTGAGGGGTTGAAAACATGGATAACAGGCGAATCATCGGTATGTTCATTTAATGAACTCCATAAACTTAGGGTAGCTCCGTACATATCACTATCATTTCGATTGGAAAGATCAAGAGAGGAAATATTGCTATAGAGTAAATCGGCAAATTGTGCAACTAGCTCAGCAGATTCTTGAGGTACTTTTTGCTTAATTAATTGTTCGACATTTTTTAATATCACAGAGGGGGAACCGTTTATTAACGCCATGAGTTTTCCTTTAGCTTATTTTAAAGTTAAGAATAAAATCGAAAGATTCAAACTAAAAATTTAAAATTTGTAATAATTGTGTTTTTTGTTTTTTGTTTTTTGTAAAAGTTATAAAAGTTGCTTAAAAATGCCACATACCAATGACAATTCTTATTGTAGATGCAAACTGATATAAAGGCTTTTATAGTATAGTATAGATTTTATGAATAAATTTAAGCGATTGCGAGTATTTTTTATGATTTAATACGAACGTTTTTGTAGTAAAAACAGTCTGTTTTTTTCTTTATGCAGCCAAGACACATAACTACAGCTTATTTTCACTATTTTTTGCGTAACTATGCAGTTTTTAGCTTAATTTTTTTTAATTTTTTTTTTACAAATAAAAATAAAGTCCATAAATTTTAGCTGTTATACCAAGTCTCTACCTTAATTTCTCGCTAAGCAGGCTATTAATGAATGTACTTGCGATTAAATGACACTAGGGCAAACATATCATTGTGGGAATTATTTTAAGCAAAAAAAATCCCCGTAAGATAACGAGGATTTCAGCAGGACATTTATATTTGCTAAGAGAACAAAGCCATGTGCTAATTTTTAGATTTATTTGGCCATAAAAAGGCAGATAATGCCGGTAAAACAATTACAGCGGCTAACATGTTAACCAAGAACATAAAGGTTAATAATATCCCCATATCTACTTGGAATTTCAAATCTGAGAAAAACCAAGTTGAAACACCAATCGCTAATGTCACACCTGTAATTAATACAGCACTTCCGCGCTCTTTTAATGCCGCTAAATAAGCATCATGAACACTTGAACCTTCTTTAAGCAAGCTACTCATCGTTGATAAGATATAAATACCATAATCAACGCCAATACCAACCCCTAAAGCAATAACGGGTAAAGTGGAAACAGTTAACCCTATATCTAATACTGTCATCAACCACTGAGCTAATGTAGACACAACATAAAGAGGCAAAACAACAACAATCGTAGCGCGAACACTTCTAAAACTGATTAAACAAAGCATAATGACTGCGCTATAAACATAAATCATCATTGGAAGTTGAGCTTCAGCTACCGCTTCATTAGTTGCAGCCATAACACCAACAGGCCCTGAAGCAAGCTTAAACTTAAGCTGTTCATTACCTAATTCAGCAGAGGCAAGCTTAACCTCCTCAATCACTCTGCTGATTGTTTCAGCTTTATGATCTTGTAAGAATAAAATAACAGGCATAACACTACAGTTACTATTTAACAGGCCACTTGATGAAGGGACGCGTGCAATTGACTGTACTAAGGTTTGCTGATTACGAGGGATTACACGCCAGTTTGGATTACCTTCATTATATCCTGCATTGACAATTTTAGAGATTGAAGACAAGCTCACTGCCGATTGAACCCCTGGCACATTTTCCATACGCCATTGGAAACGATCAATGGTGTTCATGGTACTATAATAAGTACATGAATCTGGCGTAGTTTCAATAACAACTGACATATAATCAACGCTGATGGCATACTTATTTGTAATTAAGAAGGTATCTTGATTGTACCTTGATGACTCATGTAATGCTGGAGCTCCAGCATGAAGCTCTCCAATTTTTAAGTGTTGAGAGTTAAGCAATCCTAAACTATACAAAATCACGGTGATCATTAAAATAATAATAGCAGGTCGCTTCGTGGCAAAATTAGCCATGACCTGCCAAATCATGCTTTCATCATCAATATTACCTGCATGATTATTTCTATCTTTTGGGGTTACCGTTAAATAAGAGACTAATAAAGGTAATAAGATTAAATTAGTTAAAATTATCATCGCAACACCTAAGGAAGCGGTGATTGCAAGCTCTCTAATGATACCAATATCAATCGATAGTAAAGTCAAAAAACCCACAGTGTCAGAAAGTAATGCTATTCCACCAGGAATTAATAACGCTCTAAAACTTGTTTGTGCTGCCGCCTCAGAGCTAAACCCTAAACTAACCTGCTTAACAACAGAATTTATCATCTGAACACCATGGCTAACACCAATAGCAAAGACAAGGAAAGGAACTAAAATAGACATAGGATCTAAGCCAAAACCTAAAGTAGAAAGCATTCCCATTTGCCAGATAACCGCCACCAAAGAACAAAGAATTGGCAATACCGTTAAACTAATCGAATGACAGAAAAAGAAAACCATTATGGCTGTGATAGCAATAGCAATAGCAAAGAATAACACAACACCTTTAGCGCCTTCAGCTACATCTCCAACCATTTTAGCAAAACCAATTACATGTACAGAAACATTTCCCTGTTCAAATTTCACTCTAACTTGTTGTTCTAATTGTTCAGCTAGTTTTAAGGTATCAAGTTTTTCGCCGGTTTCAGGATTAAAATCCAATAAAGAGGCTTTTACCATTGCACAGCTATAATCATCAGAAACTATGCTACCTACGATACCCGCCTTTTCAATATTACTTTTAACAACGGCCAAACCCTGCTCAGTTGCTTGAAAGTCAGCGGGAATAACAGGTCCTCCAGCAAAGCCATCTTCAACTACCTCGACAAAACGCGTACTGGGGGAGAAAACTGATTTAACTTGAATACGGTCAACACCAGGTATAAAGAATAGCTGGTCATGCACACCTTTTAATGCATCAAAGAATTTGGCATTGAAAATATCCCCATCATTGTTACATACGGAAATTAGGATATTATTTGCACCACCAAAATTTGCACGGTGTTTCAAATAAGTTTTCATATAAGCGTGATTTAAGGGGATGTTTTTGGTAAAAGAAGCACCTAATTTAATGTTTGTTGCTTGGTATAATAAAAATGCACTGACCAACACAAAAATCATAAGTACTAGCGACTTATGACGGAAAAGGCCAGTTTCTAAACGGTTTGCTAAGGTAATTTTCATAAAATTATATAATCCAAATTATTTCATTCTCATCAGTACTTATTATAAAGATAAGGTTTTAACACCTACATCAGAAACAACAATGAGTTTTCCATTAAACCAAACTCCAGCAATTAATGCTTTGCCGTCTTTTTGGGTGTGTATATGATAGTTCAAACCATCATCGGTGCTTTCAAGTAATATTCCATTATTAGCCAACATAAAAATTCTGTCATCATCTGTAAGCACAATATCATTAATTAATGCTGTTGTTCCTGTCGTTTTCTCCTGCCACATAGTGCCATTGTGTGAAGTTCTAAAAACATGACCACGTAGACCAGCAACCAACAAATCACCTTGTTTGGTATGTGCTAAATCGAAAAATGAACCTTGATAAACGTCTTCAAATGATTGCCAATGACTGCCAAAGTCGTTGCTTTTAGCAATTAATCCAATTTCGCCCACCATAAAAATCGTTTTACCATCGAGCACTAAACGGTTAAAATGAGGCAATATCGAAGAAACTTCGTCTAAATAGGCTTTTTCGTCTTCCTGTTTTAATTCTGCTAAATATTCTGCATCATCTGGCTGTAAAAATTCATCATGAAATTCATTTAGCCAAGTTTGACCACCATCGATTGTACGAAAAAACATGCCATAAGCACCAATAGCAATACCTGCTAAAGGCGAGGTAAATACAACATCTAACAGTGGTTTTTGTAATGCTGGCTTATATTGTTGTACTTGCCATGTTTTTCCAGCATCTTGAGTATGTAAAATCGTGGCATCATGCCCTACTGCCCACCCTAAATTGGCATTATAAAAATAAACGCTAGTCAAAGTCGCTTGAAGTGGTACATCAGCCTGCTGCCAATTTTGCCCATCATTAGATAATAAAATGTGACCATGCTCACCCACAGCAACTAACTTTTTATCAGCTACGCTAGTTATATCTAATAATAAAGATTTACTCGCTAACGGAGCTTTTACCGCTGGTACTAGAGTAGAGAGGTTTGCAGCAGTACTTGAATAAGTGATCAAACTAACAAGCAAAAAAATGTAGAAACGAGAGGAAATGAAAGGCATGTTGAAAGCTCTTATTGCAAAAAAAATTATATAAAAATAAACATTTACTATCAAAAGAACAACGGATCAAGATAGTAAAAACGGCTGACAAAGTCAGCCGTTTTAAAAGGAAAGATTACTATCTTCTTCCTTCACGTCTAAGTGCTGAAGGTGTGAAATCTTTTTCTTTTAGTTTAACCGAGAAATCATACATTTTAGCCTCATTATCTAAGCCCATGGCAATATAGCGACGAGACTGGAAGTCATGATAAACTTCAAGCGTTGACCATTGTGTTGGTACTTCATAGTAATTTAAACCATGCGCAACAGCCACTCGATATAATTCATCACGGTTATCATAAATATCGGCAATAGCTATCTGCCAGCTATCCTCATCAATGTAGAATACACGTTTTTTATAAGTATGACGGGTATTATCTTTAAGATTAGCTTCAACTACCCAAACTCTATGTTTTTCATAACGCACTAGGTTAGGGTTAATATGGCCAGGTTGAATGATATCATCATACTTTACTTTATCACTGTGTAAACGGTAATCATTATATGGAATTAATAACTCTTGTTTACCTTTTAATGTCCAGTTATAACGGTTTGGTGCACCATTATACATATCAAAGTCATCAGTTAGCCTTAAGCCATCTGAAGCACTACCAGGTGCATCATAGGCAACATTAGGTGCACGACGTACACGACGTTGACCTGTATTGTATGTCCATGCTTGACGAGGTGTTTTAATTTGATCCATTGTCTCATGAACCAGTAAAGCTGTTCCCGCTAAACGTGCCGGCTCGGTCACTTTTTGTTTAAATTTAAACACAATATTGGTACTTTCTAATTGTGCTGGCGTAACACCTTGTACACCATATGGGATCAGTAAACGATCATCAAAACCAACATAAGTATAATCACCACTAGCAGTAGGAGCAGCTTGACCACCTTGGCGAGTTATCGCTTCACCACGATAGCGTACAATATGGTTCCAAATAGCTTCTAAACCATTGGCAGGTATAGGAAAAGGAATACCAATCGAGGCATTTTTAAGACCATTACCACCTTGAACCAATTCAGCACGAGTGGAATTGCTTTTGACTGCTTGATAAACATATTCAGGATAAGATGCACTACGTCTAGTTGGATAGACATCCATTTTGAACGTATCAGGATAGGTTGTAAACAACTTCACTTGACCTGGCGTTAATAACGCTTTGTATTCAGATACATTTTTCGCTGTAATGGTATATTTTATTTTATCATTGGGATAAGGGTCTGCATGGTGTTGACCTGGCTGATAACCAGCGGGTACTTTAGTAATACCGCCTGTCCATTCAGGTATAGAGCCATCTTTATTAGCCGCTTTTACCGCTCCCATAGGGGTTAACTCTTTACCTAATTTTGCTGCATCAGCAGCAGATGTTTTTGCACTCACATTAGTAGAAGCAAGTGCGACAGAAACCGCAAGGGATAATAAAGCGCCTTTTTTTAAGGTATGATTTTTCATGGTTTTGCCTTATGTTAAATTGAATACTTAATGCTGATAGATGCATAGTCATGATCTTCCATTTTGTTGGTTGTTCCAACACCACCGAAGAAGCTATTATAGTTTATTTGTGCAGACCAACGGCTTTGATAGTCAAAGGTAATACCCAGTGCCACTGACTTTCTATCTTCTACAAATAAGAATAATGGATCAGGGGTTATACCTTTAACATCATGAGAGAATACCACACGAGGAGAAACATTTATTCCTGCAAACACATCATTATAATCAAGTTTTACCAGTGCTTTATAGCCCCACGCAAACTCGGTTGGGAATGGATTAGTTTCAGTACCGCCTTGTACGCCAAGCATCAGACCAGAAGTGCTACCACTTCTTGCGCCACCTGGGCCATTTAAGCGTAATACATCTTCATCAGGGATATCGTTAATATTAATACCACCAATTTCAATTAAGCCAGTGACTTGACTTGCCCAAAGCATTGGTCCAAACAATTGCGTCACTGTCATTTGCGCTTGCACAGTGTCAGATAAAATATAACCGTTCGCTGTTACACCAGAACTATAAGGCTGTCCAGTTGATGGGTCAACGACTTGTGATATCCCCTCAAAATAATCATAACTTTCAGGGAGGGCATTGGCTAGCTGCTGTGGCATAGCAGCAAAAAGCAGTTCAACATCATCAATTTGTAATGGCTCGTCTTGACGATAAGTAATTTCACCGGCAAGTGCAGTAGTACCAACCGTGGTGTTAAAGCTTAACGCATACATTTGAATATCTTCAGGATATTGTAATTTTACTTGCGAAAATACTGAAAGGTTATCGTAGATATTTTCGGCTGTTGCGGTATGACCAGCAAGATACGTTAAATCCTTACCTATTGCAGGGGCAGTGAAATTAGCCGTTAAACCGGCAAAGATTGGGCGGCGACTATGATAGTTAACATAATAAAACCCGAGCTCAGTATCATTTAATTCAGGTAAATACCAAGATAAACGCAAGCCATATTGACCGCCATCTTCTGGTTGCCATTCACCAGACTCACCTGGCGATCTGAGCGTTACTTTAGTTGGAAATGCTAAATAAGCAGAGCCCGCAGCAGCCATAGTAGCAGGATCCCCTGTACGCATCATGTCACCAATTTGATTTAAACCTTGAACTAAAGTTGTGACATCAATATCTGGGTTGCCAGAAAAGCCCAATTGCACATTGTTATGATTACCACCGTCACCGGCAAAATCATTGGTTGAGAAATAACTACCCGGTGGTGGTAATACTGTTTTTTCCCATGAGTATTGATAGAAAGCCTCAATATTGATGTTTTCAGTTACCCCTAGTGATGCCCATAAAGCACCAAACGGAATAAAGGCTTCTTTTAACTCAGAGCCAGGAGCCCTTAAGCGTGCGATATCTACCGGGTTAATCTCACTAACACCATGACTGATTAAAGTACTCTCCCCCCAACTAATCACTTGCTGACCTAAACGGATAGAGAAAGGCATTTCACCTAGTTCAAAATCACCATATACATAAGCATCAAGTAGGCGAATATCGGTACAAACTTGTTTTTTTGCTTCGCTGTCATTACAAGGATCATTGGCTTGACTGCTGATTTGATTCGTCCAATCGCGATTATCATCCATCATGGCAAAATCATAGTAGTACATGCCACGAACGAAAACCCCGATATTATCATAACGAATATCTAATTCATGACTACCCTTAAATATTTGAGAAAAAGATTCGCGTGCATCATAGTTTAAATTACCATTATCACCATTAGCAGAATAACCACCAGCACCTTGCCAGATAGTTGCACTAGTGGGGTTTGCATTTAAAAAAGCATGGTAATTGCTAAAATCAAAACCATTATTTAAATTATTAGCTTTAGCAATATTATCGTCCCAGTTGCGATCTTCGGTACGCCAACTAGAACCCACACTAAATGTAGAGTCAAAACTTATTTCTACATCACCAAACTCCCATCTTGCAGCTTGAGAGCTTAAGCTTGTTGTTAGTAAAGTCATGGAAAGTGCAGCAGCAACACCTAGTGCGATAGGTTTTTTACTGAAACTGCGCGGGTTATTTTTCATTTGTTTTCTCCCCAGTAGCGGTTCAAGTCATATTAAGCGTATGATGATTTATTCTATTGTTATTTCTTGTGGCTTAACATCATTATTATTTTTTATTTCTCTACAGATGTAGATTAAACAATAATTGCATCATTTGACTTAACTGGCAAGCGTAAAAAACAATAGTTAAGCCGCTGTATTTTAATGACTTGCATTTAATATAAACACTTTAATAAGCCGCTGTTTAAAACTAGCGTTTAAAACCAAAAAAAGCAAAATTAATTTATTTACACTAAGTTAATGAAATAACAACTGTTTAGAAGAATAACATCAAGCAAAATCATATAAAAATGGTCTGACCACTGTTTAAAGCTATTACTCTAACTAAATAAAACTTAACAATTTTATTTTACTTTGATGAGCGATAAAAATTTATTATTTTCACTATGCAGACAAAAACTGCCGTTTATTCCATCAGAATATAAATAGGGGCGTAAGTGCATTGCAGGAAATTGAAGCTTTTCGCCTTGATGACTAGTCACAAGGATTGTGTGAACTTTCCCTTGGTAGTAAGGCAAAAATTCTTCTGGGGTCATGTGTAAAGCAAAGTAATATTTCATTTTATTTTTTAGATGGCAGTTCACCTTTGCCTACTCTATAAAAGTAAGCAAAGTTTATTATTATAAGGCTACGACAAAGCTGCCTCTAGTTTTTCTTGTAAGTCTTTACTCAATTTAGGCAGCGCATTAAGTTTTTCTAGTTCCGCCTTCATCAAACTCTGTGTCGATTCATCATAACTTTTATATTGAATTAAAGGTGTTAATAACCGTGATGCAACCTGTGGATTGATAGCATTTAATTTGGCAATATTATCCGCTAAAAACTGGTAGCCCTGCCCTGTTTTGCAATGGAAGTATTTAGGGTTAGTCATAGCAAAAGCGCCTAATAAAGCACGGGCTCTATTAGGATTTTTCAGGCTAAAACTGGTATGTTCAGTCAATTTCCTTAATTGTTTGAAAATATCATCATTATTAACACTGGCACGAAGAGAAAACCATTTATCCATAACAAGCGGTGTAGCATGCCATTGCTGTTCAAATTGGGTCATATGTGCTAAAAAACTTGACTGATTGTTTTTAGCGCCACAATTTAGTGCCGCTAATGTATCTGTCATATTATCAGCGCTATTGAACTGTTCTTCTACTAAGCCTTCATGTTGTGGCAAGCTTGCTAAATAAAATAAACAAATATTTTTTAATGCTCTATTGGCTGTTAATTCAGCTGCAGACACATTTTTTTGACTAAGGATATCTTGGCACGATTCGAACCTGGCTAATAACTTTTGCTCAAGTGTCTGTGCTATTGATGTTGTTAACGTTTTTATCCCATTCACTAATGCCAAGGGCTCTACCTGCAAAATAGCATCTGCAGCTTCATCAAAACTAGGTAGTGTTAATTGCTCAGCGATAAAAGCAGCATCATTATTCGATGAAAGAACCTTTGCTAAACAAGTTAACAGTGATTGAGGAATATCAAAATTAGCATTAAATGTTAATGAGATGATGGTAGACATGAATAGTTTTTGACCTGCATCCCAACGACAAAAACTATTTCCCGCTTCAGAGGCTAAGGTTAATAAGCTGTCATCATCTTGAGCAAAATGAACTTTGACTGGCGCAGTAAAATCAGCCAATAAAGCCAGTGTTGGCTTACTAGTACAGCCTGAAAACTGCCAACTTTGAGTGTTTTTTGTTAATTCAAGCAAATGAGTTTGATTTGCTTGGCCTTGCTCTTTACTAATTAATTCAATATTAATAGGTATATGCAATGCTTGGGGAGCAGGTTGAGTTTGTGTTATTGGCAGTCGTTGTGCCAAAGTTAAATGATAGATACCACTCTTTTCATCATAACTTTCTGTTACCCTAATTGAGGGGGTTCCTGAGTGGTTATACCATAACTTAAATTGAGTGAGATCTTTACCTGTTGCATCACTCATGGCATTAACAAAGTCATCACACGTAACAGCCATACCATCAAAACGTTTAAAATATAAATCCATACCGGCTCTAAAGCCTGACTGTCCCAGTAAGGTATGTAACATTCGAATAACTTCAGCACCTTTTTCATAGACGGTTAAGGTATAAAAATTATTCATTTCGAGTACTTTTTCAGGCCTAATAGGATGTGACATTGGACCAGAGTCTTCCGCAAATTGCTGAGAACGCAATAGCCTGACATTCTGAATGCGTGTTACCGCACTTGAGTGCATATCGGCACTAAACTGTTGATCTCGAAAAACGGTTAACCCCTCTTTTAGACTTAGTTGGAACCAATCTCGACAAGTTACTCGGTTTCCTGTCCAATTGTGAAAATATTCGTGAGCAATAACCGCTTCAATATTAAAATAGTCAGTATCTGTTGCGGTGTCGTTATCTGCTAACACATATTTGCTATTAAAAACATTTAACCCTTTGTTTTCCATTGCACCCATATTGAAAAAATCGACTGCAACAATCATGTAGATATCTAAGTCATACTCTAACCCGAAGGTCTGTTCATCCCATTGCATTGATTTTTTTAATGACACCATGGCATGTTCAGCTCTATGGAGGTTACCTTGATCAACGAATATTTCTAGCCTTACTTCTCTTCCTGTCGCGGTTAAATAATTGTCTGTCATTAAATCAAAGTCACCTGCCACGAGTGCAAACAAATAACAAGGTTTAGGAAAAGGGTCATGCCATGTAACGTAATGTTGATTATTGGCTAAATCTCCCTGCTCAACTTTATTACCATTAGATAATAAATAAGGATACAACGTTTTATCAGCGATAACCTTAGTAGTAAATGTTGCCATCACGTCGGGTCTGTCTAAGTAATAACTTATACGACGAAATCCTTCTGCCTCACATTGGGTACAAAAAGCATCACCCGATTTAAATAGCCCCTCTAAGGAGGTATTTTCCTTAGGGTTTACTTCGGTGATGATTGTTAATGTGAAAATTTTTTTATTTGTTGAAATGGTTAATGTGTGTCCGCTTACTTGGTACCCATGGCTTGGTAATATAACCCCATCAATGGCAACACTGAGCAAATTGAGTTCTTCACCATCTAAAACAAGTGATTCTTGATGATCACCTTGGCGAATTATAGATAACTCGCTAGTAACTCGGGTATGCGTATCGTGTAATTGAACGGTTAAGTTGACCGTTTCAATACTAAAATTTGCTGGACAGTAATCAGCTAAAAAACGGGGAGCACTCATAAATTTTTCCTGATAAAAAAGAGGACATGAGAATTATTCCATATCCTTGCTTTATTGATTGCATTAAACGATCTTTAATCGCTATATAATTAGTGACTTAATTTATTAATCTTAAAGCCCGTATAAGCATATAATACTGCGATAAAAGGGTTTATCAAATTAAAAAAGCAATAAAAAATATAATCATATGATGTTAATGCCAGTGCGCCAAACATAAAAGCGCCACAGGTATTCCACGGGATCAACGGGGATGTTATTGTTCCTGAATCTTCAAGTGTTCTACTTAATACGGTTGGATGTAAACCCCGGCGATGGAATTCTTCTTTGAACATTCTGCCTGGCATAACAATAGCCATATATTGATCTGCTGTGATCAGATTAGTTCCAATACAAGTCACAATGGTACTAGAGATCAAACTACCAATTGATTTTGCCGTTTTCAATATAAATTCTACAAATTTTGCTAACATACCAAGGTGCTCCAATACAGCACCAAAGCTTAAGGCACACATCACTAACCAAATGGTATTTAACATGCTTGACATACCGCCTCTACTAAGTAGTTCATCAATCTCCTTATTGCCGGTATTAACCACAATACCGTCAAAGAAGGCACTCCAAATAACGGTGATAAAGGCAGTTGAGCTTGATATACCCTCCTTGGCCATATTCATAATGAGTTCTTGTTGAAAAAAACCAGACCAAATGGCGCCAATAATGGCACCTATAGCAACAGCTGGAAAGGCGGGCATTTTTCGATAAGCCAAAATCAACAATATCGCTAGAGGAATTAAATTATACATTGAAATGTAGTATGTTGACTCTAATGTAGCTGTTAAGGTTTGGATGCTTTGGGTAGTGCCAACATTAGCAGTAGAGTGGTTAAAACCAATAATTAAAAATAACACTAAGGCAATGCAAATAGATGGTAATGTAGTAAAAAGCATATAACGTATATGTTCAAAAAGTTCACTTCCTGCTACGGCTGGCGCTAAGTTAGTCGTTTCAGAAAGCGGAGAGAGTTTATCACCAAAATAAGCGCCTGAAATTACCGCACCGGCGGTTACGGCACTAGACATTTCAAAACCGTTTGAAATACCAATAAACGCAACACCAACCGTAGCTGCTGTAGTCCAAGAGCTACCAATACTCATCGCAACAATACCACACACAATACAGCTTGCCGCATAAAACCAACTAGGGTCTATAATTTTTAAACCATAATAAATCATTGTTGGTACAGTACCCGAGAGTAACCAAGTACCAATTAATGCCCCTACGGTTAATAAAATTAATATCGCCCCAAGTGATATTGAAATACCATTCACAATCGCTTTTTCTATTTCTTTCCATGCATAGCCATTTTTAAGCCCAATAACAATGGCGATGCCCATAGCTAATAATAAAGCAATTTGATTGGGACCATAAGATGAGTTATCAGCAAAAAAAGAGACCGATGCAGTGAGCATGATAACTAAAGCTATCAATGGGATAAAAGAATCAAGCATACTGGGTGCTTTAATGTTATTTATTGCAATTTTTCCATTGGGATGTTGTGTGGACATGTTATTAAATTACCTGTTTATGGTTATTGTATTTTTATTTTTTGCCTTTTAATTCAAGCATTTTGTTTAAATATTTATTCAGATATTTCTAATATAAATAGCAAAGCCAAAAAACAAGAAAGCCGCCTTTTAAGGCGGCTTTCTTGTTAAAGTAAAACTATTTCTTTGCCACTTTACCTAAATTTACAAGGTCAAATGTAATGCGTGCCGTTTCATCTAAAAATGGATCCAGTTCATCTAAATCATCAGGTAAATCGTCTAACGATTTAATGTGCCCTTTTCCCATTTTCGTTAAGCGCTCATTCGCTCTAATAAGCTGTTTTGCTTTATTTGCTTCACGCTTATCTTTACGAGTTTTCAAGTTTAAAGAAATCTTCTTATTATCCTTTTCACTTTTATACTTCTTAATATCGGCCAACAAGTAATTAAATTCAGCATTGTCTTTAATACGCTGTTGGTAGAGCGAGGTTAAATAATCAACATCGCTATTTAGGTTATTTAATTTGTTATATTGTGCTTGAAGTATATGATCCCAAGGTAATGCATTTTCTTCTTTACTTTCCCCCCAATCTGCTGGGTCTATAGCGGTCGGAAAAGTAATATCAGGAAGAACACCTTTATGTTGAGTGCTACCACCGTTGATACGATAGAATTTAGCAATAGTAAATTGAATACTCCCTAATGGGTTATCATATAAATCATAAACACGGCCAAGACCGCGATGCTGTTGAACAGTACCTTTACCAAAAGTATGTTCACCAATGATTACGCCGCGTCCATAGTCCTGAATAGCCGCTGCAAATATTTCTGAAGCTGATGCACTATACCTGTCAACCATTACCGTTAAAGGACCATCATAGTAGCTGATGCCATCTCTATCACGATGAACATCAATGCGATCAGCACTATTTCTAATTTGAACAACAGGTCCTTTATCGATAAATAGCCCAGTTAATAAGGTTGCTTCTGGTAAGGAGCCCCCACCATTACCACGTAAGTCTACAATAATCCCCTGAACGCCTTGCTCTTTTAATTTATCTATCTCTTTTTTTACATCACGTGATAAATTGTTATAAAAACTAGGAATGGTAATAACCCCTAACTTTTTAGCGGTACTATCAAGTTGTTGCTCAGCACTATCTATGCTGCCTACCCCCTCAATATATACTTCAGATTTAGCAGCTCTGTCTTCTAATTTAATTTTATCCCTAACAATGGTGACGACTTTGATATTAGCGGCATCATCGGATTCACCTGACAAGACTTGCAATCTTACCGTAGTGCCTTTAGGCCCTTTAATTTTTTCCACAACATCATCCAAGCGCCAACCGATAACATCTTCAAAATCTTTATCATCTTGGGCAACACCAACGATACGATCTTTAGCCTTTAACTGGTTAGATTTATCTGCAGGACCACCGGTTACAACACTTTGAATAACCGTGTAATCCTCTTCTGCACGAAGCACAGCACCAATACCTTCAAGAGATAAATTCATATCCATTTTAAAACGTTCGGCGTTTCTTGGAGATAAATAAGAGGTATGAGGCTCAACAATTCGCGCAAAACTGTTCATCACCAGTTGAAAAACATCTTCGCTTTCACCTTGTTTTAAACGTTTAATAGCATACTGATAACGCTTAGTGAGCACCTCTTTCACTTTAGGCCATTTTTTTCCCGCTAAAGTTAAGTTCAAGGCATCGGATTTAACTTTTAGGCGCCATAACTCATTCAACTCTGCTTCTGAGGAAGGCCATGGGGCATCTTCTCTGTCGTAGAAATAATTTTCGTCTTTAGAAAAATCGAAAGGTGAATTGACTTCAGAATTCTGCTCACTGTCCAGTAAACTTAATGCATATTGATATCGCTCAAAGCGCCTTTGCATATTTAAATTGTAAATATCATACGCAAGTGATAATTCGCCTCTCGCAAAAACGACATCAAAATCGATACCATGCTTGGAAAAACCCTCGATATCTTTAGCTAAAAAAACATTTCGAGAGTAATCAAGTTGCTTGATAAACCGATCAAAAACCTCTTGTGACAACGCTTCACTTATTTTTATTTTCTTATAGTGTTCACGCTTAAACCTAGCTGTAATCCTTTTAGTGGCTGTTGTATGCTGAATTTCAGGCGCTAAGGTTGGTAAATCTTTAACGTCTTTGTGCGCAAAAGCATTAAAGCCAATTAATGAGAGGCTTACTGATACAGCAATGGTGAGACGAGAAAATTTTTGCATGCAAGTTACTCCAGGTTTTACTTGATAATTCATATCAGTCAAATTTATCTATTTCGGTAGATGTAAGGCTCACTAGATAAAGATATTTTGCATTTGAGTTTTAATAACCATGCCTGAATCTAGTTGTACACTGATGTCATTGCCTGCAATTTCAGTAATGGTTGCGTTCATCGGTGAATTACCTAGTTGAACTTTAACTTGACTACCTACACTAATTGTAGTTGATTCTACAGGTTTTAATGGTGGAGTATCCTTTTTAGCAGGTTTACGTTTAGTTGTTTTAACCGATTTAAACTTAGCGGGGTCACTTTTGTCTTTGCTAGTGCCTTTAAGAGCTTCACCTTTAGCTTGGTTTGTATTTTTGTTTTTGTTTTGTTCTTTTTTGTTACCAAATTTTTCTTGGCTTTCTTTCAATGTTTTACTGGCATAACTTGCCTGCTCTTCATCAATTTCAGCAACGGCATTACCATCAATATCGACACGAGAAACACCAAGTTTGATTGCTTTGAGATATCGCCAACTACTAGTATAGTGTCTTAATGCTTGGCGTAAACGAGTTTTACTCACCGTTTCATCATCACTAAGCTTTTCAGCTAAATCTTGGAATATACCAATTTTCAATGGTTTAACTTTACCTTTAACCGAAAAACATTCGGGGAATTTTCCAGTCAAATAAGTGATAATATCTTTAGTGCTTATACGTTTTATTTCAGTTTCCATAAATATGTCTTTTACAATTTTTTAGTTTGATACCAATTGGGTAATAAAGTAACCCACTAGGTATAATAAGGTTAAAATAAATTAAAAATTACTAGTCTTGCTCTTGCAGATGCTGCTCTCTGTTATCTAAAATGTGACGACACCAATCATAAATATCTTCACTTTCTAAATCGGCTAGCGCTTCTTGCCCTATCCAAGCATCCCAAACCAAGGCTAATAATTGCTCCAAAACTTCAGTTTCAATATCTTCTTCTGCTAAGTCATATAAGGTGTGATAAATCTCATTAACCTTCTCAGCGACAATCTCTTCTTGGCCTTCCCAATCGCCGACCACAGCTTCACTCACTAGGTAGTCGTGAATGACAACAAATTCTTTCATCTAATTACTCTTTATAAATCACTGCTAACCTATGGTATTGCTCAACACTTCAACAATCGCTTCTAATCCATCTTGATCTTCTTGGTCAAAACGATCAAAACGGGTGCTATCTAAGTCTAATACCGCAACTATAACACTGTTAACAATAACGGGGATAACAATTTCTGAATTTGTTGTTGCGTCACAGGCAATATGACCTTCAAATTGATGAACATCAGTAACACATTGTGTATTTGCTGCTAAAACGGCTGTACCACAAACACCTTTTCCGATAGGAATACGTATACAAGCAACTTTCCCTTGAAATGGACCTAATATTAATTCATTTTCAATAACACGATAAAAGCCAACCCAGTTTACTTGCTCTAATGCCTCAAAAAGTAATGCGCTGATATTTGCCATATTGGCGATAAGATCTGTTTCACCATGAAGTAAAGCATGTGTTTGTGCTAACAACTCTTGATAAAATTCAGTTTTATTAACCAAGTATAAATTCCAAATGATGTGGGTGTAAAAACGCATAACATACCCTGAAAACACATATAGTTAAAGCTTTAATCCGTTAGTTTTTATAAAAACTAACGGCGCAATTGTAAATTTAACTAAAACAATGGCAGTTACGTCTTATTTTGTTACTTGAGGCTGACATGAATGAGTAATAAACGCTTAATTGAACATAGCGTTTATTACCTAATGAAATATAATTAATATTTGTAATCAAACATCGAAAAACCATCAAATCAGTTGGCTTGATACTCAATAAAAAGCAATGCACAGCTCAACCATAAGAGCATGTTAACATTTCGACTATTTGTGCAAACTATATCAACGAAGAAAATCATCGTACTAAGCAAATAGCCTTGATAATACTTACCTTAACCGAAGCTACTAAATCACTATATCAAATACAGAATAAGGCTATTGAGTCGAATTATTTATCTGAGCTTTAAATTGTCTCTTTTGTTCAAGTGATGATTTATTCCACCAATACTGCAACATAGCTAGTGAATTCACCGCGAATGGGTCACTTGTTGATACTTGATGATTTTGCTTGGCTTGATGTCGATGAACTTCGGGTAAATCGGCTATCATGTGTTGAGGATTTTTTTTACTTTCTACTAAAGAAGTGACCGCCTGATTAACTTGTTTCGCAAGTTTATAATCTGAGACTTTAGCCAGAGAAACAACCTGAACTTTATTATTTTCATCAACTAACGACAACTGTGGTGATTTAGAAAATTTTTCTGCTTGTTTTAAATTTTGAATATTTCTTGTGTTAAGCCTTAATTGTTGCTGATTGGTCACCGTAAACTTGACGACAAATGCTTGTGACTCAATAACTCGCTCTTGTCCAAGATCAACGTCTTCAAAAACATCTTTATATTTAACTACAATCGCATGTTTACCTTGCGAGAATCTAAATGATGACTTATTCCCAATAAAGCCATGTTTTACGACTTTTTCATTCACTTCAACAATAATTAAATTATCAGCAACAATTAAATGGGTTGCAAATACCTTGAATGAGCAACTTATCAGCGAAAAACTGATTAAAAATAGATAAAAAAAGCGCGTCAAAATAAAATTCCTTATAGGGTGGTCGTGAGTAAATTAGCTTGTTAACAAACTCTTTTATAAACCTTTAAGCCTTTGAGGCAAAGTGAAATTTAATAATATTGTCTAAAAAACTCGATTTTAAGCTATATAGCTACACTAAAAACAATCTGCAGGAATGCAAACCCAACCTTCCATTAGTACACGGGCGCTTCGGCTCATTCCTACTTTATTAACGGTCCACTTTCCTTCGACTTGTTCAGCAGATGCTCCAACCTTTAATGTGCCTGAAGGGTGACCAAAAATAACGGAGTCTTTTTCACCGCCACCTGAAGCTAAATTAACTAAAGTACCAGGGATTGCAGCAGCGGTGCCTATGGCAACAGCTGCAGTCCCCATCATGGCATGATGCAACTTGCCCATTGACAACGCTCGAACATGTAAATCAATCTCATCTGCACCAACTTGTTTATCACTGGAGGTAACATAATCTTGGGCTGGTGCAACAAAAGCCACTTTAGGTGTATGCTGTCTTGCTTGTGCTTCACTAATATCACTGATCAAGCCCATTTTTATCGCACCATATGCACGAATAGTTTCAAAGCGTTTTAAAGCTGTATCATCCGTGTTAATCGCTTCTTGTAACTCTGTGCCGAGATACCCAATATCAGCAGCATTTAAAAATATTGTCGGAATACCCGCATTAATCATAGTTGCGCTAAAACAGCCTATACCAGGCACATCGAGATCATCAACAATATTTCCAGTTGGAAACATAGCTTCGCTAGGGTCAACCGGAGCAACAAACTCAACAGGTACCTCTGCTGCTGGAAAGGTTACACCATCGAGCTCAAAACCACCGGTTTCTTGTACCTGTCCATTAGTAATGGGTACATGGGCAATAATAGTTTTACTGATATTCTTTTGCCAAATACGTACAGTACAAACGCCATTTTCAGGTATACGCCTAGCATCAACTAAACCTGCATTAATAGCAAAAGATCCTACTGCCGCGGTTAGGTTGCCACAATTACCACTCCAATCAACGAAAGCTTTATCAATAGCAACCTGTCCAAATAAATAATCTACGTCATGTGCTGCTTGTTCTGATTTAGCTAAAATAACAGTTTTACTCGTACTTGATGTTGCTCCGCCCATACCATCAGTTTGTTTTCCATATGGATCAGGGCTACCAATAACACGAAGTAATAAGTTATCTCTGGCTTCACCAGGCACTTGGGCAGGTTCAGGTAAATCCATTAAATTAAAAAACACCCCTTTTGACGTGCCGCCACGTATATAGGTCGCAGGAATTTTTACTTGAGGTGAATAAAACATCACAATCTCCGTTACATTTACAAAAAATCAATTACATATAGCCAGAACAAAAGCATTTAATTAAAGAGCAAAGCAAAAGTGCTTACTTGATGTACCAAGTAAGCACTGCCAACGTCGCTATCTACTGAAATAATAAGTTAAACGCTTGATTCAAGAAAATCATTGGCAAATTTTTGCAGAACGCCACCCGCTGCGTACACTGAAACTTCTTCAGCTGTATCTAAACGACATTTAACCAGTATTTTCACTTGCTCACCATTGCGACGAGTCATCAATACGCTCATCCTCCCCCCTGCAGCGGGCGTGCCTAATACATCATAGGTTTCGCTACCATCAATAGCGTAAGTCAACCGTGTTTCGCCATTTATAAACTCTAATGGCAATACCCCCATACCAACAAGGTTAGTTCGATGAATACGCTCAAAACCTTGTGCGACAATCACTTCAACACCCGCCAAACGCACGCCTTTAGCCGCCCAATCTCGGGAAGAACCTTGCCCATAATCAGCACCGGCAACAATAATTAACGGTTGCTTACGATTCATGTAGGTCTCAATAGCTTCCCACATTCTAGACTGAACACCTTCAGGCTCAATGCGAGTTAAAGAGCCTTGAATAACTTCACCGTGCGCATCGCGACACATTTCATTCAACAATTTTGGGTTAGCAAAAGTTGCTCTTTGCGCTGTTAAATGATCGCCACGGTGAGTCGCATATGAATTAAAATCTTCTTCGGGTAACCCCATTTTATCCAAATAGGCACCGGCTGCACTGTTTAGTTGTATAGCATTAGATGGTGATAAATGATCAGTAGTGATGTTATCGCCTAAAACAGCCAGAGGTCGTAGGTTTTTCATAGCACGCTCACCCGCTAACGCTCCTTCCCAATAGGGAGGACGACGTATATAAGTACTCATTTCACGCCAATCATATAAAGGACTTTCTGCAGGCTCAAATGAACCTAAATCAAACATAGGGGTGTAAATCTTTTTAAACTGCTCAGGCTTGACTGACGAATCAACAATAGCATCAATTTCTTCATCGCTTGGCCAAATATCTTTTAAACGTATATCCTTTCCATACTGATCTTGCCCTAGGACATCATTTTCAATATCAAAACGCATTGTACCAGCAATGGCATAAGCAACGACTAAGGGGGGTGATGCTAAAAAGGCTTGTTTGGCATAAGGATGAATTCGACCATCAAAGTTACGATTTCCTGATAAAACGGCTGTTGCATAAAGGTCACGTTCTATAACTTCTTGTTGAATTTTAGGGTCTAAGGCACCACTCATACCATTACAGGTTGTACAAGCATAGGCAACAATACCAAAGCCAAGTTTTTCCATCTCAGCTAATAAGCCCGCTTCCTCTAAATATAATTTAGCTACTTTTGAGCCCGGCGCAAATGACGTTTTTACCCAAGGTTTACGTACTAAACCCAAATCATTGGCGCGTTTCGCGACAAGCCCTGCTGCAACGACATTACGCGGATTGGATGTATTGGTACAACTAGTAATAGCGGCAATAATAACAGCGCCATCTGGCATTTCATCACGGGTTTCTGGTACTCTTTTAGCTATGCCAGAAGCGGTTAACTCACTGGTAGGTAAACGGCGATGGGGATTGGAAGGACCGGCCATATTACGAGTAACATTTGATAAATCAAACTCTAGTACACGCCCGTATTCTACTTCTGTTAGATCATCTGCCCATAAACCGGTATGTTTAGCATAATTTTCAACAAGGGTTATTTGGTCACTATCACGGCCGGTTAATTTTAAATAATCTATGGTTTGTTGATCAATATAGAACATCCCCGCAGAGGCACCATATTCTGGCGTCATATTAGAAATGGTTGCTCTATCACCTATAGTTAACTCTTTTGTGCCTTCACCAAAAAACTCTAAATAACTGGATACCACTTTTTCATTACGTAAAAACTCTGTAATAGCCAAAACCATATCGGTCGCTGTGATGCCTTCTTTACGTTTGCCAATAAGCTTTACACCAACAATATCAGGCAAGCGCATCATAGAAGGTCTACCTAACATAACAGTTTCCGCTTCTAATCCACCAACACCGATGGCAATAACACCTAAAGCGTCAACATGAGGTGTATGACTGTCTGTACCAACACAAGTATCAGGGAATGCAACGCCATTACGCACTTGAATCACAGGTGACATTTTTTCAAGATTAATTTGGTGCATAATGCCATTACCCGCTGGGATTACATCAACATTTTTAAACGCCGTTTTTGTCCACTCGATAAAATGAAATCGGTCTTCATTGCGTCTATCTTCAATTTTACGGTTTTTTTCAAAAGCAGCACTATCAAAGCCACCATGCTCTACAGCAAGTGAATGATCAACAATTAACTGTGTGGGTACTACAGGGTTTACTTTAGCAGGGTCCCCCCCTTGTTCAGCAATAGCATCACGTAAGCCAGCAAGATCTACAAGTGCCGTTTGACCTAAAATATCATGGCAGACAACACGAGCAGGATACCATGGGAAATCAAGTGTTTGCTTGCGCTCAATAAGTTGATTTAATGAATCTGTTAAGGTTGCTGGCGAACAACGTCGTACCAGCTGTTCAGCGAGAACACGTGAGGTATAAGGTAATTTTGCATAGGCACCGGCACAAATATCTTCAATCGCTGTTCGCGTGTCAAAATAGTCAATATCTGCCCCAGGTAAGGGTTTGCGGTAATCGTAATTCATCATATAAATTCCAAGTATGAAATCGAGTCTCGTCTATCGTATAGGCCGTTGGCAATCCGATAGTCGAGACTATAATCTGTTTATCTTTGTGATATTGGTGTAACAGTGCGAGGTTCACTACCTGTATAATCAGCACTTGGACGAATAATACGATTATTTAAACGTTGCTCCATCACATGTGCAGCCCATCCTGTTAGTCGTGAACAAACAAAAATAGGGGTAAATAATTTGGTAGGAATCCCCATATAGTTATAGGTTGATGCATGGAAGAAATCTGCATTACAGAATAGTTTTTTGGTATCCCACATGTACTCCTCACAAGCGACAGAAATGTCATAAAGTGAGGTATCACCATTTTGTTGAGCGAGTTTTTCAGACCAGGCTTTAATAATAACATTGCGAGGATCTGATGTACGGTAAATAGCATGGCCAAAGCCCATGATTTTTTCTTTACGCGCTAGCATACCTGCCATTTGTTCTTTAGCATCTACGGGTGATTTGAACTTTTGGATCATATCCATAGCTGCTTCATTGGCCCCGCCATGTAAAGGCCCACGTAAAGTACCAATAGCACCTGTGATACAAGAGAATAGATCAGATAAAGTTGAGGCACAAACACGCGCAGTAAATGTTGAGGCATTAAACTCATGCTCAGCGTATAAAATTAATGAGACGTCCATAACTCGTTCATGTTGAACAGAGGGGGTTTCTCCCTTTAATAAGCGTAAAAAATGACCCGCGAGTGAAACTTCGTTACTAGTACACTCTATTTCAACACCCTCATGAGAATATTTATACCAATAACACATGATAGCAGGGAAAGCAGAAAGTAAGCGGTTCGCTGCTTTATTTTGCTCACTAAAATCCACTTCTGGTTCAACATTTCCTAAGAAAGAACAACCTGTACGCATCACATCCATTGGATGTGCATTTTTAGGAATAAGTTTTAAGACTTCTTTTAATGCGACTGGTAAATCACGCATTGCAAATAAGTCAGCTTTATAAATGGCAAGCTGATCAGCCGTTGGCAGTTCACCATTAAAAAGCAAATAAGCGACCTCTTCAAAGGTTGCATTATCAGCTAAATCAGCAACGTCATAACCGCAATAGGTTAAACCACTACCTGATTTACCAACAGTACAAAGCGATGTTTCACCAGCACTTTGACCACGTAATCCTGCACCACCTAATTTTTTATCAACCATGATCCTTTCCTCTCATTTTTGTATATTTTAATGTTATTAATTTATTATAAATTCAAATTAATGTGCTGGTTTGTTCTCAAATTAACCTTCACTAAGAAACTAAAATGTCATTTTTATACTTCAAAAAAAATTATTTGTTTTTACCCTCTGCAAACAATGAGTCTAACTTTTGCTCGTAATCGTGATAGCCAAGGTAATCATATAAGTCCATACGAGTTTGCATATTATCAATTTCAGCTTTTTGGTCACCATCGGCTAACAAGGTTTTATAAACAGACTCTGCTGCTTTATTCATGGCTCTAAATGCCGATAGAGGATAAAGCACCATAGCGCAGCCCCACGCTCCTAACTGCGCTTTGTTCCAAAGCTCTGTTTGACCAAATTCTGTGATATTAGCTAAAACTGGCACATCAAGCGCCTGAGTAAATGCACGGTAATGCGCTTCTGTTTTAACTGCTTCGGCGAAAATACCATCAGCACCAGCAGCAACATAAGCTTTAGCACGTTCAAGGGCGGCTTCTAAGCCTTCTTGGGCAAAAGCATCGGTACGCGCCATAATAAAAAAATCTTCATCGCTACGTGCATCGACAGCAGCTTTTATACGATCCACCATTTCTTCTGTCGATACAATGGCTTTATTAGGACGATGACCACAACGTTTTTGCGCTACTTGATCTTCAATATGTACCGCTGCTGCTCCGGCTTTTTCCATATCCTTGATGGTTTTGGCAATATTAAACGCCCCCCCCCACCCCGTATCAATATCAACTAATAACGGCAAACTTGACGCTGAAGTGATACGTTGCACATCTGCAACAACATCATTTAATGACGTCATGCCTAAATCAGGTAAGCCATAAGAAGCATTGGCGACACCGCCACCTGACAAATAAATAGCCTGATGTCCTAGTTGCTCGGCCATCATGGCACAATAGGCGTTGATTGTACCCACCACTTGTAATGGCTTATTGTTTACTAATGCTTGGCGAAACTTCGCTCCAGGAGATAATTTTACTGGCATTGGACTTTCCTCTTTTAAACGGCTGTGAATTTTTGTTGTGCAATTTTATTTTCAATATTCTTTCTTGATGCGGCTATATGTCGACGCATCAACATTTCCGCTAATTCTCCATCACGCTCTGCAATGGCTTGTAAAATCCTTGAATGCTCGTCAAATGCTCTACTCGCACGGGGGCTATTCATACCAAATTGGCAACGATACATTCTCACTAGGTGATATAGTTGACCACAAATCAAATCAATTAACTGCTTGTTATGACTTGCTAAAATGACTTTATAGTGAAAATCTAAGTCGCCTTCCTCTTGATAATAAGCAACACCATCTTTTAGCTCTTGAGTTTGCCCATGAGTATTGAGCATAGCTTGCATTTGATTAATTTCATCGTCACTTATATTAAGAGCGGCTTGACGACATGCCATACCTTCAAGAGCTTCGCGAGTTATATACAGTTCAAGTAACCCTTCAATGGTACAATCGACCACTCTAGAGCCAATATTGGCTTTACGTTCAATTAAGTGACACTTTTCTAAACGATTTAATGCTTCACGAAGCGTAGAGCGACTGATTTGATAACGTTTGGCTAGTTCAGGTTCACTAATTTTACTGCCTGAAGGAATTTTACCTTCAACGATGGCATGTTGTATTTGTTCAAATACTTTATCAGTGGTAGTTACCGCAGCCTGCTTTGTTGGGTTTGCTTGGAACATAAAATGCCAACCTTATTTTAGATTTTTAATCAAGACGACACATTGTCGACAAATATTTTGTCTAAAATCAATAATAGCGGTTTATTTTTGTTTTGCAAGTAAATATAGAACTTATTGTCGACAATCCTCGCGTCAGACTTTATTTTAGACAACAAAAAAGCCCACGCAATAAAAATTTATTGCGTGGGCTTTCTATACTTCACTTTTGTACACTTTATTGAGAATAAAGTGGCATCCCTAAGGGGATTCGAACCCCTGTTACCGCCGTGAAAGGGCGGTGTCCTAGGCCTCTAGACGATAGGGACACAATACTTGCAAGCAAGATTTACTATCTACCAGATCACTCTGATGATTTAATTGATTAATAGCTAATCATAGATCAGATATTAAAAAACTAAAACTCTAAACTCTTATTTCAGTTATTTAATAATAACTCCAGCATAAGATAACTACTTCACTTTTATCTGCACTTAACCTCTACAAAAGAAGATAAGTGGCATCCCTAAGGGGATTCGAACCCCTGTTACCGCCGTGAAAGGGCGGTGTCCTAGGCCTCTAGACGATAGGGACACTAAGAATGGCTAACACCAATCAAACATTTCTTATTGTTTTATAAGTATAAGTAAACTTATTAATTTTTACCTTTAATACAAAGGTAAAAAAAATAGCTGGCATCCCTAAGGGGATTCGAACCCCTGTTACCGCCGTGAAAGGGCGGTGTCCTAGGCCTCTAGACGATAGGGACACAAAATCAGTAACACTGATTAAACTATCTATTTGCTGAAAAATAACACCTAAATGATAATTTACAACAAACCTAATTTGGTGGAGCTATGCGGGATCGAACCGCAGACCTCTTCGCTGCCAGCGAAGCGCTCTCCCAGCTGAGCTATAGCCCCGCTCTTATCAAGCAACACATTAAATAACTGGCCTAATAGCTACATAATGTGCTCTCCCCTAATAACTTAAGAGAAGAAGATGTTTCCAACTTGTTTTGAACACTTGCTGAAAACGAGGCGCATTCTAAGCAGCAGCCATAAAAGTGTCAACACTTATTTTAAAAAAAAGCGTAAAAATATAAAAAAACCTTACCGAATGATTACTAATACTACAACTTGCTTGTTTTTTACCTAAGTGCTTGTTTGTGGTGTACAAATTATGAGCTTTTGATGTTGGTGATGCAATAACAATTAATAAAAAAGCTCTATGCGTATTAAGCTACTTTATTTTTTGCTAATTAATAGGTAAGGTTTAATTATGACGTAATAGAGTATATTAAAATACTAAAAATGCAGTTAAAAGAATTAAACATTGTTGCCATTGGCGGCGGTCATGGCTTAGGTCGAGTGTTATCGACTCTCTCCTTTATGGCCGATAGACTCACAGGTATAGTCACCACCACAGATAATGGCGGTTCTACGGGTAAATTAAGAAAAAGAAGTAGCTCCATTGCTTGGGGTGATTTAAGAAACTGTTTAACCGAGCTTGTTGATAAAGATTCGGTTGGTAATAAATTATTTAACTTTCGCTTTGATGGTGATGACGAGTTAGGCGGGCATAATCTAGGCAACCTTATCTTATATGGTTTAGGGAAAGTACAATCAAGACCTCTTGACTCTATCAAGCTAGTTCGACGTATGTTACGTGTTAAAACACAGGTGTTACCTATGTCAGAAACCCCTACAGATTTAATAGCGTTTTATCCTCAAGGACGTTGCCGAGTAGGAGAACTCTCTGTTGATGAAATGCCGATAATACCGAAAAACTTAATGCTAGCACCTTTAGTTAAGTCTATAACGCCTTGCATTGAAGCAATTAACAAAGCCGATTTAATTATTTTGGGGCCAGGTAGTTTTCTTACCAGCATTATTCCTCCACTTTTAGTGAGAGATATTAGTAATGCCCTCGCGGAAAAAAAAGGACACTGTGTCTTTATAGATAATATTGTTGCAGAACAAAGCCCTGCGGCGCAATTATCAATTGATGAAAAACTAGAGTGGATAGAAGAAAATATAGGTTGCTTGCCCATTGATAGTATTATCTGCCAAGATCCAATGACGACTTCCACTAAGGTTGATATTATTTGTCGAGATCTAAGTCACAGTAAAGTGCCTCACCATCACGACAAACAAAAACTCATTAGCGCGTTAGAAGACTGTTTAAAAAGCATCAATTTTGTCAAAAAAACAGCTTAGCTTAATTGGCTGAGCTATCATCTTGGCTAATACGACTTGCCACTGCACCTTTTTGATCTTTATATTTTGCATCTTGCCTTTTATTGTAAGGACGCTCTGCACTGGAAGACATTGTTTCAAAATTTAAGGCTGCAATCTTCATTTTAGGGCGAAGGGCTAATGGCAATTTACCACTGTTATAAAACTCTAAAACAATTTGTCCTGACCAACCTGGATCAATACGGTGGGCAGTTACATGAACCATTAATCCTAATCGAGCTAACGATGAACGACCATCAAGCCAACCAACAATATCGTCAGGTAAAGTCACAGACTCATAAGTAACAGCTAAGGCGAGCTCACCTGGGTGTAAGAAAAAAGCATCGCCATCTTCGATAAAAATTTCTTCACTCATTACTGAATTCATCGCCTGTTGAACTTCTTCTTTGGGCCCACTCAAGTCAATAAATGGTGCCGTGTGATCTTGAAAGACTCGAAATTCATTACCTAAACGAATATCGACACTCACTCCCGAAATCATTGTACTGTCAGGCTTTGGTGTAATAATGATTTTTTCATCATTAAGGTAACATTCAATATCTTTATCACATAATCTCATAATTTGATTTCTACTTATTTTCAATATCAATAGTGGCAGTTAAAGGGCTGCGAGGGTCTAGCTGAAAAAATAGTTGGCCAGCAAGGTTACGCGCTATTCTACGGTACAAACTAGCTATTTCGCCAGTGCTATTTTCAATGATATCTGATTGTCCAAAATCAGCATCTTGGCGAATATGAATATTCAAGGGTAATTTTCCAAGTAATTCAATATTTTTTGCTTTCGACATCTGCTCTCCACCTGCTTGACCAAATATGTGGCTATGATGGCCACAGCTCTCACATTGGTGATAACTCATGTTTTCAATCACGCCCAATACAGGTACGTTGACTTTATCAAACATAGCAATACCCTTTATGGCATCATCTAATGCTATATCTTGTGGTGTCGTGACAATAACAGCAGCAGCAACCGGTACCTTTTGTGCCAAAGTTAATTGAATATCCCCAGTACCTGGGGGCATATCAATAAATAAATAATCTAATTCCGGCCAAGCCGTTTCATTAAGTAACTGATTAAAGGCTGAGCTGGCCATAGGGCCTCGCCATACCGTAGCATCTTCTTCACCGACTAAAAAACCTATCGACATAGCTTTAAGACCATGTGCATTGAGTGGGGTCATTAATTTTCCATCAACAGAGCTAGGGGTTTGTCCTTTTAAACCTAACAGCGTCGGAATAGAAGGACCATAAATATCCGCATCTAACACCCCTACTGTTGCACCTTCAGCCATCAAGGCATAAGCAAGATTTACCGCGGTGGTTGACTTACCCACACCACCTTTTCCTGAGGCAACAGCGATAATGTTTTTGACTTTATTTTGACTACCCGTTAACGAAAATGCTCTAACATGATTAATTTTTGTTTGCACATTAAAAATGATTTTTTGTGCTAATGTTTGTGTCAAACTATTAGCTAATATATCAAGCTCACCCGCGCAAGGAAAAGGCATAATCACATCAATTTCTATCGCTTTTTTCTGCTCTATAGAAAAATTAAGTGATGCAGCTATTACCCCTTGCTGGAAAAGTGTTGAGCGATAGTTATTTAAGGATTCTGTGATAACTTGTACCAAATCAGAATCAGTCAGACTTGCATCAGCAGTGTTTTGTGCTTTTTTTGAGAAAATTTTACCGAACATACCGACTATCCATGGCATTAATTATTTGAGTATAAACGCTAAATTCTGTACTATTGCAGCCATTATTACCATCAAAACATTTATTTTTTATGTCAACTGAAATTTCTTCGAATTCATCATCACAAAAACGTAAAATATTAGTCACTTGTGCACTACCTTACGCTAATGGTTCCATACACTTAGGTCACCTGCTTGAGCATATTCAAACAGATATTTGGGTACGCTTTCAGCGTATGCGTGGTCATGAAACCTATTTTGTTTGTGCTGATGATGCCCATGGCACACCTATTATGCTTAAAGCGCAAGAGTTAGGCATAACACCTGAAGAAATGATTAATGCCGTGCGTGAAGAACATATGGCAGATTTTAACGATTTTTATATCAGTTTTGATAACTATCACTCAACACACAGTGATGAAAATAAAGCATTTGCCAGTGAGATATACAATCGTTTACATGCTAGTGGCCATATAAAAACACGTATTATTTCCCAACTCTTTGATCCAGAAAAAGAAATGTTCTTACCCGATCGTTTTGTTAAAGGTACCTGCCCAAAATGTAAAGAAGAAGATCAAAATGGCGATAGTTGTGATAGCTGTGGTGCAACCTATTCTCCAACAGAGGTTTTAAACCCTCGTTCTGTAGTTTCTGGTGCCACGCCTATTTTAAAAGATTCAGAGCATTATTTCTTTGATTTACCTGCTTTTGAACAAATGTTAAAAGACTGGACTCGCAGTGGCGCGCTACAAGAAGAAATGGCAAATAAACTTGCTGAGTGGTTTGACCAAGGCTTAAAGCAGTGGGACATCAGCCGTGACGCACCTTATTTTGGTTTTGAAATTCCAAACGCACCAGGCAAGTTTTTCTATGTTTGGTTAGATGCACCGATCGGCTATATGGGGAGTTTTAAAAACCTATGTAATAAAAACAGCGCTATTGATTTTGATAGTTTTTGGAACGAAAATTCTGATGCTGAACTTTATCACTTTATCGGTAAAGACATCATTTACTTCCACAGTTTATTTTGGCCTGCAATGCTAGAGGGGGCGGGCTATAGAAAACCAACGTCTGTTTATGCCCATGGTTTTGTCACCGTAAATGGTGCCAAAATGTCTAAATCTAAAGGCACTTTTATCAAGGGACGTACTTATCTAGACCACTTAAACCCGGAATATTTACGTTATTACTACGCAGCCAAACTTACCCATCGTATTGATGATTTAGATTTAAACCTAGAAGACTTTGCTCAGCGTGTTAATTCTGACTTAGTAGGCAAAGTGGTTAATATTGCCTCACGTTGTGCAAGTTTTATTACTAAACGCTTCGATGGCATGTTATCAACAAATATTGATGATCAAGCCCTCGCTAATGAAGTAATGAATGCTGGAGACAGTATTGCAGCCTTATATGAAAGTCGAGATTTTGGCCGTGCAATGCGTGAAATTATGGCATTGGCGGATAAGGTTAACGAATACATTGCTGTTAAAGAACCTTGGCAGTTAATTAAAAATGAAAGCAAACAACAAGAAGTGCAAGACATTTGTTCATTAGGAATCAATATGTTCCGCACCTTAATGATTTACCTTAAACCAGTATTACCAGTGCTGGCCGATAGTACGTCGGCATTTTTAAATGACGAACTTATCTGGGAAGGTCACAAAACGTTACTCAAAGATCATAAAATCAATAAGTTCAAAGCCCTATTGCAACGTGTTGATATGGATAAAATCAATGCGATGACTGAAGCATCTAAAGAAAGCTTAACAACAAATACAGTTAAAGAAGAAAAGCCTGCCAAAAAGAAATCGAAAAAAATAAAGGTAGATGATAATAGTGCCGCCCTTGCCGACCCACTAGGCATAGATCCTATCAGTGAAGAAATACAATTTGATGATTTTGCCAAAATTGATTTGCGTATTGCTAAAATTATCAATGCCGAGCATGTTGAAAAAGCTGATAAGTTACTTAAGTTAACTTTAGCACTTGATGAACTAGGCGAAGAAACTCGCCAAGTATTTGCTGGCATCAAATCAGCTTATCAGCCTGAAGCACTTATTGGTAAACATACCGTCATGGTGGCTAATTTAGCACCTCGTAAAATGCGCTTTGGTTTGTCTGAAGGTATGGTATTAGCCGCAGGTCCTGGCGGCGAAGATTTATGGATATTGAACCCTGAACAAGGTGCTAAAGCGGGTATGAGAGTTAAATAACGCCGATTATCGTCATATTCATAAAACAAAAAGAAAGGTTAACGATAACGCGAAACCTTTCTTTTTTTTATTTATAAACAAGGTGTTAATCTATTAAGGCACACAAAGCAACCATGCTTTATTCAGGGATAATTTAACCGAGTTAAACTATGATATTTTTAAAATATACGGCTCTTTTATTGATTCTAACACTTTCTGCTTGCAGTAATCTTTACTTTGTTTCCACCAATTTAGATAAAGACAATTTTCACCAATACTTCTCAGCCTCTGCTGTGAAGATGTATAAACATGAGCGCGATATAGCGGTTAAACATCAATTTATCGGGCCTGTTGAAGGTCAAGATTGTCAGGAAAAGCCGCATCATGCGGCACCTGATAAAATAATAGCTAGAACACAAGCCAGACAACAAGCTTACTTATTGCAGGCCAACGGCATTGTTTTTACTGCTTGTGCGGAGTTAACACCAGAAGAGTTATCAAAACACAATCGTACTAATGACGCTAGGCAATGCCATGCCATCACCATATGCTATGGTAAAGCATATGTTGTTGAAACCAAAAAAAAGGTTAAATAACTCCAACAATGAAGAGTCAAAAGGCATTAACCATTAACCCTATAGGCTATATAGAGTCGCCCTATAAAGAAAAATTTGCTATACCTCGCCAACCTGGCTTAGTAACAGCCGCTAAGGGAAAAGTTATTTTAACAGGCAAGGCTAACAATGCAGAGTTAGTTAAAGGGTTGGCGCAGTTCTCTCATATTTGGTTATTATTTGTTTTTCATGGTACGCAAGAAAAAGGCTGGAAAAATTTTGTTAGACCACCACGTTTAGGCGGCAATAAAAAAATTGGCGTATTAGCAACACGTTCAACCTTTAGGCCCAATCCTATCGGGATGTCAGTAGTTAAGTTAGAGTCTATAGAACTAATAACACAACAAGTTATCTTGCATATATCAGGCTTAGATCTTCTAGATCAAACACCAATCATTGATATAAAACCCTATGTTGCGTATTCTGATGCACTATCCGATACTAAGGCTGGTTTTGCCAATAGCCAACCTGAAGCCAAAATTAACGTGTCATTCACTAGTCAAGCCCAATTAGCATTAACCAAATTCTGTAAACAAATACCTGAGTTGGCATTACTCATTGAGCAAGTATTAATGCAAGATCCTCGCCCGGCTTACCGACAAGGAAAAGCAGATAACAAAATTTATGGTATGCGCTTGTATCACCTAAATATTCAGTGGCAAATGCAAACGTTAAACAACGTACTGGTTAGCGTAATAACAAGCGAACCTCCCTTAGTACAAAGCGAGTAATTATGACCCCCAAATATATCATTGAGTTATTTTTGTTAGCATCACTTTGGGGAGGATCCTTTATTTTTATGCGCATTGCTAGCCCTGAGTTTGGTCCAGTTCTACTCATAGCGCTTCGTACATTAATCGCCAGCTTACTTTTATTACCCTTAGTATTTTTTACTAAAAAACACTTAAGATTAAAGGGCTATAAAACGAAAATATTTATTGTCGGTATCTTTAATACTGCAATTCCCTTTGTACTTTTTGCCTACGCCACTTTAACGTTATCTGGCGGGTTAACAGCGGTACTAAATGCTACAACGCCAATGTTTGGCGCTATTGTCGCCTACTTTTGGTTTAAAGAGAAACTGACAGTCATAGCAACATTTGGCTTGATAATTGGCTTTGTTGGAGTTTATTTATTAATGTTAGACAAGTTCAATTTTGATCAACAAAATTTATTATTACCAACCTCAGCAGCACTGTTCGCCTCTTTATGTTACGGGCTCAGTGCTAATTACACTAAAAAATATTTAACAGGCATCAGCTCAACACTATTAGCTACGGGTAGCCAACTGTCTGCGACTATTGTTTTATTACCACTAAGTGCTTTTTTTCTACCAACACAAATGCCGAACAACACCGCAATTATTTCGGTGGTGTTACTAGGATTGCTTTGTACGGGTGTTGCTTATATTATGTTTTTTCACTTAATCGCAAACCTAGGCCCAATAAAAGCAATATCTGTCACTTACCTAATCCCTGCTTTTGGACTTTTTTGGGGCAGTATATTATTAGATGAAGTCATATCGATAAGCATGCTAATTGGCTGTGGATTCATTTTAACCGGTGTAGCCTTAGCGACAGGGTTGATGAAGTTTAAGATAAGTTTGTCAACAAGACGATCATAAAATACACACGAAACCGCTACACGTTTCTCAGAGCCTATTTTGAAATATTTTTTTTCAAAAAAAGGGGCAAATACCAAGAAGCAATAACAAAAAAGCGCTAAACTTTGCTTAACATAAACATTATCTTAAAGGGACTTAAGTGCGCTTTATAAAACCAATCTTAGTTTTCTTATTTTTCACAGTACTTTTAATAAGCTTAACTTATTCTGCGCGTCTCTACATATTTTCCTATGGTCTTGATGATTATCTAACCGAGTATCAGGCCAAACTGACCTGTGTTGATTTTACCTTAACCTCATCACTAAATATCATTATAACCAAGGCGTGTATTGACAATCCACACGTTAATATTGAAATTAATGACATCCATCTAACATTATCCTCAGCCTATAAACTGGAGCAAGTTAAAATTAGGGCTATGGCTATTAAAGCTAAAACATCGTTAGTTGCGCACTACCGAGCTAAACAACCTCTTTTACCTGAAAAAACTTTTAAGCACTACCTTGCTCAAGCAGAACAATTTATTCTGCCCATTCCTATTACAGTAAAAAATATCATATACAACCCTTACCATCACACTAGTTCTAAGCAAAGTGCTGCTCAAAAAACAGTTTTTTATGGTCAAGTTATCACTAATAAAACATCACTTGAACTTGCATTAAAAAATAGTGAGCAAGTAACTATGTTAACTACACTGTTTTCTAAAAAAGGAGGGGATTATAGTGCACAGCTTAATGCTGATGTTGCTCAGATACAATCCTTCTTAGCTTTACACCATTTGTCGCTACCAGATAAACTAGGGACTAATACAACAATAGAAGGCCAATTAACCTCAGATTTATCATGGAATAGCAACGAGTTAACCGCTAATACTCGGCTAGAAAACTTTGTAGTGAACGGCACTGCAGCGATGACAAAAGGTGGTGTTTTAACGCTTAGTGGTATGCTTTCATGGAAAACTGAGCTAAATGGTATACAAGCATTTCCAACTCAAGCATTAATTACTATTGAGGAGCAAAGCACAATAAACTTAGGCTATAATCATCAAGCTTTGGTAGAGTATTTAACTAAGAAAAATAGTTCAGATCAACTTATCAAGGTAATTGAAGCTAACCCAACCCATGGCTTAACGATAAAACCAAATGCTAAGATAGCAATAGATTTAATTGAGCAGAAAATTCAGCTTTCAAATTTTAAAGTTACATCAAAAAATCAAGCAAAACCACTTCAATTGACCTTGTCAAATGCTGATTTATCTTACCAAGATAAAGATGGATTTTCCTTTGTTTTACATAAGATTAACTACCTTGTTGCTACGAAACTTGCTCTTGAGCAAATAGAAAGTTTGACGAAAGAACCTGTCATCATAACTAGCGCAGGGACTATTAAGCAGCTTAGCGGTAGTTGGCAGGTAATATTATCTCCTTCACACACCCAAATTGAATTATCAAAAATAAAGGTAACAACAGCCAAAGAAACCTACAATCAACTAGCTAGCAAAGCGCTTATTACACACTGGCAAGGGGAATTGATTTTTGATGATAACGGTTTGGCAGAATTTGATTTACAACATAAAAGCCAAGCTTTAAAACTTAACGCTAATAATATGGCAATGCTCGAGCAAGTCGAATTAACCGCAAATATTGCTGGCAAACAACAAAACATCAATATAACCGCTGACATTACCGCTGACAAACAGCCTATAGCTAATATTAAAATAAACGGTAATAGCCAAAGGCCGTATTTTACATTATTTGCTGATAACTTAGCTTTAACGGACTTACTGACATTAAATCTAAATTTACCCGTAAAGATGGCCCTGATAGATGGCACCATAAGCTATACACTAAAAGGGCAGTTAACTGACACCGTGAATTGGCTTAATAATGCATCCACACTAACACTAACTGTTCAGGGTTTGACAGGAGAAATAGATAACACTTGGATTCAAGAGGTTAATTGGACACAAAAGCTACTACTAACTAAGGGTGAAATTAGCACTGTTACAACCAATGAAGATGATAAAAAATTTAATCATTTCACTATCGCTAAAGTTGACACGGCTCCACCTCTATCAGAACTGTCTGGAAAAACCAATATCAATCTAACAGGACAACATTTTACTCTGACAACTACAGATTTTAATGCGAAATTTCTTGGCGGTAAGATAACCATTAATAAAAGCCAGTGGCCACTTTCTATTAATCATTCAGTTTATGTTCAGTTAACGAGTATAGACTTAACAAAACTACTCGAATTGGATCCCAAACAAGGCATTATAGTGACAGGCAATATCTCAGGTGATTTACCAATAAGTTTTGATGGCAAAAAATTCACTATTATCAAGGGTGAGTTGCATAACATCAGCAAGGGTATTATCAAAATTGCAGATAACCCAACAGTAGAACAATTAAAGGTTAATGATCCACAACTAAAACTTGCCTTTGATGCCATGCAAAACTTACATTATCATCTACTAACTTCTGACGTGTCTATGGATGATAGTGGCTATATGTTGTTCGATACAAGAATCAAAGGGAGGAACCCTGATATCGATAATGATGTAAACCTAAACCTAAACCTTAACTATGATCTCATGGGATTATTAGAGTCATTAAATATAACTAGCCAAATAGAGCAAAACCTCATTGACAGTTTACAAAAGAAATAAGGAGTATCTATGAATAAGTTACTCGCAACAACCATTGCGACTATACTCGTTTCAGCCTGTACACATAAAGTAGAAGTGAGTGCTAAAGAGCCCATTACTATAAATTTAAATTTGAAAATTGATCATGAAATACGCGTACAAGTTGACCAAGAACTTGATAGTATTTTCAGTGAAAACAGCGATATTTTTTAAGGAGCAACTATGTATAAGTTAATGAAAAAATTCAGTTTAACCGTGGCTGCTTTAAGCATCACTTTTTCTGCATGGGCAATATCACTTGAACAAGCAAAACAACAAGGCTTAGTAGGAGAAATGTCCAATGGTTATTTAGGTTTGGTGGTTTCGAGCCCAGAGGTGAAAAGTTTAGTGCTAAGCGTTAATCAAAAACGTAAAGAGCTATACCTTAATATTGCCCGTAAAAATAAATTAACCATGAAACAAGTTACCGCGTTAGCCGGTGAAAAAGCCATAGCAAAAACTCGCTCTGGCCAGTTAATTAAGTTAGCTTCAGGTGGTTGGATTAAAAAGTAAAAGCGGCATGTAATTCTCCGCTGCTTCCAAGTTCGCAATATCAAGCGATAATTTAGCTGTGCATCAAACACAAGTGCTTAGAGTGTTTGATGCGCTACGCTAACATATTGCTTATATAGACTAGTGTAATTACCAGGTGAGCTTGCCGGACTATATACCGAGTGACTTTGTCATCATAAGTAACAAAGCCACCAAAACGGTCGTTTATATAATTGATTTGGCATGACTAATAGATGATTGCTCTACCAAAAATTCTACCACCAACATTTAATGCCTAAGAAACATATTTTGTAAAGAAAAACCTGAAGCAAGCTCTCAAAAAGAGCTTAAACCTTTAGAGCATTACATTGAACAAATGGCGAAACAGCATAACCCCGTTCATCTAAATATTTTGCAAACCATTAACGGTATTGGTCATATTCTCGCTCTAAAAATTATTTATGAGATTGGTGATATTAATCGCTTTTCTAGTGTTCAAAAGTTTACTTCTTATACCAGACTTGTTAAATGCAAAGTCGAATCAGCAGAAAAAACCTAGGGTGTACACTTACGAGCACAACAACTTATAAAACAACAACTAATGTTGATGACCGCCTACTCCATGGGCATGCCCGTGCTGAATTTCTTCTTCTGTTGCGGCTCGCACATCAACCACGTTAATATCAAAAGTAATAATCTTACCTGCTAATGGTGGATTAATATCAACGGTCACCATAAATTTACCTGTTTTAATCACGGTCACTTGACGCTGACCTTGTTCAGTTTGAACAACAGCAACCATTCCCGCTTTCCATTTAGCATTTTTGCTCGGTAAACCTTGTAAGTGTTTAGCCGGTACACGTTGTATCATATTTTCTTGCCGCTCACCGTAAGCCTCTTCCGGCTGCAAGGTTACACTGAATTTCTCACCCGCTTCTTTATCGGTTAATGCTTTTTCTAATCCAAGCAAAGTATTGTTAGCACCATGTAAGTAGGCAAGAGGTTCTGAACCATGTGAAGATTCAATTTCTTTGCCTGCATCATCTTTTAATACATAATGAAATTGGACAACAGTTTTATCAGCTATTTGCATTTAATTCTCATTCTTTAACTAAAATATATCTCAGTACTATGTACCAAAACGATTATGCGGCAAGTTTAGTCTAACTAGGCCCATAAAAGCAAAATAACCACACTGAATATAATCAAAAACATCCCTATATACTCTATCGGTGAAATTTTCTCCTTAAATAGACGATAAGTTAACGCCAGTGTAATAAAAAATTCCACCTGACCTAGCGCTTTAACATAGGCAGCTGTTTGAAAACTTGCTCCAGTAAACCATCCAATTGAACCTATCAGACTCGTGACGCCGACAAAGAGGCATAAGCGCCAATGTTGACACATTAATAACAGTTGCTGTTTATCTTCTAAGTAGACGTAAACCAATGAAATCAAGGACTGTACTGAGATCATAAAGACTAAGGTAATCGCTGCACTCACTATTAAGTCAGTATTAAGAGACAAACTAGACTCACGGATCAATAAGGTTGTTATCGCCAAACCTAAACCTGCGGCAAGTCCAAAAGACAAACCAGCAATTGCATCTGAGCCAGCAAAAGCTAGACGAAAACTAAACTTAACTTTAGACACAAAGAAAACCCCAATTACGCCAACAACAACACTAAACCAGCCCATAATACTTAAGGGGGCAGCAAAGAACAATGCACCAACAATAGCGACTTGAATCGCTTCAGTTTTTGCTAAACTGGTGGCTACAGCGAAATTTTTAAAACGAAAGGCTATTACTAAACAAGCCGTGCCAATAATTTGCGTAACACAGGCAATAAGTGCATAAAAAAGAAAGTCGTTATTTAATGCCGGCAATTCAACACTACGAAACTCAAGGAGCCAACGTAAATAAAGCCACGCAAATGGTAAGGCAAAGACATAACGCACCGAGGTCGTTGCCATGGCGTTTAACTGGTTAGAAAGTTGCTTTTGCCCTGCCGTTCTCACCGCTTGCATTGTTGCAGCGAGCAAGGTGAAGTAAATCCAAATTTCCACTAAAACACTCCTGTTTCTTTAATAAAAATAACAAATAACACTTAAATTGCGAAGTGTTTATCTAAAACACTTATCCCAAGACCACTTTGCTTTTTTACTTTAACCTGAACCGCAATGCGCTCTTTTAACGCTTCTACATGACTTATGATACCAATCATTTTTCCACTAGCATTTAAACTATCTAAAGCATTTAAGGCAACTTCTAATGTATCGTTATCTAAGGTACCAAAACCTTCATCTAAAAAGAGTGAATCAATACTCGTTTTGTTACTCACCAAATCGGATAACGCTAAGGCAAGCGCTAAGCTCACCAAGAAACTTTCGCCACCCGATAATGTTTGGGTATTACGTACACTATCGCCCTGCCATGTATCAAGTACTTCTAATGACAAGCTTTCTCCTTGTTGGCATTGCAATTGATAACGGCCATCTAGCTTATTAAGTTGAACATTAGCAAGATAGACTAAATGATTTAACGTTAAACCTTGTGCAAATTTTCGAAATTTTGCTCCATCAGCTGAACCGATTAAACTATTTAAATAAGCAAGCTCCTCTAGCGCAGTTTGTTCATTTATTATTTGTGTTAATAGCGTTTTTTGCTTGTTTTTATTTTGTAGATCATAACTGAGTTTTTGCTGAGTTTGCCCTAAGGTTAATTGTAATTGTTTTAGTTTTTCAGTTAAGCTTATCAGCTCATTTTCAACCGCTTCCACGTTCAAATTAATGCTATTATTGCGAGTGTTTTCTTTGCCATATTCTTTGTTAAATTCTTGTTTTTTGTCTAATGCCGCTAATAATGTTTTTTCAGCAGTTATTTTAGTTTTCGTTATATGTTCAAGCTGCAATTTGGCATTCACCTCTTGCCCTGACAACCGCTGTAATGTAGAAAGGTTTTGCTGAAGTAACTTTTGAGCCTCCTCAAGCCTACCTTTAACAGCAAGACGCTGAACATCAATATTTTTCCTCATTAAATCAACGGATTGATCTGCAGAATCAATACACCCTAACTGCTCAAACTTGGTTACACGTAACTTACTCTTATCCTGTAACAGCTTATAGATTGTCGATTTTTGTTGCTGTAATTGAACTAACTTCTCTTGAGCTTGGTTATATTGTTCCATAGTTACAACATAACTTTGCTCAAATGTATGAGCTGTTAAAGTGAGCGTTTTCAACTGAGTTTGTGCTTGCTCGAATAGGTTTATTTGGTGTTGTAATTGCGCTAAGCAAACATCAAATCCCCGCTCAAGTTCATTGCTTTTTTGTGGTGTTAAGCAATTGTGAATCTCGCTTGATTTTAACTGTGAAGTTAACGAGTCTTCTATCTTTTTCAAGTCAGAATTTAGGTGTTCAACAGCAAAATTTTGTTCATTATAGTGATGTTGTTGATGATTGATTTTTTCTTGTATTAAAGCCTCTTGATGGACTGTTTGTGTTACAGCGGATTGTACTTGCTCTATGGTTTGATTTAGCAATGAAACCTGCTGCTCTAATTCAAAAAAGTTATGGTTAAATAGCCTAAACGCTTCAAGTTTTGACATATTTTCTTCGTTTAACTGACTGATACTTTCACTATCTGATAAGGTTATATGTGATAATTTATCTACGGCTATCTTGGTAAAACTTGTCAATAACTCTACTTGTTCGGCTTCAATAACGTCGACACGTTTTTTACCTATTGTTAGCTGTGAGTAAAACTCACCTTCTTGTTTCGCTAAAGCTTTCCCCTTTGATTCTAGCTGCTCTAACCTTTGGTTTACTTGCTGTAAACGCGTCTGGTGCTCATCTAGATTGATAGATTGATAACTTTCAATCGCCGGGTGTTCAAGTGAACCACATAAAGGGCATGGTTTATCCGGTTGTAAATTTGCTCTATGTTGGCTTAGCGCCATAATAGTTTGCTGCTGACTAATAAGTGCTTCTACATCGATTTTTTGCTGTTTTAGTATTGAAAACTGCTGGCGCAACTCGACAAGCTGTTCTTCTATATTTTCAAGTAAATGTTGTGTATCCATTTTAGCGGTTACAAGCTTTGCTCGCTCTTGCTCTAAGACAACATTGCGAGAAGATAGTTGTTGTAATTGTCCATAGGTATTTTGTAGCACAACTAAATTATTTAACTCTGCATTTAACGTAGTTGAACTAAGATTGTCAGATATCAGGTTAAAAGGGCTTAATAATAATTGGTTATCATTAAATAACTTTCGCTGTTGCTGCTGTGTATTGTCAATTTGGCTATGATGACTTTGTAATTGGTGCATATTTTGCTCAATCACACTTTGTAGCTGCTTTTGCTCTGTGACAAGCTGCTGTATATATTGTTTAGTTGCCACTATTTGCTGCTCTTGTTTAATAAGGCTAGCTTTTATTTGATCTGATTGAGTTACTTGGCTTTGCCATAGCGGCAACTTATCTTTCACACAAGCAACGACCTGATGCTCGCGAATATAACGATTTACCTCATCAAGTTGTGTGTTCAGTTTGTTTTTTTCAAATTCACTTTGCTGTTGTTTTTCATCAGTAAACTGAACGTGTTGCTGTTGTTTTTCAAGCTGTTTAACCGTTTCAGCATATTGTGTATTCAAATTGACAATATCATTATCTAACGGCAATATTATTTCAATCAGCTGGTTTTCTAGCTGTGAAAATTTTCTTTGCTGCGTTTCTTGCTCGATTAATATCACATCATAGGCTTTTTGGCTGGTATTAACGGCTGTATCGGCCAGTGTTATTTGTTGATGTAATTGCTCAAGCTGTATTAATAACTGTTGATGCTCTTGCTCTACTAGTAATGTTGTCTTTTGCGCTGATAAGCTATTTTGCTCAAGGTATAACTGCTCACTTTGCTGCGCTATTTCAGCTTGTTGTTGCTCTAATGTTAGTAACTCCTGCTCAGTTAATAAACTGATATCTTCGGCCCTACTTTGAGCATGTTTTAATGATTGTTCTGCCTGTTTATGATTTTCAAAAACTTCAGTGGATATATCCCCATAAACCTCAGTACCGGTTAGTTGCTCTAATAATTGTGCTCTTTCATCAGGCTTAGCATTTAAAAACGCAGCAAACTCACCTTGTGATAACAGCATAGATTTTCTAAAGCGAGAAAAATTTAAACCGGTAATCTCGGCAATCTTTTCTTTAACATCTTTTAGCTTTTCAGCAATGATAAAACCATCACAGCCTGTATTATCTAGCTTGGACAATTGAGCAACCGGTGCAAGTAAATTACCATCAACCTTATTTCGAGCGCGCTTTTGACTCCAAAAAGCGCGGTAGCACTGCCCTTTTACGTCAAATTCAACTTCTGCTAAACAATGTGCCGTATAACGTGTCATTAATTGATTTTGACTAGCTGACACTTTACTTCTAGGTGTTTCATGATAAAGCGCTAAACATATAGCATCTAAAATAGTGGTTTTGCCCGCGCCTGTCGCGCCTGTAATAGCAAAAAGTGCATTATGCTCAAAAGGCGATTGCGTAAAGTCTAATTGCCAAGCATTTTTAAGAGCGTTAATGTTTTCAAAACGAAGTTTTAAAATTTTCATCAATTATGCTCCTTCATTTCTTGTTCTTGTGTTTGTGCCACAATCGCTTTAAACAAAGTATGTAATTTATTTTTACGTTGTTCTATTTCAGCCTTTTGTTGTTGATCACTTGTTGCTTTTGCTAACCAACCTTCTTGATTTAGTCGTGATAGAAAGACTTCATCTAACGTAAGCTCGTTTAATGTGCTGCACTCAACCTGTTGCCTGTTTACATAATTTTTTAGCTGTTTTTCACGCCTTACCCGCAAAACCTCTACGGGAAAGTCTTTAACTAAGGTAATTATTTTTGATTGTAAGTCACTTAATTGGTCTGAATCTAACAGTTCAATATCTAACCATAATTTGTTAAGTGTAGAATCTGATAATTGCCCTTTTTCTTGTTGTTCGCTAACTAATGCATCAATATCACTGACTAGGTTTTCTATCGATGTTTTTACCATAGCTAAAGGTTGAAAGCATGGCACATTCAGATCAGTGATAGTATCAAGTTCACTGTCTTTAAAAGCGACCATTAGCACACGTTTTACTTGTTTAGCTTCATCAAAGCTCAACGGAATAGGCGAACCTGAATATCTGATATGTTCAGTTTTTCCGACTCTTTGTGCACGATGAATATGACCTAAAGCAATATAGTCTGCCGGTGGAAAGTTATTACTTGATAAAGCCTCAAGTGTGCCTATGTATATTTCTCTCACTGAATCTGAAACACTCGCCCCTATGGCAGTGAGGTGTCCGGTCGCTATAATAGGTAAATTAAGACCGCTTTTTTTAACTAACTTTTTAGCATATTGATATAAATATTGATAATGATGATTGATGGCTTGTTGAAGGCTTTTGGATTTATCGCCCGCAGACTGACCTTCTTTGCTTGTGATCACATCACGTGGTCGAATATAAGGGACAGCACAAATTACCGCAACAGCATTACCTTCTCTAGCATGTAAAGTAAAAACTTGATCAGACAAGTTACTTGCAATGCTAACATCGGTAACATTGGCAACCACATGGGTCGAAAGCGAGCTAAGCAGTGATTTAGACTCGGCTAACATACTTGCCGAGTCATGGTTTCCCGCTAAAATAATAAGCTGGCAATCAAGTGCTTGTAGTTCACTGATGAAATTAAAATACATCTTACGCGCATAACTTGGCGGTGTTGCGGTATCAAAAATATCACCCGCCACAATGATGGCATCAACATTATGCGTTTGCGCTTGAATGATTAACCAATGCAGAAATTTTTGATGTTCATCAGCCCGGCTTTTACCATAAAAATATTGGCCTAAGTGCCAATCTGATGTGTGAATAATACGCATAAAGAAACGTTGAGGTAATAAAAATGAGAGGCTAACAATTCTACCTGATTAGTCATAATAAGCCATGAAGTTATTGATAAAAATTACTTATAATTTTTTTTAATATGGCGTATAAGAATAGCGCACGAATTACCTCTATATATTATTAAAACGGTAATCATCACGCGAGGTATCATCAATTGCTAATAATTTATTCCACTACAACATTTTTGTTTCTAGGCTAATTCAAGACCAACGGCAACAACTTTATATTCAGGACATTTTGTGTGCTTATCAGTCACGTCGCCTGTTACTCGGTTGATCATAAGCTCTGGAAAATGAAATGTAGTAAACAGAACACCGCGATTTATACTATCGCTTACTTGAGCAGTTAAGATGATTTCACCACGAGCTGAAAACAATCGAACTTTAGCGTTGTTATCAATGTTTTTTTCCAATGCATCATGATGGTTTATTAATAGTACATCTTTATTGACTATTTTTTCATTGCCAGATCTGCGCGTCATAGTACCGGCATTATAATGTTCTAAATTACGGCTAGTCGTTAGAATAAACGGGAACTTTTCGCTGTTGTTTAGTACTTCACGACTCTCCTCAAACTCAAAGAAGTGAAACTTCCCTAATCCTCGTTTAAAAGTGTCTTTATGCAAAATTTTAGTATCAACACCATCTTGTATAACGGGCCACTGTAGGCCATTCATGCCGAGGTTTTGCCAAGTAATTCCGGCAAAAAATGGTACTACTTGTGCAATTTCTTTTAATAAAAATTCAGGAGAATATTTCGGTTGTGGGTATCCTAGGGTGTTCATCATCTCAACAATAATATCACCATCGGTTTTACAACCTTGCCTAGCAGGTACTGCAGCATTAACTTTTTGTACTCGTCGCTCGCCATTGGTGAAAGTACCACTTTTTTCTAAAAAGCTTGTTCCGGGTAACACCACGTCGGCCATTTTCGCTGTTTCTGATAAAAAGATTTCTTGAACGACAAGTAACTCTAAATTAGCTAGACTGGCAACCACATGTTGCTGATTTGGATCTGTTTGCACAACATCTTCGCCTAATATCCATAATGCTTTTAAATCACCACTAAGGGCAGCATTAAACATATCAGGAATTTTATACCCCGGCTGAGTAGGCCAGTGTTCAAGGTTCACTAAAGAGTTTTCAGTTATTTGATAATGTTTTTGATAAATATTGATGTTTTGTGTTTCATCGACGGCAAAATAACCCGCGCCTTGATGTGGTTGACAGCCCATGTCTGCCGCACCTTGAACATTATTCTGCCCTCTTAATGGGTTCATACCCATGCCTGCACTACCTATATTCCCCGTTAGCATCACTAAATCAGCAATACACATAATAGCACGACTACCTTGGCTGTGTTCAGTAACACCAAGCCCATGAAAACTCATGGCTTTTTTTGCTGTTGCATAGGCTATAGCCGCTTGTTTTACCGTATTTATATCTACACCGGCTATGACAGCAAGCTGTTCAATATTAAGTGCTTGTATTGCCTGAGCATAACAGTGATATGCTTCTGTACGTGTTTTAATAAAATGTTGATCAACAAGACCGGCGTCAATAATGAAATAAGCCATCATATTGAGTACCGCCACATTAGTACCCGGGCGCAATTGAATATGCCAATTAGCGAACCGCGCAAGCTCAGTTTTCACTGGGTCAAGTACAATAAGCGGAGTTCCCTTCATGACTTTTTGTTTGATTTTCGCGCCGGTAACCGGGTGAGCGGCAGTAGGGTTTGCACCAATAAGTAATATGATATCGGTGTGTTGCAAGTCGTCAATTGAGTTAGTTGCCGCACCCGTACCAAAACTTTGTTGCATACCATAAGCGGTTGGTGAGTGACAAACACGCGCACAGCAATCGATATTGTTAGTACCAATGACAACCCGCATCATTTTTTGTAACAGATAATTTTCTTCATTAGTACAACGAGCTGATGAAATGGCTGCTATAGCATCGCTACCATGCTCGGCTTTAATGGTCGTTAAACGCTGAGCAATATATTTAAGTGCTGCTTGCCAACTGACTTTTTGCAGTGTGCCATTCACTTTTATCATCGGAGAGTCTAGTCGATCATCATGTTCATAAAATCGCCATGCATATCTACCCTTCAAACAAGTATGACCGCTATTCACCTCAGCATCTTTAGGTGCTTGTATCGACAAAACTTTATTGTCTTTAACTGAGACCTCTAGATTACAACCAACGCCACAATAAGAGCAAACCGTACGTACTGTATCAATATTATTGTGGTTGAACTCAGTGATATTTTGTCTGAAAACATCACTAATAGCACCTGTGGGACAAGTTTGCGCACAGGCACCACAAGAAACACAATCAGACTCTTTAAAGCTAACATCTTGGCCTTTAATAATTTTAGCTTCAAAACCTCGTCCAGAAACACTTAATACTTGCTCACCTTGTATTTCATCACAAGCACGTACACAGCGGTTACAATCAATACATAATGATAAATCTGAGCGCATATATTGATGTGAGTCATCAACACTATTTTTCGATTCTACCATTTCGCTTATAGCAAAAGACTTTCGAGGTGCATTAAAGCGAATTTGAGTAACACCACTTGTTTGTACGACTTGTTCAAATTCACTTACCGGGTTGGTTATGCTTTTTTTAAGTATTGGTTCTGGCAAGTCAGAAAGTACCAATTCAACAATATTTTTTCGTAATTTCTCGATACGCTGTGAATGAGTTTGAATATGCATACCATCAGTTATTGGTGTGTGACAAGAGGCCATCACTTTGCTTGGACCATCAGCAGTTAAAGCGACATCTACACTACAAATACGGCAACTGCCATAAGGGGTTAGACGTGAGTCATCACATAAAGTAGGTATATTGTTAGCCTCATTCACGCGACGGCTAAAGGTTAAAATGGTTTCTCCTTCATTAATCGAATAAGCGACACCATTTAAAAATGCAGCATTTTGTTGTTTCACGATAACTCTCCTGCTTGATTATTATTGTTAACATGAAAGTAAGGCGATATTTCATCAACAAAATACTGCAAGATATTCGTGATCGGTAAAGGCACACCACCACCTAACGCACATAAAGAACCTAACTGCATTGTTTCAAGTAAATCTAAAAGCAGAGCATGGTCTACTAATTGTTCACCAGCAATCGCTTGTTCAAACATTTCTTGGCCACGTACTGAGCCAATTTGGCAAGGATAACACTTGCCGCAAGACTCAAGTGCCGTGAACTCAAACAAGTGAGCAATATAGTCAATCATCGCCATAGACTCGGGTATACCAATAATACTGGCATGACCAAGTAAAAAACCATGCTCTGCAAAAGATTCAAAATCAACAGTGAGTTTATTTATCTCACTTAATGGCACAACACCACCTAGTGGACCACCAATATGCAGGGCTTTAATAGCCTTTGCAAAACCTCCTGCAAGCTCAATAACCTCAACCAACGGTGTTCCCATAGCAACTTCAATAATACCTGGCTTATTAAAAGCACTATCAAGTGATAATAATTTACTGCCAGTTGATTTACCATTACCTAAACTTTTATATAAGGTGATACCGTTTAGTTTTTCATCTTCTAAGTTTGAAAAAATGAAATGAATGGAGGCGAAAGTTTCTACATTATTCACCACGGTTGGACAGCCAAATAAGCCACTTTGGGTTGGAAAAGGAGGCCTGACTGAAACGACAGGTCGTTGTCCTTCAATTGAACGGAGCAAAGCCGTTTCTTCACCACAAATGTAAGCACCTGCACCTTTAAACACTTTAAAAGCAAAGTCGATATTGAGTGATAATTGTTCAAATTCACTAATAGCTTTTGTTACTTGTTTTATCGCTGCGGGATATTCGCCACGAATATATAAAATTCCGGTTTGAGCACCGGTTAGAAAACCCGCCATCAACATGCCAAAAAGCACTGCATGAGGGTTGTTTTCTAATAAATAACGATCAGAAAAAGCGCCTGCATCGCCCTCATCAGCGTTACAAACGATATATTTTTCATCTCCTTGTTCAGCTAAACAAGATTGCCATTTAACGCCAGTGGGAAAACCAGCACCACCACGACCTCGCAGGCCTGACTCTGTCAGCAGGGTTAAAAGTTGTTGTTTGCCTGTGATGGTAGTTTGCTTAGATAAAGTATTAAATAATTGATAGTATTGTTTAATATTGGATACTTCAGCAGTAAGTATGGGGGTTGTTAAGGCAGAATGTACCTGATGTTCTTCATTTGTTGGGAGATTAACATCCTCAACAATAGCAGCTAAATTATCTATATCTGTGCCAGAAAAATTGTGCTGGTCTATTTGAAATGCAGAATTTTCAGCACAGCGCCCTAAACAAGTAACATGACCGACATTGTTATCGCCATATTGCTCTGAAAGTTTGGTTTTTATAGCCTCTTGTGTTTGAGCACATAAGCACGATGAGCCATTACAAACATAAGCTTTTTTATTGCCATTATGCTGACTTCCATCACCGATAAAGTCATAAAAACTGGCTGTGCCATGCACAACAGCGTCACCAACTAAAAACTCTTTTGCTAAGGCTTGTCTTTGTTGTACTTGATGAGTTGAATTTTGTTCATGAGGCATAACAACTAGCCGTTGAAATAAAGTATTATCAAGGCCTTTTCTACGGGCAAGTTGTGATAAATTTTTCGACATAATTACTCTCTTGTCTTTGTTCTTTTTTAGTTTTTAGTTTTTAGTTTTTGCGCCAACTACATTATCGGTATATAAGAGCTATTGTTCTTGTAAGTTTAGGCTTTTATTCGCCAATCACCATGGTATAAATTAAAAGAATTTTCCTTGAGAAAACCTATCAAAGTTAATTCAAATCGTTGTGCTGCTTTAATAGCAAGATCTGAGGGAGCCCCAACAGAAACTAAAATGCTAATACCTGCCATCACAGCTTTTTGTACTATTTCAAAACTAACTCGGCCACTAACCAACATAACAAGCAATTGGTTATTTGCAGGAAGTGTATCTTCGCGTAAACCATGACCAATGAGCTTATCCACAGCATTATGTCGACCAATATCTTCATGAATTGTCAACAATTGTGCCGTTTGATTAAATAAAGCCGCGCTATGGGCACCACCAGTTAAACTAAACAATTGCTGCTGCACGCACATTTTTTTTGCAAGCTTATAAATAAAATCAATATTAAATTTCAATCCCTTCGTGAACTGAAGCAAATTAGCAGGGGCTTTTAACTCTAGTGCTTTTAACGAGGTTGCGCCACACAAACCGCAACTAGAATAAGTTGTTTGAAAGCGTTCAATTGAAGTTAGGTTAGGTTCAATACCTTCTATTAACTGTACTTGCCAACTATTCCCCGGTTGTGATTCCGTACTATTGTCGGCAAAAATACTCACAATATCATTCACTCGCTTTATTACCCCCTCACTAAATAACAACCCAAGTATTAATAGGCTATCATCACCGACAGAGCGCATTGTTATAGCAAACACTTTCGACACAGTGCTCAAATCTTCCTTGTACCAAAGCAAATTAATTTGCAAGGGCTGTTCAGTAAGTACGGCATCATGCTCTACTACACGCTTAATACTTTGCTCACGGAAGTACGTCACTTTATCAATACGTTTTATTTTTTGCGCTATAGTAGGAGTATCTGCCATTGATTATCCAATTAATTAATAAAAGATTAATGAAGTTTAACGTCTTAAAATTAAAGTGGAAAGGTGGCAATACAAAGGCAATTAATTCCAAAATGATTTTTTGTAATGGTTTTGTTGCAACTTAGTCACTAGTTGCTAAATTAATCATCACTAAAAGAAAAACATAACGACTTAACAGGGATTTATAATGGCTTCTGATGTAGAAATTGCTCAACAATTCCCCCCTAAACCCATCCATAATATAACTAAAAAACTCAATATAGCTGAAGCGCATGTACTTCCTTATGGGAAAGACATCGCAAAAATTTCACTTGATGCCTTAAAAGCTAAGTCAACAAAAAAAGGACGGTTAATTTTAGTCTCAGCCACCACTCCAACACCATCAGGTGAAGGAAAAACCACCACAACAATAGGTCTAGGGCAAGCCTTTACGCAATTAAACAAATCAGTATGTATGGCATTAAGAGAGCCATCACTGGGTCCCTGCCTTGGTATGAAAGGCGGCGCAACAGGTGGTGGTTATAGTCAGATAATGCCTGCAGACAAAATAAATTTACATTTTACTGGCGATTTTCATGCCGTCACCACAGCCAATAACCTACTATCTGCCACCATAGATAACCATATTTTTCATGGCAATATACTCAATATTGATCCACGACAGATAGCTTGGCGAAGAACTATGGACATGAACGATAGAAGTTTAAGAAAAATTGTTCTAGGTTTAGGCGGAAAACTGCAGGGTATACCTCGAGAGGGTGGTTTTGATATAACGGCAGCATCAGAAGTGATGGCGATATTATGTTTGGCCTGTGATGCTGACGATCTTCAAAAGCGATTAAATAATATTTTAGTGGGATATAGCTATGATGAAAAGGCTATTTTTGCAAAACAGCTTAATGTTACTGGCGCGATGATGGCGTTATTACGCGATGCCCTACAACCAAACCTAGTGCAAAGCTTTGAAGGTACACCCGCTTTTGTTCATGGTGGTCCATTTGCCAATATTGCTCATGGTTGCAATAGTATCATTGCAACGAAAATGGCAATGCATTACAGCGACTGGACTATTACAGAAGCTGGATTTGGTTTTGATTTAGGCGCTGAAAAGTTTTTTGATATAAAATGTCGAATCGCAAAACTAGACCCTGATGCCGTGGTATTAGTGACTACCGTAAGAGCATTAAAAATGCATGGAGGTAAAGATATACAGGATTTAGAAGCAGAAGATGTCAGCGCTGTTGCCAAGGGTTTAGAAAACTTAGATAAGCATATTGAAAGCGTTGAATTATTTAATAAAAATCCCGTTGTCGCTTTAAACCGATTTGCCACTGATACTGATACAGAAATTGCTTTAATTAAAGCAAGGTGTGTTGAACATGGTGTTGCTTTTGCTGAAACGACACATCACGCCGATGGTGGTAAAGGAGCAATTGAATTAGCCAAAGCAGTAATGGCATCTGTTGAAAAAAACAGCCCCTTTAAAGCACTCTATGATCTTGATTTATCAGTGGTGGATAAAGTGCGTAAAGTCAGTCGAGCAATGTATGGTGCCACTGACGTTGCTTTTTCCAAACAAGCTGAAAAAGATCTCAGCCATGTTCAAGAGCTTGGTTTAACCCATTTACCTATATGTATTGCCAAAGCGCCGAGTTCGCTTTCTGATGATCCTAGCTTGCATGGTAGACCCCGTAATTTTGAAGTCACCGTTAGTGCTATCCAAATTAATGCCGGCGCAGGGTTTTTGGTGGTTTTAACGGGCAATATTATGCGTATGCCAGGCTTACCGAAAAAACCTGCAGCTCACAATATTAAATTATTAGAAAACGGCATGATTGAAGGTTTAGAATAAAACTTAACATAGCGACCACTGACTCAGTAAACTACAATGTTGCTGAGTTATTATTGTCGCATCAAACTCTTTTACCTTTACCCGATTAATTGTTTTTAGCTTGCCCTTTCAAGATTTTGGTCAATAGCACAGAAACGGATACAGTTCTTCGAGTTTACCTTATCTAAAGCATAAATTTCCACCTCATCACCAAATTACCCCCGACTCACCGCTTTTAGCTTGTTTCTAATGTTCATATATATTTATCTAGTTTGTTAGGAGCCTGTTAACAAATGACCAATGATTAATTAACGCAAGTGCAATTAATAAATATATTGGAAATTAAAGGCTCTGTATTTAATACGCAAACCAACCTAAATAGTGAGTAAAGATAAAGCAACTAAAAAACAAGTGAACTTACAAATTTGCTTTTTATGTTTGTTTCATTAACGGCACTTACTGACAATTAAAATATAAAAGTTAAAGGGTAGAAATGGATAAATTAACTAACAGACATGTCTTTAAGAAAAATATGATAGTACTAAGTCTAAGCTTAGCATTAACAGCCTGTGATCTTACCGATTCTGACGACGATAAAGAACCTGAGCAATCCGCTCCGGTCGAAAATAGCACACCAGCAATTTCTAGCTCTGCTGCCAATACAGTTGAAGCCGGCTCTGCGTATTCTTACACCTTAGTTTCAAGTGATGCTGATGGCGATGCACTAACATTATCAGCATCTAGCATACCTGCCTGGTTATCTTTTGATGCAGCAACAGGTATTTTGAGCGGCACACCTGCTGAAAGTGATGAAGGCGATCATGACATTGTTTTAACTGTATCTGATGGCGAAGATGAAGTAAGTCAATCTTTTACTATCACTGTTACTCTAGCTGCCCCAGAAAATACGGCACCAGTTATCACTAGTACCAGCATTGATACAGCAACTGCGGGATCAGCTTATAGTTACACACTCATAGCAACCGATGCTGATGATGACAGTTTAACTATGTCAGCCACAACAAAACCAGCATGGTTAAGTTTTGATGCTGCAACGGGCATTTTAAGCGGCACACCCGCTGAAAGTGATGAGGGTGACAGTGCCGTTGTTTTATCGGTAACTGACGGCACCGATGAAGTAACACAATCCTTTGACATTACTGTTACTGTACCTGTTCCAGAAAATAATGCGCCAGTCATTACCAGTACTGGTATTACCGATGCTACCGTTGGTGAAGCCTATTCTTATACTTTAACCGCAACCGACGCGGATTCAGATACATTAACCCTGTCAGCTGATATCCCTGCAGCACTTTCTTGGTTAACCTTTGATGCCGCAACTGGCATTTTGTCAGGCACACCAGCCTCTGGTGATATTGCCGCTACTGAGCTCACCTTAACCGTAAATGATGGTACTGTTGATACAGAGCAAACATTCACTATTACTGTTGCTGAAGCCGAAGAAGAGAAAACGCCGGTGCTTGTGGTTTTTGAAGAAGACGCTAATCCG
>JASMAS010000070.1 GCA_030754235.1 Litorilituus sp.
TAAGCAGTTACACAGATTTTGCTACAGGGTCAACTGCCTTGAAAAACGCCGCAAATAAGAAAGTAAAAATTCCCGTATCCATAAATTCCATTTTGATTACTCCTTTTTCATTAACTGCTGTACGTCAATATTAATCCTTTCTTTCATTGCTTGGATTAAGTTAACTGATAGCTGTTCAATTAAAACCAGCTTCTCTTGATCTATATGAGATAGTACTAATTTTTGCTTAGCTTTTGAAACTTTGCCGCCACCGTTTATGATAATAGATGTTATTTTATCTAACGTGTTATTTGGTATGTCTGTTAGATCATTGATCGCACCTTTGATAGCATCAAAAACGACGAGTAAACCAATCTCTTCTACTAATTCGTTTGAAATAGCTTTGTTCATCATGTCGTATACAAATTTTACGTGTTCTGTGTAATCAGGGTAGCGGTACATATAGTCAATATCGTTGTGCACGATTAATTTATTATTATTTTCGCTATCAAGCTCCCAATCCAGCATTGCTAAGATAGGGCGTGAAATTGTTTCAAGAACAGAATCATACTGTTTTTGATTTTTCAATATAGCTGCTGAAATTGGAATTATAAATTTATGCTCAGGCTCTCTTTGCTTCATAACATCATGAATTAAGTAACGATGAATTCGACCATTACCATCATCAAGTGGATGTATATATACTTCACCAAATGATATAGCGGTGGCATGTATTAATGCTGGCACTGCTGAATCTATCATTAGTCGTTCATGCGTTTTTAGTAATCCTTCCATCATACTAGGTACATGCTTAGCTAGTGCGCCGATATAATGTACATCTTCATCTATTCCAGCTGAACGATAGATAGTAGTACCTACATAGATTTCGTCTGTTCGATAGTCATTAGCTTGTTTATTCTTTTCTACTATTTTATTTTGTAAATCGATGAGTTTTTCTTTTGTTAATTCAAACAAACCGACATTTTTGATGGCATTTAAAAAACGCTTCATCTTGTGTTTATCTGGCGTTTCTCGTTCAATTTCGTTTGATGATTTTGTTTCTTTTGTATATAAATAATTTATCGAGCGACCTAATACATCGGCAGTGAGCGGGTCGCCAACTTTTTGCATTTCAGCGTATGCTGTTTGATAAACGTCTATATCTTCTAGTGCTTTTACTTCTTTCGTTTTTCGGATAGTAGGACAAAAATCTTTTTTGCCAATAGCATTATTAATAACACGAGTACGTTTGTCTTTATCTCCGTTAGTTAACGTATAATAAAATTCATCTTCAAAAAGTTGAATATAGTTACCTTTGGTTAAATCGTTCAGGTCTAGTTTTTGTTCTGTTAACCATTCGTATAAATACCATATGACTCTGTTGTATTTTGAATTTGGCTTATCTGCGATAAAAGCAGTTAGTGCCTTTACATCTACTTTCTGAAAAATAGCGGCAAAAAAATGAAGTCGAATACCCTGATATTTGATTGCTGATACCATATGTTCAAAAGACGTTTCTGCTTGTTTACGCGAACCCGGTATAATTTTTCTTTTTGACGCGCCATAGGAGATCAACTTTTCAGTATCGGCTTGAGGGTCTTGATATACTTCAACATCTAGCTTTGGTAGCAATAAATTGTAGTATTGATTTAAGTAGGTATAGCCAAGTGGTGTCATATTAAACTTTACTTATTCAGTGAATTATTCAATACTTTCTGTATAAAGTACTTATGTATGTGCTTTTTCTATCAAGAAATGTTCATTCCCTATAAAACACTTACAATATGCAAATTACACTTACAAATCAAACAAAATACTTATAATTTTAGTTTTTAAAGTGAATTTCAATTTTTCACTTACTTTTTATTTTGTAAACTAAGTTCTTCTAGGTAATCACTCCACGTTTGCATCATTTTTTTACGCTCTGGTAAATATATAGCTCGGTTGTATGCTCGTGATGTATTTGACCCTGTTAGGTGAGCTAATTGCACTTCTATCGCGTCATGCGACCACCCTTGTTCATGCAAAATTGTTGAAGCCGTACTTCTAAAGCCATGAGCTGACATAACATCGGCCGAATAACCCAAGTCTCGTAATCGATTTGTCATTACATTTTTACTCATAGGTATACTGCTGTCACGGCTATTTGGAAAAACATAAGGTGAATATCTTGTTTCAACATAAATATATTCAAGCTGCTTAATGACTTGTTTAGAAAGCGGAACAAGGTGGTCTCGGTCTTTTTTCATTTCTTGTGCGGGAATCCGTATCAGCTTTTCCTCAAAATCAACATATTCCCATTTAAGCCCTCTAATTTCTTTTGGCCTAAGAAATACCCTTGGAATAAGCTTTAGTGCCTCAGCTGTACAGAAAGTGCCTGAAATTGTCATATCTATGTCATGAATTAAGTTACCCAACTCTATAGGATTAATAATTGCTGAGTGAGATCGAACTTTTTTAAGTGGCTTAATGATATCTTTTAGTGGTAAGCCTTGTGCGGGATTATTTCTCGTCAGTCTATGAGCAAGTGCGTAGCCAAAGATGCGATTAATAACGGAAAGTATGACAGGGGCTTTTTTAGGGCTACCTGAAGCCTCTATAGACAACATGACTTCGGTAATGTGTCCAGCGTCTATCTTTTCTATCAGCAATGAACTTAACGATTTACAATCAATGGTGATAAAACGCTTCACTCGTGCTTGGTGATCCGTAGACCAAGCATCTTTTTGTTGCTCCCACCATTTCAAAGCGATGATATTAAATTGTCTATCTGTTACTGAATGGCTACGTTTGCGCTCTCTTCTTTCGTCTGAAGGGTTAATGCCCTTCATCAGTAACACCCTTGCCTCCTCTGCCAACCTCCTTGCTTCAACAAGGGGTATTGCAGGGTACTGACCTAAAGCTATTTCTTTATGCTTACCTGAAAACCGATAGCGCATCCTCCACAGCTTGGAGTTGTTATTTTTAATCAATAAAAACAGACCTTTACCGTCAAACTTTTTAATTTGTTTTTTATCTTCAGGGCAACTAATACTTTAAATTTCTTGGGCTGTCAGCGACATAACGGAAAACTCATCAAGGGTTTATTTAGGGGTACCATCCCAATTAAACACCTTAAAATGAGATCATGCAAGTACTAAACACCCCACATTATACCCCCGAAAATATGAAACTCGTTGAGTTATGATGAAACAAGCTGAAACACCAAAAACAAAAAAGCCCTGTAAAAACAATAGTTACAGGGCTTTTGAAACAACATGTGTTTCGGTGGAGCTAAGGTGTGATGATTACATCATGCCTGGCATACCACCCATACCACCGCCCATGCCGCCCATATCAGGCATAGCTGGAGCTGCTTCTTGAGGTGCGTCTGTAACCATAGCTTCGGTAGTTAACATTAAACCCGCAACAGAGGCGGCAAATTGTAATGCACTACGCGTTACTTTAGTTGGATCTAATATACCCATGTCAATCATATCACCGTATGTACTGTTACCCGCATTGTAACCATAGTTACCTTCACCACTGCGTACTTCATTTAATACGACAGAGGCTTCATCACCACAGTTTGAAACGATTTGACGAAGTGGCGCTTCCATAGCGCGAATAGCAACATTAACACCATGCGTTTGGTCTTCGTTAGCACCTTCAAGATCTTTAATTGCTGTGGCTGCGCGAACTAATGCAACACCACCACCGGCAACAACACCTTCTTCAACCGCTGCGCGTGTTGCATGCAATGCATCTTCAACGCGTGCTTTTTTCTCTTTCATTTCTACTTCAGTTGCCGCACCAACTTTAATAACGGCTACACCGCCAGCAAGCTTAGCCAAACGCTCTTGAAGTTTTTCTTTGTCGTAATCTGAAGATGAGTCTTCAATTTGACCACGAATTTGGGCAACACGTGCTTGAATATCAGCTTCTTCACCAATACCGTCAATAATGGTAGTGTTATCTTTAGAAATAATGACACGCTTAGCTTGACCTAAATCTTCTAAAGTCGCTTTTTCAAGTTCCATACCGATTTCTTCAGAAATAACTGTGCCAGCAGTTAATGTGGCAACATCTTGTAGCATTGCTTTACGACGATCACCAAAACCAGGCGCTTTAACAGCAGCAACTTTAACAATACCACGCATGTTATTAACAACTAATGTAGCTAATGCTTCACCTTCAACATCTTCAGCAATAATAAGTAATGGCTTACCTGCTTTAGCTACGCCTTCAAGCGTTGTTAATAATTCGCGAATGTTAGAGATTTTTTTATCTACTAAAAGAATAAAAGGATTTTCCATTTCAACTGTGCCATTTTCTTGGCTGTTGATGAAATAAGGAGAAAGGTAACCACGGTCAAACTGCATACCTTCAACCACGTCTAGCTCATCAGTTAAGGCTTGGCCTTCCTCTACAGTAATAACACCTTCAGTACCTACTTTTTCCATTGCTGTAGCAATAATTTGACCAACAGTTTCATCAGAGTTAGCAGAGATTGTTCCTACCTGCTCAATCGCTTTGTTGTCGGTTACTGGCGTAGAAGTGCCTTTTAATGCTTCAACCGCAGCAATAACAGCTTTGTCGATACCACGTTTAAGGTCCATTGGGTTCATACCCGCCGCAATTGATTTTAAACCTTCGTTTACAATAGCTTGGGCAAGAACAGTTGCTGTAGTTGTTCCGTCACCCGCTTCATCATTGGCTTTAGAAGCAACTTCTTTCACCATTTGTGCGCCCATGTTTTCGAATTTATCGTCTAGTTCAATTTCTTTAGCAACCGAAACACCATCTTTAGTGATAGTTGGTCCACCAAAAGATTTATCTAATACTACATTACGGCCTTTAGGTCCTAATGTTACTTTAACCGCGTCAGCTAAAACATTTACGCCTTTCAACATTTTTACGCGAGCGTCATTTCCAAATAATACGTCTTTTGCAGCCATGTTATTTTTTCCTATAATTTTGTTTATTTATAAAATGTTATAAAATGATTTGTTTTGATGCTCTATACTCAAGCAATATTTTAATGTACGACTATTCAACAATTGCTAAAATGTCAGATTCACTTAAAATAAGTACTTCCTCGCCATCAATTTTTTCAGTTTTCATGCCGTAACCTTCAGAGAAGATAACTTGGTCACCAATTTTTACATCCAACGGACGCACTTCACCGCTTTCTAAGATGCGGCCATTACCAACAGCAACCACTTCACCACGAGTAGATTTTTCTGCTGCACTACCTGTTAGTACAATGCCACCCGCTGATTTTGATTCAACTTCTTTACGCTTTACGATTACGCGATCGTGCAATGGACGAATGCTCATATATTTTCTCCTGAGAGTGTGAGTGTTAACAATTTTGTTTATGAATAACTTAATGGGGCTAAAAAAACACTTCACAAGTCTTGTCTTAAACTTTTTAACATCTAGCCATTAAATCATTAATCTTTTTTGTGTGCGTCACCTTCTAGTGTTGCACCTTGATGGTGTTCAATAGGCTTACTTGAAGTATATGTTTGTGAATTATCTACTTCATTTTCATAGGTATGGCCAGCGCTGTGGGTAAAATTAGAGGTGTGAAAATGAGTACTCTCACCAAATTTCCCTGTTTGTGCGGTATTTATATGTTGTTGCACACTAGCAGCAAGAGCTTGACGAACACTAGGGATAAGTAGCGATAAGCCAAATATATCGGTAACAAAACCAGGCGTCACTAATAACACCCCTGCTACTAATAACATCAACCCCGTTACTATTTCACTTGACGGCATTTCACCCTGTGCCATTTTTGTTTGTACACACTGTAAAGTAGCCAACCCCTGCTGACGAACATATTTTGCGCCAAGCCAAGCGCTAAAAACAACAATACCCACGGTTGGCCAAGCACCAATTAACTCTCCAACTTGCATCAAGACACTAATTTCAATAATAGGCACGATGATAAACAGTAAAAATAATACCCGAAACATAAAAACTCCCGTTTTCTTTGTAAGATATATTGGGGTATTAGGGTCTTTTTCAAGTAGAGTTCACTTATTGATACAATTTACACTGGTGTTATTCAGTTTTTTTTAAGAGAATAGAGCTTAATGATTACTGTAATTTACTGACTGAGTTCATCATGACAGCTCAACTTGTATTAACCACTTGTCCTGATGAGCTGGTAGCTAAAACAATTGCCCAACATTTAGTTAAAGAAAAATTAGCCACGTGTGTCAATATTATTAACAATATTAGTTCTATTTACTCTTGGGAAGACAAATTGTACTGCGATAATGAAGTACAATTGCTTATCAAAACAACCCATGAAAAATTTGAATCATTAAATGAAAGCATCAATGAATTACACCCTTATGATGTGGTAGAAGTAATTGCCTTGAACATCCAGCAAGGTGATCAACATTATTTAAACTGGATAACAACCTCGTTGCAGTAATAAAAATGAATAGAATATCCCCGCTTTTCCAGTTGCCTTTTTATGCGCTCTTTACTTTGGTTATTGTCATCACCAGTATCTATCCAAATACGGGTTATGCTCAACAGTCTATTTTTGATACTTCAGCATCCTCCTTATTTAGTAATGACGCTGAATTCCTGAAGGTAGACCAAGCGTTTATCTTCAATTTTGATCAACAAAATAATTTACTGCATATCAGTTTTGACATTAGTGAAGGTTATTATCTTTATCGCCACCAATTTAAATTTTCCAGTAACGATACTAAATTTTCTCCAGTAAATTTACCTAAAGGAATAGATCATGACGATGAGTTTTTTGGTGTCCAACAAATTTATACTGAGTCTTTAAATTTCACTATTAATATTGAACAAGCAAATGAAAACTCAACTATTGCCATTAATTATCAGGGCTGTGCAGATAAAGGCTTGTGCTACCCGCCAACGAAAAAACTGATAAGCTTAGATAACATACTGACAACAGATGACGAAGATAATGCTGCCGTTATTTTAGCTGCGAACAGTGAACAACACCAGCTAGCTAATATGTTAAAGCAAGATAGTTTGTTATTAACACTTATTGCCTTTTTTATTGGCGGCTTATTGTTGTCATTTACCCCTTGTGTTTTTCCAATGTACCCTATTTTAACAGGGATCATTGTGGGGGCAGGTAAGCAGATTACCACTAAAAAAGCCTTTACTTTGTCGTTTTTCTACGTACAAGGCATGGCCATAACTTATACGCTATTAGGTGTTGTAGTAGCACTTGCTGGTGCACAATTTCAAGCTATGTTCCAACACCCTGCAGTATTAGTAGCACTAAGCATATTGTTTACTTTCTTAGCGCTATCGATGTTTGGCGTATTTAATTTAGCCCTACCAGCAAGTTGGCAAAACAAATTAAATAACCTAAGCAATCAGCAAAAAGGTGGCTCTATTATTGGTGTCATAACCATGGGGATTATTTCTGGCTTGGTCGCCTCCCCCTGTACAACAGCCCCGTTAACTGGCGCTTTACTCTACATTTCTCAAACGGGTAATGTGGTTTTAGGTGCAACGGCATTATATGCATTAAGCTTAGGTATGGGTTTACCCTTATTAATCCTAGGTAGCTCTGGCGGCAAGCTTTTACCGAAATCTGGCGCTTGGATGAATATCATTAAAAATATTTTTGGGTTATTACTGCTTGCTGTGCCTATTTTCTTGCTTGAGCGTTTCATTCCAGAAGCTGCTAGTCAAGCATTATGGGCATTGCTTATATTAGGTGCTGCAAGTTATTTTTATGTTGTAAATCAAAATTCTGTTGCGGATAAACGTAAAGGTTTCGCCTATGGTTTACGTTCATTGTTAATTTTTATAATGATGTTTGTAGGAGCTAAGATGGCTTACCAGCTTGTTATTCCCAGTAATCACGTTGTTATAAACCATAATTCAACAGTTCAAAAGCAGCATTTTATTTTAGTAAGTACATTACAAGAATTAACAGCAGCGGTTATACAAGCAAATAACCAGAATAAAACGGTTATGGTGGATTTATACGCTGATTGGTGTGTTGCTTGTAAAGAGTTTGAGAAGTATACCTTCCCAGAAGATAAGGTTCAGCAAGCGCTATCTGGCTCAGTATTATTAAAAGTAGATTTAACGGATATCCGAGCCGATAAAAACATAGCATTAATGGAGCATTTTAATGTCTTTGGCTTACCTTCCATTTTATTTTTTGATTTACAGGGTAACGAGCTAAGTCAGCAACGTATCACAGGTTTTATGGACGCTGATGACTTTAGTAGTCATATTAAAGCTATATTCTAAAAGAACATAAAGCAATTTATCCATAGTGATAGCTACAATAAAGTATACCCATTATGACTTAATATTAAACAGTTAAATTAGGTTCTTTGTCCTGAGTCATTTTCCAGTATCCTTGATGGATTTTTTTATCAATAAAGTCAAAAAGATCCACTTCAGGTACTGGTTTTGAAAAAAAGTATCCTTGAATCACATCACAATCATTTTCGGTAAGGCTGCGCAATTGTTCTGCTGTTTCAACACCTTCGGCAATCACCTTTAAGTCTAAGTTTTTTACCATGGCAATGGTTGACATAATAATTTGGTAATCGGCACGATTTTCTAACATACTAAACACAAAGCTTTTATCAATTTTAATAACGTCTATCGGCATTTTTTTTATATAGGCTAAAGAAGAATAGCCTGTGCCAAAGTCATCAATAGCAAAACTAAAGCCCATAGCTTTTAGACTATCCATCATAAAAATTGTTTTATCTATATCTTTAACTAAGGTTTGCTCCGTTAGTTCTAACTCGAAATTTTCTGCCGACAAAGAAAATTTATCTAAAAGGCTTTGTAAATAATCGGGTAATTTTATATCAACAAACTGCCCTGCCGACAGGTTTATCGACACTCGACAATCCACTAGCCCTTTTGATTTAAAGGTTTTGACTAATTCAAAACAACGATGAATAATCCAATAGCCTAGTTCTATCATATACTGGGAGTTCTCTAGGATTGGAATAAAATCTTCAGGCGAGATCATACCGCGTTCCGGATGTTGCCAACGCAACAGAGCCTCAAAACCAAATAACTTCTTCGTTTTTGCACACAATTGAGGTTGTAAGCTTAAACTAAATTGTTTTTTAGCTAATGCTTGCCTCACATCACCTTCAAGGGTGACCCGATGAGCAACTAGCTGAAACATCGCTTGATGGTAAACATGATATTGCGCCCCACCCCTATCTTTTGCTTCATACATAGCAATATCAGCATGGGAGATTAAGTCTTCTGCTTTTTCATCGGCTGATTCTGTATAGGCAATACCAATGCTAGTTGAAACATAAAAAATGCTAGAATCTAGCCTGATCGGCTCCTTAAATTGAGTTAATAGATCTTCTGCAATCTTTACTGCCTCACCCACCGAAGATAAATGGCCTAATACTAAAACAAATTCATCGCCACCAAATCGGCAAGCAAGATCTATATTGCCCGCTTTTAACTTTATTCGCTCAGCCGCTTGAATCAGTAGTCTATCCCCTTCACTATGGCCATTACTATCATTCACTTTTTTAAAGTCATCTAAATCCAAAAAAAGAACCGCCACACCATCACCATAACGCGCTATGTTGACAATAGATTTGTGTAGTTGGTAGTTCAACATGTTCCTATTTGGTAAGCCAGTGAGTAGGTCATACATGGCAATGTTTTCAAGCTCTTTGGTTTTTTGCTCTACTTCACTATTGAGCTGCTCTAATTCATAGCTTAACTCTAGAGCTGAATGTGTTAAGACTTCCAATTCATCAGAAAAAAGAATAGGTCTTTTTAATTTAACTTGTCGAAATTGATCAAATTTCTTATTAGCCAATAGCGGTAAAGCATTTGATAAACGTAGTAAACGTCTGGTAAAAAACTGAGCAATATAATAGACAAAAACACCAGAGATAAAAAATAAGCCGATTAAAGAAAGTAAAAATTGCTGCCTATATTGAGCATTTTTATCTTTAAAGGTCGTCACATCATCAATTAATGACAAATAAAATACTCGCTCACTATTTTGCGCCAACGGTAATAAGTTGAATAAATAACTATGCTTTAAAAAGTCAATTTGTAAACCTTTAACCAGTATATTCGTTAAGTTTTCTTCTTTATTTAAGGCAAGTAGTGATTGCGTTAATTCCATATTTGACGCTGAAATAATATCGACATTGCTATTAGAGTACTTGGTTTGCACCGGTAAGCTGATCACAGCAACATCACTTTTGAGTGACGTGTTTATCGCGTAAAGCATATCGACAAGGGAGGCACTCAACGTCACAACAAGGATATCACCTTGATTATTGAGCAGGGGAACACTAAGTATTAATTGACAATCCTGATCGCAATAAATTTGATTCTTGGGTTGTTGAAATTGCAATACCTGCTCAATATTTTCATGGACAAGGGGAGGGATAGGTGTTGTGGTAAAAAGTTCTTTTTTCTGGTCATCTACTAGCCAAACATTTTCAACATTAAGATTGAAGTTTAAACCATCAAGTTGTGCAGCCAATTGCTGAGCAAAAACAAGAAAGTTATTTTGCTGTGAAAATTGTGTCATTTCAGAAAAAGTTTCAAGCCAAACATTCAATTTAGATTGTAAAATATCACTGTGCAGAACAAATTGAGCTTGACCTTGATCTAAAGTATTTTGTTGGAATTGCTGATAGTCATCTTGTAGACGCAATAAAGATAAAGTCGAAAAACCAACCGCTAACAATAATAAAGTTAAAAATATCAAGGTTAATAACTTTGTTGGAACACTAATAAACATTTTTTTCATCAGTAAACTTCCTTGTTAAAACCAATACATCAACTGTATGGCCCAAAGCTGCCAATTGCTTTTATCATTCACATCAGGCTTTGGCATAACCAAAGAGCTAAGCCTGCCCGCACCTTCAACCCAGTGATATTCAAATCTCAGCCGTAAATTATTTGTTAGCTCGTAAGATAAACCGAAAGTTGTATCTCTATGGTAACCAAAATAAGCAGGAATTTTACCGTCTGTTTGTTCCGTTAGCTTCTTACCCTTTTTATCACTTTTATCATTATAAAAATGTTCATAACGTGCCAGTAGCGTTAACTCATTAGTCACTTTGTAGCGAGACTGTACGTAAATACCTTGACTTATCGGTGTTTGATCATATTGAGGAAGATAAAAACCTTTGGTTCTAAAATTACTCTGAGAAACTTCACTACTAAACTCCCAATACTCTCCTTCATAAAGTGCATTAAGGGTATAACTTTGAAAAGAAAAGTCAGCATCAAAAAACATGTCATCACTATCATTGCGTTGATAACTAAAATCAGAGTCAAGATAAGAAGTACCAAATTTCCAAGCAGAAAAAGAAGGTTGCCAGTAAAGGCTAACTTGCATATCAGAATCTTGTTTTGCTTTACCTTGGGCAAAATCACTTAAGAGTAATTCAGTTTGCTTATCTGACACAGGAGAAGTGCCATAAGTAAAATTAAAGTCAAAGTTACCAAAGTCATCATTATGATGTCTTATTTTTATTGCCGCACCATCGGCACCAATAGCAAAATCTCTAAAACCATCAAAGTAAATAGACTGGGGCAGAATAATACTCGGACGAGCAAATGGGATATCTCTTGAACTAGAGTAAAGCCAATGGTTGTTTTTAAAACGCCCGAAATACAGGTTAGTTTGCCAATTTAAACTATCATAAGCAGACCAATCTAATAATGCATAATCGACCCGAATCCCCTCTTCATAACGATTACCTCCATTTAAATAGACAACCTGCCCTGCCAACCTTAAATTATCACTTAATTGATAAGAGCCATTTAAGCCAATTTCTGTCAGCTTAGGAGATAAAGCGCTATCATCATTCACTAAATCACTGCCATTAACATCAATAAGCCCTTGAGCAATAAAACCATGAAACTGAAAATCTTGCTCTGCTGCGTTGACATTCACTGCAATTAAGTACGATGTAATAACTGATACAAACAACAATTTCTTCATTCGCATACTCACTCGTTTAGCGTTTAATTTTAACAACATTGCTGGCCTCTTCATTTTTGAGGCTTTCAACATAGCCAATAGAGCCAGGAGTTACTCTTACCGCATCCAGAAGCTCCTTAGGAGTATTCATGGTAATTGGTGCCACACCTAAACCTGAATAAGTTAACTTATGCCAAATACGCTCTAATTGGTAAGGAAACATTTGCAATCGCTCTTTACTAAACCGCAAGTGCAGCGCGTGCTTTCTAGGTAATACAAATACGGTAATTCTATGGCCATCAGACCATAAAGTTTGTCTCATAGTATAGATTCGACGTAACTGAGAAGTGGTGATTTCTACATCGTTGACAGAAGGGTGAACAATGACGTCCACGGCACTTGCTGTTGTGCATATCCCAAAAAGAAAAATAAAGAGAAAAACTGTTTTGATAATAGAGTCCTTGCCATATCAATTATTAAATAGGGTATTTAATAAGATTAGTACTAGCTACAAGAAAAATTCAATTAAAATATATAATTGACTGAAAATACTACACAAATAATTATATTTGTCCACAAGGTACCAGAACCTCCCCTTGCATTTCAATCATTAGTTTATAACATCGGCTTTATTGACATCGGAATAACCCAATAATATCAAACAACACACGGAACAACTCAAGCCATTGAAAATTACAAAGAAAGTTCACACCACCTCCTAAAGTATAATATTAAAAATAATAGGGTCTGTTGTAGTTATTGTCAATGTAACGATTTAATTCCAAATTTAAGCGTTATTAATACAAATTATTAAACACTAGTGCCCTATTATCGTGGTTACTTCACTCATAGAACAAATTAAACAGCTAGAGAAAAATTTTTAATCTAAACTCAGCTTACATAATTCGATTTTGATTGAAACATTACTTTTGCTGTCGTATTCCTCTTTATAAAACGATAACCTTGAAATAGTGAGCTAAAACTTTGGAGATACTTGATGAGTATTTATGATGTCATCCCTGTCAGTGTTAACGATTATCAGAAAAAAGCAAAGCAACGTTTGCCTAAATTCTTGTTTGACTATATCGAAGGCGGTGCAAATGCTGAAGAAACACTCAACAGAAACACATCAGACTTTAAAAAATTCACACTAAAGCAATTTGTTATGCGAGATGTTTCCAAGATAAACACAGCAACAACCATGTTAGGTCATAAGGTTTCAATGCCGTTAGCTCTAGCCCCTATTGGTATGGCCGGATTATTTGCTCGTCGGGGTGAAATTCAAGCAGCCAGAGCCGCCAATAAAGTTGATATTCCCTTTACTTTATCAACCGTTGGTGTTTGCTCTATTGAAGAAGTAAAAAAATCGACAAACAAGCCTTTTTGGTTTCAGTTATATATGTTGCGTGACCGAGGTTTAGTACTAGAAATGCTTCACCGTGCTCAAGCGGTGGGATGTACGACTTTAGTATTCACTGTAGACTTAGCATTACCTGGCATACGTCTTAGAGATTTTCGTAACGGCATGCTAGATGGTGGTTTCAAAGGGGAAATATCTAAGGCTGCTCAAATAATAACACGTCCCTATTGGCTTTATGACGTCGGAATAAAAGGTAAGCCTCACTGTTTAGGCAACCTCAAACATAAAGTAACTGGTCCTAACAACCTTCATCATTATAAAACGTTTATAGATACTCAATTTGATCCAAGTGCTACATGGGATGACATAGCTTGGCTGCGCAGTCATTGGCAAGGAAACATATTAATCAAAGGCGTTGTCGAAGCAGACGATGCAAAAAGGGCAGTAAATGTCGGTGCGGATGGCATCATCATCTCTAATCATGGCGGTCGGCAATTAGATGGCACTTCATCAACCATCATGAAACTTTCTGACATTGTTAATACGGTTGGCCACCAAACAGAGGTTTTTTTAGATGGTGGTATACGCAACGGCGTTGATGTTGTTAAAGCACTAGCTTTAGGCGCAAAAGGGGTACTCATAGGTCGCCCATGGGTTTATGCCATGGCTGCACAAGGAGAAAATGGTGTGAATACACTATTGTCACAATTTCAAAACGAAATAACGGCTACGATGGGGCTTATGGGCATAAATAACATAGATGAAATCACTGCAGATTTGGTTGAATGTTAACAACAAATAAAACAATTTAATTGCACTGGTAAAGCCTTTCAAGCCATCAACAAGAAAAGTATCTTATAGCCATTCCGCGTTAAGCCACTCATTTCAGGGCTAATGAGTAAAGACGATGTTTACCTACCACCACTAACAGATAAGACCAGTATTTTGCTGCTAAATTCTGTGAAAACACTATAATATCCGCCAACTTTCAAAAATCGTGTAGATTTGCACAACAAGCTTCCATATTTTTATTTTCTGTGCAAATATATTAATATAGATGATTTTATAGGTGTTTTAACAACAAATGACTGCAAAGTTTAAAGTTTTACTACTAAATGGCCCTAATTTAAATATGTTAGGTAAACGTGAACCTGAAATTTACGGTGCACAAACATTAACCGATATTGTTGATGAACTTTCAGCTCGAGCTGAAAATCTATCAATTGAGTTGTTACATGTTCAATCAAATTCTGAGCAACAATTAATTGAAACAATACATCAAGCTTTTCAAAAAATAGACTTTATCGTCATCAACCCTGCAGCATTTACCCACACTAGTGTCGCATTACGTGATGCACTTTTATCTGTTGCTATACCATTTATTGAGATCCACTTATCAAATGTACATGCACGGGAACCATTTAGGCATCGTTCTTATTTTTCGGATGTTGCTCAAGGGGTTATTTGTGGTTTAGGCGTTAATGGCTATGGCTATGCACTTGAATCAGCCCTGCATTATTTAGAAAAAAACAAGTAACGAGTAATAAGAAAAATCACACATACAAGTATAAAAGTAATGTAAAAGAGTCTTAAAGCTCGACATATATTTAACTTAAATTAAGGTATTACAATGGATATTCGCAAGATAAAAAAACTGATCGAATTAGTAGAAGAGTCAGGCATTAACGAATTAGAGATTTCTGAAGGTGAAGAGTCTGTTCGCATAAGTCGTGGTGGCAATGTTGTTGCCGCCGCACCATTAATGCAAGCAGCTCCAATGCCTGCACCTGTTGCAGCACCAGCTCAAGTAGCTGCGGTTGCAGAAGCTGCTGCGCCAGTACTTGCTGGTCATATTGTTCGTTCTCCTATGGTAGGGACTTTCTACGCATCTGCCTCACCTGATGCGCCCGCTTTTGTTGAAGTAGGCCAACACGTCAATGCTGGTGATACTTTATGTATTGTTGAAGCAATGAAAATGATGAACCAAATAGAAGCTGATAAATCAGGTGTTATTAAAGAAGTTCTTGCTCAAAATGAAGATGCTATTGAATTTGATCAACCGCTATTCATCATTGAATAAGCCCAACCTAAAAGGGTCATTCCATGTTAGATAAAGTTGTTATCGCCAATCGCGGCGAAATTGCCTTAAGAATATTACGTGCTTGTAAAGAGCTAGGTATTAAAACTGTTGCCGTACATTCAACCGCTGATAAAAACTTAAAACACGTATTATTAGCTGATGAAACTATTTGTATCGGTAAAGCATCGGCACTTGACAGTTATTTAAATGCGCCAGCTATTATTACTGCCGCAGAAGTTACTAATGCTGTTGCTATTCATCCTGGCTATGGTTTTTTAGCTGAAAATGCTGATTTTGCTGAACAAGTGGAGAAGTCTGGTTTTGCTTTTATTGGTCCAAAAGCCGAAAGCATACGCATTATGGGTGACAAAGTTGCTGCTATCCGTGCAATGAAATCAGCTGGTGTTCCATGTGTACCTGGCTCAGACGGTCCACTAACGGAAAATGAAGAAATCAATAAAGCACATGCTAAACGAATTGGCTACCCTGTTATTGTCAAAGCCGCTGGTGGCGGTGGTGGTCGCGGTATGCGTGTTGTTCGCAATGAAGCAGACTTAATAGAGTCAATTGCGTTAACTAAAAAAGAAGCCGGCACTATTTTCAAAAATGATATGGTTTACATGGAGAAATTCCTTGAAAACCCACGTCATGTTGAAATTCAAATTATTGCTGATGGCCAGGGCGCTGCAATTCACTTAGGTGAACGTGACTGTTCAATGCAACGCCGTCATCAAAAAGTAGTTGAAGAAGCTCCTGCACCGGGTATCACACCAGAAATGCGCGCCAAAATTGGTGAACGTTGCTGTAATGCTTGTATTGAAATTAATTACCGTGGTGCGGGTACGTTCGAGTTTTTATATGAGAACGGGGAATTCTACTTTATTGAAATGAATACCCGTATTCAAGTTGAACACCCTGTAACAGAAATGATCACTGGTGTTGATTTAATTAAAGAGCAGTTACGTATTGCTGCTGGTCAGCCGTTATCTTATACCCAAGAAGATATTAAAATTTCTGGTCACTCAATTGAATGTCGTATCAATGCAGAAGATCCACGTAGCTTTATTCCTTCACCGGGTAAAATTACTCGCTTTCATCCTCCAGGCGGTATGGGTGTTCGTTGGGATTCACACATTTATGCTGACTACGCAGTGCCACCACATTATGATTCAATGATAGGCAAATTGATTACCTATGGTGATAACCGAGATGTAGCTATTGCCCGTATGCGCAATGCGTTATCAGAATTAGTGATTGACGGCATTAAAACTAACATCACCTTGCATCAAGATATTTTAAATGATCAAGGCTTTGTTAATGGTGGCGCCAATATTCATTATTTAGAAACTAAACTGGCCGAAACAGAATAATTAACAACAACAGTGAATACTTTAAAACCCTGCATTGATGCGGGGTTTATTATTTATAAACCTTTGCGCTATAATGTCAAAAATTTATATCTTCGATAAATACAATGACAGAACCGCTAGAAAAACCTATTCCTCCTGCCGATGATGACTGTTGTGGAGGGGGTGCTTGTAACCCATGCGTGTGGGATCACTATTATACACAACTACAAAAATGGCGTATTGCGCAAGCTAAAATTAAAGAGCAACAAAAGCAAAATCCGGCGTAATGACTTATTTAACTGATCAATATTTTGATTAGCATTGAGCTATTCAAATTAACCTAAGATATTAATAAAACACAGTGTATAATGCTTAAGACCTGTATATTCAAATAAGGGCATATTATGCTAAAAAAACAGCTTCTCTTGTTTACCACCGCTTTATTATTAAGTAGTGGCACCAAAGCAAATATGCCAACAGTAGAAGAGTTACGCATTAATGATGCTCAACAAGCGATACCAACTGTGGTCAATACCTTTTCAAACAACATTAAAAAATTCAAAGAACAATGGCTAAAAACAATCAATTTTGAACAAGCTCAACAATTAATTCGAACCCTTTCTTATCAGTTGTGGGTAGATGCTAAACATCAAGTGTTAACGAGTCAGTTAGTCGATGACAGGCCCTTATATTGGGCTAGGCTTCAAATGAGCCAAGCAATATGTTCGACAAAGCCTACTTTTGAGTTATCTCAAACAGAATTAACCGCTTTACTCCATGAATTAGATCAGGGTTCAAGAGGGAGAACTGAGTTAAGTTATACTAAAGACACTCAAAAGAAAATATTAATTACAGGTTTTGATCCCTTCTTACTCGATAAAAATATCAACCAAAGTAACCCTTCGGGTATTGCCGCATTAATGCTTGATGGCCAAGTTATCAACTATAAAGGGATAAGCGCAGAAATAAATACCGTTATGGTGCCAGTCACTTATGCTAGTTTTGATAACGGCACTATAGAGTCATTGCTTGCTCCATACTACGCACTTAATAATGTCGATATGATTGTCACGGTAAGCATGGGGCGAAAAGCGTTTGATTTAGAGCGTTTTCCCGGTAAGCGTCGTAGCGTTAACGCACCAGATAATTTAAATGTACTTTCTGGTGGCATAAAAACCAACCCAATTATTCCAAAACTTCATAATATACCATTACCCGGGGCAGAGTTTGTCGAGTCTAGCCTACCCATAGCGGCCATGCAAAAAGCCACAGGGGATTATAAAGTCATCGATAATCATCAAGTGACGATCCTTAACAAAGCACAAGAGAACATCACTTTTAAACCCGAAAGTTATGCAGAGTTAACTAATCACATTGCCGTTAAAGGCTCTGGAGGAGGTTACTTATCTAATGAAATTTCTTATCGTAGTATACGTTTACGAAATAAGTTAAATTCTACAATTCCAACAGGTCACATTCATACACCACGTATACAGCAATATGAACCAGAAACTGAAAAAAAAATAGTTATGCAAATTCGTAAAATGCTTGAAATGTCACTGACCGATATTTAAGCATAGAAATGTGTGGTTGTAGCCTATCATTAATATCGAATAATCGTTTACAGCCTCTATAAACTTTTTAAAAGCATCTTGTACTTTTTAATACTGCTTAGCTCGCCTTGTGATCAAGCTAAATCCTCAACCATATAATAAACAGTAAATATTTCGTATCGTGTATTAAATTTGAAAAGTCTCTTAAATATACCACTTAACATCTTCTGCTATCATTATTCCACCATCTGGTTTGACAATATTGGCCACAACATTTTCTGTACCTTTTTGTTGCTGCTACCTCGATATTGTTGAAGGGCGTCCTGTGCTGATTGTACTTTGCCGTCCAGCAAGTCCATTGGTTACATAATTAAAAATAACATAAAACGAAATAGATCATTGGTTTATTTATAATAGTATAATCATTGCTATTGCAAACGATAACGATTATCATTACCGCTATTGTGATTTTTAGGTAGAAAAGTGGTTTGAAATTATGAATGTGTCATTTTTTGTCGAGGCAGGGTTTGTACTTTGGTTGTTAATAGGGATGTCACTTTATTCACTCGCGGTAATGATGAAGCTTATTTTTGAGTCGAAATCAAAGGGATTAATAGCTTGTAAAGCACCATTTGAGAAGCCAACTACATGGCTGTTTGATATTAAACAACATGCCCAAAATACTACTGAATCGACTATAGACTGCTTGCAACAAACGCTCACTGCACATTCTTATGATTTAATCACTGAATTTAGAACAAGTTTACGCCCGTTAGAAGTCATTTCCGCTTGCGCTCCATTATTGGGTCTACTTGGAACAGTGATTGGCATGATTGAAGCCTTTGCAACATTATCTTCTGCCGGCAGCGACATAAACCCAAGCTTATTAGCCGGTGGGATTTGGAAGGCATTACTCACTACTGCTGCGGGATTAATTGTTGCACTACCAGCCCTAATATCTTGGCATATATTTGATCGTAACATTGAACGAAACATAGCAAAAATAAATAAATTTATCATTAATTACAAGCTGCCTTAGGGTTTCAAATTAATGATGGTATCACTAGAAAATATAGTTAGAAAAAAGCCGACTATTGGTTTAACACCGCTCATAGATGTGGTGTTTATTTTGCTAATTTTTTTCATGTTAGTAATGAATTTTCAGCGTTATCAAATGCAAGAAATTGATATTGCACCGCGGTCAGAAATAGCGAATAAATCCGATACATTTACCATTGAAATTATAAATAACACTGAATGTAGTTTTGAGCAAACAATAAACCAGTGCTTGAAAATAGCACATCAAATACCAGCACAAAATACTGATTTAGTCATTCGCTATCAGGCAGCAACAAAGTTAAAAGATATCATTCATTGGTATCAATATTTTGGCTCAAAATATCCGACTAGTTTGGCTGTACCGGTAATTGAGGACGTTATTAATGAAAGCTAATTCTTTAATTTCAACAGCTAGGACACGCCCAGACATTGAACCTGTTTTGCCTTTAATTAACGTTGTTTTTCTTTTGCTGATCTTTTTTATGTTAACCGGAAAAATGATCAAGCCAACTGAACAAGATATTAGTGCTCCTATTGTTAAGCACAAGAATAAAGCGGTAGAGAATAACGCAAAAACTTGGCTTTATTTAACAAAAAAAGGTGATTTTATTTATCAAGGTAGATTGGTTGATAACGTAGAAGCGGCAGATTTTGTCAAACAACAAATGATTACTTTATTTGTCGATAGTGAGACCACTGGAGAGACCTTAAACCAAGCGTTTAATAAGTTAACAAAAGTTAATATCACGCAAGTTTCTATAGTCACTGAAAAGACAGGTGCACCTTGAACCTTCTGGCAATACTTATTTCAATTATCATTCATGTTTTAATCGTAGCCAGTGTTTATTACGCGAATTCAGAAAAGGAAAGTGGTAATAAGATCACTAAAGCTGTCGGAGTAAATACCGTTATTGGTACGAAAATGAATATAAAAATGATAGTAGCAGATATACCAACGCCCTTACCACCAAAACCAACACCACAACGAAAAGTGACAGCAGAAAAAAATACCGCAAAAAGTACTGCAACGTCTAAACCTTCTGCGTTGATGACAAAAGCTAAAATGGCAATAGGATTTACTAAAAAAGAAATCAGTAATACCCCAGCAGAAAAAAAAATGACCAAGTCATCTGCTAAAACAGAAAAAAGCGTGCAAGATACCCGTCTGGTATTAAAAAAGAGTGAAATAGTAAAAACTATAAAGAAAAAATCATCGAAGAAAAAACTAAAAGAAAAAACTATTTTGGCTCAAAAAGGTGTACGACATACGGGTGATAATGTAAACAAAAGTCAAATAAATATGGGTAATAGCAATGACGATAACACCCCATGGAATCAATATAAATCTGCCGTTTTTTCGGCAATAAATGCACAAAAAATCTACCCTAAACAGGCAAAGTTAAGGAGAGCTGAAGGAACAGTAGTGGTGAAATTTAATATCACCAAATTGGGTAATATTTCTCGTTTTACATTGATTAAAAAAGTCGGTAGTGAGCATTTAAACCGTTCAACTATGCGCTTGTTTGATCAACTCTATTTACCTGGAAGGCCAGAGTCGGTGATAGAGCACCTACCTGCAACACTTACAGTACCAATAGAGTATTCATTAAATTAAAAACATAACATTACTTAATTAAGAGGATAACATGAAAAAAAACACACTATATTGGGCTCTTATGATGGCCATTGCTTTACCAGCAATAGCTACCGAAGAAGCGCTACCTACCGTAAAAGTAAAAGCAAAGCTATCTAATGTCGACACTGTCGTTGCCAAAGAAGGTCAACGCGTTGGCTCTGCAGAAGGCACTCAACAAGTAGCGGCTGAATATATAAAAGCACAGCAAGCTGCAACATTAGCTGATGCTTTACGTAAAACAGCCAGTGTACAAATTGATGAAGAAGGTGGTCAACAAGGTACCTTAGTCTTCATCCGAGGTTTTACTCAAGACCAAGTGAGTGTACGTGTTGAAGGGGCTCCGAAAAACTTCAATCAAGTTCGCCACGGTGGTGCAGGTACTATTTGGATTGATCCAAATATGTATAAATCAGTCAACGTTATTCCTGGTGTTGCATCTAATGTATATGGTAATGGTTCGTTAGGTGGTGTCGTTTTATTAGAAACCAAAGATCCATCAGATATTCTAAAAGCAGATAATGACTTCGGTGCGAATATTCGTTCTGGTGCTGAAACTAATGCGCAAAGTGAATTTGTTTCAGTAGACCTTGCAGGGAAAATCAACCAACAATTTGCGCTATCATCCACAATTTTAGTGCGCGATACAGAACAATATAAAGACGGTAATGGTGAACAAGCATTATTGGGGGCAACGGGTACAGAAGATAATAACTATTTAGTTAAAGCTGTTTTTGAACCATCAAATGATCAAAGATTAGAAGCATCATGGATAGGGTTGAGAAAAGAATATACTGCAAGAACTACTGTAGGAAGTGGTTCGTACACTGACCCTCGCTTTAATGAGATAACAGACGATACCTACTCTATACAATATAATTTTAGCCCTGAAGACAACCAATATTTAGACTTAAATGCACGTGTGAGTGTAGCTGAAACTGAGCGTGCTCGTTATGACTTAGATGAAAAAATACCTGATATTTGGGCAGTATCTACTACCTATACTGAGCTTGAAAACATCAGTACATTTTTCCAAAGTGACGATATTGCCCATCAGCTTCGTTTTGGATTTGATTACACTATGGACGATGTGACCACCGCCTATAACACCAGCGACGGTGATGCATTGAAAGCAGACCGAACACAAATTGGTTTTTATATGAGTGATACGATTGCCTTAGGTGAAAGCCTTCAAGTGATTTTAAGTGGTCGTTATGACAGCTTTGAAAATGAAGTTGCAGGTGCACCTAAAACAAGTGAGTCAGCATTCTCACCAAAAGCATCATTAAATTGGCTTCCGTTTGAGGATACAGATGCTAAAGGCTTAAGTTTTTATGGTGTTGTTGGTAAAGGTTTCCGCACGCCTTCCGTGCATGAAGCCCGTGCCGATAGTGAGCCGTCATGTGGTCGTCGTGGCTGCTCAATTAGAAAAGCAAATACCAAGCTAAAGGGTGAAATATCAGACAGTTGGGAATTAGGTTTCAACTATAATCGCGCCGGTTTATTTAGTGCCAACGATCAATTTGACGTGAAACTTGGTTATGTCAGTAATAATGCTAAGGACTATATCACTTCTGTTAAAGTTGGCGATTACGATCTAGAAATTGATGGTGAAACCAAGAGCATAGATGTAGTTCAATACATTAATGTTAATAAAGTTAAAATTGATGGCTTTGAGTTATTTGTTAACTATACCAATGATTACATTTTCACTTCACTATCAAGTCAAAACATTGATGGAGATTATGCATCTGGTGACAATGAGGGTAAAAAATTACCCGATATTAGCCCTGCAACCACAAACTTCAGCATTGGTGGTTACTTATTTGACGGGAAATCACGCATTGGCGTAGATGTTACTCATCGAGACAGTCGATTTTTCGAACAACGTGGTGTAGATCGAGAAAGAAGAAGTTACACCATTTATGACTTATTTGGTTCATATCAAGTAAATAACAACTGGTTAGTACAGTTACGTGCAGAGAATATTTTTAATGACGTTTACACTAAGCGCGCCATTATTCAAGTAGATAACGAAGATGTTACAACATGGGCACCAGGTCGTAACATTAAGGTATCAGTTGAGTACAGCTTTTAGTTGCTAATGTAAATTAACAAACATATTTCATGAAATTTATACAATATTAATTAAACTTCATCGCTGGTTAAGATTCCCGTTAGGTGTGCCATTTATAGTGACATAACAAACGGGGATCCTAACTGGATTAGAAAATTATCTTACCTTAAGTGATGATTATGACTAAGAATATGTACAACTGAGTAGCAGGTAAGTAACCGCAGTGATTTTTAGTCTTTGATATTACGTTAGCTGTTAGTACCGAAATTAATCAGTCTGTTACAAATTATAGTTTAAAAGATCAACGTGATAACGATTAATTAAAAATACATGTTATGTTATTTATTCAATCAAATGATACAGCTTACTTGGTCAGACGTGCATTTTTCAAGGAACTATAAAAGATGGGGTGGCTAAAGGGACTTGAACCCTCGACAACCGGAATCACAATCCGGGGCTCTACCAACTGAGCTATAGCCACCACTGAGTTTACTTAGAGCACCTCTTGATAAGGCGCGGAGAGTATATTGCATTTATGCGTAGATTGACAAGAAAAATTTATCCTTTTTGATTGTATTTATATGCTGTTGTTTGTGTTTTACAGAATTTGTGCAACTAATCTGCAACTTGATACATTATATACTTCCCAACACATCAGGGTGGGATTATACCTTTTAACCGAATAATATTTCCGCTCTGAATTTGTCATCCCAAGCGGCGTGCTGTCTCTTACCTGCGATACTGTCTTTTGATGGGTGAGCTTTTATTAGATTTAGCCACATTAGTTTAAATAATGCCATGCTTTTGGCTCCATCTTCTGCGTAAATTAAGCCTTCATCCTCCTTAAAAGTAACATCTAACACCCAGTGGTGGCTTTCTATTAGCCAGTGATTTCTTATAACCTGAGATAAACGCTCTAGGTCACCTTCCAAAGAGCTGATGTAATAACTGACTTCAGTGCTCTCTTTATCTTGCTGGTGATGAGTTCGGCTCACTTCTACCAAGCTTTTTTATGTCAGTGCATGCATCAATTCCGTCAAGCGATTCGCTGATGGGCAGCAGGCTATATTTTCTTTCGATTACTCTGCCATGCTCTCCATCAATATCAGACTGCTCTGCCAGCTTTTCTGGGTTATCACGTCTAACTTTATGGAAGTAGGCTGCGATCTCACCTTTCAAATTTTTCTGATTACCTTTAACTTGCAGCGCATAATCGGCTTCCTTTGCTCTTATCTTTTTTGTCGTTTCTTTTTGACAATGCATAGCATCTGCTGAAATTACGGTGCCTTTGAGGGGATAACATCTAGCAGTGACGTCAGTGTTTTGATTTCATTTTTTTTGCCCTGACTTTCACATTGATAAAGGGTTAAGCCACTCTCTACCATCATAGCACTCCTCAGATGTAAACCTTCTACATGCTTGTTGTGTCCTGAGCCTCTGACCGTTTTTCCATCAAAGGCTATATGCTCTTTGCTTGTAATTTTACGTTGGCTATTTATCCAACCGCCAAAGCAAGTCATTAAGGTGTGGGCACTTATTCCCCTGATTATACGCCCTATGCTGTGTCTGGTTGGGATGCCGTTTTAAAACTTTTTAAAATGGCGCAACCAATCTAATTTAGCATCACCGAATAACTGAATAGCTTTCCAGACTTCTGCGCCACTAAGTGCTGCTGCCATTGTTAAGAATATTATGTCCACTAAATCATAGCTTTTATTGATATCCATACGATTATCTTCAATTTCTTCCGGATGAACAATAAAACTCATAACTTCTCTTTTTAGCTGCTGAAAAACAAAAGAGATTTGATCAAATTTTTCATTGAGATGCCAGTATTTATTTAGACTAAAAGGTGATCGATAACCTATTGATTATAAATTAAAGTATGATCCTGCCCTGTAGCTTTTTACCAATATCTAACAATATTTTTGCTATTTAATAATACTTGTGTTTTAATTTACTAAAACCTAGCATCTGGTTAGACCAGTCACCATCCAAAAGGCTAGCTAAAAGCTAACCCTACTATTCATTATTTTAAAATAAAGAAAAATTTTATGAATAAAATGGTTACAAAAAGACAGGCTATAAACAAGCAAACCGGTTTTACGTTAATAGAATTGGTTACCGTGATTGTTCTCTTGGGTATTCTGGCGGCAGTGGCAGCCCCTAAATTTATCGATCTGACTGGCGATGCCAAAGCCGCTAAATTGAAGGCGGCGAACGGGGCAATAAAATCGGCGGCGGCAATGGTTTATGCAAAATCTGTGATTCATGGTGTTGATGATATACATACTCTATATGTTGGGAACTCGTTAAACCCTCATGATGTATCTATTCATTGGGGTTATCCTAATATTCAAGATGCAGGAATAGCAACAGCAGCCGGTTTATCTCTAGATGATTACGAGAGAATTAAGACTGTTGACAGTGCGATAGTTTTTCAAATAAAGGGCTCAGATGTTTTTGACCCGCATTGTCACGTACAGTACGGGCCAGATAGCGGAACATGGCAGTCACCACCATTAATTACTATTGATGTTAGTGGTTGTTAATCACTATATCTTAGCGTGCATATCTGCCACGCGAGGCTTGAATTATTAAAGGGGCCGGAGTAAAAAACAAGCAACCTATTGATTAAAAAAATTATTTATTTAACCAACCAGAGTCCTTTAACCTGGTCAAGTAAATTCAGTCACCCTAGTTAAGCAACCATTTTAAATTGAACTTTGGTAACCCCGATAAGAATGAAGTCTTTGGTTGTTGTACCAAACAACTCTGCAACGATAAGCATTGACACTATTTAGCAAAATAATATCAAAACTAAATCCGAGCTTATTCTGCTACATTACACAATTTTTCCCCATTTTTTTAGCACTATATAGGGCAGAGTCTGCTTTAGCTATTAGGCGCTCTTTATCTGAATTAATAATAAATTGAGCTACACCAAAACTGCCAGTGATTGTACCGCAATCTTTATGCTTAAATTTTTCAACTGAAAAACGTACTGTTTCTGCTAACTTCTTAGCTCCATCACACGTTGTATTTGGGCAAATAATGAGGAACTCTTCCCCCCCCCAACGACCAATGATATCGGTGTTACGGATTGAATCAGATAAAACCTTGGCAACATCAACAAGAACTTGATCGCCTGTGTTATGACCAAATGTGTCATTCACATTTTTAAAGTGATCTAAATCCATTATGATTACAGAAAAATCCGCTCCATACCTGCTACTACGAGCAACCTCCAGATCTAGAGATTCATCTAATTTTCGTCTATTCAATAATTTAGTCAAGAAATCTTGCTCTGATAGTTCTTGTAAAAGATTGTTTTTTTCAATCGTCAATTTTTCTTGCAGCTGGGCAGAAAATAACCCTTTGGTGCTTTCATCCAGTTTAGATTCTAGTTCTTCAGTTTTTGTATATAACTTATCAATTTCATCAATACCTGTTTTAGATAATAAATTTAACTTTTCTCGACGGCCAATTCTAAGCATACTTTCAGATAGCTCTTTAATCGGAGTAGATATTTTTAGAGCTAGCGCTATCGACGTCTTTCTAATAATGCCAAAAAATATCGTATAGAATAAAAGCATTAGAGTAATGAACCAATATCCTATCTGCTTTGATAAATTTTCTATTTTATTAATCACCGAAAATAGCTTATCTGTATTAACCAATACTATTAATTTCCAACCAGTTTCGGGAATAACAGAATTCACAAAAATATAAGATTTATTATTAAGTTCAATTTCAATGCTTTTATCACCAGATTTCATAAAGCTAACCAACTGCTTTGATAAATTTTTATTAGGGATGTTGTTAATATTGAACTCTTTTGGCTTCTTAACTGTTTCACTAACCGCCTTTGAGTATTCGTGGCTTTTCAACTCTTTTAATCTGGTCAGCTCTTCAACTAAAGGAGATATAGCCATTAACTCACCGGTTGAGTTAACTAAAAAGCTTTCTGCTTGCCAGAGTAACTCTGTCGATAAAACATCATCAATAATATTATTAACGGTTACATCAAGGCCACTTACACCTTCTAAAAAATCACCATTATAAATAGGCACGATACAAGACGTTAACCACCCCTGTCCTGCGGGATCTAGATATACCCCAGTCCAAACAGGCTTTCGATCTGGATTATGTTGCTTATCTGCTAAATAATAAAAATTGAATTCCGCCATATTTAATTGGCTACCAAATACTTCAGAAGAGTTTGGAATAAAAGGATATAACCTATTCATATTATCCCAACTGTTAAAATAGGCTTGTTGAATCATTACATTCGCATTTACTATTGATTTGAATAGTGGATCGAATTGCTCAGATGCTATTACTTTATATTTTTGTTCTTGATGGATTTTGATTTGAGACGCGTAATAGACGGAACTACCCCCGTCGTCTTTTTCCTTATAGTAGCTGCCATTTGCATGTTGCACTAACCCCCAATCAAGTTCATTAGAAAACTTAGGATCATTATCGAAAATCTGCTGGTGATCACTCTGCAGAAGTTGAGCTAAGTTTCTAACTTCACTTAGTTTATTATTAATAGAATTGGTGTGTTGATGAGAGATTTCATACAAGTTGGCAATCGCTTCTTGTTTTAAATTTTGCTTATATTCAGAAGATACATAATGATTAACACTGAAGTAAACAATAATTAAAGCAATTTCAACTAGTAATATAGGTATAAGAGATGCGATTAAAAAACGACGGTGTAATAACCTGAAAATTGAATTATTAACAATTTTTTTCATCCTACTCTCAAATTAACCTACGGGATTTAAGCTACAATTATTATGGGGTTAATTCTAACTTATATAAATGAAAATTTAAATAAACAACCCCATGAAAATTCGTTCAAAAGCTAATGTCGGCTTTTGGCTAGGTGCCGGAGTATTGATTTATTCACTTGTGGCTTTAGCAGGGCCGCACTGTGTGATCATAAAGTTTATGGCCACTAACAGTACCAAATATAGACAGTAAAAGTTCCACACCTAGACAGTTCATTAGCATTCATCAATGCTAGCCAAGTAAGCCGTTTCTTTACTGCTCTTGTAACTGTTTAGACCCTGTTAATCACGTTTGTGCAACTAGTATGGAACGGAGTAAGTTATAAAGGCGAAAGTCTATCTATTATTAATATGATGTATTGTTAAAATGAAATAAGCTACAGGCCATGGTATTACTAAGTTTTTTGAGTTATTCCAAAGGCGTAAAATAGGGATGAAAGAACGTTTTTGATATCGTGCTTCTATTAGGTTGGCGTAATCACAATCCGGGGTTCTATGAACTGAGCTATAGCCACCACTGAATTTACTTAAAGCCCCTTGTGGTAAAGCGCGAAGAGTAAATTGCATTTATGCGTATTTTGACAAGAAAAACCTTCGTTTTTTAATTACCTTTCTATATAGCCTTATTATCTACTAAATTATTTATTCTTTTTACCTTTCAAAACAAGGGATTTTAGTAAAACTCATTTTATTGTTAACATAAGCGTATTCAGAAAAATCAAAGGTTAGCTCTATGTCTCTTGAGTCGTTTATTGCACAAATAAAAGCACACGGTAATAAAATTCCACCGGTAAATTTATGGGATCCTGACTATTGTGGAGAAATGGATATACAAATTAAAGCCAATGGTGATTGGTTTTATGCCGGTACTATTTTCAAACGTCCTGCACTGGTTAAGTTACTGTCATCGGTACTCAAAAAAGAAGCTGATGATTACTTTTTAGTTACACCTGTTGAGAAAATAAAAATTACTGTTGAAGATGCACCATTCATGTTAACGCAATGGCAGTGGCAAGATGAAGCACAAGCTAAACTGCAGGTACGCAACAATGTTGGTGATACTTTTATTTTAGATAAACAACACCCATTAATCATTAATGATGCTGGTGAGTTATACGTAACAGTGCGTCATAATTTATTGGCTAAAGTACATCGTAATGTTTTTTATCAATGGATAGATTTAGCCTATGAGGCCACAACGGAAAAAGGCACTGAGCTCGTATTTACCAGTGCCGGTTGTAATTTTAGTTTAGGCATAATTGATTAATATGTTGCTTGTCAAAGCCTGTCGAGTCATTCACTCATGCTTTGACAGGCTGATTATTTTTCACTTTTTTAAGGGAGTGTTCAAGACACTATATCACGCGTGAAAAACGCTGCTGATTTACATGTTTTTTCATATAAGCATCAAAACTCATACAAATAATACGAATAAGTAAACGGGCTTTTTGATCAACTTGAATACTCTCCACAGTATTTTCCACTAAGCCGTCCTCTATAAATGTCTTAAGTAGCGGTATGTCGTCAGCAAAATACTCATCAAAATTGATGTTGTATTGTTCGTTAATTTTATGTTTATCTAAAAACAAATTGCACATCAATTCACGAATCACTTCACCACGAATAACATCATCTTGCGATAAAGCAACCCCTTTAATTTGTGCATGTTGCTTGCTTACAATAGCTTGATAATATTCTTTAAGCTCTTTAACATTTTGACTAAAACTGTTACCAATGGCACTAATAGAAGAGACCCCTAAACCCAATAAATCACAATTGCCTTTAGTGGTGTAACCTTGGAAGTTTCGGTGCAAAGTTCCATTGCCTTGGGCGATTGAAAGTTCATCATTTGGCTTTGCAAAGTGATCCATACCAATAAAGTCATAGCCATACTCGCAAAGGGTTTCAATGGCGAGTTTCATCAAAGAAAATTTTTGTTTAACATCAGGTAGCCATTCGTCACGTAGCTTACGTTGGGCAGCAAAGCGACTGGGTAAATGAGCATAGCTAAATAAAGAAATTCTATCAACATCCCATTCGTGAGCTTTGTCTAACGTTTTAGCAAAGTTTTCTTGTGTTTGGTGAGGCAAACCATAAATTAAATCTATATTAATTGATTGAAAACCCACGCTTTTGGCATGGGCAATAAAATCACCAATAAACGGGGTTGACTGCACACGGTTGATTGCTTCTTGTACTTTTAAATCAAGATCTTGAACACCAAGGCTTAAACGGTTAAAACCTAATGAAAATAAATGCTCTGCTAAATTCATTTCAATTTCACGAGGATCAATTTCAATACTCATTTCCAAGTCATCGGCAAAATCAAACTTTTCTTTTAAAAGAAGCACTAAGGTGGTGATTTGTTGATGGGTTAAAAAGCTTGGTGTTCCCCCTCCCCAGTGCAGCTGTTTCACTTTATAGTTACTGAATAATGGAGCTTGTAGAGCAATTTCTTGGGCGAGGTAATCAAGATAAGTATCCGCTTTATCACGATGGCGAGTAATCACTTTATTACAGCCACAATAATAACATAAAGTATGGCAAAACGGGATGTGCACATACAATGACAACTCGCGATTAGGCGAGTCTTTTATGGCCTTTACAAAGTCGCTATGCTTAAAATCGTCATGAAACTCAAGTGCCGTTGGATATGATGTATATCGTGGGCCACTGGTATTGTATTTACTCAGTAATTGGGGATCGAAAAATTGACTAACTTGCATGATGTTTACCACTAACTTAACTATAAGTGGCGATTATACACCATTATCACGAGTTGGTATTGATCAAACTTAAGCGCTATTAGTTAATCTTCTCAATATATAATTAACAGCACATTTTAGTCAGCACATTGAATACACTTTTCAGCCGCAGGTTGAACCTGTAGGCGCTGCTGGCTTATTTCCTCGCCACAAGTTTGGCAAATACCATAACTGCCATTGCCCATACGAGTTATGGCATTAGCAAGGTGTTGGATTTCAACTTTTGCTTCTGATTCTAGTGCATTAAGCACTTCATCATTTTCACGTTCACCTGCTTGCTCAGACCAATCGGCATGGCGGCCCCCGGCAAAGTCTTTATGAATAGAACTAATTCGTTGTTGTAGCTCAATAATACGCTCTGTAAATTGTGATTTTAATTGTTCAGTCATACTAATTACCTCAAAAGCTAATGAGCTATCTCAAGTAATTAACCTAAGATAAACTAAGGTGCTGACCTCAGTATACTCATTCTTTCTGTAGTGTATTGTTGAAGTAGATCAAGATCTGACACTATTTCTTGGTGCATGTCTGCGACTGTGGTCATTCGTTGATAGTCTTCTTTCATTCGCTGTTGCTTAGATAGCTTCTTACGCTCTTCCAGAATAGCTAAATGCTTTATCCCATTGTACAATTTAAATATAGCAGGAAATTGTTGCTCTAGCTTGCTACTGGTTTTTAATGAATCCAGTAGCACTGATAATCGCCAGCAACCTTCATCAAATTCACATTGCTCTTCTTTCATGGCTCGGGTAATTAACAGTACGCTTGAAAGAACTTTATGATCATGTTCTGCCAGTGCTTTTTGATGGGCTAGTTTAGCTTCTTGCTCCATTTTATTTTGTTTTGCCAGTTGGCGTAATAAGTTACCCGCATAAAAGCCGAGTATCGCAATAATTACAATGGCCAATAAAATGGCATATAGCCAATAATCATTCATAATGCTCACTCATATTATTCGTTACCAGCAAAGTCATCACCGGATTTGTCTAACTTATCCCAGAGTTCATCTTCTGAACTGATATTTTTAAAGACTTCATTTTCATTACTCTCTTCATCAATGCCTAATTGCTCAGTAAGTTTTTGATGACGTTCCATTAACTGGTTATAGTAATCAACTTCTTGCTCAGTTAAGGCAATATCTCCTTCTTGTTTTGCCAAAATAGTGTGTAGTTGTTCATCGGCTTCAATAGCGGCAAGTGCTTGAGTAAGGTCTTGTGCTGGCTCTGCATAGCGAATAGCCGCTACAGACTGCTGTTCCTTAGCTTGAGGTTTCGATGTTTTAATTTGCGCTTTGTTGGCAACAAAGCCTAGGTCTATAGGCTTTTTACTGCCAATGCGTGGATCTTGTGATTGCGAATTAGCACTAGTTGAACTCTTTTTTTGTAGCGCTTCTTGCTGACGATTACCCGGTTTTTTACCTGTTTTTTTACGGACTCTTTTTTCTACATTCGCTAGTTCAGTTTTACTGAGTTTAGGCTGAGCTTTAGGCGCTGTTGCGGGTTTTCTTGATTTTTTGGTACGAGACATGAATTTGATACTTTTTAGCCATTAATGGCGCTATTTTACGCCATTAAACGCTAAAAAGTAATTGCTAGTTTACTTTAAGTAAACAGAAGTGTTGAAAATTGTATCGTTAGCTATTAGCTGGCTATCTTGCACAACCAGTTTTTTGCTTAATCTTGTTCATGAAGCCATGCGGCATGACGTGGAGCACGTTTCGTTTTTGACCATTCTTCAATCATCTCGTTAGCCACCTCATTTAACTGCTTATATTGTTCAGCTCTACCGGTATTGGCTGCTAACTCTAAACGGTGTCCATTGGGATCAAAGAAGTAAATTGATTTAAACACACCATGATTAGTCGGACCAATCACATCAACACCTTTACTCTCTAATGACTCTTTAGCGGCAATTAATGCCTCTACACTCGCTACGCGTAATGCTAAGTGCTGCACCCAAGCAGGAGTATTTTCGTCGCGCCCCATCTCAGGTGAATTAGGGATTTCAAAAAAAGCTAAAATATTTTCATCACCTGCATCTAAAAAAATATGCATGTAGGGATCTGGTGCTTTTGTTGAAGGCACTTCATTTTCAGCAATGGCCAACACTAAATCCATATTTAACTTATCTTTATACCAGTCTGTCGTTTCTTTTGCATCTATACAGCGGTAAGCAACGTGGTGAATTTTTTCAATATTTATCATTTTCAAACATCTCTGCCATTAAAATAGTCAATAACTTGTGCACTAATTTTAATCACACCTTAACTCACAGCACTAGTTTTGGTCTCATTTAACGACAAAAGTAACGTCAGCAATTCACTACGCCTGAATGTATATATTTTTTTACAGAGCAATCAATTCAACAAAAGCAAGGTGTTTATACTGAGTTAAAAGTAGAATATTAACGTAAAAACAAGTTTGTACTATGCCAAAATAACCGTTTTATCACCATTTAAACAGACACGTTGTTCAGCATGAATACGCACCGCATGACTTAATGCCGTCGCTTCTAAATCATGGCCCATATGTACCATTTGCTCTATGGTAAAAGTGTGATTTATCGGTTTAACTTCTTGGGCAATAATAGGGCCTTCGTCAAGATCAGCCGTGACATAATGAGCGGTGGCACCAATCACTTTTACCCCCCGAGCATGTGCTTGATGATACGGCCGAGCGCCTTTAAAGCTTGGTAAAAATGAATGATGAATATTAATGGCTCGCCCTGAGAGGTCATGACAAAGTTCATCTGATAAAATCTGCATATAACGTGCTAACACCAAGAAATCAGCTTGAGTATCAGCCATCAAGTTAAGAATTTTCTGTTCTTGTGCTGCCTTGGTTTCTTTGGTTATTGGCAAGTGATGAAAAGGAACTCCATGCCAATTAGCGAGTGCTTTACAGTCAAGATGATTAGACATAACAGCCACAACATTTATTGGGAGCACCCCTGACTTCCATTTAGTTAACAATGATACTAAACAGTGATCATCTTTAGATACAGCAATAACCACTTTAGGTACATCTTCTTTATTACGTAATTGGTAAATCATATGCAGTGGGCTAGCAAGCTCATCTAGTGCTTCAACAAACTCACTGGCAGAGACAGTTAAGTTTCTGTCATCAAAAGCTATGCGTGAGAAAAAAGTGTCGGTATAAGGATCACTATACTGCGATGTTTCTGTGATGAAGGCGCCATGTTCAAATAAGCTTTGCGAAACTTTAGCTAAAACGCCCGAGCTGTCAGGGCATTGCCAAGTAAGAATATAGTGATTAGGTGAAGTCATAAAATTTTACTAATAGTATTAACAGAAGCAAGATCATTGGGTATTTTGATAAAAAACACCAGTATTTTCATAGCTTATTACGCTATATACACAGTCTATTGGCTATAAATCGACTACTTAGCTTGAGATATTTTATGTATGTTTTTGATATAAAGTTGCTCGACTTTTTCTCTTGCCCAAGGTGTTTTTCTCAAAAACTTCAAGCTAGATTTAATGCTAGGATCTTTAGTAAAACAATTAATGTTAATTTGTTTGCCTAAAGCTTCAAAACCAAAATAAACTTCAAGCTCAGTCACGATAGTTTTTAGGGTAATCCCATGTAATGGGTTATAGGGCTGGTTATCCATATCATTGACGCATGTAGTAAATAACAACCATTATAACAAACACGGTCTAAATTGGTATTTTTACCCATAATGACTAGGGGCTTATATGGACTCCCAGATTAGTTTTGCAACGAATTGTTTGGTATTTATACAAGGCAGAGGCTTTGTCCTGTGGTTGTTCCACATAAAAAGGTGATGACGCAGTAAAGATGACCAACAAACGTTGTCCGAAGGAGTCGGCTAAAAGCATTTTATCTCGAACAAAATTTAATCCTGAAAGATCAACAGCCCCTAAGATTTATCAAAAATATTTACATAACATATTATGCTTAAAATCAACAAAACTCGTTAAGGCATATAAATGTCTACAGTATTAAATATTTGCTTATGGGTAGCTTGGCATGATAAATTAGCACTCAAACTTGTATATACAACTAATTTTCACTGCTGACCTATTTAACAAAAAGAGCTAATGATGGACTCAAGTTACACCTTAACTACTGGCAATATTGGCGTATTAATCAGTATGCCGCACAATGGGCAATTAATACCTAAAAACATTACCGAGACGATGACATCAACCGCGAGAAATGTGCCTGATACTGACTGGTATATGGATAAACTATATGACTTTGCCAACACTATGGGCGCTTACATTATCTCCCCTAAATATAGCCGTTATGTTATAGATTTAAATAGATCTTCCCATGGTAAAGCGTTATACACTAATGCTAATAACACCGAGCTATGTCCAACAACAGCCTTTGACTTATCATCATTATATTTACCAAACAAACAGCCCTCATCACAAGAAATAAGCGAGAGAATTAGCTGTTATTGGCAGCCCTACCACCAAGAGTTAACAAACACATTAGCTCATTTAAAACAAAAGTATCATAAAGTTGTTTTACTTGACGCCCATTCAATCTTATCAAAAGTGCCTCGCTTCTTTGAGGGAAAACTGCCTGATTTTAATTTTGGCAGCGCTGATGGCATCAGTTGCGATGAAAAGTTAATGCAAAAGGTTATGCAATTAGATCTGTCACCCTATACAAGCATCAGTAACGGAAGATTTAAGGGTGGTTATATAACAAGAGCTTATGGCGCTCCAAAAGAGAATGTTCACGCTATACAACTTGAGCTATCTCAACACACGTATATGGACGAGCCAAGCGACAACTATAATGAACAAAAAGCATCGCAAGTTAAACTAAAACTAAAAGCTATTGTGCAATGTTTAATTGATTTCGCCCAAGAAAAGTAAACGAGAGGTTTATGAAATATTACGTTGAAAACATTTTATTAGCCGACGGTTGGGCTACAGATAAAACAATTACCATCAACAATGGCATTATTTCAGCAATCACTGCTGGTAAAGATGACAATGTACAAGTCATGTCGGGAACCGTTATTCCTGGTATGATTAATTGTCATTCCCATGCTTTTCAACGTGCTTTTGCAGGGTTTAGCGAACAAGGCAGCGAAGGGCAAGATAGCTTTTGGACTTGGCGAAAAATAATGTACAAGTTTTTAGCCAAACTAACCCATGATGATGCCCAAGTTATCGCCGAGCAACTTTATATTGAAATGCTAAAAATGGGCTATACCCGTGTGGCGGAGTTTCATTATTTACATCACAACATAGACGGTAAGAGCTATGAAGAACTAGACGAAGAAACGCAGTTAAGTACAATGGCTCAAGCTATTTTTTCAGCAGCCAATAATACTGGGATAGGCTTAACTATACTGCCAGTATTGTATCAATTTGCCGGTTTTGGCGAACAAAAACCGAATCAAGGTCAAAAGCGATTTATTAATTCCACACAGCAGTTTAATCAACTGGTTAGTGATTGTTTTGAACTATCAAAAAGCTACACTAACACCAATGTAGGTATAGCGCCACACTCTCTTCGTGCGGTAAACAAACAAGGCATTTTACAAGCAGTCGCTCATGTAAGAGCGCTCGACAGTACAGCACCTATTCACATTCATATTGCTGAGCAACAACAAGAAGTAGATGATTGCCTTAGTTTTTATAAAAAAAGGCCTATTCAATGGTTACTAGATAACATTGAGCTAGATAAGCACTGGTGTTTAATTCATGCCACGCATATTGATGAGAAGGAGCAACAGGGCATTGTAAATAGCCAAGCCATTGCAGGAATTTGTCCAACTACCGAAGCAAATTTAGGTGATGGTATTTTTCCCACCGTAGAATTTTTAACATTAAATGGCACAATTGCTATTGGCTCGGACAGTCATATTTCAGTTAGTCCAATAGAGGAGTTAAGATGGCTTGAGTATGCTCAACGCCTAACAAAAAAGCAAAGGGCATTGCTTGCTAATAACAATGCGCCATCGGTAGGTCAAAACCTATGGCAACAAGCAGCGCTTGGCGGCGCACAAAGTACCAGTTCAAATACCGGCTATTTAGCCGTAGGCAAACAGGCTGACTTGTTAGTGTTAAATAAACAACAAACTGACCTATATGCCAACAATCTACAACACTTACTCGATAGTGTTGTTTTTGCTAGCCGAGAAAATGCCATTCAAGATGTGATGGTGAATGGTCAGTGGGTTATTCAAAACGGAAAACACACGCTTGAAAAGAACAGCGCAGATAACTTTTCAGCTTTATTAGCCAAACTTTCTGCTTAAATAGCCCTAGCATTTTTAAAGCATACTTTGATAATGACTAATGGTTTTACATACTGATACTTGGTTAACAGGATGAAACAGCCTATTGCTTTTTTGCTTTGTGCAATAATGTTGATAAAACGCTTTAACATTGCTTCTAGAAGCGGTGATTTCTTTTAAGTATTTGATCTCTCTTGCCGAAAATCTGTCAAAATCAGGCTGTAAATCAGTAAAAATCTTATCTGCTTTTAAACGGATTTTTGTATCACTAAATTCACTAAAGCTCGCTATTAACGCATTTTTTTGCGCATTATAGAATTTAGTCACTTCTGGCTGAGGATAAAAATGTAAAAATAGAGCTATTGCTACGATTAAGATCAATAATTTTTTCATATGACGTCGTATATTAGTATGCGCTAATTTATGTTATTCTGCTATTATTATGCTATTAACAGTAGCAGAAAGCATGTTTTTATACTAATTACATATTGAGCCTTCTAAGGATTTATCGTGAGTATCAACGAAAAACCATCGGTATCTAGTACTGCTAAAATCCCAATCAAAAATGTAAAAATTTACCCTGCTAAACACAATAAAAATGAACGCTATAAACCTGGTGACCAAATCTATGTTCGAAAAAACACTGGTTTTTTTCAAAAACTAAGACAGCGTATGAATCTAGTGTACTTTGCCTTTTTCGCACTGTTACCTTGGTTACAATACAATGGTCACCAGGCTGTTTTATTTGATATTAGTGAGCAACGTTTTACCTTGTGGAGCTTAACGCTATGGCCACAAGATCTCACTTTATTAGCTTGGTTTTTTATTTTCGGGGCTTTTTTACTCTTTTTCGTCACCACATTTTTAGGCCGAGTTTGGTGTGGATACATGTGCCCTCAAACCGTCTGGACTTTTATCTTTATTTGGTTTGAAGAAAAAATTGAAGGCAGCGCCAACCAACGAAGAAAACTAGATCAGCAAAAGATGACCGCTCAAAAGTTATGGAAAAAAACCCTAAAACACAGTAGTTGGCTACTATTTTCGTTATTTACCGCAATGACTTTCGCAGGTTATTTTTCTCCAATGAATGAGTTATTTGTTAATATTTTAACCTTTAACACAAGTGCAACCATGGCAATTATTTTAGCTTTTTTCACTTTTGCAACCTATGGCAATGCTGGCTGGATGCGTGAAACAGTATGTTTGCATATGTGTCCTTATGCGCGTTTTCAATCGGCCATGTTTGATAAAGATACCTTAACTGTTGCCTATGACACACAACGCGGCGAAAACCGTGGTGCACGAGGCAAAAAGCAAGATCCAAAAGCACTGGGATTAGGTGATTGTATCGACTGTAACCTCTGTGTTGAAGTATGCCCTACCGGTATTGATATTCGTAATGGCCTACAATACGAATGTATAAATTGTGGTTCTTGTGTTGATGCGTGTTCAAGTGTTATGAGCCGTATGAAATACGATCAAGGTTTAATTCGTTACACCACAGAGCATGATCTTCAAGGTAAGAAAGTACACCTTGTACGTTCAAAGCTCATCGGTTATGCGATTGTTTTATTCATTATGAGTACCTTGTTAATACTTGAAGTAGTCAATCGGGTGCCATTATCCCTTGATATTATTCGTGATAGAACAGAATTAGCGAAAGAAAAGTTTACTGGTGAAATAGAAAACGTCTTTACCTTAAAAATTCTAAATATGTCGCAAACTGACAACACCTATAAATTATCTGTTAAGGGGTTAGAAAACCCCAAATGGCATGGTCAGCAAGAAATTTATGTTGAGGCAGCAAAACTATACACTTTACCTATTAGTGTTTCTGTTGACCCCTACGATCTTAAAGGTTATATGACTGATATCACCTTTACGGTTGAACAAGTATCACCATCAGGAGGTGTAAAAATTGAACACGAAAGCCGATTTTTCAACAAACGCTAAGACATCAGATAAGGTAGTTTATCGCTAATGGCTAATTTTGATTTTAAGTCACTTTCACCCGATACCATTATTGATGGTTTAGAGAGTGCTGGATTTATTGTAGACAGTGGTTTACTGCCGCTAAATAGTTATGAGAATCGCGTTTATCAGTTTCATGATCAACACTTAACTAAGTATGTCACCAAGTTTTATCGGCCACAGCGCTGGACGTTAGCACAAATTCATGAAGAGCATGATTTTTCTTTTGAGCTTGATGAACAAGAACTGCCTATTGTTGCACCCATTAAGAAAAATGAGCACAGCTTATTTGAGCATCAAGGTTATCACTTTGCAGTTTTCCCTTGTCGTGGTGGTCGTATTTTTGAAGTAGATAATTTAGATCAACTCGAATGGATGGGGCGATTTATTGGACGTATTCATGCTATTTCAGCACAACACCCCTTTAAACACCGACCAGCATTTACTCTTGATGAAATGCTATATCAAGCGCAAGAAACAATCGCTGACAGTAACTTTGTTCCGCACGTATTACAAAAACCTTTTTTCACTATTTTAACGCAAGTTATAGATGTAGCGGCACAACAATACAAGCCTAAGCAACAAATACGTCTTCATGGCGATTGTCATGCAGGAAATATTCTTTGGCGAGATGAAGGGCCTCACTTTGTCGACCTTGACGATTGTCGTACAGGCCCAGCTATTCAAGATTTATGGATGATGCTTTCTGGTGATAGACAACAACAATTGTTACAAATTGATACGCTGTTAATGGGCTATGAAGAGTTTTTTTCGTTTGAACCTAGTCAGCTTGATTTGATAGAATCATTAAGAACTATGCGTGTGGTAAATTATATGGCATGGTTGTGTAAGCGTTGGCAAGATCCAGCTTTCCCACAAAGTTTTCCTTGGTTTAATACGGAAAAGTACTGGGAGCAGCAAATATTAATGTTAAAAGAGCAAATGTCTGCCTTACAACAACCCCCGTTAAACTTATCGCCCGTTTAAACCAAGTTATGGTTAACTAAATAGGAAAATAAAATGAGTAAATTACAACAACACTTTATGGTGTTATTTATGCTTTTGGCAACACTTTCAACCAATGCATTTGCAGCAAAATATACCGAAGGCAAGCAATACACAAAAGTAAGTGAGACTGCATCAACCAAAGCAGAAGTGCGTGAATACTTTTCTTTTTATTGTCCTCATTGTCTACGCTTTGAACCCTTTATGGAAAGAGTTAAAAGTAAATTACCTAAAGGGGTAAGCTTTGAGCGTAATCATGTTGATTTTCTTCGTACTGCCTCACCTAAAATACAGGCAATGTTAACAAAATCTGTTGTCGTTGCAGAGCAACTAGGAATGGACAAAAAGCTTATTGGCGCCATCTTTAATTATATTCAGGTACAGCGCGCAGTCATTACCTCAGAAAAAGATATTCGTAATATTTTCGTACTCAATGGTGCTGACGGTGAAAAATTTGATAAATTAATGAAAAGCTTTAGCGCTAACAGTAAAGCAAAGTTAATGAAGAAAAATCAAGAGGTTATGCTTAAAAAGAGAGCGATAACTGGTGTGCCTGCTGTGATTGTAAATGGCAAATATCGTATCAATCCTCAAGAGTTAAATAAAAATAATTTAGAACAAGATTATCAAAATTTAATCGCTTATTTATTAACGCTTAAATAATCTCTTTCTATTGAAATAGCCGCCTAATTAGCGGCTATTATCATTCATTGTCGAGCAAGCTTTTAAATAATTTTGCTTTAGCTTGTGAAAATTCTTGTGAAGTTAAAAAACCCTGCTGTTTTAAGTTGACCAACTTTTCTAAAGTATTCACTAACTCAGTACCTATTAGTTTACCTTTTTTTTGCTCTTGACTGTCAAAGGTTTGCTTTTCAACTTCAATCTCTTTTTTATTATCTTTTGCTATGCTTACCGCCTCAACAAGCTCTATACTCTCAGATGGGTCAAGTACTTCCTCGTTACTGACAGGCTTATCTGTTACTGACCTAATAGCAGCTTGCTTATGAAGTAACACTTCTTGTTTGTCTTGTTCTTGTCCATACTCAACCACAGTAGAAGTAACATTGTGCTTTCTTTCTTCTGTACTGTCGGGGTTTATTTGCTGGGCAATTAACCAACACCAATCAACTAATTTAACAATAACACTTACATAGCTGTTTTGGGTAATACGATCACTGCCCTTGCGCATATATAAGCAAATAGTATAAGTATGTTTTTGTTTGTCGACTAGCTTTAGAGTTATTTGCCTGATCTTTCCATCAATCATTTTATTTGCGCGCTCTTTTGCAAAAAGAGTACGTAAATCTTGTTCTTTTTTATCACTAAAACCACAATCAACCTCATGATTAATTAGACAAATACTTTGCTCATTCAGCAATACCCTGCTACTGGTAATAGCCATTAAATCAATAATAGTATCGGCACTTACTTGGTGACGATGATACAAGCTAACTTGCTGTTTAAGTTTACTTAGTTCAATACGAGCATATTGCTGTCTTACTATTGTTTTAGCTGAGACTTTACTACGTTTCAAAAAATAAAAAACACCGCTAATTGCTATTAGAACGATAAGAACGATAAGGATATAATTATTATGTCCAGGTTTTACCTCAACACTTTGTGTCTTTGATTTCATCACAGCAGGTGGTTCATTTTCTTGGCTTACTCGATAAAAAAGCTTATTCGTATTATCAAGTAGCAGCACTTCAGACGAAAGAGCAGCACTTAGCGTTAGCAGACTCGTTTTAGAAAGTACAAGAGGTGAAAATTGCCATGCTAATGTGGGTTTTTTGGGTTCTTTATAGACACGTAACACGGTGCTAACAGGTAAAGCGTATATGTTCCATTGTCGATTTACTTTTTGCAAAAATAATAATTTATTCCGCAAAGCAGGTAAATGACTTCCCCGATACAGTAAAACCTGCTTTATTGGCCTCATACTTTGATAGAGTATTTTCTTTTTAGAGACTTGATTTCTCCAATCATTACCGCCCTTTGCTACCGAGATAAAATGCTTACTGTTATATTGATGTACTAATAATAATTGCTCACTGGCTCTATTAGGCCAAATAAACTGACTAATTTTTTGGCTACCTAGTACATAAATGGCATCATTAATTTTTTTATTTTTTAAAAAAGGGTTATTAACCGGCACAGTGTAGCTTCGCAAGCCAAATTTACGAGGGTTAATACGTAAAACAGCCCCTGAATACAAGGGTTCTTGTCGCTTATAATCGCCACTTAACCCAATATATAGTAAGCCAAAATTCTCATTCCAAGATTTGAGTACCGAATTAAATGACATTTGCTTTATATTGATATCTTTACTAGGAACACCAATACGAAGTACTTCTCGCCTAGTGCTTTCATCGATTGTTTTAAACGTGTCTGTATTAAATTTCCATTCCGTAATGACCGCGTCATGGGTGAGTGTTAAATCAGTGGAGCGCTCTTTTAAACGTATTGTGGCCGGTTTTTTATTGATAGGCTCAAGATGAGCAGTATAAATAATACCATGGCCTGATTGATGCGGCAGAGAAAAATTAGGATGTAACACCATTGCTGTTAATGTTAGTTTATCTCGATCTTGTCTTGAGTGATTAAGATCTAGAAGAGGACGTGCTGACACAGTCTTATCTACTAAATAAAGCTGACCCAATTCATTAATAATAAAGAACTGCTGTTTATGATTTGGGTTAACAACGACTTGCTGCCAATGTGTACCCTTCAAGCTGACATGAGTTAATTGAGCAACCTCTTCCAATAAATAGTTATTAGCTTTCGCTAGCACCGGTGTGGTAAACAAGCAAAAATAAACCGCTAATATCACCATAAGTGCACAGGGTGAAAGCTTTTTAAAAAAAACACTATATTGCCTAATGCTCATTATCATCACAAATATTTTCATCCAGTTAAAATATATTATCTAGTCTCAATAACATAGGATATTTTTTATCTTTGCTGATTATTTTTTCAGTAATTTATTAGTCATTTCTACTCATAGCTTCAATAAATCAAACTCTCAAAAAGTGAATTTTCTTTCCATCTATAAATTGCGTTTTTGGCCCCGAAGTTAAATAGTTTAACCTACCTTCTACCATAATATTATCACCGACAATTGCTTTCTCAACTAAAATTTTAGCTTGCTTACCCCAGATATGTAATTCACGTTCAACCAATATAATTTGCCAACTTTGTCTATTTGTAGCATAAACTTGCTGATTAATTGTAATATTTACTTGTGCTAACTGTTTATTATTCTGTGTTGTAATTAATTGAGGCTTGCAAAGTAGCTTAGCACTACAAATTATTTGATTTACCGAATCCGTATAACCCTTAGTAAACTTCTGAATAAAGTTTGCTTGAACCACTCCTGGGTGGTTAACCGATGTTACATTATTGGGTTTTATATTATTCAAATAACCTTGAACTAAAACAACATCTCCTTTATCCGCATGTAAAAGCGCTTGCTCAACAAGCTCTCCTTCAACTTTAATATGATGGTAATTAGTCCATTCTTTATATTGATTTGTTCTTTTATCTAACCATTTGCTGCTTGTTGCTAATGTAATCTCTGTGATCGCTATAACAGGGTTGGCACGATAGCGAATATCTGGCTTGGCCACTAAATTACCCAATAACGTTACGGCACATAATTGTGGACTTTGCCCTTGCCCATTTGGTGGAAACATAAAATATTCTTCACTTTTTTGATTGACTGTAGTTATACGTTTTGATGTTTTACATGGTACAACATGGGTTAGCCTTAAACGCTAATTATGGATGCAAGCTTTCATGAAAACAACTCATTATACAGATTCAACATTATTGCTTAGTGCTTGTTTTAATGTGCTACTTTTTGCAAAACAACGCCATAAAGTGCAACTAAAAGTTATATATTGAGCATTTATTTACTTATATCGCTTTAGTTTTATTGACTATGTTAATTTGCAAAGCTTGAGGTATAAAATCCACGATAACAAAATAATTAACGCACCCCTTGCTAGTGGTAATGATAAGCATTATCATTGATGTCTTCATATGAATATCAACTTCGGAGAATGATATGCTTTTAAAAAAAACCCTAATTATGATGATTTTATTCAGTATGACTTCTGCAGCTTTAGCAGCAGAGCATACAGTAAAACTTTTAACCACAGGTAGTAATGGACAAACCATGGTAATGGAGCCTGGTTTTATCAAAATATCTAAAGGTGACACCATTAAATTTGTTCCATCTGACCCAAGTCATAATGCTGAGTCAATGATTACCCCAAGCGGCGCATCCCCTTTTACCACCCCTATGGGCAAAGAAACAACAGTAGCTTTTAATACCCATGGTGTGTATCTTTATAAATGCTCACCACACTTAGCACTTGGAATGATCGGTGTGGTACAGGTTGATGATGCGGTAAATATAACTGAATTAAAAGCCGGTGTTGAAAAAATTAAAGCAACGGTGTTTATGAACAAACAGCGCTTTGATGAGTATTTATCGCAAGTAAAATAATTTGAAACTATCTTAGCAATTTTGAACTTTCGAGATTGTATTTATAACTTTTACTAGTTATAGATACAAGGTTGTGTATGCTTCTTGCTGTTTGTCCCAAGGAATTTACTATACTATGCCCTCACTGTGTGTTGTGGAACTTTGAGCAGTTTTTGTTGAGGGTGTAGTTATAGGGTCTTATGAACTAAGAAAATATTTAAGCTACACTGGCCGATTAAAATAACGAAAAATAATGCACACTGCTGACAAACTCTCAGGTAAAATGCTTTTTTAATTTGAGCCTAAAACTGCAGGAATGAGTTGAGTAATCATATAAACACCACCTCTACAGACAATAGCAAGCTATTGTTAGAAACATTGAAGCATTATTTTGGTTACGATAGCTTTCGTCCTGGGCAAGCAGAAATCATTTCTAAGCTTATGGATGGCAAGGATTCTTTAGTTCTCATGCCTACCGGTGGTGGAAAGTCTTTGTGTTACCAACTGCCTGCCATTTTGATGCCAGGCATCACTGTTGTCGTATCGCCACTCATTGCGCTGATGAAAGATCAAGTTGATAACCTCACTAGGCAAGGCATTTCCAGCGCTTATATTAATTCTTCCCTTGATACTCAAACGATTAACACTATTTTTTCTCGTCTTTCTCAAGGTAAAATCAAGCTCTTATACGTTGCCCCTGAGAGACTTACTAATCATTACTTTATCAAAGGACTAAGTGATTTACCTTTAAATTTATTTGCCATTGATGAAGCCCACTGCATCTCACAGTGGGGTCATGATTTTCGCCCAGCTTATACCCAACTTCAGTGTTTAAAACACTATTTTCCTAATGTACCAATAATGGCTTTAACCGCCACAGCCGATGTCACTACTCGCAAAGATATTTTAACTCAGCTTGCACTGAACAACCCACATATTCAACTGGATAGTTTTGATAGAGCTAACATTCGTTTTACTCTAGCGCCAAAATATGACGGCGAAAAACAAGTTTTAGGCTATGTTAGGCAACAGGGTGATGATAGCGGCATTATTTACTGCAATAGCCGCTGGCAAGTAGAAAAACTTACTAAATATTTAGCTGCTTGCGGTATTAATTGTGCTGCATACCATGCAGGTTTAGAAAATGATATTCGCGCCATTGTTCAAGAAGGCTTTACTAAAGATAATATTCAAATTGTGGTGGCAACGGTTGCTTTTGGCCTAGGTATTAACAAGCCTAATGTCCGCTATGTTATCCATTTTGAGCCTCCGCGAACACTTGAATCATACTACCAAGAAATTGGGCGCGCTGGCCGGGATGGCCTCCCTGCTGAAGCCTTATTCTTAGTTGATGAAAAAGATATAACTCGTATCAAAAAACGTATAGGTGAAGGCGAAAATAAAGAAAGGGTTAAGGTAGAATTACAACGATTTGCAGCAATGAACGCCTTTGTTGAGGCGCAAACCTGTCGCCGACAAGTGATACTTAATTATTTCGCCGAATATACTGAACAGCGCTGCGGAAACTGTGATATTTGCTTAGATCCTCCAAGTCAGTTTGATGCCACTATTGCTGCACAAAAAGTGCTTTCTTGTGTGTTTCGTATTAAAGAGCAAGGTGATATCAACCATGTTATAGATATTCTCCGTGGAGAACAAACAGATAAGGTAAAAACGTTAGCACACAACAAAGTGTCCACCTTTGCTATTGGGCAAGGTAAAACTCCGGGTTATTGGTTTGCCATTATTGGTCAACTTATTCATTTAGGGTATTTACAACAGGATATAGAGCAAGAATCGGCTTTATGTTTAACCGAAGCTTCACGTTTCGTGCTCAAAGCCACAGAGCCATTAATGCTTGCAAGACCCCGACTACAAAAAGCAAGTTACTGGCAACATAAACACCAACAAAAGACCTATGACCGAGCGCTGTTTGCCAAGCTACGGACACTGCGAAAAAGTATTGCTGAAAATGAAGATATAGCCCCTTTCATTGTTTTCAATGATGCTACATTATCAGAGTTAGCACATAAACAGCCACAAACATCCGCGCAATTACTCTCCATTACGGGTATAGGAGAGGTTAAATTAACTCGTTATGGTCAAGCATTTTTATCTCTAATCAAAGAGCATAACCAATAGATCAAAAAAAGCGCCATTAGGCGCTTATTAAAAACTATTAAGTCATTTTTTATTATTTCAAACTCGCGTAGTATGCAGATATATTTTCCATATCAGCATCACTCAACGCAGCAACCATACCTTTCATTGTTGGATCATTGCGCTTGCCAGATTTAAAATCTTTAAGTTGTTTAATTAAATAAGCTTCTTTTTGACCAGCAAGGTTAGGATACATAGGAACAGCAGAAATACCCGCTACACCATGACACGCACTACACATCATAGACTTTGCTTTACCAGCTTCAACATCGCCCGCTAAGGCAGGACCAGCGATTATTACGGCAGCAGCAGCAACTGCAAGGGTAAGTTTTTTCATAGTAATTGTCTCTCTCTTTATCATTCAGAACTATTTATTATCACTGGCAGTATAGGTAAAATCTATTATGCTGTCGTTATTTTTTTTCTTTATCAGCATGATCAACATCAATTCTTAATTCATTGGAGAATAAATATTGTCTAAATTACACTCGATTAAGTCAATTCAACATGAAAACGACCACATCATCATTAGTTTTGTTAATGACTGGTATCAAGAAGACATCAAGACACTCAACCCGTTAATATTATCAACAGTCGAAGGATATCAAATTAAAGAGCATACACTTGGCGCTGATAGAGAGACTATACGCTTTACTTGGCAAACAACTGAATTTTTGCTCAATTTTGATTATTACTCTCAATCATGCTGGATTGATGCCCATGATGTAAAAAGCCAAACCAGTATGTTAACCCTTTATAGACAAATAAAAATATATGTTTGAAAAAATATTAATTAGCCAATGTTTATTAGGCGAAAAAGTTCGCTATGATGGTGAAGCAAAACCTTTAACACATGCTTTAATGAGTTTATGGCAACAGCAGCAACGTTTCATTGGTATTTGTCCTGAAGTTGCTGGTGGTTTATCTATACCAAGAATTCCTGCTGAAATTAATCCTCAAAGTGGAAACGTAATCACCCAAACAGGCGAGAATGTTACCAATAAGTTTCATTATGGCGCAAGGCAAGCCTTAGATATTTGTCAAAAACACCATATTCGTTTTGCGTTATTGAAAGAGTCAAGCCCATCTTGCGGTAGTAGCTTTATCTACGATGGTTCATTTTCTCAGAGAAAAATTAAAGGACAAGGCATAACAAGCCAACTGTTAACTAAAGCAGGTGTTCGTATTTTTTCAGAACATAACTTGGAAGAGTTAGCTAGTTTGCTAGATAAAAATGAATAAGCTCGTAATTATTTTAGCTTAATTTAGTTCGGCGGCTACGGTTAATAAACTGATTTAAACCTTCGTTTTTCTGCATTTCCCCCACACCTAACGAAACACTCATTTTAGGGAGTCTCACACCTGATTGCACACTAACAAAACGTAACTTCTCTATACCCTGTTTTATTTTTTCTGCTATTTCAGAGGCAATACCGCCATCTACATCGGGCATCAACACAATAAACTCATCACTTGCAGAGCGAACAGGCAAGCCACTATCATCAACATAACTTGCTACTTTTTTAGCTATTTTCGACAAGATAACATCACCAATTAACTCACCAAAACGTTCGTTAAATGTAGAGAAATAGTCGACACTCACAACAATGGCAGCCACCGTTCTATTAGCATCTTGTGTCAGCCAAGTATCCAAATGTTTTGACATTGCTTTATGGTTGTATAGTCCCGTCACAGGATCTAAATAAATTTCTTGACGAACTTGCTCTAATTCAATTTCTAACGCTTTGGTATGCTGCTGTGATGCTTGTAATTGCTCAGCTAACTGTTGCTGTTCTTTTTTAAAAGCAATAGAAGCTCTATGCAATTTAGTTATAGCAGTCTTAACCTCTTCTTTATTACTAGACATCAAGGCAGGAATATTATCATCTAAGTTGTCTATCAAGCCCTGAGCGCTTAACGTTGACTTTTGACAACCTTGTTGAAGTTGTTCGAATAACTGAGCTATATCTGAGATAATATCATGACGAAATTTACTTTGTTCGAGAAAATAATCTTTATAGAGTTGCTCCATAAAAAAACCATCAAGAGCTTTTCCTGAAAGAAGTAAACACTTAATACTGGCAATTAGTAGAGGGTTACTGTTTTTACAGTACTCATAGCTAACTGCGTAATTAATTGGGTTAATAGGTAGTTGCCACTGTCGTAGTTTAGCAACAACTTGTTTTTTAATTTGCTCAGATTGTTCTATGGAATCGTGGTACTTCACCGATTCACCTCAATATATCAGGTTATGACACTTAATGGTGCCCCTTAATGCTATTCTCTAGCATCTTACAAAAAATATCTACATAATTTATTGTTATTTAGATGCCAAAGACTGATAAAGTATGCTTGTATACTTTATTTTTTAAAAGAGCTTTTTAAATGAAATTATTATTTTCGTTTGTCATTCTTCTTTTCTTGACAAGCTGCAGTCAAACTAACCAAACAATCAATACCATACAGTTACCAACTAGAAGTGATCAACAATTACATCAACTCATTCATACTTACCAACAGTTTTATCAACAAGCTAGTCCATTTAACCATCCTGAACGAGGGGGTAACAATGGTCAACTGCCTGATTTATCTCCTGAAAACTTAGCTCAGCAAAACAAAAAGCTGCGTGCTATTTTTCAAGCATTATTGGCAATTAATAGTGAAGCGATCAATAAAGAAAACCAAATAAACAGAGCTGTCTTAGTCTATTCAATCAAAAATCAACTCGACAGTTATGATAATAAAGAGCATTACATGCCCTTAACTGCTGAGTCAGGTTTTCATGTATGGATCGCAAATATTATTGACCAAGTCAACTTTAAAAGCACTCAAGACTACCAAGATTACCTAGCAAAATTAGCAGCCCTACCTAAGTATTTCAAACAGCAAATTTTTTGGATGAATATGGGTGTTCAATCAGGGATAACTCAGCCTAAAGTGGTATTAGATGGGTTTGAACAGTCTATTAAGGCATACATTGTAGACGATATAACCCAAAGTGATTATTACCGACCTTTTCAAAAGATGTCGATTCATGTTGACGCAAGTACTCAGCACCAATTAAAACAAAAAGCCAAAGCGATTATTAGTGAAAAAGTAATTCCTGCCTACCAAAACTATTACCAGTATATGGTTAATGACTATAAGCCAAATGCTCGAGAAAATATTGCGGCTATCTCATTACCTAACGGAAAAAATTACTACCTAAATAGAGTACAGCATTATACAACATTAAACCTCACCGCTAATGAAGTGCATCAACAAGGTTTAGCTGAAGTTAAGCGTATTCGAACAGCAATGGATGATATTATCAAACAAGTCAATTTTGATGGCAACTTTGCAGAGTTTGTTGAGTTTTTACGTACCGATGAACAGTTTTACGCAAAAACAGCAACAACACTCCTAAAAGAAGCCTCATTTATTGCCAAAAAAATGGATGCAAAACTACCTGCACTATTTAAAACCTTACCCAGAACGCCTTATGGTGTAATACCCGTTCCAGCAAACATTGCGCCTAAATACACGACAGGTCGCTATTCCGGCCCTACCCGTGATGATCAACCAGGCAACTACTGGGTTAATACTTATCGTCTAGATCGCCGACCATTATACGTACTGACAGCATTAACATTACATGAAGCTGTGCCCGGTCATCATTTACAGACCTCTATCGCTAAAGAAATGCAAAATGTGCCTAAATTTAGAAATCGCACCTATATTTCAGCCTTTGGTGAAGGTTGGGGGTTATATTCTGAATATTTAGGTATTGAAGCTGGCATGTATACCAACCCTTATCATGATTTTGGTCGTTTAACTTATGAAATGTGGCGAGCTTGTCGATTAGTGCTAGATACAGGAATACACACCAAAGGCTGGTCACGCCAAAAGGCTATTAAATACCTAGCTAATAATACCGCCTTATCTTTACATAATGTTCAAACCGAGATTGATCGCTATATTTCATGGCCTGGACAAGCTCTATCATACAAAATAGGTGAGCTGACCATAAAACGATTACGGCACAAAGCACAAAATATTTTGGTTGATGATTTTGATTTACGAGATTTCCATGATCAAATTTTAAGAAATGGCTCTATGCCGCTGACCATGCTTGAAAAAGTGATAGATAATTATATTGTCGATAAACAAGCAAGCATCAAAGAACTTAATAAAGTGTAGACAATGCCATTAGTCAATGGCTAAGGAAAGTTAATACATAAGGTAAGGAAGCCACGCAAAGTTAACCGAAGAAACCAACAGTAAGCTGTTCAAGATAAATGAGCCCCCACTACATTTAACTTGGCAGTCCCGCCGTCATAGGTTTCCCGTTAGACCGGTAACTTTGCGTCTCTAACTTTCGCTAGATTTGCCCTTGTTGAGCCTTTACAGCTCGAGTTCATTATAATTGATGATTGGCCATTGTAAACAAAAAACTAACAACAACAAGACATTCACGTTAAAAAAACACTCAAAACAATCCTAAACGATTGTTTTAAAACTATTAAACTTATAGGTGCTTTTTTATTCTTGACACTGTTAACTATGTTCGTTATTGGTTATTATTTTTTCAATATATCAACGTCAGTTAACAACTCTATTTTCTATCAATGCCAAAAACTGCATCATGTCATGTTGATAAGGCATAACGTTACGTGATGAAGTACAACTAAGTCTCGCCACATTACTCTTAGCGGACTCTTGTGTGGCCCTGACTGTTTATTCCTTTTAAGTGTTAGAAATTTTCAACGAAGTCTATTTCCCATAAAGCGAATAGCTGGCAACAATCAAATAGATGATAAAAAGACAATGAAATAGAAGATTTTTTGCAAAGGGAGAGTAACACTCTCAGGAGATTTGTATTTTTTGTGCTGACTGAGTTAATAAAATACAGAACTAAAAAAATAGGAAAGTTAGCCTGAACCAAAAAATAAAACCACTCAACCTAACGCTTAAATTGAAGGCTATTAAGCATCAGCTTCTGATAATAATATCTGGTGACGTTTCTATTTCACCCTCACTTGAAATAGTTGCCGCATGATCATTACACAATAATATTGCCAAACTCCCTTCTCTATTATTTCGAATAAAACGTAAGTCATAACCAAATTGCGTTAGACTACTCGCTGCAAATTTTTGCGCTATAGACAATTTATTCCATAAATTATCCGGGGCTGAGTTTAGCGCTCGCCTTTCAAGTAATGCGTCTCTGTTAGCTGTAGCATGCATATTGAATCACTATAATTTAGATACCTAAAGCTATCTAAACTCCCACTTATGTCTATTTTTTAAAATCAATCTTTGAAAAAATAACGTACTTTTACGTTTTCATCAACAGTTATTAGTATAAAAAGCTGTTATTTGCATGGTTAATGCCTCAACATAGTTAGCACTGCATGAACAATGTAAACTTCTTACAATAAAAATTGAGTGTAAAAATAAAGAGTGAATATATGAGTACTGTGTTAGATGAACTGCTGACATTAATGAAATTAGAAGTAATAGAGCAAGGTATTTATCGTGGTCAAAGCCAAGACTTAGGTTTTCCTGCTTTATTTGGTGGTCAAGTCATGGGACAAGCATTGTCATCAGCCCAAGAAACCGTTAGCAGTGATCGCTTGGTCCATTCATTACATTCTTATTTTTTACGTGCTGGAGATGCTTCAAAACCTGTCGTTTATGAGGTTGAAAACATCCGAGACGGCGCTAGTTTTAGTACTCGCAGAGTGCAAGCTATACAAAGCGGTAAAGCAATTTTTTATATGACAGCTTCATTTCAACATACAGAAGAAGGGTTCAACCACCAAAGTACCATGCCTGATGTTCCAAAGCCTGATGATATTCCCTCCTATCATGACTTTATCACTGCAAATAAAGAAGCTTTACCGCCAGAAATGCGAGAAAAATTTTTAGCAAAAAAACCGATAGAGCTTCGCCCTATTCAGCAATATAACTGGTTAAAGCCAAAAAAAATGGACTCTAACTGTCAAATTTGGATCAAAACCAACGGTACACTTCCTGATGATCTACGTATTCATAGTTGCATGTTAGCTTACGCATCAGATTTTCATTTCTTACCTACCGCATTATTGCCTCATGGCGCTAGCCATTGGTTGCCTAGTCTTCAAGTAGCGACTGTTGATCATGCCATGTGGTTTCATCGTCCCTTTCGCTTTGATGATTGGTTACTATATTGCATGGATAGCCCTTCAGCGAGTAATGGTAGAGGCTTAGTGCGAGGGCAAATTTATAATAGCCAAGGCGATTTAGTTGCTTCTACCATGCAAGAAGGCGTGATAAGACAAAGGTAAACTAATGGTGCCTAACACGTCTTAAATGACTTATACCATATATGGATTAATTGCTCTATTAGAGATAAAGCACACAAGGCAAGACTAGCTACTCGTTATTGCACCTTGCCAATCAAACCCGGTTGGGTGTTGAAAAACACGTAAATCAAAGTGGGGAGCTATAGCAAAAAGATGATCAAAAATATCTGCTTGAATGGCTTCATATTTCGCCCAATCCGTGGTGTTAGTAAAACAATACAACTCTAGTGGTAAACCACTTTCTGTTGCCGGTAGTTGTCTCACCATGCAGGTTAAGTCATTCCGTATTACTTTATGTTGGTTAAGATACATTTCAATATATGCCCGAAAAGTACCTACATTAGTTAGCTGACGAGCATCTATTTTGTTCAAACTATCGTGTTGATTTAATGATTTGTTTTCTATTTCAAGCTGCTGCTTCTTATCATTTAAATAAGTCTTTAGCAAATGAGTATTAGTTAAAAAATCAATCTGCTCCAAACTATAAAAATCAATGCTCGCTATATCTATAATCAATGTACGTTTAATACGTCTAGCGCCAGTATGATACATATTGCGCCAGTTTTTAAAAGAATCAGTAGTTAAGGCGTAAGTCGGTACAGTGGTAATTGTTTTATCAAAATTTTGTACTTTTACCGTATTTAAGCCTATTTCAATGACATCACCATCAGCACCATATTTAGGTAATTCTATCCAATCACCGGCCACGACCATTTTATTAGCAGAAATTTGAATACTGGCGACTAGCCCCTTAATGGTATCTTGAAAAACTAAAATTAGTACCGCTGTTAAGGCACCTAAACCACTTAATAAATAAATAGGTGAACGGTCTAAAATGAGTGCCACAATAATAATTGCAGCCACAAGATAGACGGCTAATTTAACCACCTGAATAATGGCATTCAAAGGTAAATATTTTTCCTTTGCCGTTTCTCTGTACAGACTTTTACTTACATTAAGTAATGCACTAACAGTTCGTGCCAGTTGAAAAGTTAATAATACCTTTGCTAATAAAATCATCAAGCCGGCAAGTAAAGCATCACTGGGTAGAACAAGTGGAGTTAAGAATAATATTGCGATGATAGGTAGTAAAAATGTCATGCGAATTAACACATTATGCTTAATTAAGGCATCATCCCAAGTATTTTTTGTTTTTGCGATTAGCTTGTAAACTAAATTGAGTACCTTATGCTTAACAAGGTAGTAACTCAAAGTAGAAAATAATAAAATTATGGTTAAACCTACCCCTAAAGCACTTACTTCAAGGTAATTACTAGTAACGCCCTGATTTAATAGCCAAGTAGTGATAAGTTCGTTCATTTAAGTTCCTTAATTATTCAAATGTTGGCTAGAGATTAACTTCATTTTTTCAAGCCTAGCATCTTTGTCATACCAAAATTCAGTTAACCACTTTTGAAAAGCAATTTTATGGTTACGATCATTCATATAATCCCCACTGAGTTCACGATCAATTTTTCTGGTGTGAATTTCTATATGTACGCGTTTAATTTCTCCGCGAATGTGATTAGCAAAACTAGGTATACCATCGGGGTAATAAATCGTCACATCCACTAAAGTATTTAATTGCTCGCCCATAGCATCAAGCACAAAGGCTATCCCTCCGGCTTTTGGTTTAAGCAAATGCTTAAATGGCGAGTTCTGCTTGTCATGTTTTGCTTGGGTAAAACGGGTGCCTTCAATAAAACTCATCACACTAACCGGTTTATGTACAAATTTAGCACATGCCTTACGAGTCGTCTTTAAGTCTTTACCACGTAAGTGAGGGTTTTTCTTTAGAAAAGCTTGGCTGTAGCGCTTCATAAAAGGGAAGTCTAATGCCCACCAGGCTAATCCCAGAAAAGGGACATAAATTAATTCTTTCTTTAAAAAAAACTTTAAAAAAGGAGTTCTTCCATGTAAAACCCTTTGCAAAACAATAATATCTACCCAGCTTTGATGATTGGCCAACACCAAATACCAATCTTTGGTCGTTAACTCTTCTAGTCCGGTAACTTGAATATCCATTTTGGTAAATAGCTTTTGGTTAATGGTATTGACAGCAACCCAATTACTGGCCATTAAATCCAACAAATAGCTAAAAGCTTTTTGTGAAAAACTTAAGGGAATGATCGCTTTAAGCAGGGAAAACACTAAGATAGGTATCAACCAAAAAAGCGTGTTGATAGCATATAAACTAAAAGTAATTACGGCAATTATAGGAGCAGGCAAAAAATTAAACATAGTATAAAGTAAACAAGAAGCGATTAAAGATTAATGATAATAGCTATATTTAATCATGCTTTGCTAATAATTTGTATTGTTATTATAAAACAATGCGTTCATGTATTCCTAAAAGCTATTGAAGAGTGTAATTTGCTCTATTGATCACGTCCTATAATGACTGAAATCTATTGAATGCCCGCTCAGTTTTTAGCATACTGCAAGAGAAGTAAACTAAGGGGAAATCATGAATTTTAATAGAGCTGTGATCAAAGTTGGCAGTGCTTTAGTCGCACCATCAAAAACAGGTTGCAGCGGACAATACACATTAGCCATAGCGCAATTTATCACCAAGTGTCAACAACAAGGCAAAGAAGTGATTTTAGTCTCTTCTGGTGGTGTTGCCGCTGGTAGAACACTAATACAACATGGCTCACCAACACTGTCGGTGTCGGTAAAAAAAGCCATGGCTAGTGTTGGTCAAATGCAAATGATGGCCAACTGGCAACGTTTTTTTGACAACCCTTGTAGCCAAATATTAGTCACCCAAGAAGATTTAAGCGACAGAAAACGCTTTATCTCTATTAAAGACACCATTCAAATACAACTTGAAAATGGCATTATTCCTATCGTCAATGAAAACGATACCGTAGTCACTGATGATTTAACCGTGGGTGATAACGACAATTTAGCTGCACTAGTTGCACAAGTATGTGAAGCCGACAGCTTATTTATCTTAAGCGATATAGATGGTGTATTTACCAAAGATCCAAAAATACACAATGATGCAACATTAATTCCTGAAATAACAAAAATCACTGATGAAATATATGCTATGGCGGGTACTAGCCGTAATCATTTGGCTACCGGTGGTATGAAAACCAAAATAGAGGCCGCTGAAAAAGCCACTGAGCATGGTATTAACACCTACATTATTAATGGTACTAAAAGTGAAGTGTTTGCTGCACTACTTGCCCAAATCAATCCAGGTACTCGCTTTACAGCAGATAAAGATATCATTACTGCTAAAAAACATTGGCTTAAACATACCATAAAAAGCCAAGGAAAAATTACAATTGATAGAGGCGCAGTAAACGCCTTAGTTACTCAAGGCGCTTCTTTGCTCCCTATTGGCATTAAATCAGTGAGTGATAAATTTAATGCCGGTGATTCGGTCGATTTAATTGATCAAGACAGCAAGGTGCTTATTGCCAAAGGTATCACCCAATATAGCCATAGCGAGTTAAAACATATTAAAGGTAAGCATAGTAACGACATTGCCATGGCGCTTGGTCATAAAGAAGGCGCAGTTGTTGTGCATCGAGACGATATGGTTTTACTTGAAAATAACATTGCCACATTAAGCAAAGCGCAAACGAATCAATAAGGAAAAACATGACAACATTTAATATGGCAGCCATGGCTACTGATGCAAAAGTTGCCAGTAGAAATGCTGCACAACTTACAACCACCGAAAAAAACACCTTATTAAGTGCCATTGCAGAGGCTATTGAAGCTAATAGTGCCAGCATTATTTCACAAAATGCAAAAGATCTTGAAGCAGGGAAAGCGAAAGGCTTAAGCCAAGCCATGTTAGATAGATTAGTGTTAACCGAGCAAGGTATAAAGGATATTGGTAGTGCTATTCGCGAGATTATCGCCTTGGCCGATCCTGTTGGTAGTATCAATAATTTATCCCTACGCCCTAATGGCATTCAAGTAGGCAAAATGCGTATTCCTTTGGGTGTTATTGCCATGATTTATGAAGCGCGTCCTAATGTAACCGCTGAAGCGGCAGCACTTTGCATAAAATCAGGTAATGGGGTTATTTTACGTGGTGGTTCAGAAGCCATTCATTCAAATCTTGCACTTGCCCAATGTTTACATCAAGTGCTGAGCGAGCACGGCTATGATAAAAATATCGTTAGCGTCATTCCTGATACCAGCCGTGATGTCATTGAAATCTTATTAAAGCAAAGCGAATCCATAGATCTAGTGATCCCACGAGGTGGTGAAGGCTTAATTCGTTATGTCAGTGAAAATAGTCGTATTCCCGTTATCCAACATTTTAAAGGGGTTTGCCATCTTTATGTTGATAAATACGCTGATTTTGACAAAGCAATTGCTATTTTAATCAATGGTAAAACCCAAAAACCCAGTGCTTGCAACGCCTTTGAAACTTTTTTAGTGCATCAAGATATTGCTGAGCAATTCTTACCTATTGCCGCAAAAGCGTTAGCCGAAGGCGCACAAGTAAAAGTACATGCTTGCAAAAAAAGTTTACCATTTTTCCCTGATGCCCAATTAGCCTCAACAGATGATTACCATGCCGAATACTTAGCGCAAGAAATTGCGGTTAAAGTAGTAACTAGTTTTGACGGCGCTATAGAGCACATTAATGAATACACCTCAGATCACACTGAAGTTATCATCACACAAGATATTTCAACTAGCCAAGCATTTATCCGTAAAATTAACTCCTCTGTGGTGATGGTCAATGCATCATCGCGATTTTCTGATGGTAATCAATTAGGGCTAGGCTCTGAAATTGGTATTTCTACAAGTAAACTTCACGCTTTTGGTCCAATGGGGTTAGAGGCATTAACCACTGAAAAGTTTGTAGTTTATGGCGATGGACAAATTAGAAAATAAGCCCCTAAGGCGATAAGTAACGGTTCTTACACTTATCGCCAATGAAAATTTCACAATATACCCACTTTATTCTTGCACACTTAAATCCTAGCCAGTATTCTACGCAGCCTTTTTTTGACGGATAACGGTGAATAATAAATGTTAGGTTTTGATTACGGTACATCAAATTGTAGTGTCGCCATCATGAACGATGGCAAACCACAAATCATTCCTCTAGCAGATGAGAATAATCAATGCGCTAATACCATCACATCAACTCTTTATGCACCTGATAGAGATATTATTAGCCACTGGCTTTTACAAAGACTAAATACCAAGCAGAAGATAATCTATAGCAATGAACGTGGTTTACAATTACAAAAAGCACAACGAGCCCTTCGAGAGCTTAGCGCTGATGGCATTGCCACTAACATAGTGTTTGGCCAAGCTGCTTTAAATAAATACCTAGAAGATCCCGAGGAAGGCTATTATATCAAATCGCCAAAATCCTTCTTAGGTGCGAGTGGTCTTGCACCACTGCAAATACAGTTATTTGAAGATATCGTTGCCGCCATGATGAGTAATGTAAAAGTCTTAGCGGAGGCACAATTGCAAAAGGAACTTAACCAAACCGTTATCGGTAGACCCATTAACTTTCAAGGTTTACATGGCGAAGAAAGCAATAAGCAAGCAATGACACTACTTACCAATGCCGCCAAAAGGGTTGGTTTTAAAGATATTGAATTTCAATATGAACCCGTTGCTGCCGGTTTTGAATTTGAAAGCAAATTAAACAAAGAAACCCGTGTTTTAGTCGTTGATATTGGTGGTGGAACCAGTGATTGTTCCATGCTTTTGATGGGGCCAACATTAAGCAACAACCTGGAACGAAATGAAAACATACTCTCGCACAGTGGCGTACGCGTAGCCGGTAACGACTTTGATATTCAACTAGCACTAAAAGGAATCATGCCAAGTTTGGGCATGAATAGTCTGCTAAAATCAGGTAAACCTATTCCCATTGCTAGTTTCTATCAAGCTCTCGCTATTAATAATATCAACGAGCAAACTGAATTTTATAGCAACAAAAATAGAAGGGAATTAGTGCAACTATCTCAAGATGCCCAAGAAAAAGACTTAATTATGCGTTTAATAAAAGTGCATGATCACAAGCTCAGTTACCAATTAGTCAATGCTGCAGAACAAGCAAAAATAACTTTATCAAAACAAAACCAGCAAACTATTAAGCTAGATGATATTACTGAAAACTTGAGCACACAAGTTAACCTAGAGACTTTGCGTTTAGCCAATAAGCGCACCCTAAATAGTATTGGGCAATTAATACAGTCTGCTGTTGCACAAGCACAATGTCAGCCCGAGGTGATCTTTGTAACAGGTGGCAGCGCAAAATCTCCGGTATTGCATAATTTTATCCAGCAACAAATGCCCAATATACCTGTCGTCATTGGTGATCACTTTGGAAGTGTTACTTCCGGTTTAGCTCGTTGGGCCGAAAAAATATTTCAGTAAAATACTAGGTTTAATCACTACTTTAAGTAACTACAACAATAATCAACGACTGTTTTTGCTTTAATTTCAAACTCACTGTCAGCTGATACATAAAAAGACCCACCGCTGGAAATACTTTGCCATTCGCCACAATCAGGTAGAAGAATGTCACAATCACCTGTACTAATTTCCATTAACTCTCTTTCTTTAGTGGCAAATTTATATTCACCTGGCATCATAATACCTAAGGTTTTAAAACTGCCATCGGCAAAGGTAATTTTTCGGCTAGTCACCTTGCCATTAAAATAGCTATTGGCTTTTTTTTCTATACTTACCTGACTAAATTCTGACATTGCTAACTCACCATTTCATGTTATTAGGAATGAAAAAAACGACATGAAATTGATCATTAAATGCCGTTAAATTGGACGCTGATTGGCAGCTTAATTAAACCAAGCTACTTTGCTGTCGCAATTTTTTTCATATCGGTCATATAACCACGAAGTTCTTTACCTATCACTTCAACACCATGACCACGAATAGCGTCATTAACTTCAATTAAACGCGCGTTATCGACATTGTTTGAGCTATTTTTTAAACCTTCGCCTAATTGCTCTAAGGTTAAGTTTGCCGCATACTCTGCTAACATAGGAACCGCTGCATGAGTGAATAAGTAGTTACCGTATTCTGCTGTATCTGAAATCACTACGTTCATTTCATATAGCTTATTACGCGCAATACAGTTTGCAATTAATGGTGTTTCATGTAGAGACTCATAGTAAGCAGACTCTTCAATAATCCCTGAATCAACCATAGCTTCAAACGCAAGTTCAACACCTGCTTTGATCATAGCGACCACAAAAATACCTTTATCGTAGTACTCTTGCTCGGTGATATCAGTATCACAATCTGGAGCTAATTCAAAAGAAGTTTCAGCAGTTTCTGCACGCCATTTTAATAAGTTAGCATCATCATTTGCCCAATCTTCCATCATGGTAGCAGAGAAGCGGCCTTCAATAATGTCATCCATATGCTTTTCAAATAAAGGACGTAAAATATCTTTTAGCTCTACTGACATATCAAATGCTTTGATTTTAGCTGGGTTTGATAAGCGATCCATCATGTTAGTGATACCGCCGTGCTTTAAACCTTCAGTCGTGGTTTCTAAACCGAATTGTAATAATTTACGCGCATAGCCCGCGTCCATACCTTGAGCAATTAATTGCTTATGGCCTAGAACGGCTGCAGTTTGTAACATACCACAAAGAATAGTTTGCTCACCCATTAAGTCTGATTTAACCTCAGCAATAAATGATGACTCAAGAACACCTGCTCTGTCGCCACCTGTCGCCGAGGCATAAGCTTTAGCAATGGCTAAACCATTACCTTGCGGATCATTTTCTGGGTGAACCGCAATCAAGGTTGGTACACCAAAACCACGTTTGTATTCTTCACGTACTTCGGTACCCGGACATTTAGGAGCAACCATTACCACCGTGATATCAGATCGCACTTGCATGCCTTCTTCAACAATATTAAAACCATGTGAATAAGAAAGTGTAGCGCCTTGCTTCATTAAGGGCATAACCGCATTAACGGCAGAGGTATGCTGTTTATCTGGTGTTAAGTTTAAAACTAAATCAGCCTGAGGTATTAACTCTTCGTAATTGCCTACCCTAAACCCATTTTCGCTAGCCCACTGCCAAGATTGACGTTTTTCACTAATGGCTGCGTCGCGTAACGCATAAGAAATATTTAAACCAGAATCACGCATGTTTAAACCTTGGTTTAAACCTTGTGCGCCACAACCAACAATCACAATGTTCCAATCTTTAATGAAATTACAGCCGTCGCTGAATTCTTCACGTTTCATAAAACGACATTTGCCCAATTGGCCAAGTTTTTCACGCAAACTTAAGGTGTTGAAATAGTTGCTCATGATCTTTCCCCTGAATAAATAGGTCAGTTTCCTGACGATGCTTTTGCAATAAAATCATCATACCCTAGCCTTAATGTTGCAAAAAGTGATATATTCGCACTACAGTATTGCGTTTACTGCAACAAACTATTTACACAGAGGGGCTTATGGAGCAAAAATCATTAAACATGTTTGTGCACTTATGCCAAACACTGCATTTTGGCAAAACGGCAAAAGCTTTTCATATGAGCCCATCAACGCTTAGTCGTGCAATTCAACGCATTGAACAGTATGTCGGTAATGAGCTATTACTGAGGGATAATCGCAGTGTACTACTCACTGAAGCAGGTATTAAATTTCAACAATATGCTCAACAGCAAATAGAACAATGGCAACAGTTCAAACAATCTCTTGATGAAAACCAACAAATACTTTCAGGTAAACTCAGCATATACTGCTCTGTTACTGCTGCTTATAGCCACTTACCGCCATTATTAGAGCGTTTTAGGCAACAACACCCACAGGTAGAAATTATGCTAACAACGGGCGATGCCAGTGATGCCTTAGAGCAAATTCAAAATAAATCAGTGGACTTTGCTATCGCTGCTAATCCTGAGCATTTGCCCCGCAGTGTCTATTTTCAACACCTAGCAGTAATTCCGTTAGCCGTCATTGCTCCGACCATGGTGTGTAATGTTCAACAGCAACTACACACCCCCACTTGGAAGTGGTCTGATATTCCTATAATTTTGCCTGAGCATGGCCCTGCTCGAAAACGTTTTGACCTTTGGTATCGCAAAAAGCAGCAAGGAAAAGCCAATATATATGCGACAGTATCCGGTCATGAAGCCCTAGTAAGCATGGTAGCCCTAGGTTGTGGGCTTGGCATAGTGCCAAAAGTTGTTGTGGAGAACAGTCCTGTTCGCGACAAGGTGCAATACTTAAACAATGTCGGTGAAATAGAGCCTTTTGAACTGGGTATTTGTTGCCTTAATCAAAATAAACAACAGGCAATTATCCAAGCATTTTTCAATGCTATCGCCTAATTATACCCTGAAACTCACATAATATTAAACTGCCACTGACTGAGTTAAATGGCGTAATAACCTATCCATAGCGCGATATGATAAAGCTTCAACCAAGTGCTTATGCCCAATATTCGTCACTGCTTCCATATCAGCTATGGTACGCGCTATTTTCAATATTTTATGATGTGCCCTAGTGGACAAGCCAAGTTTTTCAACTGCTAGATCTAAAAATTGATTCTCTTGATAACTTAGAGAGCAAAATTGTTTAAGTTCATTGGTGCCAATATGAGCATTAGCTTTGCCCTGACGTTCAATTTGTCTTGTACGACATTGTTGCACGCGCTGTTGAACAACCTCACTGGTTTCATTGTTTTGGGTATCACCAGCCCAAGTACCTCTTGGTAAGCGAGCCACTTCAATTTGAATATCAATCCTATCCAAAAAAGGCCCTGATAAACGGTTTAAATAGCGTAATACTTGCTCAGGAGTGGAGCGATTATCATTATAAAACCCCGTAGGACTAGGGTTCATCGCCGCGATTAATTGAAAGCGAGCAGGGAAGATTTGTTTATACATAGCACGAGAAATAGTCACTTCACCTGATTCCATAGGCTCTCGCAATACATCTAGCACTTTTCGTTCAAACTCTGGCAGTTCATCTAAGAATAAAACCCCACGATGGGCCAACGATATCTCTCCTGGTTTAGGTTGACTACCCCCACCCACTAAAGCGGCCGAAGAAGCAGTATGATGTGGTGCACGAAATGGCCGTGTTAACCATGACTTTGCATTGATAGTACAGTTTGATATCGACTGAATTGCTGCTACTTCTAACGCTTCTGCTTCTGCCATTTTAGGTAAAATACCTGCCAATCTACTCGCCAGCATAGTTTTCCCGGTGCCTGGTGGACCGATAAAGAGTAGGTTATGGTTACCACTTGCTGCAATTTCTAATGCCCGTTTAGCCAAGGGTTGCCCAATCACATCCCCAATATCTATATCGTTAATGTCTTGAAGTTGTTTAATGGATTTTTTGTCAACCAAAGGTAAAAGTGTTTGCCTAGCAAAGTGAGCAAAAAGTTGACTCAAATGATCTATCGCATAGATCTTCGCTTGCTTTACCCAGCTTGCTTGCTCGCTATTTTGTGTGGGTAGCACCAAGGCTCTACCACTTTCACTACAAGCCATTGCCATGGGTATTTCACCAATAATGGCTCTAAGCTTCCCCGACAGAGCTAATTCGCCAGCAAATTCGTAAGTACTTAAGTCGGCTTGAGGTATTTGCTCTGAGGCAGCTAAAATACCTACTGCAATGGGCAAATCAAAACGCCCACCTTCTTTAGGTAAATCGGCAGGGGCAAGATTGATGGTTATTCGTTTTGCCGGAAATTCATAGCCACAGTTAATAATTGCACTACGTACACGATCTTTAGCTTCTTTGACAGAAGCTTCGGGCAATCCAACAATATGAAAGGCAGGTAAGCCATTGGCAAGGTGTACTTCAACAGTAACTAATGGTGACTCTAACCCCAAACGTGCACGGCTAAAAACACAAGCAAGTGACATAATAAATCCATTTAATTCATTCCATTTTGTAAGTGTAGAAAAATATTTCTATTATTTCTAATTTTAGTCTACATTATTTCGTAAATAATACAGTTATAACTTTTACTTCTTTAGCAACAATAAAAAACTCTAAATAAAAAGCTTGCCCAAGACATTAGAGCTATGATACTAATTTAATAAGAGATGAAAACTGTGCATAAAAATTCAAAATATAAAAATAAATTATCAGTCAATAGTCGATTATAAAGATAAAAGAGAACCCTATAACTATGCCAAAACTTAGCTCAATTATTATTAACATTCTCGTCGTGGTGATTAAGTCACCGCGAGGGTTTTCGTTGAGCTAAACTAAAGCAAACAGAAATACAAACCCTCGCTTCGAAAGAACCGAGGGTTTTGTTTTTTCTGGGAAAAATGTAATAAATTTGACAATAACTTTGGAACTATCATGACTGACAGCAAGCTGTTAACCGGCAGCGGATTATTATTTAACGTACTAGAGCAACATGGTGTCAACCATGTATTTGGCTACCCCGGTGGCGCAATAATGCCTATTTATGATGCCTTGTGTGAAAGCGATATACAGCACTTTCTTTGCAGGCATGAGCAAGGGGCGGTCTTTTCTGCGGTCGGTTATGCACGCGCTTCAGGTAATGTGGGAGTATGTATGGCAACCTCTGGCCCAGGAGCAACTAACTTAATCACGGGGCTTGCCGATGCTTGGGCTGATTCAATTCCCGTTGTCGCTATTACCGGACAAGTTCCGACAGCGGCAATGGGTAGTGATGCTTTTCAAGAAATTGATATTTTTGGTTTATCACTGGCTTGTACCAAACACTCTTTTCAAGTAACCAATATAGAAGAGTTAGAAAAAGTATTGCACCAAGCATTTGAAATAGCCCTTGAAGGTCGTCAAGGCCCAGTCTTAGTTGATATCCCTAAAGATATACAAATGGCTAGTGTTAAACAAACATTTGATACCACTGAACACCTTAAAAACAAAGTAAAATTACCGCTTGCAGATATCAGCAAAGCATTAAATTTATTAACTCATGCCAAACAGCCCATTTTATATGTGGGTGGGGGTGTTGGCATGGCCAATGCTATCGACGAAGTCCGTGAATTTGCACAAAAAACTGGCATGCCTTCAGTCTCTACTCTAAAAGGTTTAGGTGCCATTAATCCCGATAATGAGAACTATCTTGGTATGTTAGGCATGCATGGCACTAAAGCAGCCAACTTAGCGGTTCATGACTGTGATTTACTCATTGCCGTTGGTGCTCGTTTTGATGACCGAGTTACAGGGAAATTAGATCAATTTGCGCCCAATGCTAAAGTGATTCATTTTGATATTGATACTGCCGAAATTAACAAACGCCGAGAAGCCGACGCTCCAATTTTAGGCGATCTAAAAGAAAATCTACCACTACTTGCCTTAGCGCTTAATATTGAAGATTGGCAGAGCAAAGTACAACAGATGAAAAATGATTTTGCTTGGCGATATGATCACCCTGGTGATAATATTTTCGCCCCGGCGGTATTAAAAGAAGTCAGTGACTTAATGCCGAAAAATACCTGTGTAACCACGGATGTTGGACAACATCAAATGTGGTCAGCACAACATATGAGTATAGATGATCCTTGCAACTTTTTAACCAGTGGCAGCATGGGCACTATGGGCTTTGGTTTGCCTGCAGCCATTGGAGCACAAATAAGTAGACCCCACGACACAGTGATAGCAGTATCAGGTGACGGCTCAATCATGATGAATGTTCAAGAGTTGGCCACTATTAAACGCTATCAAATTCCGGTAAAAATTATCCTCATTGATAATGCAAAACTTGGCATGGTCCGTCAATGGCAAGACTTATTCTTCGAAGGTCGTTTAAGTGAAACTGATTTATCAGACAACCCTGATTTTTGCATGCTAGCGCAATCCTTTAATATAAAAGCTAAACAAATCAGGAAAAAAAGTGAAGTAACAGACGCTATCAACGATATGTTAGATCACAATGGTCCTTATTTATTGCAAGTAAAAATTGATGCAAAAGATAATGTTTGGCCACTAGTGCCACCTAACAGTGCCAACAATGAAATGATGGAGAGTGCATAAGGTGAATAATTATAAACTAATCATCATGACGGATGATAAACAAGTAGTACTAGAAAGAATTTTACAAGTTACCCGGTATCGTGGCTTTTTGATTGATGGCATAACAGCGAAAGTCAATACCGGTAATAATATTGCCACTATTGAATTATTTGTCAGTAGTGATCGCTCTATCGCACTTTTAATTGATCAAATTAATAAACTGGTCGACATCAAGAGTGTCAAGGTAGACAATAGCGCGGCAAAGCGATTAAAAGCTAAAGAATGTAGCGCTTAATGTAAACCTTAAAGGCTACAAAAATAAAGACAATAAGTTTAATTATTACACTCCAGCTATTTACCGTTAAGTAAATACGGCAGTAACAGATTTAGGAAAACACAATGGCAAAAGTAAATGCAGATTTAATTTGGTTCAACGGCGAACTCATGCCGTGGAAAAATGCTACCGTTCATGTAATGAGCCATGCCCTTCATTACGGTTCTTCGGTTTTTGAAGGCATTCGAGCATACAACACTCATCAAGGGACCTGTATTTTTCGCTTGAAAGAACATATTGAACGTTTATTTGATTCAGCAAAAATTTACCGTATGAATATCCCTTATACGGTTGAAGAAGTCATGCAAGCCTGTAAAGATTCAGTAAAAGCAAACAAGCTAGCATCAGCTTATTTACGCCCTCTGGCTTTTTTAGGTGATGTTGGTATGGGGCTTCGCCCACCTGCCGATGCTGTTGCAGAGCTAATGATTGCCGCCTTCAGTTGGGAAGCTTACTTAGGTGCTGATGCTATTGAGAATGGTGTTGAAGTGGGGGTATCTAGCTGGAACCGTCTAGCCCCTAATACTATGCCTACTGCCGCAAAAGCTGGCGGTAACTACTTATCGTCACAACTTATTTCTATGGAAGCGGGGCGTCATGGCTACACCGAAGGTATTGCCATGGATGTTAACAATCAAATTAGTGAAGGTGCCGGTCAAAACTTATTCTTAGTACGCAAAGGCATTATTTACACACCACCGGGTAGTGCTTCTATTTTATCTGGCTTAACCCGTGATGCAGTCATGACACTTGCCAACGACTTAGGCTACGAAGTACGTGAAGAGACCATCGCTCGTGATGCCTTATACCTTGCCGATGAATTCTTTATGACGGGTACGGCAACCGAAATCGTACCGGTAAAATCAGTTGACGGTATTCAAGTAGGTACTGGCTCTAGAGGGCCTGTTACTAAAGCACTACAAGAAGCTTTCTTCGGTATTTTTGATGGTACTACTGAAGATAAATGGGGTTGGTTAGAGTCGGTAAAATAAAGTTACCCCCTTGTGTAAAATTTTTCTTTACACTTTGCTCCCGTTTGATCTTCACTTGTTGAAGACGACGGGATTATAGCAGTAGACAATAGTGAGCACGCTCATTTGTTGTCGACTATTTTCCATTTCAAATTTAACACGTAACACGGAAACATTCACCATGGCAACACTACGCTCAGCAACTTCAACTCAAGGCCGCAATATGGCAGGTGCACGTGCTTTATGGCGCGCAACAGGTATGACAGATGGTGACTTTGGTAAACCTATTATTGCCGTAGTGAATTCCTTTACCCAATTTGTCCCTGGACACGTACATTTAAAAGACATGGGACAACTGGTTGCTAGTGCCATCGAAGAAGCTGGTGGTGTTGCCAAAGAATTTAATACCATCGCGGTAGATGATGGAATTGCTATGGGTCACAGCGGCATGCTTTATAGCTTACCTTCACGTGATTTAATTGCCGATTCAGTTGAGTATATGGTTAATGCTCACTGTGCTGATGCCATGGTATGTATTTCTAACTGTGATAAAATCACTCCCGGTATGATGATGGCAGCAATGCGTCTTAATATTCCGGTTATCTTTGTTTCTGGTGGCCCAATGGAAGCGGGTAAAACCAAGCTTAGTGATCAGATCATTAAGTTAGACTTAGTCGATGCAATGATCCAAGGTGCCGATCCTGAAGTCAGCGATGAGCAAAGTGATCAAATTGAACGTTCTGCCTGCCCAACCTGTGGTTCATGCTCAGGTATGTTTACCGCTAATTCCATGAACTGTTTAGCTGAAGCACTTGGTTTAGCACTACCAGGCAATGGTTCTATGCTAGCCACCCACGCCGATCGCGAGCAATTATTCTTAAATGCTGGCAACCTAATTGTTGAGCTAACCAAGCGTTATTATCAACAAGATGATGCCTCCGCCTTACCGCGTAACATAGCTAATAGAGCCGCTTTTGAAAATGCCATGTGTTTAGATATTGCCATGGGTGGTTCAACCAATACTGTCCTACATTTATTAGCGATTGCACAAGAAGCTGAAGTAGATTTTACCATGAAAGATATGGATAGATTATCACGCCAAGTTCCGCAATTATGTAAAGTGGCACCGTCAACACAACAATATCATATGGAAGATGTTCACCGAGCTGGTGGGGTTATCGGCATTTTAGGTGAGCTGGCTCGAGCAAAGCTATTAACAACCGAAGTTGTTAATGTACTAGGTGTAACCTTATCTGAATTACTGGAAAAATACGATATCACCCTGACACAAGATCAAAGTGTATTGGATTTTTATCGTGCGGGTCCTGCAGGTATCCGAACCACAAAAGCTTTCAGCCAAGATTGTCGTTGGGACAGCCTAGATAATGACCGAAAAAAGGGCTGTATTCGAAACATCGACAATGCCTTTTCATTAGAAGGCGGTTTAGCTGTACTTTCTGGTAATATTGCCCCCGATGGCTGTGTGGTCAAAACCGCGGGTGTCAGCGAAGATAACTTAACTTTTACAGGTCCTGCACATATTTTTGAAAGTCAAGACGATGCTGTTGAAGGTATTTTAGGGGGTAAAGTTGTTGCTGGTGAGGTGGTTATTATCCGTTATGAAGGCCCTAAGGGTGGTCCAGGTATGCAAGAAATGCTTTACCCAACCACTTACTTAAAATCAATGGGCTTAGGTAAAGCCTGTGCTTTACTAACCGATGGTCGTTTTTCAGGTGGTACGTCAGGTTTATCTATTGGTCATGTATCACCCGAGGCAGCCAATGGTGGCGCAATAGCCCTAGTCGAGCAAGGGGACATTATTCATATTGATATTCCTAACCGCACAATTGATATCCACATATCAGCTGAAACTTTAAAGCAACGCAAAGCAGCAATGGACAGTCAAGGTTCACTAGCATGGCAGCCTAAAGATCGCGTTCGCCCTATCAGTTATGCTCTAAAAAATTATGCGATGTTAGCAACGTCGGCTGACAAAGGCGCTGTACGTAACCGAGATTTACTTGATGGTTTGGTAGAAAAATAATGAGCGAAAAAAAAAGACACACACTGTTGACAGAACAAGCAGAACAACTGGATTATTTAAGGCGTATTTTACTAGCACCCATTTATGACACAGTCGTTGAAACAGAGTTAACCCATTTAACTAAGTTATCAACTCGGTTAAATAATCAAATCTATTTAAAGCGTGAAGATCAGCAACCTGTACATTCTTTCAAACTACGTGGTGCTTGTAATAAGCTCTCACAACTATCGGAAGAAGAATGTATTCACGGTGTTATCGCAGCTTCTGCGGGTAATCACGCTCAAGGTTTAGCATTAGCGGCTCACAAACTCGGTATCAACGCTACTATTGTGATGCCAAAAACAACTCCCGACATCAAAGTAGATAATGTTAGACGCTTTGGCGGCGAAGTACGATTGGTAGGCAACAGTTTTAATGAGGCGCAAGCCGCTTCTATTGAGTATGCCAAAAGCGAAAATAAAACGCTTATCCACCCTTTTGATGATAAAGACGTCATTGTTGGTCAGGGAACAGTAGCAAAGGAGTTATTACAACAACTGCCAAATGCCGATGTTGTTTTCATTCCCGTTGGCGGTGGAGGGTTAATAGCTGGTATGGCGGTTTACTTAAAACAGCTTAGCCCTAAAACAAAAATTATTGGTGTTGAAGCACAAGATTCAGCTTGTTTACAAGCAGCCCTAGCAGCGGGCAAACCTGTCGACTTAGAGCAAGTAGGCTTATTTGCTGACGGTGTAGCGGTTAAACGTATTGGTGAGCATACCTTTGGCTTAATTCAACGTTATTGTGATGAAGTGATCACTGTCTCTACCGACGAAATTTGTGCGGCAATCAAAGATATTTTTGAACAAACGCGGGTTATCGCCGAGCCTGCCGGTGCCTTGTCATTAGCAGGGTTGCAAAAATTTTGTGCGACAACAAAGCAAAGCGAGCAATCCTTAGTCGCTGTGCTTTCAGGTGCGAACATGAACTTTCACAGTTTACGTTATGTTTCTGAGCGCTGTGAATTAGGTGAGAAAAAAGAAGCGGTATTGGCCGTCACCATCCCAGAAGAAAAGGGTAGCTTTAAAAACTTTTGTCAGTCTATCGGTAATAGGGCAATCACTGAATTTAATTATCGTTATACGGGTGAAGCAAGTGCTAATATTTTTGTTGGTATTCGCTTAAGTGGCTGTATTGAAGAACGTCAGAACGTACTCAGTCAATTAGCAAGTGCTCACTACAAAGTTGAAGACTTCACTGATAACGAACTAGCCAAATTACATGTACGCTACATGATTGGCGGTAAAAATCACACAGGTAAAAGCAGTGAAAGAATATTTAGTTTTGAATTTCCTGAGCATCCCGGCGCATTAGAAAAGTTTCTCGATGCCATGGGTGAATTATTCAACATTACCCTCTTCCATTACCGAAATCATGGTGCTGCTTTTGGGCAGGTACTCGCAGGTTTCGAAGTAGACGATGAAAAGGAAGTTGATTTTTTTAGCCATTTAAATGCTTTGGGTTATCAATTTCAAGAAGTAACTAACAACCTTGCCTATCAAGCTTTTCTTAACTAGCTTTCTTTCATCCTTAACCGTGAAAAACCTAAAACGCTTGACATATTATGTCAAGCGTTTTACTTTATATGTCGATTGTCAAAAAATAATATACCTTCAGGTATTAAGGAAAACATGTGTTAAACAATGGATTAACTACTAATAAAGTAAATATTGATACTAGTATAGCTAGCAAACATATTGGCAAAATTTCTATCGCTACCATTGCCGTTATTGTTCTATGGCAAGTTTTTTACACTATAGACGAAGGTCATGTTGGCATAGTAAAACGTTTCGGCGAAGCAACTACTCAGGTTAACCCTGGATTACATACTAAAATCCCTTTTGCCGATACCATTGAAGAGTTGGAAATTCGTACTCGCAAAAATGCCGAATCACTAAAAGCATCAACCTTTGAACAAATGCCAGTACAAGCTGAGGTATCAGTAAACTGGACAGTGATTCGTGCTGAAGCATTTGAACTGTATAAAGGCTATGGTGGTTTAGAGCAATTTGAAAATCGAATTTTAGATCCTCGCTTACGCTCGGCAACTAAAGATGCCCTTGCCCGCTTTAAGGCTGAACAAATAGTACAAAATCGTGGACAAGTTATCCAAAAAATTGAAGAAACGCTTTTATCTGCTATGTCTGACTTTCCGGTAAAATTAGACAGTGTGCAAATTGAAAATCTTGTATTGCCAAGGAAATACCTACAAAGTATCGAGACTAAACAAACCGAAAAAAACCTTGCCGCTGCTGAAAAGCATAGGTTAGAACGCCAAAAGCTTGAAGCACAACGCGAAGTAAATACAGCAGAAGCAAAACGTGATGCTGAAAAGGCACGTGCTGATGGTAGTGCTTATGCCATTGAAGTTGAAGCAAAAGCTGAAGCAGAAGCAATTAGAGTTAAAGGCTCAGCAGAAGCCGAAGCTATGTTGAAAAAAGCACAGGCGATAAAAGCCAGCAAAACTCTAGTTGAATACGTGAAAGCTCAGCAATGGGATGGAAGATTACCCACCACTGTAATGGGTAATGACCAAGGTATTCTATGGAATATGAAAGAAAAATAAACCCTTTCAACTAGGTTCCTTTAAAACTTAGGCAATAGCACTTTATATACATAATAAATAAAGTGCTATGCTTTTCTCACAACATACTCACAAGACAAACGCAATAACCCAACGCGCTTACCTCATTGCTTGTAAAAACTCACTTTCATATTAAAAAATACACAACTAAGCCAACCTAGCTACAGGCACTATATATAGTACCTAGAAAGATTTAAAACACACTATATAGTGATCTATTTATCTACTCTCGACAATTATTGTGATCCAGATCAACAAAACAACATCACCAAATACTATATATTGTGTCAATTAACAACAAAAACACCATATATAGGTATACAGATGAAATTTAATTGCTTAATACCCAGTATTGTATTTCAAGAAGTACCCGATGAAATTAGCTTATGCTTTAGTATCACTGGCTGTAAGGTGGGTTGTAAAGGCTGCCATAGCACAGAGTTGTGGAACGAAAACTATGGCATATCACTCACTAATAAAAACTATATAAACTGGCTTAATAAATACAAAGGGTTAATCAGTTGTGTGGTGTTTTTTGGTGGTGAATGGCAGCCAAATAAATTAATTGAGAAGCTTATTATTGCCAAAAACTTTGGCCTAAAAACATGTTTGTATTCAGGTGAAAAATACATAGATATTAGTATTAGTCAGCACCTTAACTTATTAAAAACAGGGGCTTGGCAACAAGAATTAGGCGGCTTAGAAAGCACTACGACTAATCAAGTTTTTCGCAATGTAAATACAGGCGAAAAACTTAACCACTTATTTACCCATAAAAATAACAATCTCGAGTATGAAAAAATAACACAAGGAGCAAGTAATGTTGCGGCTTAATGAAGAACAAATTACCAATAAAAAAGAGTTTATCAAACACTATTTTTCCGCAAAAAATGCTGCCGATGGTTCAAAAATGGATGCTAATGCCAACGTCAGCCACAAAAACATAGCGACCTTAGAAGCTGAGTTACTTAAAGATTGTTTTGTACAAATTAACCGAGGGTTAGTTCAAGATAAAATTAGAGAAACCTTTGATGATGAGTTAGCCAAAGAATATTTAAGACAAATTGAAAATCATGAAATATATGTTCACGATGAAACAAGTTTAAAGCCTTATTGTACTTCTATTAGTATGTACCCTTTTATGCTTGATGGTTTAACAAAATTAGGTGGGGAGTCTAAAGCGCCCAAGCATTTAGAGTCGTTTTGCGGTTCTTTTGTAAACCTTATTTTTGCTATTTCAGCGCAATTTGCAGGCGCTGTTGCCACGGTAGAGTTTCTCACCTATTTTGACTACTTTGCTCGCCTTGAATATAGTGATGATTATTTACACACACACAGGTTTGAAATTGAAAATCACTTGCAACATGTGGTTTATGCCATTAACCAACCTGCCGCCGCTCGTGGTTATCAAAGTGTGTTTTGGAACATATCACTTTTTGATCAACACTATTTTGATTCTATGTTTGGCGAATTTGTTTTCCCTGACTTTAGCAAACCCAATTGGCAAACGGTGGATACTCTACAGCAGTTCTTCTTAACTTGGTTAAATCAAGAACGCGAAAAATCTGTGTTAACTTTCCCCGTAGTGACGGCCGCTATGTTAACGGAAAATGGCCAATGTAAAGATCAAAAATTTGCCAAACAACTGGCTCAAGAAAAAGCCAACGGTAATTCCTTTTTTATCTATCTGTCTGATAGCGCAGATTCTCTTGCCTCTTGCTGTCGTTTACGTAATGAAATTTCTGACAACACTTTCTCCTACACTTTAGGAGCAGGTGGCGTGGCCACGGGTTCAATTAACGTTATTACTTTAAATATGAATCGTTTAATACAAGATGGTCGAGACTTAAAAAATGAAATTGAAAAAATTCAAAAATATCAAGTTGCCTATCGACAATTAATGGAAGATTATAAGTCGCAAGGGGCGCTTTCTGTTTACGATGCCGGTTTTATTTCTCTTGATAAACAATTTTTAACCATAGGCATCAATGGTATGGTTGAAGCCGCAGAGTTCAAAGGCATTATCGTGGGCAATAATAATACGTATAAAAATTTTGTCAGTGAGCAACTTAAAGTAATTTTTCAAGCAAACCAAGCGGCGAAAAAAGAATACGGATATATGTTTAATACCGAATTTGTGCCTGCAGAAAATCTCGGGGTAAAAAATTCAAAATGGGACAGCAAAGATGGTTATATTGTTAACCGAGACTGTTATAACTCTTATTTTTATGTCGTAGAAAATGATGACGCTAATCACCTAGATAAATTTGTGATGCACGGTAAAGAAATAACTCAATATCTTGATGGTGGCTCCGCACTGCACCTTAATTTAGATGAAGCACTTTCTACTGATGCTTACCTAAAGCTATTCAATGTTGCCGCAGCAACAGGGTGTAATTATTTTTGCATTAATGTAAAAATTACCATTTGTAATCATTGTAACAAGATTGATAAGCGCACACTGGAGCAGTGTCCTAGCTGTGGTAGCCAAGACATTGACCATGGTACGCGTGTTATAGGTTACTTAAAACGTATTACGGCCTTTAGCCAAGAACGACAAAAAGAGCATGCGTTAAGGCATTATCATAAAGAGAGTAATAATGCAGCTTAACCTTGATACATGAGAGCAACCGCTAGTATTGACATGGATGTTATTTGCTCATAAGTATGGTAATTTTATTCTCCATACTTTTTTCATCTAAACGTCCATAATGCATAATAAAATCTTCTTTGCCATCGTGATTAAGATCATGATGCTCAAATAAAGCGCCATTTTTTGGCAATAACAGCTTATGCTTACTGGCCTTTCGGCTAAAAACTCTTGAGCTTTTTTGTCCTAAATATATTTTTAAACGCTTTTTACCTGACGATAGAACTAAGTCTTGTAGGGCATCACCATTGACATCGGTTAACAACACAATAGGCTCGCCACTTTGGCCTGAGGTTAGACTAAAACGTAATTCGACCTCTTTATGAATCAAAGCATCCTCATCAAAAATATCATTGTCATTTAAAGCAAATATCTGCACATTTTGATCGATTCCACCAGACATTAAAGCCCCAATAATATTACCAACACTTAGCTCAAATGAAGTAATTAATACTTCAAATTTACCATCATTATTAACATCAATAATTTTCAATCCCGTTGATGTACCCTCTGCCTGAATCACAGTACTCGCCGTTTCAGGGTATTCAAGATGACCATGTTGATTAACAAAACCGAAATAAAACTCATGAATATTTCTTCTATTTAAAACACCAGAGCTTTGCGTGAGGCGCACAATAATATCCGTTAAACCATCTCCATTAACATCTTGTATTCTTTCAACCGAACGATGAACAAGATTACTCTGATCTAGGTTTTCACCATCAGCTCCTCTTATTTGCCACCAATTTTTTCCTTCAATATTATCTGCTAAAGCCACTGATTGGGAGTTTATCGAAAATTTTCCCTGTGGTATCTGATCAAAGTAATTGACTTGGCCTTTTGAAATCCAAGCAACATCTTGACGTGTATCCAAGTTAAAGTCTCCTAAAAACAGATTCATAGGCTTAAAGTTAACACTGCTTCTAATTAACTCGGCTTGAGCACGAATAGGCAAGGCTTGATAAGATAATCCTTGCTCTTCTTTATTCGATAACCAGAGGTTCATTTGTTCAAAATCAGACAAAACAATATCATCAAGACCATCTTGATTAATGTCTTGAATAAAATTCTTTTTAAGAATAAAGCTTGATTCATTTAACAAAAAAATCGAATTCACTTTTTCTACATGCTTAAGGTATAAGCCTGCTTTAACATTTCGCCCCTGATCTTCTCCATCACCATAATGAAGTGAAACTATTTGGTTTTTTGCTAATAAATATAATCCTTGTCCATTTTCACTGACATCAAAGGCAAAATACTTTCTATCTAATAACAACTTATCTAACAGCACAAAGTTATTCACTTTTTCATTAAAAGCATAGGCGGCTAACCAAACTTGTTGATTATCTTCTCCAATCACAATCAACTCATCAACTGACTCTTGTTCTGAGTGCACAAGATCTAACGCCAAAACAGGTAAAATCACCTTAAAATCAGTGCTGATTTGATAACGTTCAAAAGTAGGCTTTACCCCAAGTAATTTAGTAGAATTGGCCAAGGATGGTATAGCCAGTACCAAGGTTAAAATGAAGGCAAGACTCGATGTAAATCGGTAATACATAACTATCCTTTTGGTTCTTAGATTAAATAAAACATAATTTATTCGTACATTGGGAAAACTTTTTTTGGGCATAAACTCTTAAATACAACACCTCATTGCCTAAAATCATTCTTGCTCGTTTGTAAAACATCACTTTATAGAAAGTTGACACAGTAAAAGCTGGCAGGGTTTTCTTATCATTAGGTAAAACTGTTCACTCACCACTTTGCCATACAACCTTGATAATACTCAAAATAAAAATGGCTTACCCTGTGGTAAAAATTGTTACTAATAATGTTAGGCAAGGTGATCTTACTAATGATAAAATCATTGCTAATCTCTAAGGCTAACATATTCTAAGCTGCTACTCCGGATCGTTTATGCGCCAACATCATTGGTTACTTCTACTCCTATTTTTTTCAGGTTGTGCCACCTTGGGCATCATCGAATATGACAAAAACTATGGCATAACGAATATTGAAAATCGCTTTACCACCCCCACAATTTCAAGCAAGCAAAGCCGTCATTTTAACCAAAAAATAAAGCCTATCATTGAAAATAGGTGTGTGGTTTGTCATGGTTGTTATGATGCACCCTGCCAATTAAAACTTGAAAGCCGTTCCGGCTTAGAGCGTGGCGCTAGTAAAGAACGTGTATATAATGGTGAGCGTTTACTTACGGCTAAAGCTAATCAAAGCTTAAGTACTTTATCAAAACTTAACCAAGATACTTTAAGTCACTTTCGTGAAAATGGTTTTTTTTCTGTACTTAATGAACGTCAACAAACGAGTGTTGCCAACACAAGTGCCGGTTTAATGTATCAAATGCTACAATTAAAACAGCAGCACCCCCTGCCTGACAAACCATTACTTGATAACCGCTTTGAGATTGCTTTAGATCGAAAACAGCAGTGTCCAACTATAGAGGAGTTTGAAAAATACAAAGCAAACTTCCCCTATGCTGGTATGCCTTATGCTTTACCTAATTTGACCAATGAGCATTATACACTTCTGACTAATTGGCTAAAAAATGGCGCACTTTTACCCCAAGCCCACCAAGCAACTCAAGCAGAGTTAAATATTATTGAGCAATGGGAAACATGGCTAAATGGTCATTCAAAAAAACAGCAATTAGTCTCTCGTTATTTGTACGAGCACTTATACCTTGCTAACCTCTATTTTCAAAAAGCAACTGGCAGCTACTTTAATGTAGTGCGTTCAACAACCCCGCCAGGAGAGCCTGTTAGTATAATTAACAGTCGTAGGCCTTTTGATGCCCCTTTGATTAATAAAAAAACTAACAAGCCATTCCGTGTTTTCTATCGATTATTAAAAAATAACGATACCATCATAGCCAAAAGGCATATGCCTTATCGCTTTGATTTAGCTAAACTACATTATTTGAATGAACTATTTATTGAGCTTGATTATCAAGTAAAAGAATTACCTAATTATCAGTTAAAAACAGCGGCCAACCCCTTTATTACTTTTAAAGCAATACCCGCAAAGTCTCGTTATCAATTCCTATTAGGCCAAGCGCAATTTTCAATCATGAATTTTATTAAGGGACCTGTTTGCCGAGGACAGGTTGCCTTAAATGTTATTGATGACCATTTTTGGGTGTTTTTTGCTGATCCTGCCTACCTTGAAAAGTTTCATAGTGATGGTTTTATTGACGATAATAGTGACTTACTTCAGCTTCCTGCCAGCACAAGTGATAAAGCCTTATCATTACTTTATTGGCACTCCTACGCTAAGCGACAACAAGAATACTTAGAGAATAAACTCAACTTTATTAGCAATAGTAACTTTACACAAAGCGACTTAAATTTGGACTTAATATGGTCAGGCAATGGCAACCCTAACGCCACTTTAACTATATTCCGTCATTTTGATAGTGCTTCAGTAGTACAAGGTTTTGTCGGACAAACGCCTAAAACGGCCTGGTTTATCAGTTACCCATTGCTAGAGAGAATTCATTATTTATTAGTGGCTGGTTTTGATGTTTTTGGTAATGTTAGCCATCAGTTAAATACACGCTTGTATATGGATTTTTTACGCATGGAAGCAGAGAGTAATTTTATTACTTTATTACCTAAAAAAGAACGCCGTAAGGTCCACGAATATTGGTATAGGAATACTAATGAAGATATTAAAGATTACATTTTTTCAGATGATTTTGTGCAATTACCCGAAACAAATATCAATTATAAAACGAATCAACATCAGCAAGAACTATTACAATTAGTAGCACAACACACTGCTAATAATAAAGTCAATATACATCAATTAAGCAAACAGCACGCAGTACATTATGATGCGCACTTACAGCGCTTAAACCATATAGAAGGTGTCAGTGTTGCCCTATTTCCTCAAGTAAGTTATTTAATGGTAACAGGAAAACAAGGCGATAGCATTTATACATTAATTAACAATAGCGCCCACAGTAATGTTGCCCATTTATTTTCAGAAAGTAAACGGCGTATTCCTGAAGAAGACACTTTAACTGTGGTTGCCGGCATTATTGGCTCTTATCCAAACGCATTTTTCAATGTAACGCAAAGCCAAGTTGATGATTTTGTTAACGCTGTAGAATTATTGACCACAGAGCAAGATTATAAAACGCTTAGAGATAATTATGGCATACGTAGAACAGATAAAGGCTTCTGGCCCTATGCGGATAAACTTCACCGTTGGTATCGAAAAAATCAACCTAACACATCAGGCTTGCTCGATTTTAATAGACTGGAGAACAGATAATTCACTTGCTAATAAGCAACAAAAGACTGATCTCGATCAAATACCCTAGTAAAATACTCAGGTATTATAATACTAACTTACCGTTATTATTTTATTGGAGAAAACTATGGGCTGTTGTGGTAGTTGTGGTGGCGAAAGTCACGAAGAAAAGAAAGAACAAGAACAAGCTGTAGAGCAAAATTCAGACAAAAAAACTGAAGAAAAAGAAGCTTAATTTAAGTACTTAACTTATTTTAAAAGGCGATAAAGCGAATGCTGCATCGCCTTTTTTATGGGTGACTTGCCTGTGACTTAATAATAAACCCTTTTAATAGGGCAAATTGGGCAAAATAATAACTGATCATCACAAAAAAATGCCCGTACTCAATTGGCGTATAAAATTTATCAATACCCAGAAGCGAATCTGAAAAAACAAAACTGATACCACCCAAAATTAACCAGCTATTAGTCTTATAACTTAATACCGTTGCCAACGCCATGAGCAATAATATGCTCATATAAGCGGTGACAGGCACTAACATATCTTCTAAGCTACCAATCAACACTAACAACATCAACAAGCCATAACCCAAGTAAACAAAAAAAACCATTAAGTAGTTTACTTGCCACAATTTTTTAACTTCTGGCTTTAAGCTGATTAAGTAAAATAAATGCGCGATGAAAAAAGCAGCCAAACCAAATATAAACCAATGTTCCCTATTAAAATCTAGTATAAAATCACCACAGGCAGAGCCTATCAAACCTAGTATGAAATATTTATTATCATGGCTAAAACCTAGCCTTTGTATTGCGATTCCTATGAGCAAGAGCATAGGCAACAATTTTACAGCCCAACTCAATGGATAGGGTGTCACCAGCGTTGATAATACAAAAGCTGTCGCAAGAGCAACGAAGAGTATCGAGGTTTTTGAGATGTTAAAAGCACTATTTTTCAATGGACTGCGACCCTATCTGGTAAATTATTTTTTATGCATTGTACAGGGCAATACTGTACTGACAAACATTGTTAAACGGTGATTACTGGCCTATTGTGATTTTAGTTTGCCAGTCAAGCCAATCACTGTCGGGGTCTTGATATAAAGTAAAGTGCATTGCTTGTTCTTGACTCTTTAATTCCGTTTGTTCTGGTGTTGCAAAAGCAATGCCGCCTGCTATTAAGGTTTCGATAGACTCTGAATCTATATTCACCCCAGAAAAAATACCTGCCTCGATATTAATACCACTGGTATTCCAAAATTTACTCCCCTGATTAACCAATGGCGCATAACGTTTAGCAATATTAACAAAAACATCAACCGTATCGGCTGTGTCAGATAAATCAATACCGATTACTTCACCCACTTTGACTTGCCGATATAAGACTGGATTACCTACCCTCACAGAGCCAAGCCGCTGAGCAGTAAGTTTAATATTCAGCCCGTAAGGTAATTGTTTTATCGTTGGCGCTAACTCAAGTGCTTCAAATTCTACTTTTTGTGCACTATTTGCTTTAATGCTAGGCTGCACTGCAATAAATGCTCCATCAATAAGCGACGAGATGTTTTTTGAACCTACCAGACCTATTTCTGGCTCTACCACCCAAAACTGACTGCCCTGCTTAGCATATTTAGCGCCTAAATCATTGAGTAGAACCATAGCGGTGACACCCACTTTATCTTCATGAAAAACTAATCGGGAAACTTTACCTACCTCTTGTTCTTGATAGATAAGCTGAGTATTTATTTTTAGCCCTGAAAAATCGTTAAAATGAATTTCAATCGCCAAACCTGAGTTTTGTGCCAGCTCAAAATGTTCAAATAAATGAAAGCTTTCTTGCTCTTTAACTGCTTTCATTGCTTGTGACTTAGTATTAGGGTTGTAGAAGCTAATTCCACCACGCAAGATTGCATCTACTGATTCAGTTTTAACAACAAAATCACTTATGCCACCAGCTAGCGTAACACCACTGGCATTGTAAAAACGTGTATTCGCTTTAATTAAATCTTGGTGACTTTCATCAATAGTAATATTAATACGGATTTTATCTGATAGCTTATCTAATTCAACGTTATCTACTTGACCCACCGCAATACCACGATAACTCACCACGCTACCCGAGGAAGCTACACTGGCGTGATCACTGAATAAGCTTAATTGTAAGCCCTTAGCACTAGCAGGCTTAGCGGGTGCCTGTTCTAGTAAAGGAAATGCTGACTTTTCATTACCTTCACCAATATTAAAAGTAATATAGTCGCCACCAAACAAAGCATCGGTATCTGTTATACCAGACAAGCTTAGCTGGGCTTTAGCCAACCAAAACTGTGTGTTTTCACGCAAAACATGTTGATACTGAGGTAATATGCCAACACGAATTATCTGTTGAGAACCCTGTTTTTCAATGCGGTTTACTGCACCTATTTCTTCGCCCCGATATATCACCCGAGTATGTTTCTTAATTACTTTTTCAGCGTGGGTTAATAACACAAAACTAGCTCGTTGCTGGGCCAATGCTTGGTTAGCAAATAAATTGAAAATGTCGCCATTTACTGCTGGTTCTTCAGTTTTTTCGTTGGTAATATTCTCAAAAGAAATCCCTCCAGTTAACATACTTTGCAGCGAATGAGCTTTAATATCTAATCCTTGTAAGTTAGCCTTAATACTCACCCCTGAATTATTGTAAAAATGGCTACTCTTAGCAACATAGTGCTGATACTCTGGTTTTATATGAATATGCACTAAATGTTCACCAGCATTGGCGGTTTCAATCGCTTGCACATTACCAACACGTTGCTCTTTATAGAAAATAAGGCTTCCTACTTGTAAGGAGTGACGGTTATGACTTTGTAGAACAAGATGTAAACCTGGTTCAGTATATTTGTAAGGTGGTTTGGTATTAAACACGTTGAATTTATCCGTGGGTTTACCTTGTAACGATGGACGTAAACTAATGTGAGTACCTGTGAGTAGTGTTTTTGCATTAGCAATACCGGTTAGGTCAATACGAGGTGACACCAAGTAAAATTGTGATTGTTCAGTTAAATACGGTACAACCCGAGGATTCACTTTTGCTCTAGCAGTAATTTTTCGCACTTTAGGATCTATTTTAGCTATAGATTCTATAGTGCCTATGGTCAAGCCTTGGTATAAAATGGTGGCATTGTTATCAATACCAGCATTCCAATCGAAGGTTAATTCTATTTCATGCCCCATTTCTGCTGCTTGAAAATCTGCATGCAGTGGAAACTTTTGGCCATTCTTAGCAGATACTCCTTTTTCTTGGTAGCTCAAAGTATCAACCGCAATACCACCAGCAATCATTGACGCCAAGGAGTCGGTATTCACTTTAATTCCCGAAGCAATTGACGCCGTCAGTTGTACACCACTGGTATTCCAAAACAATGAGTTTTCTTTAACCAAGTGTGCATATTCTTGTTCAATAAAAACGTTAACATCAATGGCTTGGTTCTCTTCAACATAATGGTAACCGGTAACATAACCGATAGGGATTTGCTTAAAATTAATGGGTGAATTTTCACTGATAGAACCTAACACACTGGTTTGTAATGTTAAATGTAAGCCCGGCGTCGACATATCTAATTCTGGCGGCTCATTAAGGGCGATAAAGTGGTCTTGCTTTTCACCAGTTTTACTTCTATCAGGAAGAATATTGATGTAACTGCCAGATATTAAGGTATCAAGGCCAGAAACACCTTGCAAAGAGATATCTGCACTGACCAACCAAAAATGTGTTTTATCGGTAAGGTAATCAGCAAAGGTTTTAGAAATTTCTACCTCTGCAATCACATTTTGTAAATCCTCTGATGGTTCAACACTTTTTACAACTCCTGTTACTAATCCTTTATATTGAATTTGTGTTTTTTTAGGCACAATACCTGCGCCATTTTCAAATTCTATGGTAATAAAAACACCTTGTTCTGAGAAAATTTTTATGGCCAACCACAGACCAAAAATCAGTGCTATAATAGGTACAAACCAAACAATGGAAATACCTTGGCGCGGAACCACTTCTAGCTGAACTTGCTCACTATTGCTGTCCTTTAGCATTGGGTCTGAATGTTTAGTCATTATTTTCCTTAAACTTGTCCCACAATAAACGTGTGTCAAAAGTGTTAGCAGCTATCATGGTAAAAACAACTGTTATGCTGAAGTAATTAATCGCCGGCCCTGCTGCAACCGAAGTGATAAAACCTAACTCGACGACGGCGACTAATAATGCCACGACAAAAACATCTAACATAGACCAAGGACCTAAAAATTTCAAAATATGATACACAGTGCTATGTTTATCTGGCTTTAGTCGCACACCAGTATGGGCTCTATACACTAACACAAATAAACCAATTATTTTAATTAAGGGGACAATGATACTGGCAGTAAAAATAATCGCCGCGATGGGGTACAACCCCTCAGATATAAACTTACCAATACCCGACAATATAGTCGATTCATCAGGTACTCCTAACGAATAAATAATCATAATAGGAAAATAATTAGCAGGAATAAAAGCCAGCAAGGCGGCAAAATTCCATGCCAAAGTATATTGTAAGCTATTACGGTTACGTTGGTAAAACAGGCCATGACAACGTTCACATTGGATAGGCTCTACAGTGGTTTTATTAACTTTGTGACACTTAGGGCACAAGCTAAACCCCATCTCCTTAGCCGTTTTCATTGATCACCAAATCGCTGCTCTAAAGTTTGCCAAATTTCATCCTGATCTAAATATTGCACGGCTAAAGTTGAACATATCATCCAACAGGTGTAAGTAACCAAACCTAAATTGATAGACAACTCCGTATCATCCACCAACTTATACATGGCAACAACAATACCCAGCATAAAAACATTTAGCATGGTCCAATTATCTAAATGATGAAAAGCTCTAAAAAATGATAATTGGCAAGGACGTAAATATTGGTACTTAAAACTATAAGTTAAATAAAAAACCCCGACTAAACGTACTGTCGGCACGGCTAGGGCAAATAAAAACAGCAAAACAGCTATCATATAAAAGCCTCGATCAATCAATGCAAGTACACATTCAAATAAAGAAGCATCATCATATTGTCCCCCTAAAGTAACCCCCATAATAGGCAATAAAATAGCAGGCAACAACATCAACAACCCCGCAATTGACCAATAAAAACTATGGTTAATCCAATCAACCTTACGCTCAATCAAGGTGCTTCCACAGCAAGTACATTTTGCATTTTGTCCCTGCTTTAATTGGGGGCGTTCATACAAAACATCACATTGCTGACAAGCAATTAATTGTTTTATGTTGGCTGCATCAATCAATTTATTCCGCCCTATTCACTGCTTCAAAGATAACAATATTCTAGGTGATATAAATAAAAAAAGCAGCGTTAAACGCTGCTTTTTATTATGTTTTTCAAAGATATTGTCTCTTATAATGAAGACATATATTTTACTAATTCTTCAATATCATTATCTGATAATTTAATAGCGATATTTTGCATCATACTATTTCTATCATTTGCGCGACTACCCTTTCTAAAACTAACCAGTTGCGTCTTCAAGTAATCAACATTTTGACCGGCAAGAGCGGGAAAACCTGCATGAGACATCCCTTTACCTTTAACACCATGGCAAGCTACACAAGCAGAAATACCTTTTTTAGCATCTCCACCAAAGTATAACTTCTGGCCAACTTTACTTGTTTCACCAGCGCCTGCTTTTGATGCTTGCACTGCAAAAAACGCGCTTAAGTCTTTCATATCTGTTTCTGACAAGCCCGCAGCGATACCAGCCATTACCGGGTTTTTACGTTCACCAGATTTAAAATGAGCCAACTGCTTAATTAAATATTTTTCACTTTGTCCGGCTAAGTTTGGATACATAGGCACCGGGCTATTACCATCTGCACCATGACAAGCAACACACATCGCTGATTTCGCTTGCCCTGATTTTACATCGCCTGCAAAAATAGCTTTTGCTGAAGTTGAGGTTACTAATTCAATATCACCTGCCGGCGCTGATATGCTAGGCGAAGATGCACTATCACTAGCAACTGTTGCCTTTGCACGCTCTTGACTAGCATAAAATGCTGCTAAATCAGCCATGTCTTGGTCAGTTAGGTTAGCTGCCATAGGAGCCATCATCACATCAGTACGTGCGCCTGATTTAAAATCAGCTAATTGCTTAACAAGGTAGGCTGCATGCTGACCTGCAAGGTCAGGATATGTTGGACTTGGGTTAACCCCTGTAGCACCATGACAAGCACCACAAACACTAGCTTTTGCTTTACCAGCTTCGGCATTGCCTTCTACTGCATTTGCTGCACTAATCGCACCTACGGTTAACAATAGTGAAAGAATTATTTTTTTCATTGAGTTGCTCTCTGCTTGTCGAAAAATAAATTAAGTTCAAAAATAGTTGTCGGCATTTTACACTAATATCGCCAATGTGTAACAGCTGAGTAAAAAAAATCATTGAAAAAGAGTCCATTTAGACTTTTTTGTTTTTATTTTATAAAAATTACCGTAAAAAACGTTATAATACTTCTTTGTTTATTATTTCTAAATTAATTGAGTTAAGCTTTTGCCTTCTACAACTATCCATTTAAGTAAAGCCACGTTCACTATTAGTGCTCCTGACATACGCAAACTCCCTAAAGATTCAGGTGTTGAAGTTGCCTTTGCCGGTCGTTCTAACGCGGGAAAGTCAAGTGCATTAAATACACTAACCAAGCAAAAAAGTTTAGCTCGAACCAGTAAAACTCCTGGCCGTACTCAACTTATTAACGTTTTTGAAATAGCGCCTGATAAGCGCCTCGTGGATTTACCCGGCTATGGCTTTGCCAAAGTGCCTTTAGAAATGAAAAAAAAGTGGCAAAAAGCCTTAGGTGAATATTTAGAAAAACGCGAAAGTCTCAAAGGTTTGGTGGTATTAATGGACATTAGACACCCATTGAAAGATTTAGACTTAGATCTTATTGAATGGGCTGTTGATAGTGAATTGCCTGTACTAGCACTACTAACCAAAGCGGATAAGCTTTCTCAAGGTAAGCGCAGCGCCGAAGTATTAAAAGTGAAGAAGCATCTTTCACAACTTAATGGCGATATTAACGTACAAGCCTTTTCTTCTTTAAAACGTTCGGGTGCAGAGCAAGCAGAAGCACTCATTTGCAATTGGTTTGAACAAGAAACAACAAACGAAGAAGACACATAATCTTTCATTAAATAACTGCCACGACTAGCAACCATGTAGATAAATTACGGACATAAAAAAGCCGATGATATAGTGGTCATCGGCGTGTTAGCTATGGGGAAAGCTAGAATAAAAATTATTACAATAAGTGTTCGCTAAGGAACAAATGAATTATAGAGCAAGAACTCTACTCTTGTAAAGTAAAAATAGTATAAAAACTCTATTTATATTGATTTTTTTCTACTGGTGTCATTGTTTAATTTGTGGATCTTCATACATTATCGGGAACGCGTCACCCGATGAGAAATTTAACATTTTCATAACAAACCATATCAGGGTGCTATTAGCCATTGATGTGAATCGATCAGACTAACCCATACTCAACTAGAACTGACAGGCTCTTAGATGCTAGAGGCAAACGCTCGTCATACATTTGCAATGACGGCTTAGAGAGCTTATTGCAGACATTAAGCTTTTTTGAAGACATGATTTTATTTGAGGTAACATTAACTAAAATTTTATTATCACTTGCGAGGCAGGTTTAAGCTCATTATAGCCAGTGGGTATCCACCTCTAAACGCTAATTTTGCCACTTTCAAGATATTACGCAATTGAGGTAAAGTCGAAATTTTGATTAGATTTTGTATAGCTAACGATCTTCTTTTAAGCTTCAGTTTATTTGTCTTAAAGCTGCTATCAAACTTAATAATCATGACTTTTGGCACCTATATATACAATTTATCCTATATATACTGTTTCTGCATTTTCTTATTTCAAAAGGATAGTAAACATGGACAGATTAATTAAAAAATTCTCAATCGTGTTATTTGTTTTAGCATGGGTGTTAATCGGTAAAGTAGCCAGTGCAACTGAATCTAGCCAGCAGCATGAAAGTAATGTTCAAGTTAAACATATCGACATGTATGATGAAAAGCGTCAACGTCCCGTAAAAATTACCGTTTGGTTTCCAGCTGCACATGACTGCTCAGATGCTATTTTATGTTTAGCTGTCAATACTAAGCTAGATCAAGGAGCTGTTTTCTCTCATGGTGCGATGGGGGCTGCTAGAGGGTATAACTGGATCGGTTATGCTCTGGCTTCTCAAGGAATTGTTACCGTAGGCTTGAACCATTATGGTGAGTCTTGGGTATACGGTCAGGAAACCATTGATATGAGCGCAGTCCTGCGTTTCTGGGAACGTCCTCGCGATGTTACCTTCGTACTTAATCAGCTAAGTCAAAACTTTATTAAATCAGGCGTTAATAGACGTATATTTAACAGGAGTATGGACTGGACTAATGTTACAGCCATTGGTCATTCATCAGGTGGAGCCACAGTTGCCGCGTTAGCTGGAAGTAAACTGGAACTGATTAAGGCACAAAAATATTGCGCTACTCCCGCATCTAAAGGAGATAAAAGTTGCGGTTATATGAAACACCAATTAGCCGCAGCAAAAGAGGGTTATAACCCCATTGAATCTTTTCAAGACAAACGAATTAAGCGCATGATTGCGATGGATCCTGCATTAGGTCATGTTACAAATGAGAATAGTTTAAAGAGCATTGAAATTCCTGTTTTAGTCATCGGATCAAAACAAAATGATTTTTTAACTTATGATACTCACGCTGGTTATTACGCGAAAAATATTCCTCAAGCTCAAAATGTTGTGTTGGACAATGGTGAAGGCCATTTTGTTTACCTAGACAAATGTGACCATTCCTATAAGGCAATTGGTGTATCTATATGTACTGACCGTGCAGGTATCGACAGGAGTGAGGTACACAAGCGTATATACCCACATTTGTTTGGATTTATTTACGGGAACTAACAGAGAAAACAACTAAGCGGTCTAATTTTTACGATGAATGACCGCATTGTCGATAAACGCTCTTAAAATATTTTTCATCTACGGCCCTCTTCTCACTTTAAGCAGACAAATAATTTTAATTCTTTTTTAAATGAACCCAATATGTCACTATTGGCCTGATAATGACGAGTTTATTGCTGTCTAAGCCCCAGTTTATTTTCTAACTAGTTTTGAAGTTTTTTACGGCTTTTGACGCAATATATTTCATAAATTTTCTTCCAATTAGCTACAGCCAAGGAATTACCATTCAAGAATTCTCATAATTTGTGAAGATCCACAAATTTCTAAAGTAGCTTCTTTTGTGAGAAAGTGCTTTAAACTGATGGATGAAGTAAATGAAAATTGATCAAGAATTACTTGATAAAGTTGAATCGAAATTAAATAAACAAAATGCATTATTTGCTGCTTTAGGGGCTGCATTTTGGACTACACCTGCCATAATTCTTTGGTTTTTTGTATATTCGTATAACCCTAACTTTGGTTCAATAATGTTATTGCTTAACGGTTTTTTAATCGGTTTGGTGATACGCATTCATGGTCAAGGAATGAAACCTTTATTCTCTGTAATTGCCTTTATTACACATACTTGGATTGTATTCATTGCATTTGATTTTGGTATTGTTCTTTCTGGCACCACTTGGGCAATTTTTTTGTTTGGTTTATACGCAACGGGGGCTGGTGTGGCAATGAAAATTGCCCGTGTTGGAGTGCCTTTTGAGGAGCATAGGGCTTATGATTATTTAAACTCAACACAAACTCATATCAGTAATAAAAAAATAAAGAACAGGTGGTTTACTGCTTTTTCGGTATTGATTTTAACTGCTAGCGTTTCAACTTTTATAGCCTCAATTAGCATCGTTTTTTTTAGTGAATATCAAGCTAAAAATAAGCAGTTGGTTCAAGATCAAAAACTTAGGCAACTGGCACATAATAAAGAGATAGATATCACTCCTCAAGGGCTAGAGCATAGATCTACTAAAGAGATATTAATATATTCGTATGCATACCATACAGGTTTGCTTTTTAATAAATTAGGCAATATCAGTCAATCATTTCCTCGTTCAGAATACAAAGCAAAAACTATTTTAAAATATTTAATTAAGTACCGTGACAATGCTAGAGCTAGATTCATTCTCGGTTTTTTGATGAGTAACCCAGAAGGTCAATCATTACTAACTGAAGCAGTAGATCAGGGAGATGAATATGCGAAAATTTACTCTGCTGTTGATTATGGTTGTTACACTAATACTGACTTGGCGATAAAACAATTAAATATACTGCGTAAACTATTTCGCGAAGAGTCTCTTCATGAAGAGATAGATTCGATTCTTTATATTGGATTTAAAGATATATGTAGTGATCTTGAAGAGCCTGAGTACCTGTTAAGTTATGTACTTAGTTATAAAGATAAACCAGCTTTATAGCACCTTAGTTGTTGCCTGCATATTTTGAAAAGAGTTAGGTCAAAAGTTAGCATAGCTCAACAGCAACAACGAGAACTGATAGCTAAAGGTTTGCTAGCAGAGTTTAGTCATTTAATACGAGTGTTTTTTCCGTGTTATTTTGTCGCATAAGAACGTTTACCGGACAATTATTTGTTTATACGACATATACTACACACTAACTTTGTACGCTACTGCCTTTATTTTCTAACGATTCGTGAAAAGCTCTGCCTTGTATAAATACCCAACAAATCGCTGCAAAATCAAGCTCGAAAGATCAACAGACCCTAATATTCAATAACTTGTTTATTGTTTCGACGGCTGTTCAAGCTTCGCTACAAGTTTTTCCACAACTAACTCAACTCGCTTACTTTCTCTTAGCACTGACTGTCTATTCATTTCCATAAAAGTCCACATTTTCAACGCTATTTGCAACATAGTTGAAAACAAAAAGACTACTGCCCAATGCATCTTATGCATTTGTGTACCTTCAACAAAGAAAAATTGATAACCAGACCAGAACATAACGACAGTCAAAACAAAAGTAAATATTCCAACAATAATCATCCATCGCCCCAGTGAGCCTTTAAAAGCATTACCCAACAAGCCAAAGATTCCAGGTTCATGAGCCAAAATATCATCTATTTTTGCGGCGTCACTTTCTAACTCTTTTCTAATTTTTTCATCAATATTCATCGTCACTATTCCTTCAATGTAAATTTATTTTTTAAAAACTGCCGTGCACGGTTTAAGCGTGATTTAACAGTGCCAATAGGTACTTCAACAACAATGGCAATTTCGGCGAGTGTCATTTGCTCTAAATAAAACAAATATACAGCTTGGCGATCTATAGTAGGTAAACAGTCAATAAGTGACAACAAGTCACTATGGTCTATTTCACAAGTAACGGCCACATCAACTTTATCAGTATTAAAATCAAGCACATCATTGTTTACCTTTTGCAATAAATCTAAGGTTTGCCAACGAACAAGCTGATAAATCCAACTTTTGAATGCTCTGGGATCATTAAGTGATTTAATCGACTTAGCCATTTTTAACCAACTATTTTGAACAGCATCATGAGCCATCTGTTCGTGAGCACAGATTTTGAAAGAAAAACGTAGTAAGGAGCTATGAAAATGACGGCATATTTGATCAAATGCCTTTACACTACCCATTTGCATGTCAACCACCAACATATCTAACTTAGCCTTTTCCATTATTACTCTAGTTTCCGTTTCTAAAATTTGTGTACATTGCAAAGACGATTGATAAACGCAAAAGGTTCACAAAAATAATGAAATAGCGTAAAAATAATCATGCTAGTTCGTAGCGTTAATATATATTCTTTGTTTTAGCTCATTAAAATAAGCTGCCTAAACATGAGAACAGTCACAAACATTATGCGTAATCACATCTTTTCACTTCCCGAGAGTTTTTGTCATCTGTTGAGAATTCAATCACTGATTTTATAGGCTTACATGAGCCAAGATCGAGTTCCTCATTAACCACGACCTTTTACACATTCAGGCCAACATGCATTGATGTTAAAGATTAAGTTCAAAACTCATATTTGTACCTATAATCATAAAAGACAATTTAAAGTCTATAGCGCTGATTAACAAAATAGCATGACTAGGCTGCATTGCTAGCGTCGCGTTCATCAAGCAGTTAATACTTACAAAGTGGGTACATAAAAATTCTGTAAGATCTAGACTCAGCGATTAAACTGGTAACGAAAGCCTGCATTAACAGTAAAACCATCATTTCTTGACCAAATATCGGTAGTCCACCGACCACTCGGTGCTTGTTCAGGTAACACTAAAGGGTTTTCCTTGGTTTGCCGAACATTTAACAAATTTTCAGCGTTAACAAAAAAGCTTATTTTCCCTACAGTTATTTGCCCTAATAGCCCCAAGTGCCAATAAGGCTTACTTCGCTGACGATAGGGATTTTTTTCAAGATACTGTGTTCCTGTATAATAAGCTTCAAACCCTAACAAATGGCTACCATGTTCTTCCCACATCACCACAAATCCAGCAGAATGTTGTGGCGTAAGTGTTAAAGGTACTCGGCGAAAACTCGGGTTATCTTCTTTAGTGGCATCTGTATATAAGTAACTACCCGTAAATTTTATATCTTGCCAACGATAACGTAACAATAATTCCGCACCACTAATTTCACTTTCGCCAACAGCATTAACAATACGTACTTGCTTGTTCGAAATACCATTGCCCCCCTCAATAACGGTTAGTTCTGTTACATTATCAATACTTGATGAAAATAATGTTATGCTAGATTCTATGCTACCGAACATATAACCAATATCTATAGACGCTGTAGATGCTCGCTCTTCATTAATATTCTCCAGTGCTTCAAGCTGAGATAAACCCGCTTCATCAATATCTTCAATAAATGGGCTGGGTGCGAAAAAACCCTGTCCATATGCCCCTCTAACAATCCAATTTTCAGGGCGGTATAACAATGAAAATCTTGGGCTTACTTGAGTACCGTATTCACTATGCCAGTCAGTACGAACACTAAACGACATGGAAATATCTTCACTTGCTTCATAATCTAACTGCGAAAATAGCCCCGGTACTTGGTAAGCGTAATTAAATTCAGAAAAGGTGCCAGAATCGAATTTTTCAGATTGAAGTGCTACCCCAACTAGCCATGCTGTTTTATCTGAATATCCTGATAAACTAGATTCTATTAGATAACTTTTATGACTATCATCCTCTTGAACACTACCGTATTCATGCTCGTGATCTTGATTCATTGCTGAGCCACGGACATTAATATTCATCATCTCTGCTAATGATTGGTCATATATAAAGCCAACATCAGTTCTGAATGTATCTTGAATTTGAGAATATGTACTTCCATTTGGCATTATTGCATTATCTAAAGTGCCACCATTTCTTTTTTCTGTCATAGCACCAACAGTAACGTAAAGGTTGGCACCCTTGTCATTTTGCCAATAGAAACGAGGACGAACACTGGTCCTTTCGTATCCTGCCACATCAAGCCAACCATCATCATCTAAATCTTGCTCTTCTTGATGATGAATGCCCGTTGTGATTGACGCGCTTAAAGCGCTAGTTAAAGGTGATGCAAAATATGAAGTAATATCTTGTCCATTTTTGGAGGTAACATTAACTAACACTTCTCCTTCATATTCATTAACGGGGGTTCGTGAAATCAGATTTATGACCCCACCAAGTGCAGAGCCACCATAAAGAGAAGAGGCAGACCCTTTAATTATTTCTACATTTGCTAGGTCTGTCGGTGGTATTTGCATCAAACCAATTGAAGCTGTTTGGCCTCCGTATAAAGGTAGGCCATCACTTAACAGCTGTGTATAACGTCCGTATAGTCCTTGTAAGCGAATATTAGAACTACCTAACGCTGGCGAGGTGGTTTGCACTCTGACACCACCCGTTTCAGCCACTAGCATAGAGATATTTCCGGGGCGCATTAGTGCTTTTTCTTGAATTTCTTCGCCGTTGATAATTTCGGTTCGCGTAGCCGACTCGGTAACAATACGCCCTAAACGAGAAGCCCTTACTTGAATTCTTTCAATATTTTTATCGCTATGTGTATGCTGTTCTTGTTCTTCGTGGTGATCATGGTCATTTTTATTTTCGTTAGCAGAGCTAAACGCGGGTATTAACAGTATTGCTACTGCTATTGTTAAATACTTTTGAAACATTTTTACCTCAGGTATTACTTGGTAATAATTCAGCACAACAGCGCTGATTAATTTAATAAATGATAAGTTGTAGACAATTTAAAGCGATCGTTCTAACGGCTTATGCGATAAAAATGGGAGGACGATAGAGTAAAGCGGAAAAATTTTTTGGTTGTTTAAAGAGTTGAGTATCAACTATATGACTTGCAGTAGGTGCCTTAATTAAATTAACTTCAGCCGTAAAATAGACAAATGATGAACATACATTTGCACTGCAACTACACCCAATATCACAGCAATCAATGCCACAGCAATCTTGATGGTTACCCGTATCAAGTGCCTTTGAATTGTAATGCTGAACTAGAACCGTTGGGTTATGAGAAAGAGAATTAACTGAGGTTTCGCACGACATAGAAGCATTAAAAGCGATTGCTTGTCCAATAAAGGAAATAAGCATTACAGCTATAACTAATACCCTTGAAACGGCTTTAAGCATATAAACCTCTATATTCAATACGCGTAACATTATAAGAGTTTATTTATAACATGTGAACAATCACAGGCTAGTTTATTCTAGTTTTGAGCTCAATTTACGCTATAATTTTTGAGGGTTGTCCTTTAATTATAAGGCCGATAATATTTAAGGTTATTAACTTTTTAAGTAGAATAAATCACAGCAACGTACAGTAAGATACCATGGTGTTGAGATAGATGACACACTTGAACTCTCTGGTTACACTGATATATAGTCAAAACGATTAAAGTAAACATGACGCTTTTTAACCTGAGGCAGTTATTAGAGCCCCCCAAAAAAGAGTACTTGTTTTAAATTAGATAATAGTAATTATATTAACTGAATAGAGAATACTAATGAAAACACTCTTCAAAATTATAGGTTATGTGGTTACTTTATTGATTATTATCGGTTTCTACCGAGCTAACACCTTATATGTTGACACTCAATATTACCCAGATAATGATACAAAAAAAGTTGCAGTAAATATTAATAAGGCGATCAATAATTTTTCAAAGGCCATTAAAATACCTACTGTATCAAAAGATTATCCTACACCAGTGACACCTGAGCCATTTTTAGCTTTTCACCAACATTTAGCGGACAGTTTTCCTATCGTGCACAATTTTGCACATAGGAAAATTATTAATCAATACAGTTTGGTCTATAAATTTGCTGGTACTGATGATAGCTTAAAACCTATTCTATATATGGGCCATATGGATGTTGTTCCTATTGATGAGGATACCCTTAATAAATGGAGCTATGCGCCTTTTTCAGGAACGGTTGCACAGGGGAACATTTGGGGTCGTGGGGCAATTGATGACAAATCAACGGTTATGGCATTAATGGAAGCGATGGAAATAAGTCTATCGAAAGGCGACGCTCCAAAGCGAACCCTTTACTTTGCCTTTGGTCATGATGAAGAGGTTGGAGGAAGCCAAGGGGCGAAGAAAATAGCAGAGTACTTTAAACAACAAGGCGTAAATTTCGAATTTGTACTCGATGAAGGTGGCTTGATCACAGAGGATATGATTAGTATTGTTGACCAACCCTTGGCGATTATTGGTATCGCTGAAAAAGGCTTTATGAATATTCGCTTAACTGCCGAACGGCCAGGAGGTCATTCGTCAATGCCGCCTGAAAATACAGGTCCGGGCATATTAGCACAAGCCATTGTTAAACTTGAGCAAAAAAAATTTCCTACTACCGCAAAATACACTAACATCACGTTTGATGCCATTGGTAGTCATTCTGATTTAACGACGCGCTTTGTGATGGCAAATCAATGGTTAACAGAGCCAATGATCATTAATGAGATGTTGAACGAACAAAGAACAGCAGCAGGCATCCGTACAACCACAGCAGTAACAATGTTGAAAGGTAGCAGTAAATCAAATATATTGCCAACCAAAGCAAGTGCAGTGGTTAATTTTAGAATTTTACCCGGAGAGACAACAGAGACGGTATTAGAATATGTAAAAGCAATCATTAACGATGACCGTATTAGCTATGAAGTATTCATGGCCAATAACCCATCAAAAGTGTCGAGTACTAACAGCATTGGTTATAAATTGATCTCACAAACCATACGTGAATTTGCGAATGACGCTTTAGTTGCGCCATATTTAGTTATGGGCGGCACAGACTCCAAACATTTCTATTCATTAACCAATGCTGTTTATCGATTTTTGATGATACGCGTTACCCCAAAAACGATGAGCCTAATACATGGAATAGATGAACACATCAGCATTGAAAACTATGTGATGAGCATTCAGTTTTTTCATGAGTTATTAAGAAAATCTGCATTTGATAACGAAGCACCAAAATAGACTTTATCGTCAACGATATCAACGCGCCATTACCACGTATCAGAAACAAGATTTTCACTCAATAATTGACAAAGTATAACACTGTGATAGTTCCGATAGTGGTAGAAGTATTAAGATTAAATTAACCTGATGTGATAGTTAAAGTAGCTATTTAGCCTTATTGCAACCGCTAGTTGACAAATTAACAAGCTGACTTGCTAGCCTGCAACTACCTGATTTTCTATGCTTAGCACTCAACAACAGATGAAGGAATTAACGTTATGATATTAGCTGCAAAGATTGTCAACTTAAGAAAAAACTCTGGCTGGTCGCAAGAAGAGTTAGCTGAAAAAATGAATGTTTCTAGGCAGTCAGTCTCAAAATGGGAAAGCACGAGTAGCATACCCGATTTGAATAGAATAATTATGTTGGCAAAGATTTTTGATACTTCAACTGACTACCTACTTAAAGACGAAAACGAATCATTTGATTCCCAAGATGAAAGTCAAGAGCCAGGAGCCGTTCAAATTAGCTTAGAACAAGCAGTGCAGTATGTTGCAAATAAAGTAGAATTGTCAGCTTTAATTACCAAGGGGGTTATACTTTGTGTTTGTTCGGTAATACCACTGTTTTTCTTTTTGGCAATGGCTGAAACAAATAAATTGAATCTAACCAATGATATTGCCGCCGCGATAGGCATTGTATGTATTTTAATAATGGTATCGATTGGTACAAGCTTTTTTATCAAAACAAACCAATATGATACTAATACCGATGCCATAGATAATGAACCATTTGAATTAACCTACGGTGTACACAGTATTTTTCAAGAAAAATTACAAAAATTTAGAGTTACCTATAATCGAAGATTATCTCTGGGGATATTTATCTTCACCATCAGTTTTGTACCGCTGATGTTTGCTAGCGTGTTTTTAGGTACTTCAGACATTATCTTAATGATGTTAATTGTTTTAATTCTCATGATAGCAGCAGGAATCTATATTGTTGCACCGGTCTGTGCAAAGTACGACGCCTACAACAATATTCTAAAAGATAGCAACCTAGAGACACCGACCAGTAAACGCACCAAACGCGCTGAAAAACTTGCTGCATTTTACTGGCCTTTACTAACAGCGATATTTATTGGTTGGAGTTTATGGACTATGGACTGGGGCGTAACCTGGATTATATGGCCTGTGGGTGCTGTGCTTTTCGTGGCACTGGTTGGATTGATGGAATTGCTAAATAAAGAAGAACCTTGAAAATCAACGCTAGTCTTCATTAGCAAGAGATAAAAATGACTGGGGTCAGCGACAAAAAATATCTAATCTGCCCCCTTTACTGTCTCGAATGTAGCAGTGGTTATGGCTTAGTGCAGCTTTAGACATCAGCACATGCTACAATTGCTACGCCTTGTCGATAACCTAAGCCCCCATTGCCATGTATCATGCCAAGTTTTTCCTGGCCACCACATAAACGATGGTACATCAGCACAAGCGCATTAAGTGCTGGGTTATTCCATGCTGCTTTACCCAAGTTCATGCCACCAGTGATCGTTATACTATGTTCAGCAAGAAACTCTGGAATATCCTCTAGTGCATCAACCAAACCACTTACCAACAAAAAAGCCATAGGTACAACGGGATAGCAGGTATAAGTTTCTAATAAAGCATTTCCTGCTTTAAACTGGTGTACAAAGTCGATATTCGCTTCGTTACAGGCTTGTTGATAGGCTTTATGTAAATGCTCATATTGGGCAATATCCGTTAAAAATTCATGTCCATCTCCTTCTAGACGACTTAATCCCACTGCTTTGACCTTTAACCATTGGCTTTTGTCGACGCCCAATTGTTCGGCAATATCTTCACGTGTTATCAGTAGTCGACCAGAGAAGTCCACCATAGGGTTTGCACAATCAATCCCTCTAAACAAGTCTGTTATCGGTTTATGCCAGCGCAAATCAGGTAAAAAATCTGGGCTATAGCGATCTGACAACGCGTTGCAAAAACTTATTTTATAATTTTCAAACAGTGCACTAGAACATTTTTTAAATTGTTGTTTGGTAATAGCATGATGTTCACTAAAAGCACGTGCTAAATCAGTATAAGCTTGCGTTAATGGGTAACTTTGACCATAAACGGCCATTTTACTTAACCGCTCTTCCCTGCTATAGCCCGTTTTAATGTGATCTTCACCACTGATCACAACGGCAGACGCTCCATTTTCTATTAATTCTTTGGCTTTAGCCAAAGCTTCAATGGGTGCGCAGCCACTTCTAAAGTGATTTTCTTTTTCTGGGCTGTGCCAGTCTGCCTTTAAAGGTTCAATAACTAAATATTTAGGTACTACACCAAGTTGCAGTAATTGAAATTCTAGTAATAAAACCTGCTCAAGGCTTCCCTCGTTATCTTGCTTTTTAGCTGCTCCAATAATGAATGCTGATGGTATTTTCACAAGTCATTTAATCCAATAAAAAATAGACATCAACTTTATGTTATTTAATCAAAACTAAAAAGTAGAATATTTTCTTGGTTGAAAAAAATAGGCTTAAATACATTATCTGCTTACAATATTCCTCGGTTATTTAGTTATATTTGAAATATTTTAATTTTCTATTATAATCGGGGAGCTGAGAAATCAATGATTGTTAAAAAATATATTGATTTCCACTTATTGGAAATATTTGCACCAGTGGGACGGTAGCCTAATGTTAGCAATATAGTTAAACACTATGTTGCACTATATGGCTCGCCTACTATAAAAGCACCTTTAGATATATCGGGCGAGTCTTAATCTGTGGAATAACCATGATAAAGACCAGTGTAAATAAGTTAAACATTAACATACCCCCTACCCAGTACAATCACGGCTTATTTACTTGCCTTTTTTTCCACTATGTAAAAATCAAGATTACTACCCTGCTAGTAGAGTATTTTTATTGCCAATTGCAATGTGCCAGACAACTTAACACCCACTCAATAAAAAATATTTTAAATCAATTTATACTCAAGTGGATATCGCATAGCATCGCTGCTGCGCAGCAAGTGCAATCTCCAGACGTCAGCGGCTACCCTGATGGCTTGAAAAATTGGAAAACACCTATCGCGGGGAAATTGATGATGTAAATACTGAACAGTAGATTACAACAAATCAATATTAATAATGGAGTTACCGTAAAAATCACCTATGAGAAAAAGTATTTTAATAATCGACAATCTTCAACTTTCCATTAATGCAATGTCTTCGGTATTAACGGATTGGGGATATGAGGTAGATGGTTTTTTAGATCCTGTAGAAGCATTATCGGCACTAGTTGAAAAGCAATACTATATGGTATTTAGCGAATTAAAAATGCCAAGTTTGGATGGTTATAAATTACTTTATAGATTTAACAAAGAAAAGCCTGAGCAAAAATGTTGCCTTGTTACTGGAGCATTGGATGAAGAAGAGTTACTTAAAAAAACCATACGCCTACCTAACGTCAAAGGATTAATAAAAAAACCAATAAAAATTAAAGACTTGCATATAGCCCTAGAAGGCAAAAATCAAAAAAGCCTTTAATTAGTTAAAAACAAATGAGTTCTAGTTATTTTTCTACTTAGCTCAAACCTTATATATACTAGCAATATCTTGCAACAAATTGGCTAGCTGCGCTTGCTCTTTAGCCGTAACCGCTATTTGGTTAGCACCAGTGGTTGTTTCCATAGATTTTTGTTCAATATCAACAACATTTTTAGCAACATCTTGGGTTACAACAGATTGCTCTTCAATTGCCGTTGCAATTTGATCTGTCATCGAAAAAATAGTACCTACCGAACTAGAAATATCATTTAACGCCAATTCAAGATCTTTTGAATTACTTACCGCATCAGCAGCTTTTTGCTGACTTGTTTCAATAACATTAAATGCAGCAGCAGCATCTGTTTGCAGAGAGGAAATAAAGTTTTCAATTTCTGCTGTAGATTCTTGAGTACGTAGTGCTAAGGTTCTAACTTCATCAGCAACAACAGCAAAGCCTCGTCCTTGCTCTCCCGCTCTTGCCGCTTCAATTGCTGCATTTAGAGCTAGTAAATTAGTTTGCTCTGCGACAGATTTAATCACATCAACCACACTCGTAATGTTATTACTACTATCATGCAAACTATTAATTTTTTTTGCTAAACCATCAATCTCAGCGGCGAGATCTTCTATAGATTGATAAGACTGTTGCACGGTTTTTAGCCCATTAGTTGCTTTTTCATCAGCCTCTTGTGCTGACGTGGCTGTATTTTGAGTGTTCGTTGCCACTTCTTTTACTGTGGTAGATAACTCTTCAATTGCGGTTGCGATTAAGCTGATGCCATCTTGCTGTTCAAATAACGATGTAGAGTTGTGTTCACAGGTTTGAGAAGTTTCTTCTGCCGCAGAAGCTAATGAAATACTTGATGATGATATATCTTTAATCACCTGCGAAAATTGAGCCAGTGTTTTATTTAAAGCAGTTGATATCTGTCCCAATTCATTCGTTCCCTCAAATGCGCCTTGCACGGTTAAATCATTTTGATCTCTTACTTGGGTCATCACCGTGGTCAGGTTATTTACCTGCCCTGTTAACTCCTTAATAGTGTAGAAGCTAGTAACAAAAGCGACTATGATTAATACGACACTACTTAGTAAATTAATAATAAGTGAATATAACGCACTCGCCTGTTTTTCTTCCACAAGCAATATAATATCTTGACTCAATTGGTTTTCAATTTGTTTTAATTGTGCAATTCTGCCGGTTGCCTGTGCGAACCAGTATTCTGATTCAACATTAAAATCTGATGCTTTATTTAATGCCACGTCTCGTAATTTTATTACTTCATTGACTGAGTTTGTCGTTAACTGTTGAACAAAATAGTTCTGATGATTACTGTTGGCAAATTGACTAAAGCTAGAAAAATAAGTATTTTGCTCGCTCATTAAGGTTATAAATTTTTCTAACATGCCTTCGGTGAATTTATTATTCGCAAAAGTATTACTTAATACCGCGCGTTCAATACCGGCCCGCTCCTTGCCTTGTAAAAAACTATAATAAGCTACTATTTCTTTGGTGATAAACGCATCTGTGCTAATGTTGGTATTAATGACTGCAACACTTAATAACAGCTTATTTAACTGGGTGTAATAATTTAATGCTTCAGGCAGTGAAATTGTCTGCGACATGACTTGCTGACGAATACGCTTAAGATCAGCCAGTTTCTGATAAATAGACGCATTCACGGCTTTTATTTTTTGTTGCTGAAAGTTATTTTCCTGCCAAAAAGCTGCTTGTTTTCTGCGTGTTGTGTCGGTATTTTTATGTTGTACAATTAGTTTTCCAGCAAAATTTTTCCCTTTTGAACCCAAATAGCCTGCGGTCATCCCTCGCTCTTTTTGCAGCTCATGAACAAAATCATTATTTATAACAGAAAGCTGAGTTAAAGAAGAAATAGCAGACATCTCTTCATTTACCCTAATATTGTCAACAATCTCAGTAACAGTTAACCAGAGAAAGCCTAACACCGGAAAAATTAATATAGTAAAAATTTTATTTTTAAATGAAAGGTTTGTAAAATCCATGTAATCTCCATATATATCAATACCTTACTTTTGCAGAAAGTCTAATCAAAGCACTATAGCATTGATTTTAACTTATGAGTCCTAATATGCGTGTACTTCAGTTTTAACGCTGTGATCTGAATCAATTTTAGTGCACAAAATATATAACCATCTCTAAAATAAGTGTGGCAGAGAAGTTAAGCCGTTAGACACCGAATTTATGTAAACTTCCTAAGTAACAAGCTAGGCATAATTTTTATAACTAAGGATGATATGAATAACAAACTATTGTAGTAACATCGTTAATGTCATTGAAACAGCCTGCGTAAATGTAACAAAAAAACGATAAATATAATTAAATTCCGCGCAAAAAAAAGCCGATATAATCATATCGGCACGTTAGCTACGAGGAAAGCTAGAATATTCAATTATTACAACAATCGCCCATATACAGGAACGAAACATTAGCATAGAGCAAAAGTTCTAAAAAGGCAATCGCAAAATGTCACTTTATTACATATACGTTATTTAATTACATTAAGGCAGGTTTTCATAGAGTCTCATTTTAAAATTTGTCATTCAACTAAAATACATATCTTGCCCCACCAGCCTGTTTTATATCAACAAAAGCGCTGCTGATATTTGTTGATTAACTTCACATACAGTAAACTATGATCACTTTTACCATTTTCTATCATTAGCGAACTAAAGATGTCAGCTTCAGATCATAATAAACCTACAAATAGCCCACAAGAATCAGCCGAAAACACTACGCACTTTGGTTACCAAACCATTGATAAAGAAGATAAAGTGTCTATGGTTGCTGGAGTTTTTCATTCTGTAGCTAAACAATACGACATAATGAATGACTTGATGTCTTTTGGCATTCACCGTTTATGGAAACGTTTCACTATTGATGCTAGTGGTGTTCGCCCAGGTAATAAAGTACTAGATTTAGCTGGTGGTACTGGCGACTTAACCGCAAAATTCTCACAATTAGTGGGTAAAAGTGGTCAAGTGGTTTTAGCTGATATTAACAGCTCTATGCTTAATGTGGGTCGTGATAAGCTGCGCGATAAAGGTTTAGTGCAAAACATTGACTATATTCAAGCGAATGCTCAATACTTGCCCTTTGAAGATAATACTTTTGATATTGTCACCATTGCCTTTGGGTTGCGTAATGTGACAGATAAAGACATGGCGCTTCGCTCAATATATCGTGTGTTAAAACCCGGCGGTCGTTTACTTGTATTAGAGTTTTCAAAACCTGAACATGAATTACTCAATAAGGCCTACGATTTTTATTCGTTCAATATTTTACCTAAAATGGGCGAGCTTGTTGCCAAAGATGGTGATAGTTATAAATACCTAGCCGAGTCAATTCGCATGCACCCAGATCAAGAGACCTTAAAAACGATGCTTGATAATGCAGGGTTTGAGCAAACTAGTTTTAAAAATTTAACTGGTGGTGTAGTGGCATTACACAAAGGCTATAAGTTTTAACGCTAATGTCTTCATTATTCACCCAAATAGCTAAACAGTTCATGTTTTCACAAACATTAACTGCAGGTCTAGAGATCATCATCAATAAAGTACTAACTTTAAAATCAGCTTTTTTTTCGTTTGATAAGTTAGCCCATAAAACTTTAACCATAGCATTATCTGAATTAGATTTTCCATTAAGCTTTACTGTTGTGCCAACAAAAGAGAGTAGGTTTAATACTATGAATGTTTTAGTGACATCATTAACAGCGCATACTGATTGCACTATCACTACCAGTATCAAAACCTTAATAGAATTACAAACACAGAAGAAATTAACAGAGTTGATAAAGCAAGATAAGCTTGATGTCACAGGTGATATCAAAGTAGCTCAACAATTTGCCAGCTTAGCAGAAACGCTTAATATTGATTGGCAAAGCGAATTAGCCACTCATATTGGTGATATTCCCACCCATAAATTGACACAGTTAGGCAAAAAAGTATCTGATAAATTTCATTTCACCGCGCAACAAATTAAAGCGGATGCTAGTGAATATCTTGTACACGAACAACGCGTAGTGGTAACTAAAAGTCAAATTGAGTTATTTAATCAAGCAGTTGCCGATATAGATGCACAAACGCAAACACTTGAAGCGCGTATTGCACGTTTAAGTGAACATTTACCCCAGTAAAGGATTTCTAATACCGTGAGCAGCACTCGTTTATATCGCATTATTAAAACATTTTTACACTATGGCCTCGATGAGATGGTACCTAAAAAAATGTTACCTTGGTATGCAAGAGTAGGCCGACATTCACTATTTTGGTTAAATAACAAACACAAGGATAAGCCAATTGCTCAACGTTTTCGTCTTGCCATTGAAGAGCTTGGTCCTGTTTTTATCAAATTTGGGCAAATGCTTTCAACACGACGTGACTTGTTGCCGCTCGACTTTTCAGATGAACTAGCTCTATTACAAGATCAAGTAACACCTTTCGACGGTGAAGCCGCTAAGCGGTTAATTATTAAAGCTATGGGAAAAGATGCTTTTGAACAATATTTTAGTGACTTTGATTTAAACCCACTGGCTTCTGCCTCCATTGCTCAAGTGCATACAGCCACCTTAACCGATGATGATAATTACGCTACAAAGGTCGTTATTAAAGTTTTACGCCCTAATATTGGTAAAACCATTATAGCGGATGTCAAAGTGATGGCACGTTTTGCCAGTATTATTGCTCGCTGGCTCCCAGATGGTAAACGCTTAAGGCCGAAAGAGGTGGTTGCCGAATATAAGAAAACCATTTTAGACGAGTTAGATCTTAACCGTGAAGCGGCCAATGCCATTCAACTTAAGCGCAATTTTGAGCAAGGAAGTGAATACGAAAAAATATTGTACGTACCTGAAATTTATAGTGAACATTGCCATAAAAACGTGTTAGTAATGGAGCGCATATACGGTATTGGTGTCGCTGAAATACAGACATTAAACCAAGTTGGCGTTAATATGAAGTTACTGGCGGAACGCGGCGTATCGGTATTTTTCACCCAAGTTTTTCGAGACAGTTTTTTTCATGCCGATATGCACCCAGGTAATGTTTTTGTTGATGCCACCAACCCTGCCGATCCAACATGGATAGCCATTGATTGTGGCATAGTGGGTACACTTAATAGAGAAGATAAGCGTTACCTTGCTGAAAATTTTGTTGCCTTTTTTAATCGTGATTATCGAAAAGTAGCGCAACTACATGTTGATTCTGGTTGGGTACCTGCGAGCACGAGTGTCGATGAATTTGAGTTTGCGATACGCACGGTATGCGAGCCTATTTTCAACAAACCATTAGCGGAAATATCTTTCGGCCAAGTATTAGTCAATTTATTTAATACCGCTCGGCGCTTTAATATGGAAGTGCAACCACAGTTAGTACTACTGCAAAAAACGTTACTTTATATTGAAGGTTTAGGTCGTCAACTTTACCCACAACTGGATTTATGGCAAACCGCTAAACCTTTCTTAGAAAATTGGGTTAGAGAGCAAATGGGCGTGAAAGCTGTCTTCACTAAAATTAAAGAAAACCTGCCTTTTTGGAATGAAAAATTGCCTGAAATGCCTGATTTGGTTTATGACTATTTAAAAGTAGGTAGAACAAGTCAATATCAGCAAGTAAAATTGATGCAACAACTACTTAAACAGCAAAAACAAAATAACAACAAGATTATTTACAGTATTTTAATTGCTAGCATAGTCATAGCCTCTGCACTACTTCTTCAGTAGCGCACGTAAATTAGCTACCCCTTGGTTAGCCACTTTTTGTTTGTGTTCATTAGTTTTTTTTACTTGCCCTAACTCCCAGCTTAGATCATCTTGTGGCAGTTCATGTAAAAAACGACTGGCTTCTGTGCGAGCTATTTCACCAAATTGACGGCGCTCTCTAGCGTAAGTAAAGATTAACTCACGTTGCGCGCGAGTAATGCCAACATAAGCTAAACGGCGCTCTTCTTCGACACAACCGTCATCAATACTACTTTGATGGGGTAACAATCCTTCTTCCATTCCAATTAAAAATACAAAAGGAAACTCTAGCCCTTTTGAAGCATGTAAAGTCATCAATTGTACTTGATCACTATTGTCTTCATCTTCACTGCGTTCCATCATGTCACGTAGGGTCAAACGGGTAACTATTTGCGGTAAGGTCATTGGCTCTTCATCGTCACTACCTTCAAGCATTTGTGTGACCCAGCTGAACAGCTCGGTTACGTTTTTCATACGCATTTCTGCCGCTTTGGCACTTGGCGAGGTATCATAAAGATAATCTTCATAATTAATTTCACGGATCATCGAACGCAATACCGCTGCAGTGTCACCACGCTCTGTTTGATCAGCCACATCGACCAACCACCGGGTAAACACTTGCAGCTTCATCAAGCCTCGGCCTGATAAATATTGCTCAAGCCCTAGTTCAAAGCTGGCAGCAAACATACTGATTTGCCGCATATTGGCATAATTGCCAAGCTTTTCTAGTGTCGCAGGGCCAAGCTCGCGCTTAGGCACATTGACAATACGCAAAAAGGCATTATCATCATCGGGGTTAACTAACACTCGTAAATAGGCCATCATATCTTTAATTTCTGCTCGAGAGAAAAAAGAGGTGCCTCCACTAATTTTGTAAGGAATTCTATTGGTCATTAACGCTTTTTCAAGTAAACGAGATTGGTGGTTTCCTCGATATAAAATCGCGTATTCTCTATACTGGCTGCGATTCATAAAACGATGCCCTATCAACTCACCGATAACACGCTCTACTTCATGCTCTTCATTTTTAGCTTGCACTACACGCAGTTCTACGCCGTAAGCGAGCTCACTAAAAAGGGCTTTATCATAGACATGAGGATTATTGGCAATGAGAATATTCGCACATTTTAAGATACGTCCACTAGAGCGGTAATTTTGCTCTAATTTAATGAGTTTTAGCTGAGGAAAGTCTTTACCTAGCAAGACTAAGTTTTGCGGTTTAGCCCCTCTCCAAGAGTAAATAGACTGATCGTCATCGCCCACCACGGTTAAACGCGCCCTCTCACCAGCAATAAGTTTTACCATTTCATATTGGCTAGCATTTGTATCTTGGTATTCGTCCACTAATAAATAACGAATTTTATGCTGCCAACGTTCACGCACTTCAGGGTAGTTTTTCAGTAATAGCGTAGGAATTAATATCAAATCATCAAAATCTAAGGCGTTATATGCCTTCATATGTTGGTGATAGCGTTGATAAAACTCAGCATATTCTTGGCTGTCGGCATCGCTTGCCATTTTGAGTGCAGCATCTGGAAGAAGTAAATCATTCTTCCAATTAGAAATCGTGCTTTGTAATTTGCTTAATAAGTCTTTATCACCATCGAGTTCATCAAGGGTTAATTCTTTGAGCAAAGCTAGCGTGTCTTGATCATCAAATAAAGTAAAACCCGGTTTATAACCTAGTGTTTTAATTTCTCGACGAACAATATCTAGGCCTAGCGAGTGAAAGGTGGAAACAGTTAAGCCACGGGTAAGATCACGACCAAGCATGTTACTAACACGCTCTTTCATTTCTCGCGCCGCTTTATTGGTGAAAGTGACCGCCGCAATATTACGTGCTTTGTAACCACACTTTTGAATCAGATAAGCAATTTTTTGACAAATAACACCCGTTTTACCGCTGCCAGCACCCGCTAAAACAAGACATGGGCCGTTCACATACTTGACCGCTTCATTTTGTCCGGGGTTTAATTTCATTGCCATGATATATTCAAATTGATAGATTTCTAACGGGCAGAGATTTTACCTGTTTTTACTCGTTAGCAAAACAGTTACAATGACCTCAATACTAAATTTCAGGAAAAGATTATGATTAACGCCAAAAAGATTGAAGAAATTGCCAAGCAAGTTACTGACGCTATTCCACCGGGCTTGAAAACAATGGCTAATGATATTGAAGAGAAAACAAAAACTGTTTTACAACGTAAACTATCGCAACTTGATGTGGTAAGCCGCGAAGAATTTGATGTACAAACACAAGTGTTGCTAAAAACTCGTGCCAAGTTAACCGAGCTAGAAGAGCGCCTAACTCAATTAGAAAATGCTTCATCAGCGGATAATGACGTTTAATAAAAAAGCTTTTTTCATATCAATATTACAGCTAGTAGGTTTTATGACTTTGGCTAATGATAAATTTACCACAGAAGAACAACTTGCCAACCGTTACAGCAACGAGATAAACAGTTTTTGGCAACAAGGTGATTTTTCTACGTTTAATGGTGTCAATAATAGCCGAATTAATTATGCGGCCTTTCCTAATCATCACGCAGATAATGCCAAATGTATCGTTATTTCATCTGGGCGAAGCGAAGGATATCTTAAATATAAAGAGCTGATTTTTGACTTATTTAATCAAGGTTATAGTATTTTTCTGCACGACCATCGTGGACAGGGTATATCACAGCGACTATTAGATAATCCCCACAAAGGATATGTTGAAGACTTCCAATATTATATTGATGATCTCGCTTTTTTTATTGATAACATCGTTGCTAAACAATGCTCGGCTAAACCTTATTTACTCGCTCATTCAATGGGCGGTGCTATCGCAGCAAGGTATTTACAAGACTTTCCAGAGCGCATTCAAGCGGCAGTATTATCCTCTCCTATGCTAGGGTTTAATGGCGGGGGTATGCCCGATTTTATTGCTAAGTCGCTAGTGAAAACCTCTGTACAACTTAATCAATGGTTTGATGATACGCCATGGTTTTTTGGCGGACAAAAAAACTTTACTCAAGATAGCTTTAAAAACAACCGACTAATGCACTCTCAGTTGCGTTATCAAGCATTTACACGCTTATATAAAGAGACGCCTGAGATACAACTTGGTGGCGTAACGGCTCAATGGCTAGCTACATCGTTGAGCGCACTAGAAAAACTGTTTAGCAATATCAACAAAATCACTACACCCACCTTGGTATTACAAGCTGGTGATGAAAAAATTGTTAACAATCAGGCTCAAGATGATTTTTGTACTCAGCTACACCTGTTACAACCACAATCCTGTCCTAACGGCAAGCCTATCCACATTGCAAAGGCGTATCATGAGTTGTTTTTTGAAAGTGATAAATACCGTACTCAAGCACTCACTGCCACGCTAGAGTGGTTTGCAAAACATTCTAAAATAAATCCCTCTCAATAGGCTCTAAAAAACGACTCTTTACCCACTCAGGATAAGATGGGAAATCGTAATTTGTATCTTAATAACCACAACCTTATCGTTTTTGCAGTTCAAGTTCACGTTGTACTACAGAGCTTGGATCATGATGAATAAAAACTTCACATGGAGCAAGCACTTGGAAAATTTTTTCTTCTATTTCATCACCAATACTATGGGCTTCTAAAAGTGACAAGCTATCATCTAGCTCTAAATGAAACTGAATAAAACGCTGCGCACCTGATTGTCTGGTGCGCAATTCGTGCACACCTAGCGCCTGTTGATGAGCATGAATAATCGCATGAATCTGTTCCACTTCTTCAGCACTTAGTTCATGATCCATTAATTGATAAACGCTTTGAAAAATTATTTTACCCGCACCTATTAGCAAATAGAGCGCGACAGCAATGGTAAAAACGCCGTCCGCTTGCATCCAAATGCCTTGGCTCAGCACTATGGCAAGCAGCACACCAAAATTCATCAATAAATCCGATTGATAATGTAAAGCATCACCACGAATGATCACTGATCCCGTTCGCTTAACCACTATACGTTGAAATAATACTAAAGCTAGCGTCAAAGCAATTGCAGCGACAGTAACCCAAATAGCCACGTCACTTTGTACAATGATTTTTGGCGTAATAACACGTTCAACGCCATTAAAAATAAGTATAATAGCAGAGCCTAAAACAAATGCCGCTTGAACCAAGCCAGCCAAACTTTCCGCTTTACCATGTCCAAATCGGTGTTCATCATCAGCAGGAGCCAGAGCAAAGCGTAAAATAACGACATTCATTAGTGAAGCAAACAAGTCTAAAATGGAGTCAGTCGTTGAAGCAAGCATGGCGCTGGAGTCTGTCACCAACCAAGCATAAACTTTAATAATAATAAGTAGCAGAGCAACTGAAGAAGAGCATATAGCGGCTAATTTTACCCAAAAAGCATACTCTTTATGATGAAGGTTTGACCTTAATTGTTCTGGCATGAAAGCGTTCCAAAAGTGAAGCGTTGAGATTTAGTAACTGATATAATAACAAAAAATCTTATACTCAAACTAGCGTTGTCCTCTTTTATGTTAGATGTCGTTCTTTTTCAACCACAAATACCGCCAAATACTGGTAATATCATTCGCCTATGTGCTAACTCGGGTTTTCGTTTACATTTAATTGAGCCATTAGGCTTTGATTTGGATGATAAAAAATTGCGCAGAGCCGGGCTAGATTATCATGAATTTGCCGCCGTTAAGCGCCATAAAAATTTTAGTGCTTTTGTTGAAGCAGAGCAGCCTACAAGAATATTAGCCATTACCACTAAGGCAAACAATTTTTATGGTGATGTGACCTTTACCCAAGGCGATTATTTGTTATTTGGTTCTGAAACAGCAGGACTACCTGACGATGTACGTGATCAAATACCTGATGAAGATAAAATTCGTATTCCCATGCTAAAAGATAGCCGTAGTATGAATTTATCCAACGCTACAGCGGTTATTGTCTATGATGCCTGGCGCCAATTAGGTTTTGTCGATGCGGTGTAATACCCAAAACAATGTCATTATTCTTGTTTTTGATCACGTGACAGTAAATCTGCCGCAGCCAACTTTGCCGCTTTGTCTTGATAAAGAACTTGATAAACTTGCTCAACAATAGGCATTTCAACCCCTACTCGTTGAGCTAACATGCGAACTTCTTTAGTATTTCTATAACCTTCAACCACTTGACCTATATCAGCCATGGCTTTATCAACATCGGTGCCCTGACCTAATGCCAAGCCAAAGCGTCGATTTCTTGATTGGTTATCGGTACAAGTCAACACCAAGTCACCTAACCCAGCCATGCCCATAAAGGTTGCTGAGTCAGCACCCAGTGCCATACCTAGTCGTGTCATTTCAGCCAGGCCACGGGTAATAAGTGCGGTACGCGCATTAGCACCAAAACCAATACCATCGGCCATGCCAGCGCCAATGGCGATTACGTTTTTAACGGCGCCACCTAGTTGTACCCCAATAAAATCTTTATTAGGGTAGACACGAAAACATTTTTCACAGTGTAATAAGTCAGAAAGCTCAAACGCAAAGACTTTATCAGTAGAAGATAAGGAAATAGCTGTTGGTAAGCCTGCCGCCATTTCTTTAGCAAAAGTCGGCCCCGAAAGTACCGCTAAAGCGAGTTCATCACCCAAAATATCTCGAGCGACAGTTTGTAATAAATCACCTGACTGAGGATCTAACCCCTTAGTTGCCCAAGCAATTCTTACATCTTCTTTCAATGCCGGCTTAATTTGTTTAAGCATATCACCAAAAGCATGGCTAGGTACCACCACAAGAATATTTTCACTCGCTTGAACCGCGGCGATAAGATCACTGGTAAGCGCTAATGTCTCAGGAAAAGAACAGCCAGCCAAATACTTACTGTTTTCTCGTGCATTAGCCATGTCTTCAACTTGGCTAGCATCACGACCCCAAAGCAATGTTTGATGACCATTTCGAGCCAAACATATTGCTAAGGCCGTACCATAAGAGCCAGCACCTAAAACAGTAATTTTGGCAGAAGTAGTCATAATATCCTCGTGATATATTTGCACCAAACACTAAGCGTAAGGTGCAATTCATTGTGCTTTGTTGAACTGAAGTCCAATTTACAACTAGTGAGTTTCTGAGCTTTCTGGTGCGTTAACTTTTGCTTCTGCAGCACGTTGTTGTACATAGGATGCGAATAAGCCTTCAAAGTTAACTGGTGACAAGTTAAATTGTGGGAATGAACCACGGTTTACTAAGCTTGCAACAGTTTCACGGGCATATGGAAATAAGGTTGTTGGGCAAAAAGCACCAATAGTGTGTGCTAATTGTGCTTCTGGTAAGTTACCAATAGTGAAGATACCTGCTTGTTGTACTTCAGCTAAGAAAGCAGTTTGATCTTCAACGGTTGCAGTCACAGTAACGGCTAATACCACTTCATACGTGTTTTCAGCTAATTTATTAGAACGAGTATCTAAGTCTAATTTAATTTCTGGTTTCCATTCTTTTTGGAAAATAGCAGGTGAGTTAGGTGTTTCAAATGAAACATCTTTGGTATAAACACGTTGAATAGCAAACTGCGGTTCATTTTGTGCTGCTGCTTCATTTACTTCATTTTGATTTTCGTCGCTCATGAGAGTTCCTATAATAATTTCTCTAAAATTTTTTTCTATGGTTTATGCAGTGCCTGCTAACAAACCATCAAGATTATTTTGCATTTCAAGTGCTACAAGTTGATCGCAACCACCAATGTGCTCATCATCAATAAAAATTTGCGGTACCGTATAGCCACCGTTACTTCGAGCAATCATCACTTCGCGTAACGCCATGTCACCATCAATTTTTATTTCCTGTACATCTAATTCAGGATAAAGTGCTGATTTTTGCGCCAACAAAGTTTTTGCTCGCACGCAATAAGGACAGTATTCTTTAGTATAGACTTCTACTTTAGCCATGATTAAACCTTTTGGGGTTACTTCTTAGATACTGGTAGACCTGCACTAATCCAAGCGTTCATACCGCCTTTTAACACATTAACGCGTGCAAAACCTTTTTTATGTAAGTCATTTGCCGTTTTAACTGCGCTAACACCTGCGCTACATACAACTATGATGGGATTTTCTTTATGCTTTTCAAGGCTAGTAAAACCATTTTTATTGATTTTTTCCGTTGAAAGGCTAAAAGCATCAAGAATATGGCTAGTGTTAAAGTCTTTTTCGCTACGAATATCAAGCGCAACACCTTGCTCTCTATTCATTAAAAAAGTTAAATCTTGTGGGCTAATTTGTTTAACTGGTGACATGCTGATTTTGATAGTGATAACCATAATCATCACAACAAGTGCGACCCAAACAGCACTTAGCATGCCGTTATTGCTAACAAAAGTAATAAATTGATCCATAAATGGTGACCCTTTTAGTGCACAATAAAGGTGAATAATAAAAACCGTGACAGTATACAGATTATTCGATTTTTTGCCATGAAGATTTGTCGTAATCCTGATAAGAAATTGCTTGCTTCAGAAGAAATAACCTAAGTAACTCGACATGAATCATTTCTTGCTTAAATAAACTGCTACTTGAGTGTACAATAAACGCAATTCTCACAGATATACGAAAGGTACACCGTTAATGGCACACGCGAATAAAAAATCTATGGTATTAATTATATTAGATGGCTGGGGCTACCGTGAACAAGGCCATGCTAATGCCATTCAAACAGCCAATACGCCAGTGCTAGATAAACTTAAAAACGATTATCCGAATATGTTGATTCAAACCTCAGGTATGGCAGTCGGCTTACCTGATGGACAAATGGGCAATTCCGAAGTGGGGCATGTTAATTTGGGTGCGGGTCGTGTGGTTTACCAAGACTTTACGCGCATTACAAAAGCCATTGATGACGGTGAATTTACTCAAAACCCTACTCTTTGCCAAGCAGTAGACAAAGCGGTAGCACAAGATAAAGCCGTACATATTTTTGGATTAATGTCACCCGGTGGTGTGCATAGCCATGAAGAACATATTTTTGCCATGATTGAGTTAGCCAAAACACGTGGTGCTAACAAAGTCTATCTTCATGCTTTTTTAGATGGGCGAGACACTCCACCTCGAAGTGCTAAAGCCTCATTAGAAAAAGCACAAGCAAAATTTGAGCAGTTATTTCCTCACGGCACCGGTCAAGTTGCGTCAATTATTGGTCGTTATTATGCCATGGACAGAGATCAACGCTGGGAACGTGTTGAATCCGCCTATAATTTAATGGTCTCTGGTGAGAGCCAGTACCAATACCCAGACGCCCTCAGCGCCCTTGATGCTGCCTATAAGCGTGATGAAAATGATGAGTTTGTTAGTGCAAGCGCCATCACTAATCAAGCAGGAGATATCATTGAGGTCAATGATGATGATGCGATGATCTTTATGAACTTTAGAGCCGATCGTGCTCGTCAATTTACCCGTTGTTTCACCGATGCCAATTTTGATGGTTTTGCTCGCAAAAAAATACCAGCAATTAACGACTTTGTTATGCTGACTCAATATGCCGCTGATATAAAAACAAGCTGTGCATATGCACCTGAAGAACTCAATAATGTAATGGGTGAATGGCTAGCTAAACATAACAAAACTCAACTACGTATTTCAGAAACAGAAAAATATGCCCATGTGACCTTCTTCTTTAGTGGCGGTCAAGAAGAGACCTTTGTTGGTGAAGAGCGTATATTGGTGCCATCACCCAACGTTGCCACCTATGACTTACAGCCTGAAATGAACTCAAGCTTATTAACCGATAAGCTCGTAGATGCCATTGAAAGCGGTAAGCATGACTTTATTGTTTGTAACTACCCTAATGGTGATATGGTTGGTCATACAGGTGATTTTGATGCCGCCGTAAAAGCGTGCGAAGCCGTTGATAGCTGTATGAAACGCGTTATTGAGGCATTACACAAAACAGGTGGTGAGTGTTTGATTACTGCCGATCATGGCAATGCTGAACAAATGCAAGACGAAAAATCTGGCCAGGCTCATACTGCTCATACTTGCGAGCCAGTTCCCTTAATCTATGTTGGCAGAAATGCAACACCTACGAATACGGGGACATTACGTGATATTTCTCCAACACTATTACATTTAATGGAAATGGAACAACCAAAAGAAATGACAGGTTCAGTATTGATGCAATTAACTTAATACGGCAAACTGGTAGCGAGTGCTTTTAAAACAATAATTACAAATTACCAATGCCACAGCCATCTCCTTTATTTTCAAAAATAATAAGCAGCTTAGTGTTACTGAGCTGCTTATTTGCGTCTTTTAGCGTTTTAGCAAATACCGAAAGTATTAATGAGAAAACAAAACAGCAAAATAATGAAAAGCTCAACGATGTCCAGCAAGCGATTGCCGCACAAGAATCAAATATTTTTACTACCAACAAAGCTCGTTCTAAATTAGAACAACAACTAAAACAAGATGATTTAGCCATCGCCAAAGCCGCTAAATCTATCAATAATACGGAAAAAAAATTAACGACAACGAAGCTAAAAATAATCAAACTAGGTACAGAAAAACAAGCGTTGTCCACCCAAAAAAGAAAACAAGAACAATTACTAGCCAAACAACTTCGCGCAGCCTATACCACAGGTCAGCACGACTATTTAAAACTCATTTTAAATCAAGAGCAAAGTGAAAAAGTTCAACGCACAGTCACCTATTATCAATACCTTAATCAGGCTAGAATTAAACAAATTGGTGTTTTTCAATCAACTATTGCTTCTCTATTACAAGTAACTACTGAGCATCAAGCGCAAATAACAGCTTTAGATAATCTAAAAAAGTCACAACAAAGGCAAAAAATTAGCCTTAATCAAAACAAATCAAAACGTCAGCAAACCATCAACGCACTCAATAAAAAGCTGTTATCTAGCCAACAAAAATTAGCCAAATTAAAAGCAGAAGAAGCCAACTTAACGGCTGCACTACAAAAATTAGCAACATTAATGCAAACTGAAATAAATTTAACCGGTTTAAGCAAGTTAAAAAAGAAACTTTCTTGGCCTGTTAAAGGCAGGTTATTACGAAGCTTTGGCAGTAAAAAACAAGGCTACTTAAAGTGGAAAGGGGTACTGCTAGGCGCGACAATTGGTAGGCAAGTGCAAACCATTCACAGCGGGACAATTTTATTCTCAGATTGGCTGAAGGGTTATGGCTTGCTCACTGTTATTGATCACGGTGAGGGTTATATGAGCTTATATGCACATAATCAAACCTTATTAAAATCAGTGGGAGAAAGAGTAGAGACGGGTGAACCTATCGCCCTAGTAGGGCAAAGTGGTGGCCAAAACCAAGCGGGGCTCTATTTTGAAATTCGGCATCGAGGTAAAGCGGTTAACCCCAAACTTTGGTGTAAATAAACTGACTGTGTGAGAGATCAAATCCTATATCAGTATGTCTATAAATACTCGAGACTAAATGCTATGATCTTGTGCATTCTATACTTCTAATAACGATAATAAGTGGTTTCATTCGTGTCTAAATATTTTCTTTTTTTATTATTCACACTGATTTCGACCTTTTGTTTAAGGGCTGTTAACGCTACTCCTGCTCGCGTTGCTATTGTCATTGATGATATTGGTTATCGTTACACAGATCACGAAGCGTTATCCTTACCTGGTGAGATTACCTATTCTATTTTACCTCATACTCCCTATGGAAAATCCCTTGCCTTAAAAGCCAATGCGAAAAAAAAAGATGTGTTACTGCATATTCCAATGGAAGCTGCAAACGGTAAAAAGCTCGGCCCTGGTGCATTAACCAGTGCCATGAATGAAACGCAAATATACGCCAGCTTAAGTGCTTCATTTAACGAAATACCTTTTGCTATTGGTATTAATAATCATATGGGCAGTCATTTAACACAACTCAATGACCCAATGGTATGGACAATGCGCTTTTTAAAAAAACACCAGTTATTATTTTTAGACAGTAAAACCAGTTTAAAGTCGAAAGCCAGCAGTATTGCAAAAGCCCTTGGCGTACCTGTTAAACACAGGCATATTTTTTTAGATAATCAACTTAATCACAAGTATATTACTCAGCAATTTCAACGATTGATTGAACAGGCCAAAAACAAAGATTTTGCTATTGCTATAGCTCATCCTCACCCTGAAACGATACAAGCTTTACAACAATTAATCCCAACACTAAAAAAGAATAATATTAAATTGGTCTCATTGTCTTCTCTATATAGCCCACTTATTGAACATTATAAATTAGCTTCAGTGAGTGACTAGAGGCACTTTGATAGCGCATACTTCACAAACAGAATAAACGGATAGCTCGCTACTATGCCAATACGATAGTGTTGAACCTGAGACATCGGTGTACTCCACAGCTCTATATGGTAAAAGAGTTACCACTTAATATTATTTTCTTTCATGATTTTGTGTAAATACTTCACAGGTATCGCATAGGTGATACCACTAGGGTTACTGAACACCGCTTCCTTGGTTTCTTGCACAAATACTTTATTAATAATGCCAACAACCTGCCCTGTTTTCATATCATACATGGCACTACCACTATTTCCTGGATATGCCGTCGCATCGAGCTGATACACTAAATAAGGATTACGCATGCGTTTAAGTATTTTTAGTGTTATTTGTCCAGCAGTTTGCACTGGAATAACCGTGGGAGTAATACTGGCAATGATGCCACGATGAGTTACAGGGTAAAGCCCCAAAACATCCCCAATAGGAAAGCCAGTAAAGGCAATAAAACTGCCGTCAGGTATGAACTTCCCCTTTGCTAATGTCATCGCTGGTAAAGGAGAGCCTGATATTTTTAAAATAGCTAAATCATACAAATCAGAAGTCACCACTATTTCAGCTTTTCGTACTGTAGCCTTTTTGCCCGAGCCAATAAACACCGCCATTTTTTGCAATAAAGCTTTCTCGAGATCTGCAGGCAATACATGGGCATTCGTTACTACATAATGACCATTGCCGATCACAAAACCAGTTCCACGTAAGATATTTTTCGGACGTCCCATTGGTGTGTGGATACCAATGCCTACCACTGAAGGTTTTATCTTTGCGACAATATCAATAAATTCAGCTTTTGCTGAATTTAAAAAAAATAGCAAAGAAAATACACAAAAAATCAGATTTTTATTATACATAGTGAACCATTTAATAAAGTGATTAATACCCAACACAACTATACTAAGCAATTTTTCATTTATCGACCCTAATTAACCATTATGAGAGACAGTTAAGGATAAAGGAAATCATTCCAATCCTAACGAGTGGCGGCACTCGGTTACCTGTTCATCTTGGCATCCTCTATGCGTTGCTCGAATTAAATATTAATTTTGATCGTATTGTTGGCGTTTCAGGTGGCAGTATCATTTCAATTTTTTTGCTGCAGGCTTATCCATAGAGGAAATTAAAAAATAGCCCTTGAAACGGCTTACAATCAATTTAGAAGTATGTCCCTATACAAATTCATAAAGGATGGAGGATTAAGCGTTAGAGATATTTTTGAAAACTGGGTTGATAAACAATTGCAAGGAAAAACCTTCTCTGAGCTCAATAAATGCTTGCATGTAGTAATGACGGATGTAAAAAGCGGTAAACCGGTAATATTTAATTAAGTAAACACAGCAAATATGAAGGCTTCCACAGCGGTTAAGTTTTCAATGTCTATTCCACGGGTATTTAGTTTTAAATCTTTTGGTTGATGGTTGATGGTTGATGGTTGATGGTAGCATTTTATCGGAATATGCCTTACATAGAAATAGGGCAAATGGTGACACCGCTGTATTATGTTTTAGATTCAGGGGCGAGCATGACAACAATAAACTAAAAACAAAAAAAGCATCACTGACAGAGCCTATTTTTAATAGCAAAAGAAAATATACCAAATTAAGCTATAATTTATTCAAAACTGTGCTATTTTCACTATAGTGACTTTATTCACAAAGTACGGATGTTTGTTTATATTAATAATACGCTTAGCTCAAAGCATCAACTTGATAACTCGGAAATCCCATGAACTGGAATAAACGTCTTCTTAAAACACCTATTATTGGCGAAATCACTAAAAAAATTGCTTCGATGAAGGTCAATCATGATGCTTACAACATTGCTGAGCATTTTACCCAGTTTTTACAGCCAGAAGTTGCCACAAACCAAGCTTTAAAAGAAGAGGCATTTAAAATACGCCATAATGTGTATTGTGAAGAACTTGCTTTTGAAGATGTTAAAGAAGGAGGTCAAGAAAAAGATGAGTTTGATGATCAATCTATATTTTCTTTAATTAAACATAAACCCTCCAATACCTATACAAGTTGTGTGCGAGTAGTGAGAATTGAAAAAGAAGAACAACTTTTACCCATTGAAAAATTCTGCATAGATTCAATTGCCAACCAAGCACTGCATCCAAGTCACTTTAAAAGAAGTGAAATCTGTGAAATTTCACGCTTAGCTGTCAAGGCTGACTTTAGGCGACGTAAAACAGATAAATTTAAAGGTTCTAGTACAGGAGCGATACAAGAAAGTAGTTATTCTGAAACAGAGTTACGCTGTTTCCCATTTATTGCTATTGGTCTATACATGGCCGCTGCAACTATGGCAATAGATACTGGCATTAAGCATGTTTATGTTATGATGGAGCCAAGACTAGCTCGTAGTATGAGATTTGTCGGCATTAACTTTCAAGCGCTAGGAGACCCTATAAATTACCATGGTCTAAGGGCGCCGTACTATATTAATCCTGACATTTTTTTGTCTAACTTATCCCCTGGTTTTAAAAGTTTATATCAGTCAATTGAACATGATATTTGTAAGCAACTTAGCAGCCTAAAATTAAAATCTGATTACCCTGATTCTTCTGTTCCCTTTAAAGGTTTATATCGCATTAAGGATATTCTTAGGGCCATACGCACGGATTCTTTTGTCGAACTTGAGAGCCCACAATATACCTAGCCAGTAAAGCCACTTACACTTTATTGCTTTTCATTAAACCGTCTATTTATCGAGATAATAATTGCTTCTTATTTTTTTGAGCAACTGTTATCACATTGATACTATTCAATAATTCTCTAGCTTCTTTGCTTTTATTATTTGCCAATAATGTTTCAGCAAAATTTAAAGCAATATCAATATTTTTGCCTTGAGATAATTCATAGGCTTCTTGAGCTTTGACTAACGCTTCAACTGTTTTTTCAGACCTCAACAAAACTTGAGCGTAGGTATCTACCACGTTAGGTATAGTATTTTTTTGCAAATAAGCTTGCTTTGCATACTTTAAAGCTTGAACAAATTTACCTTGCTCCATATATAACCAAGACAAATTATTCAGTGCAACAATATTGTTAGGTAAAACTTTTATTAACTGTTCATATTCAGCAATCGCTTTATGTTGATGTTCAGCCAAATACAAATTAGCCAAGCTCAAACTTACCCGAGGATTTAACTGCTGATTAGCTGCTTTCTTGTTCGAAAACTCTTCAAGCAATGAAATGGCTTGCGATTTTTGATTGTTTTTCTCTAATGCAAAAGCTAAGTATGTTGCCATGCTGCTAGTTGGTTTTGCTTGATAGTGTTGCCTTAATTTAGAGATCGCTGCAGCAAACTTGTTATCTAACAATAAAATTCGCCCTTCAATGCCTGCTAACAAATTGTCATTGGTAGTAAATTTATTCAACTGTTCAAGCAGTATTTTAGCTTCATTACCACGCTTACTATTGAGTAATACTTGCATCTTAGCTAAATGTAATACCAAATTATCAGGGTGAACACTAAAAGCACGCTTAAGAACATCTAAGGCTCGATCAGGCGATTTTCTTTTAGACCAATAATCCACGAGCAAAAAAACAGGTTCCATATGATAGTTATTGGTTTTGTGCCATTTATCAAGAATGGTGAAAGCATCTTTACCGTCCGCTTGTTTCGCATTTGCAGTAAGTGCTAACTGCCAATAACGTTTCGGTGTTTTAACAGTAACTTGGTAATCATCTAATACTGAGCTTACTTGTTTATATTTTTCCAGCTGCATTAATGCTTCAGCAAATAAAACGCCATACTTGACATCATTAATATGATTTTTCTGGACTTGTGCTATGACCTTTAGCCCTGCTTCATTTTTGTGGAAGGCAAAGTACTGACTCAGCACTTCAATATTAGTTGGATGTGCCTTTAATGCTTGCTCTGTCAATAAAACAGCCTGGTTAGTCTTTTTTTGGTTAGCCGCTAGCTTAACTTTTTGAATTAAAGCAAAGGCATTATTTGGTTCTACCTGTAAGCTTTTATCTAATGCTGCACCACCTTGCTCTAATTGATTTTTTTGAAAATAAATAATAGCCTGTAGGTTATATCCACCAGCCCTATTGGGATATTGATTTAACCACTTATCAGCTATTTTAGAAGCTTTAGCTATATCTCCAGATTTAATCGCAGCAAAAGCTAAGGCAAGCTCTGCTGAAATCAGCTCTGGGTTTTGCTCTAATGCTAACTCTAAATTATTGATGCCTGAGGGGTCATTCATCATCAACTTTAATACGCCTACTCTTGCCTTTTCTTCTGCTGTTATTTTATTTGAACGTACTGCATATTTCGCAATTTCTCGCGCTTTTTCATAAGCACCAACTTCTAAAAGCTCATAACTTAAAGTTGATATAAATTGTGAATTATCTTTGCTAGTTGCATTATAACCGCTTAATGTTTCACTAATATCATCGATAAAGCCCAATTGTAACTGACTTAGCGCTAACATTTTTTTAGCAGGGTGATCCGCGCTAAGGTATGGGCTTACATCTTTTAAGTGGAGATGGCTTTGATCATATTTTTGTAAGTAAAATGCGCTTGCACCAGCAACAAGCTTCAAGCTAAATGAATTGTAACCCGAGTTTAACGATTGGTTAGCAAGAGCACTGGTCGTTTTATAATCTTTTGCTTCAAAGCGTGCCATCGCTTTAATATACTGCATAAAAGCTTGCGTGGGCACTTTAGCTAGTATTTCATCGGCAATAGCCTCAGCTTCTTCATATTGATTATTATTAATTAACGCATCAGCAATAAACAGCTTCACCGTGGGAAATTTAGGTTGTAACTCTAGATATTTTTTAAAGCTCTCAATCGCTAACGGATAATTTTTCTCTACAAAAGCAATTTGTCCTCGCAACATGAGTGCGTCAACATTATTAGGTGTTGCCATCATAATACGATCCACCAACGCCCTAGCATGTTCGGTGTTTTGCCTAGAAAAATATAAATAGGCACTGGCCAACATGCTATAACCATCATTTTCAGTTAAAAGCTGCATGGACTCTACTGTTTCTTTGGCCAAGTGATTATTGCCTATTCGCAAAGCGGCTAACGTTTTATAGGCTAAATATTGGCTATTGACTGTCGATAACAACTCTTCTTGAGCAGCAAGCGAGAGTACATCTTCATCCGATTGAGTTAAAATATATGCTCTAGCTAACAACGGAAGTACTTTGTTAACATCGTATGCAAGCTTATTAGCACGTTCTAACTCCTTCATGGCATTTTCAGCATCTCCCATGGTGAGGTACAAACGCCCTAATATAAGCCTTGCTTGTGCATTATTAGGCTTAATTTTTAAGGCATTTTTTAGTGAAATAATCGCTTCGTCTTTTTGTTCTTGAACAATTAACGCTTCTGCTTGGGAGATATATGTTTGCGCTGATTCTTGATCACTGCAAGCGGATAACGTTAGCACAACACATGCACACACTATTAATTTTGAAAAATTCATAAGCTTTCCTTTTAAGGACAATAAATTGCTTCCGACAATGACTAAAACAAGAACAGATTAGTTTAATAATAATGTCAGCACTTCGTCTGTTTTCTCTTTCATCAAGGTTTTATCGCCTTTAGACTCCACATTTAACCGCACTACTGGTTCGGTATTACTATAACGTAAATTAAAGCGCCAAGTATCAAATTCTATACTAATACCATCCGTTTTATCTACTACTTTTGCTGCGACTTGATAATACTGAACTACTCGCTCCATTGCTGATTTGGGATCAGCAAGTTTATGATTAATTTCGCCTGATGAAGGATACGCTTCAATACGCTGCTTCACTAAAGTAGAAAGTGGCTTGTTACGTAAACAAACTAACTCAGCAATTAGTAACCATGGGATCATGCCGCTATCGCAATAGAAAAAATCTCTGAAGTAATGGTGAGCACTCATTTCTCCCCCATATACCGCATCTTCACTGCGCATTCTTTCTTTTATAAAAGCATGGCCCGTTTTACTTTGAATCGCTTGACCACCTGCTTGCTCTACAATATCAATGGTATTCCAGGTTAAGCGTGGGTCATGAATAATTTTAGCTTTTGCGCTGCGGCTATTTTGTGATTTAGCTAAAAAATTTTCCGCCAACAGACCAACAATATAATAGCCTTCAATAAATTCTCCTTGCTCATCAAACAAGCAACAACGGTCAAAATCACCATCCCATGCGATACCCATATCTGCACCATGCTTTATCACCGCATCACGTGTAGCGCTGCGATTTTCAACAAGCAAAGGGTTTGGAATACCATTAGGAAAGTTGCCATCTGGATTGTGGTGAATTTTAATAAACTCAACAGGCACATTAAGTTGTTCGAAAGCGGTTTCTATAGCATCCAGTGCAGGGCCTGCCGCGCCATTGCCAGCATTAACAATTAATTTGAGTGGCTTAAGGTTTGTAGTATCAATATAAGTTAGTAAATGTTCTGTGTAGGCTTGACTAATATCGTGTGTAGACAAGGTACCTTTTTCAGCAACTTCATCAAACTTATTACCTTCTGCTAGAGCTTTTATGTCAAATAAGCCTGTATCACCGCTGATAGGTTTTGAGTTCTCACGCACCAACTTCATGCCATTATAATCAATAGGATTATGGCTAGCTGTTACGACAATACCACCATCACAATTTAAATGACTGGTGGCGAAATAAATATGTTCTGTACCGCATAGCCCTAGATCAACAACATTTGCGCCACCGTCCATTAAGCCGTTAGCAAGAGCTAACTTTAGTTCTTCACTGGTCAAGCGGATATCACCACCGACAACTACTTTTTTAGCCTGTGTGTGCTGAGCAAAAGCTCGACCTATCCGGTAAGCAATATCGGTATTCAATTCTTCTTCAAGCTTGCCGCGAATATCGTATGCTTTAAAACAAGTTAATGCTTGTATACTTACGGTCATTATTTAGCTATCCATTACGGAGCTTCAAAACGAATAATATCATCTTCCCCAAGGTAACTACCTGATTGCACTTCAATCATCTCAAGTGGCAACTTACCTGGGTTTTCAAGGGCATGAATCCCCCCAATAGGTATATAAGTAGATTGATTCTCACTCAAAAGAGTCGTTTCATCATCTAAAGTCACTTTGGCTGTACCTGAAACAATGATCCAGTGCTCGGCTCTATGATGATGCATTTGAACTGACAGCTTAGCACCGGGGTTTACCGTAATACGTTTCACTTGGAATCGATCACCTTGATCAACACAGTTATACTTACCCCAAGGGCGATAAACTTCTCGGTGTAACTTAGCCTCAGGGCGCTGTTTTTCTTTGAGCTTATTAACTATTTCTTTAATGTTTTGCACTTTATCTTTATTTGCAATTAACACTGCATCAGGTGTGTCAATCACCACTAAATTATCAACACCTAACGTAGCAACTAATTTGTTTTGACTATGTAAGTAGCTATTTGAGGTATCATGGGCGATCACATCTCCCTTAATCACATTTTTTTCTGCATTTTGCTGACAAACTTCCCAAAGTGCTGAGTATGAACCAACATCACTCCAGCCTGCATCGAGTGGTACAACAACCGCATCAGCAGTTTTTTCCATAACCGCAGAATCGATAGACTCATCCGCACAGCCTAAAAAGGCTTCACTTTCAGGTCTGGTAAAATCTACATCTTTTTCTACTTTTGTCATCGCTTGTTGACAAGACTTCAAGATATCAGGCCTAAATTTCTCTAATTCTTCTAAATAACGGCTGGCTTTAAATAAAAACATACCGCTATTCCATAAATAATCACCGGCATCTAGATAGGTTTGAGCAACTTCTGCATTAGGCTTTTCAACAAACTGAGTAACTTCAAAGGTACCACTTTTTTGACCTTCAACTACCTGCTCTTCACCTTGTTTGATATAGCCATACCCCGTTTCAACATGGGTAGGAACAACACCAAAAGCCACTATCTTGCCCTGCTGTGCAGCAATGCTTGCCACGGCTACAGATTGATGGAACTTTTCCGTATCTTTAATAACATGATCCGCAGCCAACACGAGTAGTAAAGCATCTTTATTTTCTGCTTGAACGTTAAGTGCGGCAAGGGCTAGTGCTGGTGCCGTATTTCGCCCTTGAGGCTCTAATAAAATAGAGCTTTGTTTCCATTGTGCTTGCTTTACTTGTTCTGCAACTAGAAAACGATGCTCTTCGTTGCAAATAAAAATAGGAGGTAAATGCTTTTCTGGTAATCTAGCCAGAGTATCTTGCAACATAGTCGTATCATTAACTAATGGATGAAACTGCTTGGGAAATTGTGCTCGCGAAAGCGGCCAAAGGCGAGTGCCGTTTCCCCCGCACAAGATGACAGGGGATATACTTCCTTGATCTAGCTCTTCAAAGTTCATGGTTATTCAATTAATAAAATTGTATTAATAAGCTTAAGGTAAGATGATAAAGCATTAAACATAAATTTAAAATGCAGTAAAACAACCATTGCCTACATAAAGCCAATAATAAGTTGTATATTTATAGACTTTTTTAAGCAACTTCACCTAAGTAGCGACAAATTAAAAGGAAAAAACATGTTTAACTATGAAGAAGCATTCTCTCGAAATATCGGCTGGGTCACAAAAGAGGAACAACAAAAATTAAGAGCTACAAAAGTTGCTATTGGTGGATTAGGTGGCGTTGGTGGTGACCATACCATTGTCTTAACTCGACTGGGTATTGGAAATTTTAACATTTCAGATCTCGATGATTATGACGTTGCCAACTTCAATAGACAGGCAGGTGCAAACATGTCAACACTAGGTAAAGGTAAGTCAGCAGTCATGGAAGAAACCATCAAAGGCATCAACCCTGAAGCCAATGTAAAAAACTTCGACAACGGTATTGATGAAGAAAATTTAGAAGAGTTTCTAGATGACGTTGATATCTACGTAGATAGTCTAGATATCTTTTGTTTAGATATACGCCGCCAGGTATTTCGTCGTTGTTACGAAAAAGGTATTCCAACAATAACAGCTGCCCCTATGGGTATGGGAACAGCATTTTTAGTGTTTATGCCTGGTAAAATGTCATTTGATGAATACTTCGCCATCGTAGATCCAACAGCTAATACAAGTGAAGCAGAAAAAGAATTAATCTTTAATGACAATATCATACGCTTTGTAATCGGTGTTTCCCCTTCTGTGCAACAAAGACACTATTTAGTTGAACGCTCTTCTGTGAACTTTCTTAAAAAGAAAGTGCCCTCTACGTGTATGGGCATTTCGTTAGCCGCTGGCACACTATGTACTAATGTTTTAAAACTCATTCTTAAACGTGGAGACGTAATTCATGCTCCGCACGGCTTACACTTTGATGCCTATAGAAATAAATTAATAAAAACATGGAGACCATGGGGAAATAGAAATCCAATTCAAAAATACATGTTTTGGCGCGTTAAACAGCTCCTAAAAGATAATCGCTAAGTGTATAGCTGTTAATAGTTGAGAGCAAAAAACCGCCAATAGACGGTTTTTTGTGTGCTACAAGGTAGTTTTATTAAAATTATGACTTACGACAACGTGCGCCAGCAAAGCCTAATAAACCTAAACCTAAACCTAAAATAGCAATTGAAGTAGGCTCTGGAACATTTATAGATAAGCCACCCTTATGCTGTGCAGCAACAACACCAACACCATTGTTAAATACGACATTGGTTATATTAACAGGAAGACCTGGAAGGCCACCATCAACTGTTTGACTAGATGATAACCTTACATCACCAAGTGCTGCCCAGTCAGCTAGAGACTTTATATTACCTAAATGATTAATTTCAAAAATGGTGTCTGCATCATGATCAAAATTACTTACCGTACCATTAAACACTTGCTTCTGTTGTCCCACTGAGTTGTCTGGACCACCGTAGGTTAAATCAACATCAAATAAGGCGTTAAATCCAGCAGTTAAACCACTTCCATTTGCAGCTGCAAAAACACCAAATTCAATAGTTCCAGAAGTGTATATAAAATCTGAACCATTGTATGTACCCGTTAAATCATTAAAAGAAAAAGTGAATAAATAATCAGTGCCATAACCTTCTATTTGAGGGAATTGGTTAGGAGTAAAACCATTAACATGATTATAAACAATACTACCGTGATCTCCTCCTGTTAAAGGGAATCCTGCGCTATCAAAACCATTTGCACCAAAACCACCTACAGAGTGAATAGTATCTCCAGCACTCAGAACATTATCATTGTTGGTGTCAGCTATTAATGATTGCGAATTATAAGCAAAAGCCATTTCCAAAATAGTATTCCCTTCGCTATCTCCCCATGGCGCATCCCAAGAAATTGAATCGGCCATAACATTTGCACTACAAGTAGCAGCAAATGCCGCTGCAAAAAAAAATTTTTTCATTTGATTTTTCTCCCTTTGTTAGTATACAAGCATAATGCATTACACGTGCCAAAAACATAACCACTTGTTATAAAAGAAATTAAAATCACTACCACTTAGTACTTAGTTAAAGGTGTAAAAAAAGCTGTCACTGTAGGCTTCCCTCTATATGATCTGTTATTCACATTGATTTAATACGTTCAATCCTTTCAACGAGTTCTTTATCTAATCGTTTTACATTTATTTGAATAACCACCTCTTGAGCTTGCTTAATTTTCATATTAGCCACTAATGATTCAGCATAGTCTACTTTGTAGCTAGCTTTGTTCGAATTAATTTGCATAGCTTTTTGTAAAGGCTTAATTGACTGTGTTTTTTGACCACTAGCTAACAATATTTGACCATAAGTATTTAGCACGCTAGCTTGCTGTGGTGCTTTAGATAGTGCTGCTTTAGCATTTTCAAGCGCTTTAATGTTATCTCCTTGCTTTAAATACTCCCAAGCCAGATTATTTAGGATGACAAAGTGATTATTAGTTTGATTAGCTAAGCTTTTGTATATTGCTATCGTTTTTTTAGGCTGGATATCACTATATAAACTTGCTTTTTCTAATAATAACCTAAAAGATAAAGATCTGGTGTTTTCAAGGTTTTCAAGTAAAGCAAATGCCTTATCATGTTCGTTCGTCATACGAAGCGATTTTAATAATTCTAATAAAACTTGTTCGCTTGGCTGCTTGTTATACACTTGCAGTAAAGTTAAAGCTGAGGCATTATATCTTCTCTCTTTAAAAGCAATTTTTCCCTGCAACGTTAGCACATTAATATCATTTTTCTCTATTTCATTTAATTGTTTAATCACTTCCTTCGCGGCATTTACATTATTATTTTTTATATATAATTTGATCAGCGCAACTTTATAAGTTAAAGCTTGAGGCAATAGCTCAATTGCTTGTTTCTGAATTTCTATGGCTTCTTGAAAGTTCTTCTTTAAATTATATATATTTGCTTTTACTGCATAAGCAACCACAGTGCTTGGGCTTATTGCTATCACGTGATCTAAAACGACTATAGCTTCATCATATTTTTTTTCATTAACATAAACATTAGCTTGTAATAACAAAAATTTAATATTATCAGGAAAAGACTTTAAAGATTTTTGTAATAATTTATGAGCGTCACTAAATTTTCTATTGGCGATATACAACTCTAACAAAACTATATTATTCAACTCACTTGTTGATTCTTCGGCATACTCACCAACAAAATAATTTTCAATTTCAGACTGTACTTCTGGATGAGTTGATAACTTCAATAACTCTGTAATAGCGGGAATATGGTCATTATTTATAGACAAAACACGAAAGTAATATTCAACACTTTTTTCAAGCATCTTTTCATTTTCGCTAATACTAGCTAAATTAATTAGTGCTCCAACATGGTTCTCATTTATAGCCAAAACCTCAAAAAAATACTTTTTAGCTTTCACTAGATTTTTTTGTCTATAATGAATAATGCCTCTTAGACTATAGGAGAGTTCAATATTTTCCTTTTCAAGGCCTTTAGCAACATAGATAGCTTCATCATACTTTTCATCTGAAATTAACTTAGTAACTAATAATGTTGTGGCTGCATCTAAATTTGGATCTTTTTCTAATGCGCGTTTAAAAAAGTCAATTGAAGAATCATCTCCACTTAACAACTTAATGACACCTTGTTTATATATAATATGAGAATTTTCTGGATCAACTAACGCAGCTTTTTCCATCAATGTATTTGCTTCATCTTTATCACCTTGTTTTAAAAACAGCATTGCTGAAGTGTAAAGTAACCGAGTATCTAATTCATCTAGCGAAGCCTCTGATAATTCTTGAAAAAATTCTTCTTTATATCCTAGTTGTAACCGAATTGAAGCAAGTAGTTGCTTAGCTGGGTGTTTATAGGATAATCGTTCTTTAATGGCAACAAGGTGCATATGTGCTGATTCTATTTGGCCTAACTGATACGAACTAACGCCTGCAACTAAATGAGCCAAAGGTAAGTTTGAATTATTTATTAATGCCATTTCAGCATATTTTTTGGCTTCGACATGATTTTTTTCTGCGAATTTTACTTGCGCTTTTATTTGATTTAACCATGCGTGCTTAGGGTTTATTTGAAGTAAAAAATCTGCTTGTTTTTCAGCTTCTGTAAACTGCCCATCCCGTATTAACGCTTCTGAAAATAACATTCTAGTTTTATGTTCGTGCTGATAAGTTTGTAAATAATCATTTAAGACTATAGCCGCTTCTGATGCTTGCTGTATACCGAACAAAACTTGAGCTTTAAGCAGTTTTGCCTCAGGAAAACTAGGGAAGGATGTAGACAACTCCTCAAGAGTTTCTAACGCAGAGTCGCTGTCTTTTATTAATGTAGCCATGTAGGCTTTACTTAGAATCAAAAAAGGTGAATCTATTTTGTATGCGGTCACTTTTTCAAATAGCTCTTTTGCCTCGGTTAGCGAGCCTTGTTCAACATAAACCATCGCTAAATACGTCATGACTAATACGTCAAGTTTTTTAGACATTGCCGATTGTTTAACTAAGAGTTCCTCTAAAGCAGCGCTATCGTGTAACTTAAAATAAACCTGAGCAAGCAAGGGAATAAATAGCTTTTGATCATAATGAAATTGTTTTACTACTCTAGTCAACTCTTTTTCAGCAGCCAACCAATTACCTTGTTGGGCATAAGCTTTTCCTAACAGAAAACGCCCATCAGCATTTGTTGAATCATTTTTCAATAAATTTTTAAGGTTAATAATTGCCTCGGTATTTTTACCTTGTTGTAAAAATGCCGAGGCACTATTTAAATATTCTTCTGAGGTTTGATCTTTGCTACAACCGGATACCCCTCCAGATAAAACGGCAAAAACAAATATGGGTAAGATTTTTTTTTTATAATTCATCTTAATTCCTTTGAAGATATATTAACTAAAGTATCAATTTTAAAATCACTTTATTAACGACAATAACATAAAAATGTATATAATTAGTATTATGTTGGTGTTAATTGCAAATCAGATTCACTACAACCTGATAATATTCCATCAGCGTAAAAATATAGCCTAGCTTACATAAAAAATAATATCATCAGGGTTATTACTTTGAATATAAAAAAAATGGACTCGAACATATTTAAACACCCTTTTGTTCCATTTATCTCTGTACTATTAATAACAACACTTGTTGCCCTGTTGAATATCCCTGTTATGTATACACTATGGCAATATAGTTTTGATGATGGTACCTATTCACATGCCTATTTAATTCCGGTTATCGTAGTGTATTTATTTTATGCCATAACAAAGTCAGAGCAAGTAAACTTTCGAAAGTGCCTTTCTAAGCCTGCCTTATTACTCTTTTTACTAAGTGCTTATTTCTTATTTATAACAAGCACAGCTCAGATTAGTTTGCTTTATTGGTTAGCTACGATTTTACTCGTTTGCTCAGCCATTAACTTTGTTTTCAACAGTAATTTTAAAATCATATTTTCATCATTATATTTTATCTTTTTGATTCCCTTATGGGGTGTATTAACTATTCCTCTACAGTCCATTTCAGTTGTAGCAGTAAATGCTCTTATGGGGCTCACCACTATTCCTGTTTATGTTGAACAGCAATTTGTACAAATTCCTTCAGGTACTTTTGAAATAGCCGGTGGCTGCAGTGGTTTACGCTACTTGTTAACGTCATTAGCAATCAGCTCTTTGTATTGCTTCTTATATTTTCGTACGATAAAAAATATAGCGATATTCATTTTGGTTGCCATTTTTGGCGCACTATTAACTAATTGGCTAAGAATAGTGGGATTAATTATCATTGGGCATCAAACAGAGATGACTAGCCCATTAATGGAAGACCACAACATGTTTGGTTGGTATCTATACGCTCCTTTCATGTTGTTGTTATTTATATTTGGCGGACGCCTTGCCGACAAAGAAGGCGCTATCAATATAAATAAAGTGAACACAAACACCTCTCCAGTTAACAAACCTAACTGGCCGTTAACGACGGTTCTTCTATGTGTGTTATTATTTTCTTCTACCTCATTACAGTTATCCTCAACGACTACGCCTAAAATGAGAACAATTGAAACAACCGTTCAACCGATGATTTATAATTTTTCCCATCTACAAATCATTACTGATAATGCTCTAATAACTCACTTAGAATATAGTTTTAATGGCAGAAACTTAGAATCAAAACCGACTTTTTTTGCAAATAGTTTTATTCCGGAAAATTGGCATGTGATATCAGCGAATACAAACAACGAAAATCAAGAGTTAATTGTAAAAAATGGTGACAAAACTGCAAAAATCATTGTTAGCTATCAAATATCTGGTTCAAAGTTTGGTAGCTCATCAAAATTTAAGCTTGAGAGGCTTAAACGCGCTGCTATTGGAATAAATGAAACTAAGTTACATTGGCAATTTCAATTACAATAAATAATATTTACATGGCCGATGGTGTTGATGATCAATTCAGCTCACAACTATTGCCAATAATAAATTTATTAAAAGGTCGGCTACCTTAAGTGAGTCAGCACCATCAAAAGTATGAGCTATGGCATAACAAATGTAAGCCATAATATAGGGTTTATTGATCTTTCATGTTTAAATTTTGTTCGGATTAAATGCTTTTTGATCGCGGCGCTAGGAAAGCAGCATAATCGTTCTATGTAAATTCCTCTCAACAAAGAAAAATAAGCATTTAAACGAATCCGAAGGACAGCGTTTATTCGTCATGTCTACTGCAAAAATAATCAGTAAAGTTCAACAGTTCCTAGTCCACCTCAAGTAATAGAAAGTCAGCTAACCAAGGTAAATCACTTGTTGAAGAAAACATCCAGTTAAAGCGTCTTGGCGGAGTAATGGTCCAGTAGTGTTCTCTCCCCTGCTTTACTTTAGTACGTTCTAATTCTGCTTTACATTGCTGTACAAATACAGAAAATAATTCTTTTAATAAAATATCACTGCGTTTTTTGATGTAAACTGACTTCCCTAGCAAAGCAGCTACATCACAGGTATGTTGGTAATCTGACCATTGATCATGATTTTCATATCTTGAGTTTTGTAATATTGCAAGGTACTTGGGTATGACAATACGATCTACCTTTTCATCTCCCCAGTATATACCATAATTAAGTACAAAATCGCCAAAAGCATCGATAAGAGAAGCGGCTCTAACATCTCCAGTTAAACGATAGAATCGCCATAATGCATCGCTAAGAAGTGCCATCATCCATGGAGAACATGTTGGCGAACTCCCTCCTTGCCCCTCATGTGATTGAAGGGTATGTTGAGGACAGCCTACTAAACTCCAATTATTGACGGGATTAAAAGTCATTTCCACCGTAGCATCAATTATTTGATTAATTCGGCTAAAGGCAGAGCGATCACCTGTGACTTCCCAGTAAGATATTGCCGTATTTAAAGCCGCTGCTTGATTACGCTCAGTCCAGAACCCACGTTCGAGATCATATTCAGGCTCCCACATCAAAGAATTTTGATATATGTTGGTTAATGCCTCTTTGGCTTTAATATTACCACTTAAAAAATAACTATATAATAAGCCTTTAGGCATTAAGTATTTCACATCATTTTTATCAATGAGTTTAAAAAGACCACTTCCATCAATATTATTGATGTAAAAGTTTGCTAAATCATCACCTCGACTTAACCATTTCTTATTACCCGATACAATAAATAATTGATAAATAGCTTGAGGCTTGTCATAAAGCCATTGAGCTGCCCTAGTCATTGGGTAGCCCATCTTAGATAGGGCTTTTTGATCTGTAATAAAGTGAGCATAACTTGATAATGCTTGGGTATACCAGTTAGATGTTTCATCTTGTGCGCTTGGATGTAATAAAACTGACTGAGCTAACCAATTAGAAGAAGGGAAAACAAGGGTTGTACCTTGATGTAAATTCAACTTGGGGTCTTCGTCTTTGATACCACCATCCCCCCATTTAAGCTCTAATGATAAATCATCACCAGGTAAGTGGTTTACTTCAAGCAATAGTAGTCTAATATATTTTTTTTCTGTGAATGTTGGCCATTGATTGAGTATCTTATATTTGATATCAATGGGGATATTCATTTCAGTTAGCTGTATATTTGAATCAATAGAGATTAAATGATTTGGAACAGGTAATAGAAGCTGTGACTTCTTATCACTTAAAGATACTTTAAATGTTATAGGTTCTTTCGCACTTGATTTCGCACTTGATAACGGAGAGGAAAAAATTGCGATGATGGAAATAATTAAACAGTAGTATACATTCACATTCAATGAAAAACCTCTAATGTTGCCATCACAGGTCGGTGGTCTCCGCCAAGAGAATCCAAAACCTCAACGTTTCTAGCCGTTATATTTTTAGAGTAAATAATATGATCAATACGAAAACTAAATAGTGGCATACCCTGCCAGTCAATATATTTAGTATGATTGAATCCAAACCCGCTTTCATTTAGTGCATTAGTCAACCATGAAAAATTATTTTTATAGATAGGATCGTCATCTGGCATATTAAAGTCACCCGCAATGACTACATTTTTTTTAGCTCTAATGGTATCGCCAACAAGTGAAGCTTCTATCTGGCGATTTTCGGCCTTATTTTTAGCCTTAAAACTTAAACTTCTAGATTTAATAATATCCAATAAAATCTCTCTAGGTGTTTCAAAGTGAACATTAGATAGGTTAATTTGATTGCCATTAACTGTTAATTGATATGACATAGCAAAGTGTCCATAACCATTAAGCATAGCCCTACTTAATGAAGCTACTCGTTCAAAAGGGTATTTGCTAAGTAGACACAAACCTGCTTCACAATCTATATAGGTATAGTTGCTTTGTAGGTCTTTAACGGCATTAATTCTAATTTCTTGTAAAAGCAATAAGTCTGGGTGATAGTACTTCACGACTTGTTTCAGCTTGGATAATTTACTACCTTCACCCATATTTACTGTCACAAGTTTAATAGACGTTGACTCTCCCTCTTGGAAGCCAACAATATCAGGTAATTGAAAATCTAAATACATTAATGAAATATAAAATAATAATGGCAAAGTATATCGTTGAAATAGACTGAGGAATCGCCAAAGCATTGACAATATAATAATGAAGGAAAATAACCACCAGCGAGGAGCAAAAATAATCAGCTGTTCAAGTATCAGCATTGCATCGTTTTGTGCCCACAAAGGTAAACTAAAAACGACTGCACTTGCTAAAAAACTAACACAATAAACAAATACTGTAAATTTTTTAAGCCTATTTCCGATAGATTTTAGCATATTTTTTGACCACAGTTGCTAAAGAAAAGCGCTCCATCACATACTTTTGGGCTGCTAACCCAAAGGCGGTAATTTGTTCAAAATTTTCATTAAGGTGCTGAATCAACTTTGCTAGCTGGTTATGATCATCATAATCCACCAGCCAGCCGTTCTCATTATTTTTAACAAGCTTTGAATTGCCGCCGACATCTGTAGCAATAACAGGCTTACCATAAGCCATGGCCTCCATGATCACCAAAGACAAACCTTCAGTTTCCGAGGTGACAACCAAACAATCAAATGATGGATAAATTTTTTCTCTGTCGGTAACCATGCCATAAAAACGGATACTACTTTGAGATAAATTTTCACTAGCAAAGGAGCGAAGTACCTCTTCACACTCACCATCACCAAATATATGCAACTCTATCTGAGATTGAATCTCCTGCGGGAGTATAGACACAGCGTTAAGCAAAGATACTTGGTGCTTTAAGGGAACAAGACGACCTACGCTACCAAGATGTAGTTTAGTATCGCTGTCTTTGTTCAGCGTTTTATCTGCACTCGGTAATAAAACACCATTATCTATAACACTCATCGGTATATCGCGCCACGGATAATTTCGTCTAAATATGTCAAATGCCTCCTGCGAAACAAAAGACATTGCGGTGATATGATGCCTAAAATTATTATGTACTTTTTGCCAAGCAGATGAATTATTCTCAGCAGCACCATGGCGTGTATAAATACACTGTTTTGTGCCAATAACTTTCATTACGATGGACAACGGCTTTAAAGCATAAGCAGTATGAATATGAATAACATCATATTTTCTCAACACTTTTAACAGGGTAAACTGACCAATTAAAGAAGCAACTTTTTGTATAGTATAAACCTGAATCTCTTTGCTTTTTGCAACACTAACTAAAGCATCTTCAGTAGTTCCAAATGAGAGAATGGCAACGCTGAACCCCTGAGAAAACTGCTCTTCCCCTAAATCAATCACAAACCGCTCAGCGCCGCCTACATTTAAACTACTGAGCACATGAAGAACCTTAAGCTTATTTCCCATAATCTCAATTATCATATTTGTAGATGTAATAACAAATATCTTAATTGAGATGGTCATAATAATATAGATAAGATTCATTATTTGTCGTATTGCGCGACATTTTCAACTGACAATAGTGTATCCTTGTTACTATTTATCAACTGATTAAATAATATTAAAATATATATGTTAAAAACAAGCCAATACAGAAAAAAAGAATAAAGAGCGCATTATAGACTACAGAAGCATTAATTTAATTAACGACTTTCAAGGACTAGCACTTTGACTTCAAACATTTCTTGGGAAATCATTGAAACTATTGATGAATTAATAACTTACGAGCATCAATGGAGGGCGCTTTCACAAAAATCCCCTGATGGATTTTTTACATCGCCTGACTGGATACTAAAATGGATTAAAGTTTTCTGGCAAGAAGATTGGCAACTGAGTGTGATTTTAGGGTTGGTCGATAATAAATTATCAATCTTTGCTCCACTCTATACCCAAACGAAAATGACTTTAGGCATCAAACAAACAGTATTACTTCCTCTTGGACAAGGAGAAATAGAATCAGCCGAGGTAGCCTCAGAATTTCAAGATATATTGGTATCTACCCGGAGTGATGATTTATATGTGTTAATTGCCTCAAAAATTAACAATTTAACCTATGATATGATGACTTGGCGTGCTGTTTCCTCAACAGCTAATTTACTCAATATATTAAAATATATACCGACTTCTAAAGTGGCGGTTGAAGGAACACGTTATACAATCAATAAGACAAGTTCTATCAAGTATTCTCCAAGTAAAAATAATCGATATAAATGGAATAAATGCCAAAAACAATTATTGAAAAATAATGCTCATTTTTTTTGGGCTGATAAAAATCAACTTAACAAATACTGGCTAAAACTAAAAGAATTACATACAAATAGGTGGCGATTAAAAAGCAAAAGAGGAGCTTTTACCGAGCCCAGCTTTAACGCTTTCCATACAAAATTAATAGCTTTAGAGCACTGTAAAATCAGCGTTTTAACAGTTGAAGGAAAAATGGCTGCGATTAATTATTATATAGTCGATAATGGCTGTTTATACTTCTATCAAAGCGGCTGGGAAAATAACTACTCTTCTTTTTCTCCGGGGTTTGCATTGCACATGTGGAGTATTGAAAATACCAAGTTAGATTATTACGACTTTATGATGGGAAATAAAAAACAAAGCTACAAGAGCCGTTATGGGTGTAACCACCTAGACGACATGTATAATGTAAAAGTAACCAACAGCCCAATTAAATATCTCATAAGTAAACTGATAAATAAAATAACCCTTTTAATAAATCATAAACAAAGTTAACTATTTATGCCGCATCATTTACCTGAAATTGAAGATAAAAACTCTACTTTCGCCTTCTTTTTTCTAATACTTTACACTGTTATGGTCTTTATTCGCCCACATCAAATGTTGCCAAATACGCTCGAATGGCCATTAGTTAAGTATTTTGCAATCATTTGTCTAATTGGTGTATTACTAGGTCAACGCCCGTTAAAAATTCACCCACAGCACTGGATGTTATTTTTACTTACACCATTAATAATTATTTCAGGTTTTGTCAACGGCTCTGGCATGTGGGGAATAAGTCAAGCCAATGCATTTCTCGCTGCGTCAATAATACCATTATTTTTATTTAGCAACTGCATTTCAAACATTCAACGCCAACATTGGTTGATGATTATTTGTTTAATCGCAACATTATGCATAGTGCATAATGGGCATGTACAACAAACCGACTTGTATTGGGAAGGTTGGGCATTGGACACTAAAGCGTATGCTTTATTTGGTACAGATGCCAGAAGAATTACCTATCTCGGTTTTTTTAGTGACCCTAATGATATTGGAATGTTCCTAGTGATGAACATCCCTTTTGTCTTGTATTTTTATAGCAAAGGAAATGCCTTTACTAAAATAGTGATGTTAATTATTTTAGCTTGCATACTATATGGCGTTTACATTACACATTCTAGAGGTACAGCACTGGGGGTTTTTACACTAATTGCAAGCTATTACTTTGTCGTTAAGGCCGGAAGGAAAATGTTCATCTTTGGGTTATCATGTATTCCAATCGCCATTTTGCTGCTTGTAGCTCTGCAAGGTAAAATAGATGATTCTGCTTCTGGTAGACTAGAAGCTTGGTATGCTGGAATTCTAATGTTGATATCCTATCCCCTTGGAATAGGCAAAGGAGCTTTTGTAGACTATCACGGTTTAACAGCCCATAATTCCTATATTCTAGTTGCAGGTGAACTTGGTATTATAGGTTACTCTTTATGGGGTGGAGCAGTATTTTTTACACTTATCTCTGGTTTCTTTTTCATTAGAAAGGCAAAGGTTATAACTGACTTATCCGAAACACAAAAAAATGAACTATTAATAAATCAAACACTATTCTTTTCTATGGCCGGATTTATGATTACGTCATTCTTTTTAAGCCGTTCATACACTGTTTTACTTTTTATTTTTATGGGGATGACTATTGCATCACATTATAGGGTAATAAAAGTATTGCCAGAGCTTGCCTGTTATTTTGATAAGGCATTAGCTATAAAGTGTACACTATATTCATGGTCTATTATTTTTGTTGTCTATGCAGCATTGAAAATAACACTTTAGCAGCCAATGTGACAAGAAACATCAAAGAACCACCCCACTAGTAACTCTCTAGTATATTAGTTAAGATAAATTATTCTTTTTAACGGCTCTTTTAAAGGTTTTGCAATGGAACTGATGTTCTTTATTTGTGCAGCTTCATTTATTTATAGTTTCATTGGATACCCATTAATAATAGGTTTACTAGCACGTAAAAATGGAACTCCAGATCTACTACATAATCGCCTCCCAGAGCTGACTGTTATTTTATGTGTTTATAATGCATCACCGTTATTATCATTCAGAATAAAAAATATTTTAGAGAGTGATTACCCAACAGAAAAAATTAATATTCTCGTCGTTTCTGATGGTTCAACGGATGGTCCAGAACATATAGTAGACTCGTTAAACAACCCATTAGTCAAGTTAATTCATTACTCAAAAAATCAAGGGAAGTCTTTTGCTCTTAATCAAGGGTTACGAGCTGTAGAAACAGACTTAGTGGCTTTTACAGATATCAGACAACGATTTGACAAACATGCCTTAATGCAATTATCTTCTCACTTTTTAGACCCTAAAACGGCAGCAGTGACAGGAAATTTACATATAATCACAGATGAAAATAATACAGAAGATGATCCTGGTCTATACTGGAAATATGAAAAATGGATAAGAGAAAAAGAAAGTGACTTCAAGTCTATGCTTGGTGTAACGGGGGCTATTTACATGGCAAGGCGGAATTTAATCCCCGAAATTCCAACAGATATTATATTAGATGATATGTATATTCCTCTGACCATGGTCAACGCTGGTTATCATATAAAATTTGAAAATAAGGCAATAGCCTATGATGTCAGCTCATCTACAACAGCTGAAGAATTTCATCGCAAGGTTCGCACACTCGCCGGAAATTTTCAGCTTATCTCATATATGCCATGGTTATTATCCCCCCGAAAAAACCCGCTTTTTTTTCAATTCGTATCTCATAAAGTGATGCGTCTAATCATGCCTTATTGCCTAATTGCTTTGCTTGTTAGTAGCTATCTGATTAACACAACGAATTTCTTTTTATTGTTTTTATTACAAATACTCTTTTACCTTTACACTGCGATTGCTTACATCGCAGCGATAAACAACATAAAGATGCCCTTTTCTTCAGTTTTTATTAGTTTTTGTAGTTTGCATATAGCCTCATTTTTAGCCGGTTGGAAATACAAATTCAGTGACACAAAAACTTTATGGAAAAAACATTAAATAATTAGCGGCATGCGCTCCTGTTAATACCCCCAAAAATTGCAAACATTATTGCTTCATTAGCATACATTTTAACTTCAAATAAAACTGATAAATAGTATCTTTATCAATAAATAGACAAACATTAGCTACTATAATTATTGGTGAAAATACAAAAAACAATAGAAGTAAATTGCCCCAAGTACTAATAATATACTGTTCAATAAGTTGCTGACCACACAACCCTACACTGTAAGTTAAAACGATCGCCATAATCAATTGTTTGATTATGGGTTTTATATTGAGATCATTATATTTCTTGACAAGCATTAGGCTTAATACGACATCGGATAAGAAAAAACTAATACTTGTCGAAATTGCAATTCCAATGAGCCCTATTTGATTAGCTAAAATGATAGATAATATGATATTAAACATTGCCCCAAACATACTGACAAACGAGAGATATTTGTGGTTAGCTTGTGCAAAAAGCAAGTCCCTGATAGATTGAAAAACAGCGCGACATAAATATGAAAATATAAGTACATTCAAAATTGCAATAGATTGCACAAACTCTTTACCTACCCATAACTGTACAAAAATTTCACTAAAAACAAACAATAACGAATACAACGTAGAATATACCATGATATTTATCGAGGTTACCTTTAAGAACGTTTCTCCCATATTTTGATTCTTAGCTGCCATTTGATTAAATATTGGCAAAAAAATGCCACTTACCGACATGGTAAAGCCCTCCACCAGTGCAGCTAACCTATTTGCGATACCAAAAACTGGCACTAAAGATAACTCGAATAATTTTGTAACGAGTATTGGATCAGACTTACTATTAATCGTCTTAGCCACTCCGCTAGCAATTACATGTTTAGAAAAATGAAAAAGACTTTTAAATTCATTAAAAGATGCATAACTAATAGAAAAATTAAGTGATGGTAACAATCGTTTTACGCAAACAATCTTTAAGATATTACTTAAAAAGTCAGCTATCAAGGTTGCCGTGACAGCACCATAAATATTCAAATCTACGAGCAAATAGTAGACAAGAACAGCTTTAACAATAGCATTTAAAGAAGAGATTTTAGCATCGATATCATACCTGAGTAGACATGCAAAAAAACTATTGAAAGAGCACATAATAAAATCCCATAGTACTTTTATACAAAGTAAACTCAGTGATAAAGTAAACACTTCAAAACGGGAATTGCTTATGTCTAAGATCTGAGGGTTGTAAGCTAACGATAATAACCCAACGATTGCTACACAACCCAACACTGAGAAAAGTAAAATACTCGTTGAAAATACTCGATTGAGACTATCAGTACTTTTACTTTCTAATGCCCACGTGATATGGCGTTGAACTGCTGAAGGGAACCCTAAATTTATAATATTAAACCAACCCAACATTGATAGAATCAGTAACCACAACCCATAGTTTTCATTGCCTAATGTAGTAATCAGAAACGGGGTTAACAGTAGTGAAGTCACAACTGTTATGATATTCTCTAAAAAACGAAAAAAAGAGCTTGAAAATAGCTTACGCAACATGGAAAGAGTTAACCCCACTATGTGGTTTATTTATAAAGTTATCGAGCTTGGTTAGTATGACATAGACTCTGTTCTGTTAAAATCAAACAAATAGGATTCTAAATTGAATTATAGAAGCGACATAGATGGACTAAGAACAATCGCGGTTTTTCTGGTTATATTAAATCATGTCGGTTTTAGTCTTTTTTCTGGTGGCTTTGTCGGCGTTGATGTGTTTTTTGTCATCTCAGGCTTCCTGATCACGACTATTATCTATTCGGCACTTAAAAAAAACAACTTCAGTATGTCTTGGTTTTTGGGTCGCAGAATAAAGCGCTTAATGCCTGTTTTACTTTTTGTTATTTTTATCACTACCCTAGTTTTTTCTTTGTTAATGTTGCCCCAAGATTTGGTAAAATACTACCGTAGTGTTATTTGGGTTGTATCTTACATAGGAAACTTTTTCTTTTGGCGAGAATATGGCGGTTACTTTGATGGAGGCTCCCTCGAAGCACCATTGTTACATACTTGGTCACTCGCAGTAGAAGAGCAATATTACTTTATTTGGCCTCTTATGCTTATTGTAGCCTACCGCTATTTAGGCCATAAAGGCACAATTATTACCTCCCTTCTTGCCTGCTTTGCCGCTATAATGTTTTCTCAGTGGGGTACAGAAGTAACTATCGGCGCCGCCTATTATTTATTACCTACACGCTTTTTCGAATTACTGGTTGGCTCCTGCCTTGCGCTTAGCTGGCAGCATTTGCCTCGATTTAACCAGATAACCAATCATGCTCTATCCTGTTTTGGACTCATCTTAATAATTGGCAGCGCTTTGTTGCTAGATAAAAATTCTTCATTTCCGGGCTACAATGCCTTATATCCGGTTATTGGTACTGCACTTATCATTTTTTCTACGACCGGTATTATCAATAGGTTATTATCACTTAAGCCTATGGTGTTTACTGGCAATATATCCTACTCTCTCTACCTGTGGCATTGGCCAATATTAGTTATATTCCACTACACAGCAATTGAATTAAACTTGGTAAATCAGTTCCTTGTAATAGCAGCTATTTATGTTATCTCAATCTTATCTTGGAAATATATTGAACAACCCGGTCGCCATATTAACGCTAAAAGCTTCAAACCCATCTTTGTAAAATTTTATGCTATGCCAAGTATAGCATTGATAATGTTAGCACTATTAGGTGTTAACTTTGATGGTTATAAATCGAGATTTAGCAATGAGATACTTACCATGGACACAGCGTTTAATGCTCATTCAAGTAAGACCAGGAAATTATGCCATTCCTCCTATCGCCAAAGTACAGAGTTACCCAAAGAGCAGTGCATTTTTGGTAGCGTAGAACAACAAAAAAAAGCCGAAGTATTTATATTTGGTGATTCTCATGCGAACCATCTTATTCCATTTATTCAGACATTGACCGATGATGCAAACCTTAGAGGCCAAGATTATACTTTAGATCGCTGCCTCCCCATATTTAATCTGAAGTGGGGTTCAAATCTCCATAAAGCAGGCTTATGTGAAAAGAGAAATAAGCTAGCTCTTGAGCACATCAAAACTCAAGCATTCAACTATGTAGTGCTTGCTGCGTCTTGGCCAGATTTCGGTACACGACGTATATTTACTGATCAACGTATTGAGCAACAAGCTGAAGTTGAACAAATATTCCAAAGCCAATTGTTTGCAACTCTAGAAGTTATCATTCAAGCAGGTGCTATACCTATTATCATAACGGATACTCCAACATTAGGGGGTAAAAGCCCTAAATGCATGATAAAGAACACTGTATTTAATAGTGGAGTAGACTGCAGTTTCCAGCATAACGAAAATAAGTTGATCAATGCTACTATTGCAAAGCTAACAGGTAAATATCCTGACTTAATTACTATTGAGCCCCATAAAATGATGTGCAATGATGACAACTGTACGATGGAAATAAATGGTATTCCTCTTTATAGAGATGATGATCATTTGAATGAAGTCGGCTCTGCACTACTTGGTAAAATATACTTAAAACGTAAAGGAAGCCCTTTTACAGCAACAATAGCGAAAGGTGCTAAAACAACTGAACATAAAATCATACCGCCAAGCGCAATCTAAGCCTAAGGAAAGATCATGTCTTTGTATCCAACCCTCTTTCGTAAGTTACTTATGCCCGCCTACGAAATAGTCAAAGGAAAAGGCCTGTTAAAGTATATTGATGAATATCAGGGTCATTTAAACTGGGACAGAGCTCAGTTAGAATCACATCAATGGATGGCGCTAACTAAATTACTACATCATGCTTACACCACAACCTCTTTTTATCATGATACTTGGAGTAAGGTCGGAATCTCCGACATAAGAGAGATAAAAAACCTCAATGATTTTTACCAGCTACCATTAATAACAAAAAATGATATTCAGCTACATTATAATGACTTAATTTCAAATAAATTCACCGGTAATATTCGAAAATCCACAGGTGGTTCAACAGGTCAACCCTTCCACTTCGAATACAATATAGAGAGCAATACCCGAAGAGAAGCCGTCATGTGGCGAGGATATGGCTGGTTAGGTGCTGGGTTAGGGGAAAAAACTTTATACCTGTGGGGAGCAGATGTCGGTGAAAAATCAGTATTAAAGTCTATTAAGAATAATCTTTATCATGGTTTTTATAACCGTAAAATACTTAATTCATTCGCCATGAATAAAGACAACATGCGTAACTATACTAATGAGGTTAATAAATTTAAGCCAACCGCCCTAGTCTCATATGTAAATCCATTATTTGAATTGGCCAAATTTATTATTGAGCACAAAATAAACATTTACCAACCCATGACAATTTTAACTGGAGCAGAACCTTTATATCCTCATCAACGAGATATCATTAAACAAGCCTTTAATTGCCCAGTTTACGATACCTTTGGCTGTCGAGAATTTATGCTGATGTCAGCCGAATGTCAGCAAGAACAAAACCTCCATATAAATGCTGATCATTTAGTCGTTGAAACAATAAACGCGCAAGGTCAGTCCATTACTAGTCAGTCTGGGGATTTAGCCATAACTGACTTATATAACTACGGCATGCCTTTGATACGTTATTTAAATGGAGACAGAGCAACACTTATAGAGTCAGCATGCTCGTGCGGAAACCCTCTTCCGATAATGCAAAGTGTTGATGGCCGAAAGCTAGATATTATCAAAACCCCGTCAGGTAAAACTATTCCTGGAGAGTTATTTCCTCACTTATTTAAAGAGTTTAATGCTATTCATCGCTTTCAAATACGTCAATCTAAAATAGATAGTTTAGACATTTTAATAGTCGAAAACTCACCCTTAGATGAAGCCACTAAAACTAAAATTCTTTCGGAAATCAATAAGTATGCTCAACAAGAGCTATCGATAAAGTTTTCTGTGGTAACTAATATTCCGCTTACAGTAAGTGGCAAACACAGAGTTACAATTTGTGAAATCTAACAAAAAAAAGCTAACGATTATTACCAACCTCTACCCATTACCATGGGAGTTGAATCGTGCAACCTTCAATAAACAACAATTTGACCAACTTGACGATAGTTTCGATATTGCAATATTAATCCCCGTGGCCTTTATGGTATGGCTTAAACATAGAAAAGATATTAAGCAATCAACTAAAAAGAGATATGTGCCCTATTTTTATCTACCTAAATTTGGTCGTCGCTTTTATAGTATTTTTTTATTTTTATCCATTTTATTGCATTCGGGATTTTGGCTTAAAAAACGAGCAAACGATATCTTATTTGCTAGTTGGGCATTTCCAGAGGCTGTTGCAACTAAATGGCTAAGTCAGCTATTCAACTGCCAATTTTTCTTCAAAGTTCATGGTACTGATATCAACATTCACGGAAAAATCCCTGAAAAAGCAAAACAAATTCTTAGCGCCTCTGAACATGCATCTGGTATTGTCAGTGTGTCTGAAGCACTAAAAGATGAAATGATAGAGATGGGCATTGACGGAAAAAAAGTTCAAGTAATTTACAATGGTGTAAATCACCAACTCTTTGGTGCTATTGAACAGCAAACGCAACAAGAGGATTACATTCTTTTTGTAGGAAACTTAAAACGTGAAAAAGGCGTCTTTGAGTTAATAAATGGTTTTGCCGCGATTCAGCAAAAAGTTACCAATATCCGACTAAAAATTGCAGGCCCAGGCGGCCTAAAAGGTCAACTAGAACGAGAAACGAAGCAACTTAGCATCAGTGATAAAGTCGATTTTCTTGGAGCTGTTAATCATCAAGACATTAGTCTACTGATGAAAAACGCCACCTTAATTGCCTTGCCAAGTTACAACGAAGGTGTACCCAATGTACTACTTGAAGCGATGGCATGTGGTAAACCAGTGCTAGCAACTAAAGTTGGTGGCATACCTGAAGTTGTTAAACCGGGGGTTTGTGGTATCTTAATAGCCCCTAAATCGGAGCAACAAGTCGCTATCGGGTTAACCAAAGTCTTGTCACAAAGCTGGTCAGCCAATGAAATTGAAAAACATAGCCAGCAATTTTCATGGCAAAAAAATAAGCAAGAATTAATCGAATTATTATCAAGTACACCTAAGTAATTAATATGATAACTTTAAAAAGTTAAGGTAAAATCTTTCTCAACAATAGCTATGCACAGACTTTTTTCATCATATATCGCTATTCATTAGCGTAAAAATTCTATGAACTATTTGAAAGAAACACCTAAAAAATATTGCTCACTTTACAGAGCAACCTATTGTTAATAGTGAGATATTATTTCATGATAATAGAAGATGAATAGAAATCCTAAGTATACTGATTCCTAAATGGCTATCTAAAGCCTAAAGACTCAAAGCATTGGAGTTATAAAATGAATATTCTTTTTCACCATAGAACCCGAGGGAAAGGCGCTGAAGGTGTACACATTCGTGGCGTCACTAAGGGATTAAGAGACCTTGGTCATAAAGTAAGTATTTTGTCATTGCCTGGCGCAGAGCCTGAGAGTCAGCCATTAAACAAGCAAAACATCTCCAACAAAAGTGCTCAGGCTGAATCGGCAAAGCCCAAAAAGAGCTTATTGGCTTCATTAACCCATTTAACTAAATATACCCCTGAATTTATTTTTGAATTTATCGAGCTTGCTTTTAACTTGTTATCCTTATTTCGTCTTAATAATGCCGTAAAACAGGAAAATTCAGACATTATTTATGAACGGTACTCTTTATTTTTAATTGCGTCAGTCTGGTGGGCAAAAAGAAATAACATGCCGATCATACTCGAAGTTAACGACTCTAGCTTAGTGCATCGAGTTCGCAAGTTACACTTTGTCTCTTTAGCCAAAAAACTCGAACGATGGATTTTTAAGAATGCCACGGGGTTAGTTTTTATATCAAGTGAGTTTCAACAAATTGCTCAGCAGGAATTTGGCGAGATAGCTCCCTCGATTGTCTCTCCAAATGCTGCAGATCTTGATGCCTTTGTTCTAGATGATGCTAAAGCAGTGCAACTTCGACAAGCACTAAATATTGAGGATAAGGTGGTTATTGGTTATGTTGGTGCATTTGTGCATTGGCATGGCATTGACTGGTTTGTTGATATGATAGTTGATAAGCTCAAGGATAACCCAGAAATTGTGCTGTTATTAATTGGTGATGGTGTAAGTTACCAACCAATTAAAAATCGTGTTTTACAAGCTGATGTGCAAAGCCAAGTCATATTAACCGGTAGGGTAGATCATACTGAGGTGAGTACTTATTTATCTGCAATGGATTTCGGTATACTTCCTGACTCAAATAATTATGGCTCTCCTATGAAATTATTTGAATTTATGGCAATGGCAAAAGGCATGGTTGCACCTAATTTTACCCCAATTACAGAAGTCGTTAAAGACAATGAAACAAGCTGGTTATTTCCAGCAAATGACCGTCGAGCTTGTATCGAAAAAACATTAGCAATTGCCAAAGATAAAATCGCTCAACAACGAGTTGGTATCAACGCTCGCACTTTCATTGAAAAAGAACGTCAATGGAAACATAATGCTGAACAATTGTTATCGCTAATTTAATCAAATTGAAACATATTTAAGGAATAAAAAAAATGTTAGTGACATTTCTTATTTTAGCTATTGTAACGATATTTTCTATTAATCTGATCATTCGGAAAAAGCAGATGCATTTATGGCTAGGGCATTATTTAAAGCGAAAATTAATGCAGCCTAAAGTCAACAAAACAAAACACATTATGTTTTGTTTTGTTGATCACTATGAGCCAATGTGGGGTAAAAATATTTCTTATGAACAAGAATGTGCACGAGTTGATCGTTGGTATCAAGATTACCCAAAAGTTGCAATGAAATTCAAAGATGCAGACGGATGCTACCCTAAACATACTTTTTTTTATCCTGAAGAAGAATATAGAAAAGAACATCTAGATAAAATTACAGAGTTGTGTCAGCAAGGATTAGGAGAAATTGAAATACACCTACATCATGATAATGATACTAGTGAAAATTTAAGGAATACACTAGAAGGCTTTACAGAGCTACTACATGAAAATCATGGTGCATTTATGAGAGATATGACAACTGGAAAGTTGCAATATACTTTTATTCATGGAAATTGGTGCCTCGATAATAGCCGTCCCGATGGAAAATGGTGTGGTGTGAACGATGAGCTTATTGTTCTAAAGGAAACAGGGTGTTATGCCGATTTTACCTTTCCTTCGGCGCCAAGCGACACTCAACCCGCTTATGCTAACGAAATTTACTATGCTAAAGATGATCCTCTAAAACCCAAGTCTCACAACAAAGGGAGGTTAGTTGAAGTTGGCGGTAAAACATGGGGAGATATAATGCTAATCACAGGGCCTTTGGGCTTAAACTGGAAGCATCGTAAAAAGGGAATTTTTCCACAGATAGAAAACAGTGATATTAGAGGCGCAATGCCACCAACAAATGAACGAGTAGATTTATGGGTCGACAGTGCCATATCAGTAAAAGGAAAGCCTGATTGGCTGTTTATTAAAATTCATACCCACGGTACTCAAGAGCAAGATACTGATACATTACTGGGTAAACCTTTTGAAGAAATGAACCAATATTTATTAGACAAATATAATGACGGCAAAAATTACATTATGCACTTTGTCTCTGCTAGAGAGATGTATAATATCGTTAAAGCTGCAGAGCAAGGTAAAACCGGCAACCCTAATACTTATAGAGATTATAAAATCCCTCCCTCAAAATACCGTAACAAACTAACTCAAAGAGAATCAGTAGAGTAATGGGGTTATTTAACAAAATACTGAGTTCAAATCCACTATTGTGGCACTTTAAACCAAACGGTTTATATTGCTTTAATTACCATAGAATTGGGGACCCAAACTTTACCTCATACGATCCCAACGTTTTTAGTTGTACCGAAGAATTATTTGAACAGCACATAACGTTTTATAAATCAAACTTTGATATTATTAGTATTGAAGAATTAGACAAAATATCAACCTCATCGACAAAGTTTAACCATAAATTTGCCATTATTACATTTGATGATGGCTATATCGACAATTACCAACTAGCATACCCTTTATTAAAGTCACACCAAACCCCCGCAGTATTTTTTATCGCTACAGACTTCATTGACAAGGATATTCTCCCGTGGTGGGATGAAATTGCATACTTGGTGAAAACCAGTAACCAAAAAACGATTCAACTGCCTGGTTGGAGTAAAGCTATCACTATTTCCTCGTCGACTATGAGTCACTCAATTAAAGAAGTTTTACACACGATAAAACTCGATGCAGCTCAAAGCATGCCAGAAAAAATAACAATGCTGAAGAGGGCACTAAAGATAGACGAACATTATCAAACGCCTCACGAAAATTTATTTGTCAGTTGGGATATGTTAAGAGAAATGAAAAACAACGGGATGTCTATTGGCTCCCAATCATGCTCGCATCAAATTATGTCTCATTTACCACAAAGCAAACAAAGAGATGAAGCACACCTTTCAAAACAAAGAATCCAGCAAGAATTGGCAGAGAGTATTTCAAGCTTTGCTTACCCTGTCGGTGGAAAAAACGCCTTTAGCTTAACAACAGAAAAAATACTTTGTGATACGGGCTATGCATTTGGTTTTTCATTCATCCCAGGGATTAATCGAATGATAAATAGCAATAAATATCGCTTAAAGCGTTTTTCAATTGATAATAATTGCTCTATTACTCAGCTAAAAAAACAAATAAATAAAGCAATAATCCAATTAAAATAATCAGTTACTGATTGATACAAGGTTTAAAGAAAAAATCTACACTTGATGTGCCAGTATTTCCTGCTTTATCTTTAGCAACAACAGTTAGATGCTGCATCTCATCATTGTGCTCCTCTTGATAAAGGGTAATAATTTCATCATCCGCTAATGCTTCAGTCCAGATCGCTATATCATCTAATAAACCGTGAAAATTCTTGTTATACATATCAGGGTGATTCATCGCCTTAGCAAGCGTATATTGTTTATCTGAATTTAACGGCCATGAAATGTTGCCGTCGATAAGCAGTTCTGACGTCACTAGCGTGCCATTAATAAAAATATCTACTTGCTTATTTTGCTTTCTAACCACTACATGCTGCCATTGTTCTAAAGATATTGAATGGCTCGGCGTTTGAATAACATTACCCCCATTCAGGTTTTTTGTATTAGTGCCCGACGACCAAGTGATCGCTAAAGCATTGTTGTTTTCATGGTTATTAGCTCCTAATGAAATTGCCCAACCAAATTCATAACCAATATATCCCCAGTCTTGAGACATTAGCATACCCTCATCAGTATAAGGATTTAGCCAGAAAGACACCGTAACATCATTATTAATGCCTAAATTAGCCACTGAAAAGTCAACATAATCTTCTAATCCATCAAAATGAAGGCTAGTTCTTTCTTCATCCATATGCCAGCTAGCACCAACCAGAGTACCAATTAAACTTTTTTGATCGGTACTTGTAATTATCTCCTTCTCTTCATTGAGAGGAATATGCGCTTTTGCATAAAAAGTAGCCGTTGTTTCTAATATTTCAACGGATTCACACATGGGTTTAGCGATAGATTTATCATTTAAGGATAGCGTACATGTACGAATGCTAAAATCATCTTCAACTTCATATTCAACTGACACTGAATTACAATATTCTTTTTGATTTTCGGGCGATGTTATTTTAACGTCAGGCGCGATAATATCTGGATTTTTCGCCTCCACAGAAATACGTTCGACTGCTTCACTTCCAAAAACATCTCTAGCCTCAATTAATAGCTCATGAGTTCCTGGGGCTAGCGCATCAAATTGCACGTCTAATTGATAAGGGACTTCATTAAATGTGCCTAATTTTTCACCGTCTAGTGAGAAATCAACTTCAAAAACCCCATCCGCATCCTCCACCGTGACAAGAATGGTTTTAATGCCATCAATTATTTCAAAATTAATAGGTGAAATAACATCAATGCTTGGCGGGGAATTCGGTGCTATGGGAGAGATAGATAACCAATTGCTTTGTACTTTAAATGTTTGCTCACCATTATCCCAAAGATTAACCCAAGGCAAGCAATCATCCAAAGAATCACCTTCATCACAATAACTGGCCTCTGCAAAAGATAAAATATTACCTATTGGTCTATTTTTTCTTTGTAAGGCAGGTAAATTTTTTACCAATACTGTAAAACTGAAGTTCGCTAACTCTTCATTCGCAGCAAGGGTTTCAACATACCAAATAATTTCACCCGTTTTATTAACTCCTGATTGATTGATTGAAATAACTTCTAACAAACCTTCAGGACTCTTCATTGGAGTACTAGCCTTGATGACAATATTCTTTGCGGTAGTGTTTCCTAAGTTTTTCAGCTTAAATTTAAACTCTATTTCATCACCGGGCTTGAAGCTTTCAAGGTCAATATTTTCTTGTGTTAGTGAAAGTAAAGGTGCTGCTTTTTTATATATAGGTAACGAAGTTTTATTGCCCAATAAAAAATCACTATTAGATGTTGTATTGAACCACCAGTTAAACTTTCGAGGTGGAGATAATCGATATGACGATAGAACATCACTTGGTGCTGAAGCTCTTATCCAGGAAGGAATATTTTGAATAAAAGCAGTATGGTACAGTCGTGAAATTGTTCTTAAATAGCTTTCATTACATTGTCTTAAGGAGCATGAATAAAAATATGCCGAACTAAAAATTTTGATTACATCTATTCCATGCTCCAAATCCTTTGCACCAACACCACCATGCTCTTTTTCGGTTAAATCTAGTCCCGCCAAATAATAGGGAACAAAAAAACTATCCTTTTCTTGATACCCTTTCCATTCATATAAACCAACACCGTCTTGCTGAAAAAAATCAGCTAGTTTCATAACAAAATCTGCTACGTTATTACTCTCAATATGAATACCATAACGTTCTACTGCATCAATTAATAAAACAGACATCCATGGGCTTGCTATGAATTGCTGCCCCCCTTCACCATGTGATGCTGAAGTATGCATTAAAGCACCAGTTTTTGGCACTCCATCCACTGGTTCAGTTTGCATTTTCAATATGTTTTGGAAAGTAATATTAGCTTTTTGTTTATATAAAATATCTCCGGTTATCTCATATGCAGTGACATAACCTTTTAGCTGGAATGCAGCATGTCGTTCTGTCCAGAAATTCGTTGTTAATTTGTATTCACTATCAAAAGAATCCCAAGCAGATATCATGCTTTTAATTTTATCTGGAATTCTTTCATCGCCTAAAAGAATATAATTACTAACTAACCCTTCCCCGTAGCTATATTTCATATCATCTGAAGGCTTTAATGAAAAATAGCCTCCATCATTGATATGTTGTTGGTAAAATTGTGCGGCTCGGTGAGCTGCTCTTAAGTACTTAAATTTTCCTGTCCGAAATGCTAATTGATAAATAGTCATTGCTCGATCAAATAACCATGCAGCATAGCTTTCACGATGTGGAATTAAGTTCCCCTCTATAACTCTTGGATCAACATGATTTATGGCCGTATCACCAAACAAGTTAAAAGCGATATCGTACGCAGAAAAGTCAGGGTGGCTATTTAAAGGTAATAAACGTGTTTTTATAACACAGTCACCATACCAACTAGGCTGAAATATGGCATACGCCTGAGGTTCATATACTGCATCACTTGCAGGGTATTCATCATCATCAACTAAGACCCATAAAGATCGAACTGGCTCCATAGTTAAGTCTTCAATGCTTCTGTTGACTCCCCACTCTAGAGTCAACTCTCTAGCAAGCGGTAAACCAAATTCATTCGCCGGAAATTCAAGCTCTAGCTGGACTAAGACAGACCGTATACTTGTGCCATGTTCATTAATATTTTGCCAGGTCATATTTTCTTGAACTGCAATCGCGACTTCGTTATTGTTTTCATCGAGAATTCTAAATTCCTTAGGGCTATTTATATAGTCCTTTGGAAACGGGATACCAAAAGAGACTTTAGTCAACATGTCTGCTGTTACACTTTCAATTGGCGAGATAGAAAATTGAGTCTTCCCATATTTAAGTATTTCAGGATGAAAGCTACCCACTTCCCTTTGTTGTGATACCATTGTTTCAAATGAAAACTGAAAACTATCTAGTGTATCTTGAGAAGCTGGTTTTGAAGCTATATTCACAACATATTCGCTCGAGTAATCCAAGGGAGTACTCGGTATAAAGGTTATTTGTTTTTCATTAACTGTCAGCTTACCTTGTATAAGATCATCTAAACCCAATTTCGTCAATGTAAAAACTACATTACTACTATGAATTTCGCGAGACAACTCTATTGTTATCGGAGTATTAATGTCAATATTAGACTCGTTGTCAGCTGGAAAGGTTTGTTTGACGTTTAGCTCTGCATCGGCAATAGTGGTAAAAGTCCAGCTATATTCTTTTTTATCTGTAGGCGAAGCACCATATTCTAATATTACCTGATAGGTTTTATTATTGTGCAGCGGTTGAGTTGGTGTGAACTGTAGACTATCAGCTTGATTCACTAGGTTACCCGTAATCGTTATATTATTTTCAGGTAACACTACTTGTAAATAGGTATGATGAGTAGTGATTTCAGTACTAAATTTAACCTCAATAAATGAGTTCTTATCTACGTCAACTTGTGCGATTAATGGTACATGACTTAATACTGACAATTCGGCAACAGGTGGCGTTTGTATCGGAGTAGCTTCATTGCCACTGCCTCCACAACTACTGAGGAACAGGACAAATAAAGTAAAATAAATAGCTCGAAAAAAAGAAAAAATCACACTCAAAACCCTAGATGACATCCCTAAACAACATTACAAAGGCGGCTTTATAGTATCTACATTTTGTATAATACCAATTACATTAATTAATGTAATTGGTTTAAAATATTACAGTTAACTAACGCCCTTTCCCAAACAACACTATTTCAACAGTTCTCACCAGTATAAGCAAATCCAGCATAAAGCTGCGATGTTTAATATAATAAAGATCAAATTTTAACTTTTCTAATGAGTCTTCCTCCGTTGCACCATAAGGATATTTCAATTGCGCCCAACCCGTTAAACCTGGCTTAACATTATGGCGCTCATTATAATAAGGAATATTTTTTATTAAACTTTGTACAAACTCAGGCCGCTCTGGTCTTGGGCCAACAAAACCCATATCACCGCGAAGTACATTATACATTTGTGGTAACTCATCAATACGGTATTTACGCAACGTATTACCAATTTTAGTAATACGAGGATCGTGTTCACTGGCCATTTGTGCGCCCAATTTTTCGGCGTCTAATCGCATACTTCGAAACTTAATAATATTAAAAGGCTCACCATCTAAACCGACACGTTCTTGTAAATAAAAAACTGGTGCCTTGATACCTTCATCAAGCTTCATTAAAACAATGGTAATTAACATGATAGGCCAAGTAAGAATAAATAAAACCAATGCCATGCTAGCATTGAAAATCCAATCAAGAGTGTTACGAAGATCATTTAAAGAAACAAAGCCATTAGAATAAATAACCCAACTTGGATAAATTAGATTAACGGCTATTTGTCCTGTTTCTCGTTCGATAAAGTCGATAATTTCTGTAATTTCAATACCGCGAATTTTACAGGCAAACAGTTCGTCTATTGGTAGGTTATTACGGCGTTCATCGCTCGCGACGACAATTTCATTAATATTATTTTCGATGGCATAATTAACTAGTGAACCTTCAAGTTCTATACGTGTTTCACGTTGAATGCCTTCTTCTAGATCACCGTCCATAATAATATAACCATGCACAGAAAAATTTTGTCTGTCTACGTCTCTGCGCATTCTTCTTTCTATTATCGAGGCTCTTTTTCCAGTTCCAAGCACGAGCACTATGCGTTTATTAAAACCAAAGAAATCAATTTGAAAAGTAACACAACGAAATAAACTAACAAGAATAAAGCTCACCAATGAAGCAATAGCTATTATCTCAATAGGTAAGGCATACTCTCCATAAAGAGGATTTATGATTGTGTTCAAGAAAAAGGCAACGGCAATACACATTAGTACACGACGAATAACACCTCGCATATTCACGCGCAACTTAGAGTTATATAAACCTAGGGCTAGCGAGGAAAGCTGACTAAGCAATGAAAAAACTAATGCATAAATAAACACATAGTTATCGGGGATGCTGTTAGTGTCAAAAATAGAAAAAAAGCTATTAGCATATATCGCTATGGGTAATGAGCAAAAGAACAAAAAAAACTCAATTAATATTAGCGACTGACTGGCAACGGATAAATCACCAAACTTGGGGCTAGACATATAAAAATCGCCTCTCAATATGGATAAAAGTGAAAATTTCCCTATACATAAGACTACCTTTGAATTTCAATCTTATAAAGCTGATTTTACTGACAAAAATTACTTGAAAAAATTAATATACCACGGCATCGCTTTTTCTACACCGTCATAAAAATTATACTTGGGCTCGTAACCTAAGTTAACTTTTGCTTTAGAGATATCAGCTTGAGAATGGCGGACATCTCCTGATCTAAAGTCACGATAAATAGGTTCATTATCTACCAGCACATGGTTATTAGTTAAGGTAGTTTTGATGGTGTCAAATAAGGTATTTAATGTTGTTCTATCACCAACAGCAACATTATAAACTTGATCTTTGACATTTTCTTCTGCTGTAGCACTGAGTAAGTTCATTTGAATAACATTTTCAATAAAACAAAAATCTCTACTCGTTTCACCATCTCCATTAATAAATAGCGATTCATTATTGATCATTGCTGAAGTCCATTTGGGAATAACGGCTGCATAAGCCCCCTTTGGATCTTGGCGTTTACCAAAAACATTAAAATAACGCAGACCAATAACATTAAAGTCATATGTTTTCGCAAATACGCTTGCATACAATTCATTTACATATTTAGTAACAGCATAAGGAGATAAGGGGTGACCTATATTTTCTTCTACTTTAGGCAAAGCAGGGTGATCACCATAGGTTGAACTGGACGCTGCGTAAGTAAAACTTGATACGCCTTGTTCCTTTGCTGCCGTTAGCATATTTAAAAAACCAGTTATATTGGCTGAATTAGTCAGAATAGGGTTAGCGATTGATCTTGGTACTGACCCTAAAGCAGCTTGATGCAATACATAATCAATATCACTTACCGCCTTGACACAAGTGTCATAATGACGAATATCACCTTCAATAAAACTAAATTTTTGCCATTGCTCTACAGAAACAGATTGTTGCACTTCATCTAAATTATGCTGATGGCCTGTCTCAAAGTTATCTAACCCTATTACTTTCTGATTTAGCAGTAACAAGGCTTCAAGTAAATTGGAGCCAATAAACCCGGCCACTCCTGTAATCAACCATATTTTAGGCGAGGTCGTTAATTGTTGTTTAACTTCGTTATAACGTGACATGTATTTTCTCTATTCTTTAACTCGTAAATGACCTTTAATACCACAAAATTTATAAGCGCATATCAACCTTGCTTTTATCTAATAAGTATTTTAAATCGTAAAGTACATGATTTTCTTTACCTAACGCCTTAATATTATCTTCTCCTAATTCTTTAAACTCTCTATGCGCCACAGCTAATATAATGGCATCATATTTACCTTTTTTAGGGCTTTGTATTAAAGACAAATTATATTCAGCCGCTGCTTCCTCATAAGAGCACCATGGGTCAGTAACATCAACATGGATATTATATTCATTTAGCTCTGTAATAATATCGGTAACCTTAGTATTACGTAAATCAGGACAATTTTCTTTAAAGGTAAGCCCCATCACTAAAACATTTGCACCATCAACTTGAATTTTATTCTTAAGCATTTGTTTTACTAGTTGAGAAACAACATAAGTGCCCATACCGTCATTTAATCTTCGACCAGCAAGAATCATCTCTGGGTGATAACCAACAGATTGCGCTTTATGTGTTAAATAATAAGGGTCAACACCTATACAGTGTCCTCCAACTAAGCCGGGACGAAATGGAAGAAAATTCCATTTTGTCCCGGCCGCTTCTAGCACTTCTAAAGTATCAATATTCAATTTATTAAAAATAATAGAAAGCTCATTGATTAAGGCTATATTTACATCACGTTGAGTATTTTCAATAACCTTAGCGGCTTCTGCAACTTTAATAGAGCTTGCCTTATGTGTTCCAGCAATAATAATTGATTTATATAGTTGATCAACAATCTCCGCTATTTCAGGAGTTGAACCAGACGTTACTTTTAAGATATTTGTAACTCGATGGGCTTTGTCGCCCGGATTAATACGTTCAGGAGAATAACCTGCAAAGAACTCTTTATTGAATACTAAACCTGACGCTTGCTCCACAACAGGTATACATTCTTCTTCGGTAGCTCCAGGGTAAACAGTTGATTCATATATAATAACATCTGTTTTATTAATAACTGAACCTAGCATTTTGCTTGCCTTTATTAATGGCGTTAAATCAGGTTGTTTGTGGTTGTCGATGGGTGTAGGTACGGTAACAATATAAACATTAGCTTGTTTCAATTCATCCGTATTACATGAAAACTGTAAATACTCCGCACTAGCCAGTTCATTATCACTTACCTCTAATGTACTATCGCTGCCTGCGTTTAATTCAACAATACGCTCTAAATTAATATCAAAACCAATCGTTTGATATTTTTTCCCAAACTCTACGGCTAAAGGTAAACCGACGTAGCCCAAACCAATGATTGCTATTTTTTTATTTGATAAATCCATCTTTTGTAGCTTATTTAATATGAGTTCAAAATAATTACCATATTACATGGCAACAAATCCACAACTGAGCCGGTATAACACATTTGACCCCACCACCATGATAACAGCGCAGCTTTACAAAATACATATAATTAACTTAATAGAAACCTTAATGTGGTGATATGCTTTTACTGATTAAAATAAGTGCACCCAATAAAAAAATACCATACAATCATTCATTCAATCGCAAAATAATTTTTGATGCAAAAAGGTATTAACCATGGATATAAATTTTACCAAAGCACTAAAGGTGGTATCAGCTTTGCTTTTAGCACAAATCATTTCTGCTTGTTCGTCAAATACTTTACCTACCGCAACACTTCACCCCTCCAATACTGAAGACATCAATTCTTACAAATATCTTATTGGTGCAGGTGATGTATTAAATATATTTGTTTGGCGTAATCCCGAAGTTTCAGGCTCATTTAGAGTGCGACCAGATGGCATGATTACAACTTCACTTGTTGAAGATATTGAAGTGGCAGGAAAAACACCAACCGAATTAGCACGTTCAATTGAAGGAATTCTAGCAACTTACTTACGAGAGCCCATTGTTACTGTAACGGTCAATAGTTTTGTTGGCCCATTTAGTGAGCAAATCCGTGTTATTGGTGAGGCCACACAACCACAAGCGATTAATTATACACAGCATATGACGTTGTTGGATGTAATGATACAAGTAGGCGGTTTGACTGAATTTGCTAGTGGCAACGACGCAGTATTAGTGAGAATAGAAAATGGCAAACAAAAACAATACGACATTATGATTGACCAATTATTAAAAAATGGTGAAATTAACGCTAATGTTGACATGCTTCCTGGCGACATCATTATTATTCCAGAAGCTTGGTTTTAAGTTTAAATACGAGAATCAATTTTATTCTGCATCAATCTCTAGGAAAACCGTTTGTTGTCTCTACATTATTGGATTGGCAGGCGATAAATAACGCAGATAAAGACTGCACCACACATTAATAGGTTTATAAGGGGTGATTTAGCACCCTGCGTAATAGGTTAGAGTTTGTTATAACAAGTTAAAGGCTAAGGTTTAGAATGCAAGATTTATTTGATGATCTTATCGATTATTTAAAAGGTATCTGGATAAAACGTCGCTATATTATTATCGCTACTTGGCTGATATGTCCTATCGGCTGGTTAGCCGTGTCTATGATGCCTGATGTCTACGAATCACAAGCACGTGTTTATGCAGATACTCAATCCATTTTAGCCCCCTTACTTAAAGGTTTAACAGTTGAAACCAACACTGATTCACAAATAGCTTTGATGGTAAAAACATTATTAAGTCGTCCAAATTTAGAACGAATTTCAAGAATGACGGATCTTGATATTAGAGCAAATACCCCTAAAGAATATGAAGAAATTATAAAAGAGCTCAGAGAAAACATTCTTATAAAAAAAACAGGTGGTCGTAGACAAAACATTTTTACCATTTCTTTTGAAGATGAAACCCCTGATATGGCCAAAAATGTTGTGCAATCAGTCTTAACTGTATTTATTGAAAATACACTCGGTGAAAACCGCACAGATGCAGACTCAGCGCAAAAATTCCTTAAAACTCAAATAGCTGAATATGAAAACAGACTTGCCAGTGCTGAAGCTCGCCTTACGGATTTTAAACAAAAATATGCAAACATGTTGCCTGACCAGTATGGTGGTTATTATAACAAGCTCAATATTGCCAAAGAACAGTTACAAATTATAGAGCTGAGTTTACGTGAAGCTAAAACTCAGCTTCAATCAGCAAAATCACAATTAAATGCAGCACCCACTGATTCAAATAGTGCTCAAAATAAAATACAAACCTCTAACTCAATTAAAACCAGCTATGATGATCGTATAGCTGAATTGGAAATAACTTTAGACTCTTTATTATTAAGGTACACAGATAAATATCCTGACGTTGTTGAGGCTAAAAATCGATTGGCACACCTAGAAAAACAACGAACTAAAGAAATCGATGATTACTTAAGTTCAACTAGTAGCAATGACGGTGGTTCACTCATATCTAGCCAAAACCCTGTGATACAACAACTGCAAATTCAAGTTAATCAATATGAGAATCAAGTTGCCTCGATTACAGTTAGAGCAGAGGATTATCGCCTAAAAGTAAAAGAACTAGAAAATAAAATTCACGTATTACCAGAAATTGAAGCAGAGCTCGTTGCTCTTAACCGCGGCTATAAAATCACTAAACAGAAGTATGAGGAGCTATTAAATCGTCAAGAAACAGCCTTATTAGCACAACAAGCAGATGAAACAACCAATAAAATTCAATTTAAGGTAATAGACCCACCTAGGGCACCTGCAGAGCCCTCTGGTCCTAAGAGAATACTATACTTTATACTTATTACCTTTGTTGGCTTTGGTGCAGGCATAGGTCTATCATTATTATTTAGTCAATTATCACCTGTGGTAACATCAACCACACAGTTATCAAAAGCAACCGGGGTACCTATTTTTGGTATGGTATCCGCCAATGAAAATTTAGGTTTACAAAAATGGCATAAAAAGAAAACGATTTTTTTTATTATTTCTAACCTTTTTCTGGTGATGATTTTAATAATATTTATTGGTTATTTTTTATTTCCCAACGCCATTCAAGCACCATTACAAAGGATATTTTAGCCATGAGCACAATAGAAAAGGCTTTGGCCAAAAAGAAATTAGCTAAAAAAGAAGGGGGAACACAAGAAGTACCTCATCATATACAACCTAGTGGTGAGGGTAAAACATCGCAGTTAACTTCTCCAAAACAAGCTGATGGTGCATCTGAACATAACCTCGCTGCTGCTGAATATACATCCACAAAAGACACTATTTTGTTAAATGGCGAACACTTGACTGCCAAAGGCTTTATATACACGTCTAAAAGTGCTCATCATATTCAAGAAGAATTCAGACATATAAAACGTAAATTATTAAACAATGCTTTTGGCCCAACCGCTAAAACATTAAAACATAGTAATTTAGTGATGGTGAGTAGCTCTAACCCAAATGAAGGTAAAACCTTTATTTCAATAAACCTTGCCTTGAGTATTGCCCTTGAACAAGATAAGACGGTATTACTCATAGATGCCGATGTATTAAGGCCGAGCATACACAGAGAATTAGAATTCAAAAGCAAACAAGGTTTGCTTGAATATTTACTTGATGAAGTACCATCAATCGCTGATGTAATTTATAACACCAATGTACCTAATTTAAAACTGATACCTGCGGGTAAAGCACACCATTTAACTAATGAATTATTAGCAAGCATTAAGATGAAAACCTTGGCTGAAGAATTAGCAGAGCGCTATCCTGATCGTATTGTCATTTTTGACTGCCCTCCAATCTTGGGCGTTACAGAAACCCCGGTACTGTCTAGTTTAGTGGGTCAAGCAATTGTGGTGGTTGAAGAATCAAAATCAAAAATAGAAAATGTAAAAAAGGCGGTCGCACAACTTGATGAAGACATTGCTGTTGGTTTCGTGATGAATAAAACCATTAGATCGAAAAAGGATACATATGGCTACTACGGCTACGGTTATGGTAAGAAAACACAATAAGAAACAGTTAACGCTAGTAATTCCCTTGTTTTTCGCTCCTTATATGGCTTTGGCAGGCAAGTGGACTTTTGAGCCTAGCTTAGGTTTAACTGAAACTTATAGTAACAATGTTGAATTCACACCTGGCAACCACCAATCAAGTATAGTCAGCCAACTTATGGCGAGTATAGACACAAAGTTTACCTCCCGTGAAATGGACTTTTCTCTATCAGGCACAGAAACCTACGCCATATATAGTCACAATAGTGATGCAAATGGCGACTTTCAAACAGGTGACTTTAAGGGCTCTATCTTTTTATGGCCTAACGGCCCCACCTTTATTACTAGCTCAAATTTGACCAATATTAGTAAGAATAGAGCTAAAAACGCTCTTGCTGATCTAGTCTCCGGGAATACAATCCAAAAAAAATCACATAGTACTGGCTTTCAATACCAAAGCTTCCATAGTAGCTATAACTTTAATGGTAGTGTTATTTATAGCCTCGTTGACACTGAAGATAACGTTGGCGAAAGCAAAGGCTATACAGCAATAGTTAACACTGAAAATGGTAATGCTGCTCGTCATGTTTTTTGGCAACTGAACGGCCAATTTTCAGAGAAAGAAAATAAAGAAGCGTCAGGTAGAAAGTATGCTATTGAAGCAGGTATTGGTGTTATCACCTCATTTAAGTTAAATCCGTTTTTGCGCTATTTTGATGAAGATATATCCGGTAATGTAATAGGCGCAAAGCAAACAACCACACGCTCTTGGGGGCCAGCCATTCGCTGGTTAGTCTCAGATCATTTTTATATGGATATTTCACATAATTATGTAGCGGATAAAGCCGCGAATGATGACTATGTTGCAACAAATATCAATTGGCAGCCATCACAACGAACATCACTAAAAGCCGGTTATAGTCAGCGTTTTTTTGGAGACGCATACAATCTTGATTTACAGCACAGAACAAGGCGTTTAAGTAATACGATAAGCTATAACGAAATTATAGAAGTATTTGATAGAAACACTTATAAAAAAGTCGATAGAGGCCTATTTTGGTGCCCTATTGATGTGACGATCGACAATATTTCACAGTGTTTTGTTCAGGCAGAGCAGCCTGAAGGGGAATATAAATTAGGCACTTTTTTTACTTTAGAGCCTGTTGAGAATAATGAATTTTCACTAAATAAGCGTTTTGCATGGCAATCTAAGTTACAACTTTCCAGAACCACGTTTGCATTTAATACCACAGCCACAAGGCGTGAGAGCATAGTCTCTAAAAGAATTGATGATATCTTAAGTGCTGCGTTAACTATTAATCGAAAAATAAGTGGTCGTAGTAGTCTGACATTTTTAGCCAAATTTGATTACAATCACTTTAATAAAGATAGTATAGATGGTGATAACCAAAAAGATCACTATAGAACTTTTTCAGCCACATATACCAAAAAATTAGCGTCATCCTTATCTACTCACTTCACTGTTCAGCATACCGATAGAAATTCAAATAATGCTCAATATAGTTATGATGAAGTGCGCACTCTTATTAATATTACAAAAGATTTTTAATATGTACGAAAGTTACTACGGTTTTATCGAACGCCCCTTTCAATTAAGCCCGGACCCACGGTTTTTCTTTGCGACTAAACACCATCAACGAGCGCTTTCTTATTTGCAATATGGCTTAGATCAAGGGGAAGGATTTATTGTTATCACCGGTCCTATTGGTACCGGAAAAACTACCATTGCTAGAAATCTACTGTCATCCATTGGCGATGAAAATATAGTTGCGGCGCAGCTTGTAACTACAAAACTATCACCTAGTGAATTACTAGAACTAGTTGCTGCTGAGTTTAAAATCCCCTTAAAAGGCACGAGTAAAGCAGATGTTTTAGGTAGTATAGAGAGTTTTTTAATTGTTTTACACAAGCAAGGTAAACGCGCTTTATTACTCGTTGATGAAGCGCAAAACTTGCCTATTGAAACCATTGAAGAGTTACGCATGCTGTCTAATTTCCAGCTTGATGACAAACCGCTTATTCAGAGCTTTTTACTAGGCCAAGAAGAATTAAAAGATATCATCCAAGCCCCTAACATGGAGCAATTTAGACAGCGAATTATAGCCTCCGCCCATTTGCAACCATTAAACGTTGAAGAAGTAAAAAACTATATAAACCACCGCCTACAACAGGCTGGCTATGAAAAAGTGTCTTTATTTACTGATACTGCTATTGAAACAATTCATGAAAAAACACTTGGTGTGCCTCGCAAAATCAATATTTTCGTTGACCGTTTATTACTTTTTGGTTTTTTAGAAGAGCTTAGTCACTTTACTATGGATGCTATAAATGAAGTAGCCGAAGAAATGTCTGCTGAATTAACAGGCTCCCTTAGTTCAAAAATACTTGAAAATAACCAACCCAATTGCCCCGTAACACAACAAAAATTGAACAACTCAAGTGAAAATATTGAAAACATCAAAGATGTATTAAGGGATGTTGAAGATATTTTAGAAAGTCAAATTAAGCAAAAAATCAAAATGGTGCGCTATGTAGACAAGTTGCTTAAACAGAAGAACCGAGAATATGCGCAGGAGCAACTAGAAGATAAAACAAAATAAATTAAAGTATTAATTAAGCAAAATACTGGTCATTCGCCTGAAAAACAATAGATTTGTCGTGGAATACACATTTTATGAGCGGTATTTCACCAATGACAAGCCGAGGATGAGATTGACTCAGCTTTAACATCATTAAATAGTTAAACTGTTTTAGCACTAACCTTGCTTTTCTCGAGCAGCAAAAAAGCCAAACCCAGCCAATAACATTAGCATTAATGTACTAGGTTCTGGCACAGGTGTTGGCGGATTAGGTGATGTAAAGTTGGTTACCACTTCAATAATATCATTGGCACAACTCATCGCCCAACGAAGAGCAATTTGCTCAGCCCCCATTAAAGCAGTACCTGAAATATCAAAAGTCATTGTGAGCAGCTTCTCACTAACATCAGTACTCCAAGTTCCATTTGGGTTGGATACTTGATCAGCGGTACTTTTAACATCAACAATTTGCCAACCTCTAACACCGGAGCCCCTTAACTGGCTTGAGGTATTTACATCAAGGTGATAACCACCATTTACATCTGTTACATTCCCTGATGTCTCAATAGCTCTGAGTGTTCCTGCTGTCTGAGCATAATCATTTGTTGAGTTTCTCTGATGTAGGTTAGCTAAATCTAACCCTAAATCAAACGCATACTCCCATTTATTGGTTCCTGCACTATAAGAGTTTTCATTACAACCACGAGCATTTACATTAGTGCCATTGGTGGCACTAGTACTGGTACATGTATCAGCCATTTGATAATTATTGGCATCCATCAAAAACAAATCGCCCAGTTTAAAGTAACTATCATAGCCAATAAAGTTCGAGTTCACTTCTACTGTTAATATACCTTGATCAGATTTGTCAATCTTCATCCAGTGAGTATCATAATTGGCTGCAGTATCATTTGGACGATAATCATCGTTATTGTAGGAATTATACCTTGCGCCAACATAGCTATCTTCTAATTGACCTGTCGTAACTGTTCCCGCATAACTTGCTGCGGAGAGCATCACTGTTGACAAAATATACATAACACTAATTTTATTGACAAACTTCATAAAGACTTCCGAAAAACTTACTCTCAATACTGAAAAAAAGCAAATATCAAGCCAACATAATAAGTAGCTGATTTTAAATGCTATATTTACTGTTGCAACAAACAAAAATAGAATAGTGTAAAAAAAACCAACACTTTCTGGTGCTAAATTCAAGATTTTTAGTATATTACTTAACGTTTAATTTTAATAGTGCAATAATAATTAGACCTAATGTTTACACAACCTTAACTATGATCAATACGTTAAAATATTCTTTATTACTCTTTAGCCTGTCTTTGCATTTTGTATTAATGGCCAATACAGCCTATGAAGATGCCTTGAAAAGCTTTCATCAAAAAGAATATGATGAAACGATCATTTATTTAAAAAATGCACTTAAAGAAGATATTGATCATATCCCTTCCCGTCTACTACTCTCAGAAACCTTAATTGCTCAAGGTAAAGGCGAAATGGCTGAAACCGAATTATATGATCTGCAAGCACGCGGTGTAAATTTCAATCAAGTTGTTGCCTTACTTGCACAATCGTTAATATTACAAAATAAATATAAACAGGTATTAGATATTGCCACACCCGGTTATCGCGGGAACGCCATTGAAAGCCAGATTTTTTTTGCAAGAGGCCAAGCCTATTTAGGGTTAAATCAACTACGACAAGCTGAGCAATCCTTCAATGATGCCCTCAATATTGAATCAGACTTCCAACTCGCAATGCTGGGTATTGCACAAGTTGCGATGAACCAAAACAAACTTAACAAAGCGAATCAATTTATTGTTAAAGCTTTAGACTCATACGAACCGCTAATTAATGCGTGGATAATGAAATCAACATTACTTCAAATCCAAGGACTACATGACCAAGCACTGACCACGATTAATACAGCATTGAAAAAAGAGCCTGGCAACTTACAAGCCAAGCTAAATAGAGCATCTTTATATATTGCTAATCAAGAGTGGCCTGCCGCCGCACAAGATTTAGATTTTATTTTAACGAAAATTGAACAAGAGCCCAGAGCAAAATATTTACGAGCAATCGTGAGTGCCAAGTTAGGTAACATTGAAGATAGCAGGGCTAAACTAAATGAAGTGATTGGCACCTTAAATTCCATACCTGATTCGGTAATGATGCAAAACCCTAGCTACCTATTTTTAGCTGGAGTGACTAACTATAATTCAGGTAATTTAGAAGATGCTCGTCACTACTTTCAAAATTACTTAACCATTAAAGAAAACGATTTTAATAGCTTGAGGTATATTGCCATTATCGAACTCCAGCAAGGAAAGCCCGAGAACGCTAAAAATATATTAACCAAAGCGAATGTTTATTACCCTGACAGTCCAGCATTATTATCGTTACTTGGCATTGCGCTGATGGATTTAAAAAAAATAGAACAAGCAAAATACTATTTCGAAAGGGTTGTTAACTTATCTCCAGGCTATAATAACCAAGCATTAAGTAACTTAGCACAAAGTCAGATTATCTCAGGCGATTATTCTCAAGCAATTAACAACCTATTAGATGCCAAGCAAGATGATAGCAATAACACATCGATAAGCTTACTTCTGGTTGAAGCTTATTTAAAAACCAAACAATATGACAAAGCCAAAGCATTGACAAAAACCTTACTTGAAACACAACCTGACAGCAGTTACTTCAATCAACAACATGGTGTTGCTCTTGGGTTTTCTGGTGACATCAAAGGTGCTAGATATGCCTTTGAGCAAGCGATTAAGCTACAACCAACAAACAGTCAAGCAATAATACACTTAGCAAGAATGGAGCTGATTGAAAACGGCCCTCAAGTAGCTATAACTCTGTTAGAAAAAATAATCACTGAGCAACCTGAAAATATAGGATTAATTGTTGAACTCGCTGATACTTATATGAAGAGCAACAATACAGAAAAGGCACTGACTTTATATCAACAAGCTTTCGACTTTGATAACCAAAATTTATTTACCTTAACTAAGTTAGTCGACTTTTACTTTGTTACTAACCAACATGACAAAACTGAAAGAATTTTAGTGGCCTTTTTGCAGAAGCACCCTAAAAACAGTGAAATAAAAATAAAACTTGCTCACTTATACAATCAATTCAATCAACCTTTAAAAGCAATAAAGACTTTAGAGTCTGCTGTAATGGATTCACCCGATCGCACCCAGACTTATATGTTGTTAGCTCAAGCACAACTTAAAATAGAACAAAGAGATGCTGCAATAAAGTCTTTAAATAAAGCAATGGCTTGGGATGAAAAGCGTATTGAACCACTATTGATGTTATTCCCTATTGCTTTATCAAAAAAAGATTATGCTAGAGCGGAGCAGGTAATTTACACAATTAATAAGCTCATTCCAGAGCAAGACGTTGTTGATGTGCTTTCTGCACAACTGTTTGAGTCAAAAAAAGCATATCAAAAGGCAGAACAAAGTTATCGAAGGGGATTAAAAAAGCACCCTAGCAGAAAATCTACCTTGGGTTTATTTAACACCTTAAATAAACAAGAGAAATACCATCAAGCCCAACAATTAATCCAACAATGGCTCATAAAAAATCCCAAAGATGTATTAGTAGAAATAGCACTGGCTGAGAGTTTCATCCTTCAAAAAGAATTAACGAAAGCTTTAGATTTTTATCATTCATTAATCAAAAAATATAAACGAATGCCTATTTTATTGAACAATGCAGCCAATGTTGCATTACAACTAGAGCAAGCTTCTTTAGCTGAAAACCTTGCTAAAGAAGCTTATGAAAAAGCGCCTAAAAATGCTAACATTATAGATACTTACGCTTGGATAATAGCTCAACACAAAGATAGAATTAAAGCCATTACTCTGTTTCGACAAGCACTTGTTTTAGACTTTAATAATGCTGAAGTAAAATATCACTTAGCTTTAACGTTAAAACAAGAGCAACGAGACCGAGAAGCGTATAAGTTACTCTCTGATTCAGTAAAGTCAGAACAAATGTTTGCCGATAAAAATAAAGCGATACAGCTAATTAAAAAGTGGAAAAAAGAAAAGTATGACACAAATAAATAACCACAAGTTCTAGAACAAGTAATATAAGCAAACGGGTTAATTATTAATACTCAATTCATATTTCTCAATTAATGAGTACAACGTTGGTCTAGTAACCCCTAAAAGATCCGCTGTTTTTGACATGTTCCCTTCAGATAAGGAGTAGGCTTTTTGAATGGCGATTGATTCCGCTTTTTCACGTACTGTGCGCAGGTTTAATGACAGCTCATAGCGAGTACCATCATGATCATAAAAACCTAAATCAAACGCTGTAACTTGCCCCCCCGTGCTCATGACAACCGATGATTTAACCTTGTTTTGTAATTCACGAATATTACCAGGCCATTGATGCGCTCTAATAGCACTCTTAGCGTCATCAGAGAATGACTTAGCATTGCTTTTATATTCGTTGGCATATATTTGTAAGAAATATTGCGCTAATATTAACACGTCTTCATCACGGTCACGCAGCGGTGGAATATTTAGGGTGATTTCACTGACCCGATAGAATAAATCTTCTCTAAACGCTTTATTAGCAACCATTTCTTCAAGGTTCTGATTGGTTGCACAAATAACCCGAACGTTCACTGGGATTTCTTCTCTGCCGCCCAAACGCTCAATCACTTTTTCTTGTAAAAACCGTAATAACTTGGCTTGTAAATTAAACGGCATATCACCAATTTCATCAAGAAAAAGTGTGCCGCCTTCGGCACACTCTATTTTACCTTTAGTGGCTTTATGAGCACCAGTGAACGCACCTTTTTCAAAGCCAAATAATTCACTTTCTAATAAGTTTTCAGGAATGGAAGCACAATTAATGGCAATAAAAGGCTTATTAGTGCGATCACTGGCAAGGTGAACGGCCTTTGCGGTGACCTCTTTACCTGTTCCACTTTCTCCTAACAGTAACACTGTAATATTAGTAGGAGCAATGCGTTTAACCATAGTACGACAACGCTCAATGGCTGAACTATTTCCAATAATGCCAATATTACTATCAGTTACCGATCGCATATTGCGATTTTCACTTTCAATCTTTGCTAAGGTTAACGCGCGAGAGAGAATGACATTGATCACTTCAACATCAATAGGTTTTTGATAAAAATCATAAGCCCCCATTGAAATCGCTTTTAGTGCATTAGCTCTATCTTCATTACCCGTAATAACAATCACTTTGGTATGCGGTGCTATGGCTAATATTTCTTCTAATGCTTTTAACCCTTCGCTTGCATTAGCAGCATCAGGGGGAAGGCCTAAATCTAAGGTAACGACTTTAGGCTCATGACGTCGAATTGCTGCAATAGCAGATTCTCTATCACCTGCTAATACTGGGGTATAATCAGATAAACTCCATTTAAGTTGTTTTTGAATCCCTTTGTCATCATCAACTATTAATACTTTTTCCATTACCGATAATCCTAATTGTTTTTGCCAGAATAAATTTCGCCCGATAACATTGACACCGCTATAAGCTAAATATTTAAAGCGTATTTTATTGCGCCATTATCAGGCTAAAATCAAGCCTACGTAGGTAAACTAATAATCATTTTGGTACCTTGCCCTTCAGTACTTTCAACCATTAAATTACCGGCAACACGTTCAAAAAACTGTCTTGCTTCAAAAACACCTATGCCCATGCCTGCATTACCTTTCGTTGTATCAAAAGGTTTAAAAAGTCGGGTTTTAATAAAGTTTTCTGACATTCCACAGCCATTATCACTGACAATAATCTCAATATTTTTCTGTTTAGTCATTATGGATACTTTCACTTGTCCATCAGCAGCAGATGCCTCTTGAGCATTCTGAATTAAGTGGTTCATTACTGAAAAAAAACGTTCATCATCAATGGTTGCTAAACACTGTTCTGTAGCACTTAAAACCACCTCAGGGTTAGTTACGTTTCGCTGCGCGATGACTTTTTTAATAATATCACCAAGATCAACCCTTTTACTAGCTGATTGCGCAATTTGCTTATTTCTAAGTTGCCTTAAGACTTTAGCCAAACGTGCCGTTGCTGACTCAACCGTATCAAAAACATCATCAACAAATTCAGGGTTATTACGGTGTTGTATTGCATTAGCCGTGATAAGGTCTAATTGAGCCTGAATATTTTTTAAATCATGAACTAAAAAGGCCGACATTTGATTAAAGGCATCAAATTGCTTGGATTCGGCCAATTTATCATTTGCTTCATTGAGTGAGATAAAGTTGCCTAATTGCTTTGCAATAGCAAATAATAAATCCCTATCTTCCCAATTAAGTTTCTTATGCTCATTAGAGTTAGCTAAAATAAAAAAACCATAAAACGCTTTGCCAATAAAAATAGGGACTAGAATATTTATTCCTAAAGCACGCCAGCTATTAGTATGTATAAAGAGGCTAGGGTATGATAGCGGATCTTGACTGTATTCATTGATATCAATAATCCAGCCTTTATTTTTCGTGAAGTGTTCAAGTAAAACTAGGTCTTTTTCAAATGAACTATTCCAGTCTAAACCACAGAGGTATTGACTGGTAAATTTATGCTTGCCATTAGCCTTTAAAATAGCACCGCCTGTAGCCCCAACCTTAGACATCATTATAGCTAATGACATTTGATAATAATTTTCAGCGCTTGCTGTTTCTATTTTGCCAATAAGCTCTAACCACTCTTCTCGATATTCATATTTATTGGCAAAAAAGTTTTTTGATATAAACACTTTAACTTGCCGTCGAACCGCTTCTGTCATTAACAACACGGCTAGCACTATGCTACCAAGAATAAAAAAACCAAAACTAACGAATTGCCCCCACTCACCTCCAAGGTAATTAATCAGATAACCAGCTACCGCCATCAACAACAAATATAGTCCAGCAATCATCAACATAGAGCTATAAAAGACGACTCCACGAGAGACAAATATACGTACTGAGCCTTCCCTGAAGCGCCTAATACTGATCAATAGCAAAGGAACAGCTATTGCGGATAAGTAACCTCGTACATACCAGAAGTTAAATTCAATACTACCAACCATTGATGCTTGTGCAAATAGTACAAAATCAAAAACATTAATGCTGCCCAAAGCTAGAACAAGCGGGGTTACCGAACTTTTCATCTCAACAGTAGCACTTCGATAAATCTGTTCTAACAACACTAAGCTGGCTAAATTGAGCATTACAAAAAATAAAAACAGATATTTATTTGAGTAATCTAGGCTATGGCTGATTCCCCAACATGCCGCAATAGTAAGAAGTCCATAAAGTGAGTACTTGCGAACATTCTTGTTTTTAACAATAGTTAGCATGCCTACTTTGTCAAGATTAAAACTAAAAATTAACATGGAAAAAGCCGCTAATTTGACAGCATCAGCTAACATCGCCCATTGTAAAGAAAATCCAACAGTGATTTGCAAGGTAGCAATTACATTTGCGATCCCTGCGGTCATGGCACTAAATAACATCCACTTGGCAATATTAGATTGATTATGGGCAGCTAGAATAAGTAAAAAAAATATAATATAAGCAATGCTAGCAAAGCTATAGCCCCAAATACCTACTGTATACATTTCCATAAATATCTTTATTTTTCCTGAGTAAGGTTGGGGTGAATTGTAAAGCAAGTAAATAGCTCTGTTAATACCGGTACCAATAGAAAGCTTGAAAGTGCTGACACACACAAGCCTGAAATAAGTACTACCCCCAGAGGTTGCCATAACGCACCACCATACAAGGTTAAAGGAATTAACCCACCAATGGTTGTTAATGTTGTCAATAATATTGGCGTAAAACGCGTGGCACTAGCACAGAGTATAGATTGCTGTTTAGCTAAACCTTTTGCTAGGTTTCTATTGGCAGTATCAATTAACATAATAGCGTTATTCACTACAATGCCAAATAAACTAATTAAGCCAATAAACGCCATCATCGAAAAAGATAAATCTGTGGCATATAAGCCAATAACCGAGCCGGCCATAGCAAAAGGAATTGAACTAAAAATAATCAGCGGCTGTAAGAAAGACTTAAATTGCAATACTAAAATAGCAAAAATACCTATGGCTGTTATCAACATAATTTGCGTCAAGCCTGCAAATGATTCTTGCCTAGACTCTTCTTCACCGCCTAAACTGTAATACATTCCCGCCGGTAAATTATATTGTTCGACATAATTAACAAACTCTTTCGTTAGCGCATTAACCGAATAATTTTTATCAGCATCTGCAGAAACTTTTGCCATACGTAATTTTTGATAATGAAAATAATCCGTTTGACCTTTTTGCAGTCGAACATTAACCACTTGTAATAGCGGTATTTGTTGATCCGTTAAGCTAGTTACATAAATATCCGATAAGGTATCAATGTCAGCATTTTTATTACGCACTAAAATAGGGTAATTTTCACCATTTTGGTCATTAAAACGGCCAACATAAGTCCCGGTTAAAATAGACTGAATAGTATTATCTAAGGTGTTAATATCAAGGTTCGACATACCCGCTTTATCATAATCAATTTGTAAACTTAATTCGGTATTAGCGACACCGATAGGGTTATTAATATTAATAGTACCCTGTGTTTCCGACATTTTTGCTGCCAAATCATTTGCTACACGCTCTAGATCTGCTAGTGACTCAGAAATCAAACGAATCGCAATAGGTTGGTCAGTAACGGGCCCTTGAGTAAATTCCTTCACGGTTATTTTTGCTTGTGGCCAGTTAGCAAACTCATGGCGTAACGATTTAACTAACATTGTCATTTTTTGCTGATCAAACGTCTTTAATATTACTAATACTTGACCATATCTAGCCACACCGCGCTTTGGAATTTCGTTATAATAAATACGTGGATTAGAGTTACCGACATTAAGCGCAACTTTTGCGACAAGTTCCTGCTGCTCAATTACGTGAGTCATTTTTTGCATAACGCTACTTGTATAAGCTAAAGAAGAGTTAGGTGCTGTTTCAACATCAACCAAAATCATCGGTTTTTCGGCCTTAGGAAATAAACTTAAACCTACTTGAGAAAAAAGAGACAACATCGCGAATAAGCTTATTAAAGCAATAGCAATAACTAGCCATTTTACCTTGAAAAGTTTGTTGAGCGCAGGTGCATAGATTTTTTCAGCAAAATCGTTTAAATAGTATTGTAGCGTCTTTGTTCTTGAGGCTTTACCACTAAAACTTTTGCTTGCCAATAAAGGTAATAAGGTGAGCGATAACAGTAATGAAGCTAATAATACTAGCACTACAGTCACAGGCATTGAGCGAATAAAATCCCCCGTATCACTTGCCAACATGAGCATAGGTAAAAAAGCTAACATGGTTGTAACAGTACCACTGATAGACGCCCATGCTACTTGCTTTGTTCCTTCTATGGCGGCCTCAGAAATATTGCTTGTGCGTGCTTTTTCTCGATGAATACTTTCAGTAACCACAATAGCATCGTCAACTAAAAGGCCTAAAGCAATGATTAATCCCACTATAGACATTTGCTGTAACCCGAAACCCGCAAAGTCTAACCAACCCATAGCAATTAGAAAAGACAAGGGAATAGCGATAATCACCACAAAGGATTCTCTAAGCCCTAAAAACAATAACGATAAAACACCAACCAACACAACCCCCTGCCAAAGGTTGTTAAAAAAACCATTAACCCGAACTTCTACACTGTCGGCTTGTTCAAATAAAACCTCCATTTTTACTGCTGAAGGAATTGTTTTTTTGAATAACTCTATTTCTCGTTGAATGGCTTGAGTCAATGAAAAAATATTCGTATTAGATCGTTGCTCTACCGTAATAAAAACCACCGGTTTTTTATCAAAATAGGTTAAATAGTTAGCCTCTTGGCTAGCAAAGCTCACCTTCGCCACATCTTTTAAGCGAATAACAAAGTCATCATGAGAAACAATGATAGTATTTTCTAATTGCGATAATTTTTCAAAGTTGCCACTGGTTTTCACATTAAAACGGCGAGTGTCAGCATCAACAAACCCCGGGGTAATATTAACCGCACGCCCTTGTAAAATGTGGGTAACATCAGAAATAGAAATATGGTGATACTTAAGTAAATTGACATCAAAATCGACTGCCACCACTTGTTGTGGATACCCCCATATATCAGCTTTTTTAACCGCCTCTATTGTCTCTAGCCGCTTTTCTAAAAGCTTAGCATAAAACTCCATTTGCTTATAATCTGTAGGCTCAGTCCATAATGCCAATTGAATAATAGCCACAGCTGTAGGCGTTGCTTTTAACACCAGTAAATCTTGTACGCCATCTGGCAATGACGGCTTCACTGAAGAAACGGCTAGTTGCACTTGGTTAAATGCTAATTCAGGATCTGAACCATAATGAAAAGCCACTTCAAGGCTAGCGCCACCATTTTTGATTTGCGCCTCTATGGTTTTAATATTATCAATGTCAGCAAATTCTTCTTCTAACGGGTCAACCACCAAGGTTTCAATATCCTTTGGAGATGCTCCCGGATAAACAACTTCTATCACGGTAATAGGGATATCAAATTGTGGGTCTTCACTGCGCGGCATATTAAAATAGGAAACAATACCAACAAGCACTAATAAAGCGACAATTGTCAGAGTAAATTGTGCATTGTTGATCGCTAAGTTGGGTAACTTCATTATTAATTACTTTTTAGTAGAAAATCATGGAAGCTTACTCCACCCACGGGTAACAACATCAATTACTGGTGAGCTCTTTTCAGCGGTTAGATAAACAAAGTCATTATCTATTTTATAGATACTATAACTTTCTTGTTGGTGGCGATTATTTTTTTCAACTAAAATTAATGCTTCGCCCTGTTCATTGACAGCATTAAGTGCGGCTATGGGCAAACGATAAATAAAATCCTGACTTTGTGTATGGATGAGTGTTTTAACCAGCTGCCCAACAAGAAATGGCTTAACAAACTGCTCATCAGACAAAGCAATTTCAATAGTAAATAAGTGATTTCTATTATCCGCTACAGCAGGAATTTTACTGATACGGCCGTTAACCATCCCTTTAGACCCTAAACTTACTTTAACGTCTTGATTTAAGTGCACCAAAGAAATTTCTTCGCTAGTTAACGCCACTTTGGCAATATAGTTTTTCGACAAGGTTGCCACTCTTAATGCGCCCACACCCGGCGACTGTAATTCACCCAAATCAGTATTTCGAGCGATAACAACACCATCAAAAGGCGCAATTATTTGTGCTTTTTCTACATTATAAAAAGCCACTCTGTAAGCGGCTCTTGTAGTGTCGACAGCAGTTCGTGCATCATCTAACTCACGTTTTGAGCTCAATTTTTTAGCATATAAGGCTTTGATACGGCTCACATTGCGCTTTGCTTGCAATAACTTAGCGTAATTTGCATTTTTATTCGCAAGTAGCTCCTCGGTACCTAAGGCGGCTAGTAATTGCTTTGCTTTAAAAGTATCACCCTCATCAACATTGAGTTGCGTTAAAAAACCAGCGGTTTTAAAAGAAAGATTGACCACCCTTGAAAAATCAATCGTTCCTGTTCGGTTTATCACTTGCGTATAAGGCTCGGGAGTCATTTGAGATAGTTGATAACTCTCATCTGCCCTATTGTTGGCATAAGTAACCGCGCTAAGACAAAACAAAAGACCTGTACAGAATAAATGGTGTAATTTGGCTTTGGAAAAATGAAATTGGAGAAAATAACTTTTCATCACGATAACTAATAACTTATTGAATAGGCAGTTAGAGATAGTAGGCAGTTTTATCAACAATGTACATTATTATTGTTTGGCTTTAGGACTATCACTTGTTCAAGTAGCCATCTTATATTAATTTATTCGCACTCTTAACTAGACAAATATTCTTATAAACTATAGTATTTGCGCGGTTTCAAACAAGTTAAGTGAAGCACCCTTAGCTCAGCTGGATAGAGCGTCGCCCTCCGGAGGCGAAGGCCGCAGGTTCGACTCCTGCAGGGTGCGCCATTTTTATGGTAATCTGCCTAAATATTAGCCGCTTATGCTATTTGGTCTTTAAGATGCTATTCATGCTCTTCTGCACCCGAAATAACAATTTGATTACGACCTTGCTCTTTAGCTATATACAAAGCACTATCTGCTTCACTCATTTGCTTAGAAAGCTCTTCTGTACTGTCAAACACCACACCAATACTCAGCGTAAATGATAGCTGATTACCACCTGCGGGTATACTTGAAACACCAATCTCTCGGCGAAAATCATCGAGTTTATTATAGAGTTGGTCACTATCAAGACCATGCAATAATACAGCAAACTCTTCTCCTCCCAAGCGCGCTGTTAGCCCTGAGCTAAAGTGTTTACGCATATACAATGCTAGAATTTTTAAAACTTGATCACCCACATCATGGCCATATTCATCATTTACTTTTTTGAAATAATCTATATCAAGCATAGCTAAACAATAAGGCACCTTACGCTTACTGTATTCCACAATCCGTTGGTTAGCATGACGAAAAAAAGCACGTCTATTTGATAATTCTGTAAGGTAATCAGTATTGGCTGCATGCTGAATTTGGGCAATATTATTTAAACTTTCTATATTTTGGGTAATACGACAATAAAATTCTTCTGGGCAAAAAGGTTTACGTAAAAAATCATCTGCACCGTTTTTGATAAAGCGCGCTGAGTGAATACCGTTTTCTGCCCCCGAAATACCAATAATAGCCAACTGTTCTCGCGTATAATTTTTACGAAGCTCATTCGTTAGTTCAATACCATTCATTTCGGGCATTTCTAAGTCAGTAATAACCATCTTGATATTTTTATATTGCTGTATTCTTTCCAATGCTTGCACGCCATTATTGGCAACAAAAACGGTAAAATTACGTCGTTTCAATAACTCAACAATATGATTACGTGCTGACGATGAGTCATCAACCACTAAAATAGCATTATTTTCATTGGTTTGCTGCCAGTGTAAAACCCGTTTCAAATACAAGAAAGCTTGGCTGTTTTCTTTAGGAATATAATCAATAACAGGTTGGGCGAGTATTTTTTGCCTTGTTTCATCATCCATTTTTCCTGTCATAACAACACTTGGAATACCATGAGATAAAACACAAGCAATAGCTTCCCCATCGTTTGCATCAGGTAAGGCATAATCAACTGTAGCGGCAAAAAAACCAGTGTCCCCTGAAAGGATCTCTTCTAGCTCAGCTAAGCTTGTTGCCAATACAACCTCATAGCCTAATGATTGCGCAATTTGCTTAATAACTGTAGCAATGGGTTTGCTATCTTCTACCACTAATAATTTTTGTACCATATTGTCCGCCTTATAATGTTTTTAAACAGCTTGTAAATTAGCGTATTCAACGACTAACCACTTACTGCCGACATCAACAAAATTTACTTGTATTCGAGCTTGAGCACTACTACCTTCATAATTGAGTACTACACCTTCACCAAATTTAGCATGCTTAACTTGCTGACCTAACTTAAAGCCACTGTTAGCAAACGTATCTAAAGTAAAGGTATTAGAAAATTTACCTGCTGCTTTAGGTTTGCTTACCTGACTTTTCATGCGTATTTCATCAACACATGCCTCTGGCAATTCTTGTAAAAACCGGCTGGCTTTATGGAATTTTTCCTGTCCATAAATACGACGACTTTCTGCATGACATAAGTATAGCTTGCTCATAGCTCTTGTCATGCCAACATAACACAAACGTCGCTCTTCTTCTAAACGGCCAATTTCTTCTACCGACTGCTGAGATGGAAACATCCCCTCTTCTAGACCCGCAATAAAAACCAATGGAAACTCTAACCCCTTTGCTGAATGCATTGTCATCAGTTGTACGGCACTTTCAAACTCTTCCGCTTGAGCTTCACCTGCCTCTAACGCAGCATGGGTTAAAAAGGCTGTTAAAGGTGTTAACTCTTCTTGCTGATCTTGTTCTAATAATGGTTCGCTTTCAAAGGTTTGGCAGGCACTAACTAGCTCATTTAAATTTTCTATGCGCTGCTCTGCCCTTTCACCTTTTTCAGCTTGATACATTGCTTTTAAGCCAGAATGCTGAATAACAAGATTAGCTTTTTGATCAAGATCTAAATTGGTTGAATCATCTTCTAATTGGTCAATTAAATTAATAAAATGATTAATTGTTTTAGCGCTTCGTCCTTTTAACAACTCAGCTTGTAGCATACGCTGGCAGGCTTGCCACAAAGTCACTTGCATGCTTTTAGCCGCATCACGCACTATCGAAACCGTTTGATTGCCAATGCCTCTGGTTGGTGTATTAATTATACGTTCAAAAGCAGCATCATCATCTCGATTATTAATGAGACGCATATAAGCTAGCGCATCTTTGATTTCTTGGCGTTCGAAAAAACGCTGACCACCGTAAATACGATAAGGTAACTGCCCTTGTAATAAGGCTTCCTCTAATAAGCGTGATTGTGCATTAGAACGATATAGAATCGCCACTTGGTCTAATTTACCACCGTCATCACGCCACTGCTTGATTCTTCCGGCAATAAAACGTGCTTCATCTATCTCATTAAAGGCGGTATAAATAGAGATTTTCTCACCCGCCTTATCGTCAGTCCAAAGCTCTTTACCTAAACGGTTATTGTTATTGTTGATCAGTTGGTTAGCGGCATTTAATATGTTGGCCGTTGAACGATAATTTTGCTCTAAACGAATAGTTTTACTGTGCTCAAATTCACGGGTAAAACGCTCAATATTTTCAATACGTGCACCACGCCAACCATAAATAGACTGATCATCATCGCCCACAATCATCACTTTAGACTGTGCTTGCCCTAACATGGTTAACCACGCATATTGAATGGCATTGGTATCTTGAAATTCATCTACTAAAATATGAGCGAAACGTTGCTGGTAATGTGCTAATAATTCAGGATTATTAAGCCATAACTCATGGGCTCGCAGCAATAATTCCGCAAAATCAACTAAACCAGCACGATCGCAAGTTTCTTGATAGGCTTGATACACTTTAACAAACAATGCCTCACTAGGATCAAACTGGGCGTCAATGTGTTGCGGCCTTAAGCCTTCATCTTTTTTACCATTGATATACCAAACAAACTGTTTTGCTGGCCATTTTTTCTCATCGAGCTCTAGTGAACGAATAATTCGTTTGATTAAGCGTAATTGATCATCACTATCAAGCACCTGAAAGCTTTGAGGTAATTTAGCCTCTTGAAAATGCATACGCAATAAGCGATGTGCTAAACCATGGAAAGTACCAATCCACATACCATGGGTATTACCGCCAACCGTTTGCTCAACTCTGGCGCGCATTTCTGCTGCTGCTTTATTGGTAAAGGTCACGGCCAAAATGGAATGAGGAGCAGCCTTTTCGACTTTCATCAACCACGCAATACGTTGCACTAGCACACGTGTTTTTCCCGAGCCTGCACCAGCAAGTACCAGCATATTTTGTAATGGCGCTGCAACAACTTCACGTTGTTTATCATTGAGGGAGTCGAGTAATTCAGAAACGTCCATTGGAGAAACCTTATCAAATTTTATCTGCTAAATGGTTATTAACATTTGCTAGTATAACCGCAAAAAAACTGTTTTTATATACAGCCTTTGTTTTTAGCTCGATTAGGAAGTGAGTAATTCATTAAGTTGGCTAATTTGTGATAACTCTATATGCGGCAAGATATTTATCGGCTTACCAACATCATAGCAAGACAACCAAGCCGCCTGACAACCTGCATTTAGTGCACCTTGAATATCTGATTGCCCACAATCACCTACATGCAAAAGTTGTTTTGGCTCTATAGCTAACTGTTTACAGGCCAGTTCAAACATATCTGCTGCGGGTTTTTGTCTTAATAACTCACCATTTTTCTGCCAACCTGCGTGATAAATATATTGAAAAAACTGATCGATACCTAAAGCTTTGGTATCCACGTTACCGTTGCTAATGGCCACCAAAGGAAAGCACTGACTTAACTGAGATAACAATCTTATACTGGACTCCGGCACAGAAAAACCACTACGCAAACAAATAAAGTAATCAAGCGCCGCTTGTGCCATGTTGGCCGCAGTTTGAGGGCTATAACCTAACGCCTCTATGCCCAATTGATAAGCAACAAAGCGAATCCTAACAACATCATGCTTTAATTCAGGCTGTTTAGTAATAGCTTGTTTACGAAAATAAAACCAAAATTTATGAGTAAAACCATCATGGTTTTTGGGTAACGTATGAAGCTTGTCACCTAGTGTTTGAGAAAAATAGGCGATCATTTTTTTTTCAATGGCCACCATAATCGGTTTATTGCTATATAAGTTATCATCTAAGTCAAAACTAATAGCCTTAATCGGTGATAAACGGCGATAAAATTTCACGTACTTAGCTCTTTGTTAGAGTGATAACTGTTGCTGAAGGAGCTTAGCGACTAGGCGTTTAAACTGATTTAATAACAACGTGTCCATGCGAGGATCAAAGTGATGGGCATCCTCACTACTAATCGCGATAAAACCGAGCTCTTGATTTTCATGGACTAATTTTATTAAAACGACTGAGCCAGTATTACTTTGATTAAAAATTAGTTGTTGCTCACTTTGTTGCAAACGACCAAAATAATAAGCATTGTTAGTCAATCTATTTTGCATCACACCTAAACAGTCATTGGTGGCAAGACTGTCATGTTTGATATCAACGTCTTTCACCAACCACAGTTTAAAGGCAGATAAAGATAATAATTTAGTTGTCGCTTGCGCTAAACAATCAAGTAACTCTTCGGTCGATTGACAATCAATTAAACGAATGTATAAGTCGCTATACAACATGAATAAATTTTCATTATGACTAGCAACTGACATTAACTGGGTAATTTCATCTTCCAAGCTATGCACTTTTTGTCTGAGCTGTTGCTGTTGCCTTTCAACTAAAGACACTGTACCTCGATATGTATCTGATAATCTTAAAGCCGTGATTAACTCGCTATTACGCTCAAAAAAGTCAGGGTTATCTTGTAAAAAAGTAGCTACTAACTCATCGGTTAGCGGTAGGTCATCAGTATTTACTATTGTTTGTTTTCTCGTCATTAAAATTCTTCTTTATGTATTTTATTTATTGGTAGTTAAATAGATATTTGCCCGTCAAAAACATGCTCTGCAGGGCCTGACATTTTCACTGGATGACCAGGGCCTTTCCAATAAATTCTTAATTTACCACCAGGTAGTTCAACGGTTACTTGTCTTCCCAGTTTTTTTTGTATTTGACCAACAACCACGGCGGCACATGCGCCACTACCACAGGCAAGCGTTTCTGCACTGCCGCGCTCATAAACCCTCAACTTGATTTGGTTAGTAGCTACAATTTCCATAAAACCAACATTCGCATGCTTTGGAAAACGCTCATGTAACGAGAGCTCTTTACCTAAACGCTCAACGGGCGCAATTAACACATCATCTACCGTCACAACACAGTGTGGATTTCCCAATGAAACAGCACCACAAAGCACGGTTTCTGTTTCACTACGTAAAATATATGTGCCTTCTGTTTTTTGTGCAGTAAAGGGGATTTTACTCGGCTCTAATTGCGGTACAGGCATAGTCACTGAAATATTACCATCGCGCTCTACATAGAGCGTCATTTTTCCAGACGCGGTAGAGACTCTAATTTTATTTTTTGTGCATAAGCCCTTCATACGAACAAAACGGGCAAAACATCGAGCCCCATTACCGCATTGACTCACTTCACTGCCGTCAGCATTAAATATACGATAATGAAAGTCTAAGTCGGGATCATAGGGCGGTTCAACAATTAGGAGCTGATCAAAACCGATACCAAAATTTCTGTCGGCTAATTTGGCAATTTGATCATTAGACAAAAACACATTTTGAGTGACATTGTCTAACATCATAAAGTCATTACCTAAACCGTGCATCTTAGAAAAATTAACTAGCATTATGGTGACTTCTTCTTTGTACTTTCATCGGCTTTTTCAGGCTTTTCTTCTAGCATAGGTTGTGTTTTTTCAGCCTCTTTAGGATGATATAAATCTCCTTTGGCGCCACAGGAAGACACCAGCGGTATCATTGATAGAGAGAATAGGAAAAATAAAATACGTTTAATATTGTTCATCTTTTACTCATGATGTGTTGTTTTCGTCATGAAAGTCGTTTAAATCAAGTTTTTTAACCCAACTAAATTGGTTTAAAGACCTATATAATTGCTATTATACGCATATGTTTATCAACAATTATACAAACAATGTTAAGCTATGCTTGATAAAGTTTTAAAAGGATAAACAATGAACGATAGCCAATACAACTTACTTGCAGATGAATTATTACTTGCCGTTGAAGAGGCAATTGAAGATTGTGGTGTAGATATTGATTATGAAGGTGCCAGTGGTCTATTAACACTCGCCTTTAAAAATAACACCAAAATAATTCTCAATAAACAAGCACCATTACAAGAAGTATGGGTTGCAACAAAATACAATGGTCATCATTTTGCCTTTGCTCATGCACAATGGATAGATAAACGTGGCGGCGATGAATTTTGGCAATTCTTATCAACTGCCGTAAGCAAACAAGCTGAAACTGAAATTACACTTTTAGCAGAATAAATGACTCCCTTGGGAACAAGACACATGACAACAGTACGAATAGCCACACGTAAAAGCGCACTAGCATTATGGCAAGCAGAATATGTAAAAGCACAATTAGAGCACTTTCATCCGAATATTAACGTTGTGCTAGTCCCCATGACAACCAAGGGTGATGTTATTTTAGATACACCATTAGCTAAAGTAGGTGGTAAAGGCCTGTTTGTCAAAGAGCTTGAAGTCGCTATGCTAGAAAATCGTGCCGATATTGCGGTGCATTCAATGAAAGACGTGCCAGTAGATTTTCCACAAGGACTTGGTTTAGAAGTGGTTTGCCCACGTGAAGATCCTCGAGATGCTTTTGTTTCCAATGCCTTTGCTAAGCTTTGTGATTTACCTGAAGGTGCTGTAGTTGGTACATCAAGCTTACGCCGCCAATGCCAATTAAAAGCAAAGCGTCCTGATTTAATCATTAAAGACTTACGTGGTAACGTAAATACTCGCCTTAGAAAGCTCGATGAAGGCCAATACGATGCCATTATTTTAGCATCTGCAGGTCTTATTCGCTTAGCAATGGCTGAACGCATTGCTGAATTTATAGAACCTGAAGAGATGCTGCCAGCTAACGGGCAAGGTGCTGTTGGTATTGAGTGTCGCACTGATGATGACAGCATTAAGATGTTATTAGCGCCACTTGAATGTATGACCACTCGCTATAGAGTCTTAACGGAGCGTGCCATGAACAAAGCACTTGAAGGCGGCTGCCAAGTGCCTATTGCAAGCTACAGTATTGTTTCAGAAGATGGCAATGAAATCCACCTACGTGGCCTAGTAGGCGCTATTAATGGTAGTAAATTAATTGAAAGCGAAATAAGCGGCCCCGTTGAGCAAGGTGAAGCACTAGGTAACATACTCGCACAAGAGCTATTGAGTCTCGGAGCCGACAAAATACTAAAAGAGGTTTATGCACAAACCAATGCTGACAACCAATAATGTCAACAAGCTTAATGTATTAATTACGCGCCCTGAAAAAAAAGCACAACAGCTTGCCTTGTCACTACAACAACAAGGCATACTGTGTGTTAACCAACCCCTATTTGATTACCATCCGCTGGCAAATGCCAACCAATGCAAAAGTGTATTAACACAAGTTGATATCGTTATTTTTGTTAGTGTTGCTGCCGTTGAATTTGCCAACAAAGTCCTATCAGCAGGCAATTGGCAATATCAACATATTTTTGCCGTAGGAAGAGCCACTCAAAAAGCACTTGAGCAACTAGGGATCAAAAAAGTTCATGTGCCAAGGCAAGAAAGTAGCGAAGGTTTACTCGCTCTCCCTTTACTCAATGATAAATTAAGCCAACAACAAGTAACTATTGTACGTGGCAATGGTGGTCGTGAGCATTTAGCTGACACCATCACTAGTCGTGGCGCCAGTGTTAACTACCTTGAAAGCTATCAACGAGTTTGGCGAACATTGCCCAAAGATATCAGTAAACAATGGTATGAACAGGAAATAAATTGTATTGTCATTACCAGTAACGCTATATTAACAAAGCTTGCAGAAATATTAGCAATATTCGATCCCTCAAGCACTGATACAGCCACTCTTCACTGGCTAAATAATTGCACTTGGTTGGTTGTCAGCACACGCATCGCTAAAACAGCAAAGCGATTAGGGTTTAAGCATGTGTTCACAAGTTCAGGTGCTAGCGATGAACAAATTTGTTTAGCATTAACAACGCTGTCCAGTAATAATTAAAAACGCATTCAAAACGGAATGAGAAGATGACCGAAAAAAAAACGCCATTAGTTGAACAAAAAGCCAAAATTCCCGAGGCGGACACCTGCACAAATAAGGTCCATGATAAATCCAACGCAATCAAAAAAGAGCTCCCTACAAAACATCACAGAGCTAAAAGCAACAAACTCGCTATTGTGGCTATCATCATTTCACTCGCGGCACCAATCGGGCATCATGCTTGGCAAACACATCAAAAACAGCAACTTACAGAGGAGATGACAGAAAAAATCAGCCAGAAAAGTACTGAAGTGCTTAGCCAAGTACAGGCTAAGCTGCAAAAAAAAATGACACAACAACAAAATAATTTCAACAAACAGCTACGCGAAGTTAAAGAGCAAACGGAGAATAGCAATCAGGCTACAATCACTCAATTAACGCAAAAAATCGCTCAACTAGATCATAGTATTCAACAGCGTCAACCCAGTGATTGGCTCACTCATGAAGCAGAGTATTTAATTAGAATTGCGGCGAGAACCTTATGGTTAGAGCACAATACTACTGCGGCAATAGGTCTGCTCATGGATGCCGACAATCGCTTATCCGAATTAAACAATCCAACATTGTTACCTGTTAGAGAATTAATACATCAAGACCTAAACACTCTAAAATTAATGCCTGTATTGCAAACAGATGAGGTTATTTTGTCATTGATGTCGATGGCTAAAGAAGTTAATGGCTTGCCTTTAGCGGTAGAGGAATTAGGTAAAAAACCCGAAAACAGTCAAATACTTGAACTCTCTGATGATGTGAGTGATTGGCAAAGTAATTTAAGCAAAACTTGGCGAAAATTTCTCAATGACTTTATTCGTGTTCGCCAACGCTCAGGTAACATTGAGCCACTTATTTCACCTGAACAACATAAAAATTTAAAACAAAATTTACGCCTAAAAATCCAATTAGCGTTATGGGCAGCAAGCGAACGCAAAGGTGATATTTATCGTCAAGCTTTGGAAGATGTTGAGTTGTGGCTTCATGAGTTTTTTGCAATGAACAAGCAACAAAATCAACAGTTCTTACAATCTTTACAACAGTTAAAAACACAAACTGTTAGTTTTAATTACACAACGAAGTTAGCCTCTTTATCAGCAATCAGAGCCGCTTTAACACCAAAAACCACACCATTAATAACAGAAAAAGCAGCCACTGAGATCAGTGTGGACGAACAAAAAAAGCTAGAGGATCTAGAACAAAACAAAATAAAAAAAACATATGGTGATTTTAATAAAGAGGGCAATTTATGATCCGCTTCATTGTTTTCATCGCCTTGTTCTTTGCCGTATTAGCATTAAGCCCTCTTTTACTAGAAGAGCCTGGCTATGTCTTAATCTCATTTGGACGTAGTATTTTTGAACTTACAATCTACGCAGCTATTTTTTGGCTCACTGCAATACTACTCATAGTATTTTTGGCCTATAAATTACTCCATGGTGGTTTTAAGGTAAGTGTTAAGGCTTGGCACAAGGTTGCCTTTGCCGGAAGAAGACGTGGTATAGCTAATTTCAATAAAGGTCTGGCTGCCTACATGCTCGAAGACTATCAGAGCGCAGAACAGTTATTTGCTAAAAGTGCCGAGCCCGCTAAACGCCAACAAAGTGCCTATTTACTAGCTGCTGCTAGTTCCGCAAAACAAAAACTCGATGCCAAGACTAACCATTATTTAGTTTTGCTGGAGCAAGAAACTGTCAAGTTTGACAAGACTAATTTAGCAAGTCTGATTGTTAAAATAAAATTACTAATGAACCAAGCAAGAACAGAAGCTTATGAAAAATCCCGTGCTTTACTTGATGATAATCATCAACTCATAGGGCACGATTCACGCTTATTATCGCTAGAAATAGATTTATGCTTGGTTGAAAAACGCTACCAACAGGCAGTAGATCATTTAGTGATTGCACGCAAAGATAAAACAATTTTAGATGACAAGATTCAACAATGGGAAACAACGGCATTCTATGGTGTGTTTACTGATATTATTCACCAGCAAGACCAATCACATTTAGAGACTTATTGGCACTCTATTGCTCGTAAGGTTAAACAACGTGAATCAATTCTTTTTGCCTATTGTCAGGTACTTGCAGAGCAAAACATAACTGAGCCATTAACTAAGTTAATCACGCCAATACTCAAAAAGCAGCCTAACACCCGTTTTCTTAAGCAACTGCGATCACTGCCAATCAAGCAGAGTGAACCGTTAATTGCGATTGTACAAAAGCATTTGCATAGTGATGCTCACAATGCAAAGTGGTTAAGTTGCTTAGGTCACTTAGCGCTGATGAGTGAGCAATGGTCAATGGCAGTAAAAGCCTTTAGAAGTTTATTAAAGCTTGAACAAAACCAACAAGAAAAACAGTATGACCAACAAGATTTAAAAGCACTAGCTATAGCATTATCGGAAACGGGGCAATTCCAATCAGCTAATGATGTATGGTTGACAATACATGATTGTTCAAAAAGATAAGATATAGGGTGCACTGTTAAAAGCTTTCACCAGCAAATAAATTGCACCCTACAAAAGCAAAGTGAATGTTAGTTAAATAAAGGCAAATGCATCTGCATACATATGCTCTAACAATGCACCATGCTCAACAAAGTCACGGCGAATAATACTAATCATTTCAAAACGGCCTGCTAAATAAATATCATAAGACGCTAAGCTATTAATATCCTGCATAGCTGCCTGGTGAACTAAGCCTGTCTTTCCTTGCCAAGTATCATTAGCATGCTCAACTACAGGAAAAAAATTGGCGTGTGGTAACTTACCAATAGTAGCAGCCGTTTCTGCAAGCTCATAGCAGGCACTTTCATCCCTTAGTCCCCAATAAACCATGATATGTCGAGTTGTACCTACATCTGCCAAATATTCAAACATCGACTTAATATAAGAAAAACCAGTCCCACCTGCTAATAACAATAAAGGTCTTTCACTATCAAGACGCAATTGCGCATCGCCTAATGGGATCTCAATTGTGACAGCGCTATTATCTGCCTTTGCTGACTTTATACTTTCAATCACTTGCATTGGGTAACTGTCAGCAATAAAAGCACCTATTTGTAACTCAATCAAGTCACTTGTTGGTGAACTGGCAATGGAAAAAGGCCGTTTGTCTTCATCACTCATGACAAAATTTAAATATTGCCCTGCGGCAAAATCCACTTTGTCGCGTGGCTTTAATAATACCTTATAAACATGGGGTGTTAAGGGAGTTAGTGATACGATTTGACACTCTACTGTCTTCATTTATTAAACCTTTGTATTATCATTTATTGCTTGGGTGATACCTAATTCATTCCAAATATCATCAACTTGATCTTTGATGGCATTATCCATCACTATGGGTTCCCCCCATTCTCTATCTGTTTCACCCGGCCATTTATTGGTAGCATCTAATCCCATTTTAGAGCCTAAGCCAGAAACAGGCGAAGCAAAATCTAAATAGTCAATAGGGGTATTTTCAATCATCACGCTATCACGACTGGGATCCATGCGTGTCGTCATTGCCCAAATCACATCTTCCCAATCTCTGGCATTGACATCATCATCACAAACAATGACAAACTTAGTATACATAAACTGACGTAAAAACGACCAAACACCCATCATGACTCGTTTTGCATGACCTGCATATTGTTTTTTAATGGTAACAACCGCTAAACGATAAGAGCAGCCTTCAGGTGGCAGATAAAAGTCTTGAATTTCTGGAAATTGTTTTTGCAAAATGGGAACAAAAACCTCATTTAATGCTACCCCTAAAATAGCCGGTTCATCAGGCGGCCTTCCTGTATAGGTACTATGATAAATGGGCTCTTTACGCGTGGTAATATGAGTAACGGTAAATACCGGAAAATCATCTACTTCATTATAATAACCAGTATGATCACCATAAGGCCCTTCCGGTGCCACTTCATCTGGATTGATATAACCTTCTAAGATAATCTCTGCAGTGGCTGGCACTTCTAAGTTATTACTTACCGACTTAGCCACCTCAGTTTTTGCACCACGCAACAAACCAGCAAAAGCGTATTCCGATAAGGTGTCAGGTACAGGCGTAACCGCCCCCAAAATAGTGGCAGGATCAGCACCAAGTGCGACTGAAACGGGATAGTTTTCACCTGGGTTAGTCTTTTTAAACTCTTGAAAGTCTAAAGCTCCGCCACGGTGCGATAACCAACGCATAATCACCTTGTTTTTTGATAATACTTGTTGGCGATAAATCCCTAAGTTTTGTCGAGATTTATGAGGGCCTTTAGTGATTGTTAAACCCCAAGTGATCAAAGGTGCAACATCACCCGGCCAACAGCGTTGAATGGGTAGTTTAGTTAAATCAACCTCATCTCCTGAGCATATAACTTGCTGACAAAGCGGTTTTTTCACCGTTTTGGTTGGCATGTTAAGCACTTGCTTAAAAATAGGCAATTTACCTATGGCATCCCTAAAACCTTTAGGTGGCTCTGGTTCTTTAAGCATAGCTAAGAGCCTACCCACTTCGCGTAGAGCGCCAACATTTTCTTGCCCCATGGCAAGCGCTACTCTATCTGGTGTGCCAAAGAGGTTGGTTAATACGGGGACGTCATAGGGCTGCCCGTTTTCATCAACGGCATTTTCAAATAATAATGCAGGTCCTTTAGCACGTAAGGTTCTGTCACTGATCTCTGTCATCATTAAATGTGTTGAAATAGGTACAGTAATTCGTTTTAACTGACCTATTTTTTCTAATTGGCTGATAAAGTCTCTTAAATCATTATATTTCATACGCCACTACCAATTTATAAACAAAAAACCAGCCCTAAGGGCTGGTTTTTATCAAGAAGATGATAAAACTACTTACGCTTCATTGAATCAAAAAATTCATTGTTCGTTTTAGTCATTGCTAATTTATCAATCAAGAATTCAATGGCACCAATTTCATCCATTTCATGAACAATTTTACGTAAGATCCACATTTTTTGTAATTCATCTGGCTTAGTAATCAACTCTTCACGACGAGTACCACTGCGATTAATATGCATAGCTGGGAAAACGCGCTTCTCTGATACTTTACGAGACAGGTGTAACTCCATATTACCTGTACCTTTAAATTCTTCGTAGATAACTTCATCCATTTTAGAGCCTGTTTCAACTAACGCAGTAGCAATGATGGTTAAACTACCACCTTCTTCAATGTTACGTGCTGCACCAAAAAAGCGTTTCGGACGATGTAAGGCATTGGCATCCACACCACCGGTTAAAATTTTACCTGATGAAGGAACAACCGTGTTATAAGCACGTGCTAAACGAGTGATTGAATCAAGTAAAATCACTACATCTTTTTTATGTTCAACTAAACGTTTTGCTTTTTCAATGACCATTTCAGCCACTTGTACGTGACGACTTGCTGGTTCATCAAAAGTTGACGCAACCACTTCTCCGTTAACTAAACGTTGCATTTCTGTTACTTCTTCTGGGCGCTCATCAATCAGCAAAACCATTAATTCAGCTTCAGGGTGATTATAAGCAATACTTTGGGCGATATTTTGAAGTAATAACGTTTTACCAGCTTTGGGTGGAGCAACAATTAAGCCACGCTGCCCTTTACCAATAGGTGATGCTAAATCCAGTACACGAGCGGTAATATCTTCTGTTGAACCATTACCGCGCTCCATGGTGATACGTTCGTTTGGATGAATCGGTGTTAGGTTTTCAAACAAAATCTTATTGCGTGAATTTTCTGGGCGGTCAAAGTTAACCTCAGTGACTTTTAATAGAGCAAAATAGCGCTCACCTTTTTTTGGCGCTCTAATTTTACCTTGAATAGTATCGCCCGTTCGCATACTAAAGCGACGAATTTGACTAGGCGAAACATAAATATCATCTGGGCCTGCCAAATAAGATGAATCTGCAGAGCGTAAAAAACCAAAACCATCTTGTAAAATTTCTAAAACACCGCCACCAAAAATGTCATTATCATTTTCAGCGTGTTTTTTTAAAATGGCAAAAATTATGTCTTGTTTACGTGTTCTAGCTAGGTTTTCTAATTGCAGTGATTCGGCAAGTTTAACCAGCTCATTGATGGATTTTTCTTTCAGTTCAGTAAGGTTCATAGGGGAGTTCTTAAGCTATTTTAAATAATTGTTAATTGACAAGCTGACACGCTGGTAATTTAGCTGCCTAGGCATGTTCTAAAAATGAGGTTGGGTATAAAGATATGTTATTTTTTACTCAGGGTTTAAATTTAGCATTAAAATTTAAAGAGGTAAAGGTTCGAGTAAAAATGTAAGCAAATATTTTTGTTATTCGCTGTTTTCGTCGTTTTTTAATCAAATTAGCGAAAAAAAAGCCCAAAATGTTCGGGCTCATTTCATCAATTTAAAACTTATAGGTTTTTATCTAAAAACTCTTTTAATTGTGTTTTAGATAACGCTCCTACTTTGGTATCAGCAATTTCACCATCTTTAAATAACAATAATGTAGGAATACCACGCACACCATACTTTGGTGGTGTGCCTGAGTTTTGATCAATGTTTAATTTGCCCACAGTGACTTTGCCTTCATATTCAGTGGCAATATCATCAAGCACGGGGGCTATCATTTTACAAGGACCACACCATTCTGCCCAAAAATCAACCAAAACTAAACCCGATGCCTGTAAAACATCTGCTTCAAAACTATCATCAGTTAGCTGAACAATTTTATCGCTCATCTTATTCTCCATTGGTTATGGCAATAATGCCAATCTGTTAATCTGTTAATCTGTTAATCTCAAGATATTACCTTTATGGGGTTTTCTTATGTATATTTCAAGTTCATTTTCCATATCATCACTATTAATTCAATTAATTGCTCAATTAGACAACTATTTTGTTATCAATAATGTTAAGCTAGCGCCATGAAAAAAACACACTTAACTCAAACAAAATTCGCTGACTTAAATCTTGCTCCACAAGTAGTAACCGGATTAGAAGCCATGGGCTTCGAATATTGTACGTCTATTCAAGCGAAATCTTTACCTGTTCTTCTTCAAGGTACTGATATTGCTGGTCAAGCACAAACTGGCGAAGGTAAAACTATCGCTTTTTTAGCCGCGACTTTCCATCAATTATTACAAAAAGAATTACCTACTCATAATCAACCCCGTGCCTTAATTATGGCTCCAACACGTGAATTAGCGATTCAAATTCATCGTGATGCTATTGAAATGTCTAAAAGCACAGGGTTGCGTCTTGGCGTTGTTTATGGCGGTGAAGGCTATGAAAGCCAACGCGTAGAACTAGAACAAGGTGTCGATATTTTAATTGGCACATGTGGTCGTTTAATCGACTATATGAAGCAAGGCATCTATAACTTAAACAATATTGAAGTCATTGTGCTTGATGAAGCTGACAGAATGTTCGATCTTGGCTTTATTAAAGATATTCGCTATATGTTTAATAAAATGCCGCCAGCGACTCAGCGCCTAAGCATGCTATTTTCTGCGACCTTGTCATTCCGGGTCAAGGAACTTGCTTTTGAGCACATGAATGAACCAACGAGTGTTGAAGTTGAACCGGAACAAAAAACCAATAGCCGAATTAGCGAAGAGTTATTTTACCCTTCAAACGAAGATAAAATGGCATTATTGCAAACTCTTATTGAAGAAGACTGGCCCGAAAAAGCTATCGTTTTTGCCAACACTAAACACTCATGCGAGAAGCTTTTTGATCACCTAGTTGCCGATCAAATCAGAGTTGGCCTTTTAACAGGCGATGTACCACAGAAAAAACGGTTAAAAATATTAGAGCAGTTTACCTGTGGTACTTTAGATGTTTTAGTTGCTACGGATGTTGCCGCACGTGGTTTACATATTCCTGCCGTCACTCATGTTTTTAATTATGATTTACCTGATGATTGTGAAGATTATGTACACCGTATTGGCCGTACAGGTCGAGCAGGCGCTACAGGACATGCTATCAGTTTAGCATGTGAGCAGTACGTATTTAACTTACCTGCCATTGAAAGCTACATTGAACATGAATTGCCGGTCACGAAATATGACCATGATGCTTTACTTGATGACTTACCCAAACCTAAGCCTCGCCAGCGTCGTCATAGACCAAATACTGGTCGACAAGGCGCAGGAAGAAGTAACCATAAGCAAGGGGGTAATCGCAATAATAGCAATTACCGCGGCCGCCGCTAATTCACTTTTTACCAAAGAATGACTAGCTTAAACACCACACCACAGTATGATGAACACCATTATGCTGTGGTTGATTTAGGCTCAAATAGCTTTCATTTACTTATTACTCGTTTAACAGGCAACCATATTGAAACGGTTAATAAAGTTAAGCGTAAAGTACGGCTAGCGGCAGGGCTTAATAATGATAATGCACTTAGCGATGAAGCCATCAATCTCGGACTAGATTGCCTTAAGCTTTTTGCAACTCACCTTAGTAGTATCCCTAAGAAAAACATACGCATCGTTGCCACTGCAACCTTAAGAATTGCTACCAATAGTGATGCATTTCTGCAAGCTGCCAATAGTATTTTACCTCTCGAGATTAACTTGCTCAGCGGTATCAAAGAGGCGAATACTATTTATAGTGGTGTTGCTCATACCTGCCATGGCACGGTTACTCAAAAGCGCTTAGTTATTGATATTGGCGGTGCCAGTACTGAGCTAATTGTTGGCGAAAAATTTACAGCATTGCACGCAATCAGTTTAAATTTAGGTTGCGTAAGCTTTAAAGCACGCTACTTTAGTGATGAGCGTTTATCTACCAACAACTTCAATAAGGCCATCACTGCGGCGAGTAAGATTATTACTCCCGTTATCAATCAATTTACTCAACATGGTTGGCAAACTGTAGTAGGCAGCTCAGGTACCATGCAAGCACTAGCCGAGTTCCTTTGCTATCAAGGGCAATCAATAATCATTACGACAGATTTTTTACAGCAAGTAAAAGAAATGCTTATTGATTGTAAAACCATAGATAACATTCACTTAGCCGGTGTAAGAGCCGATCGACTGCCAGTTTTAGCCAGTGGTTTAAGTATTCTAATTGCGCTTTTTAATTGCATAGGGATTAAAGAACTGACCCTATCATCAGGCGCCTTACGTGAGGGGTTATTATTTGAAATGCTTCCACAAAGAAAACCCGCTATTATTTTCGCTAAGCATAAAAGCTAAACACTAATGAACTCCTAAAGGGCCTGTGTAAAAGCGTACATACTTTACCTTTAAGTCTTTTAATACTCGCTCAGTGAATAATTAATTAATGGACTTAGTATAATTGATATTTAGTTACTCGATATAAACATTAAGCGTCATTTAGCGGTGAACAGTGCTACAAGAAAGTAGCACTGTAAAATGTGAAAAAGTTAATAAATTAAGCTTCTTCCTTTAGCCATCTTGCAACTTGTTTAGCAAAGTAGGTTAATACTCCGTCGGCTCCTGCACGTTTAAAAGCCAGTAAGCCTTCCATAATACAAGGCTTTTCTGCTAACCAACCATGTTGAATTGCCGCCATATGCATAGCATACTCTCCACTTACTTGGTAAGCATAAGTTGGCACGGCGAAAGTGTCTTTCACTCTTCGTACTATATCTAAATAGGGCATACCTGGCTTTACCATTACCATATCTGCACCTTCGTGGATGTCTTGTGCTACTTCATGAAGAGCTTCATTACTGTTGGCTGGATCCATTTGGTAAGTATGCTTGTCTCCGCCTTTTAAGTTGCCAGCCGAACCTACAGCATCTCTAAAGGGTCCATAGTAGTTAGACGCATATTTTGCCGAGTAGGCTAATATTTTTGTGTTAACAAAACCATTTTGTTCTAAGGTTGCTCTTATCGCACCAACACGGCCATCCATCATATCTGAAGGCGCAACAATATCTGCGCCCGCCTCAGCATGCGATAATGCTTGTTTGGTCAATATATCTTTCGTTACTTCATTTACTACATAGCCAGTTACGCCCGCTTTATTGTCATTACTCTCGCTTAAAATTCCGTCTTGGCCATGGACGGTAAAAGGGTCTAATGCTACATCGGTGATCACTGCTAACTGTGGAAACTTTGCTTTAAGTGCTCGTACTGTCCGTTGTGCTAGGCCATCCGGATTATAAGCTTCTTCAGCCATCAGTGATTTTTTATCACTGGGAGTAACAGGAAAAATAGCAATGGCCGGAATACCTAGCTCAACAAGCTCTTGAGCCTCTTCAAGCAGTAAATCAATACTCTTTCGTTCCACTCCTGGCATAGAAGGTACAGCTTCACATTGTTTTTCACCTTCGAGTACAAATACCGGATAAATTAAGTCATTCACCGTTAGTTGATGCTCTGCCATTAAACGGCGGGTATAGTCATCTTTACGCATACGCCTCATTCGACGTGCTGGGTATTGACCAAAAGTATTACTACTATTATTCATTACTATATTCCTAAGGCCCGCAGACCTGTCATGTTTCAATTATTTAGCATTAAGCGCTGGTATTATTCAAGTATCTCTTTACACACTTGTGTTTGATTTCTCCCATGGTGTTTTGCTTGATAGAGCGCCTTATCTGCAGCGGCAAATAACTGCTCAGGTGACATACCTTCTTGCTGTTGATAAGTGCTAATACCACAACTGATGGTTAATGGTATTTCAACGTCTTTAAACACATAGATGCAACTTGCAATAGCTTCTCTTAATGCTTCAGCTAAGACGATAGCCCCTTCATTGTCCGTATCAGGTAAAATTAAGCAAAACTCTTCTCCGCCGTAGCGAAATGCCATATCAGCACTGCGCTTTACATTACCTTTGATTTGCTCACTCACCCAGCTTAAACATTTATCTCCAGTCAGGTGTCCATAAGTGTCATTGACCGTTTTAAAATGATCAATGTCGATTAAGACTAAGCTTAAAGCAGTCCAATTACGTTTGCTGCGCCGATACTCAGCAATTATTTTCTGATCATAAAACCGACGGTTAAATAGGCCGGTCAGTTCATCTATTGTATTTTTTTTCTCAAGCTCTTTGTTAATTTCTTCTAGCTCTTGTAAAGCAATATTTAACTCTAATGTACGCTCTTGTACTTGCTCTTCTAATTGTTCTTGGTTTTCTTGCTGTTTTTGCTTGGCTAGTACATTAGCAGCCTTGCCTTGAGTTATTTCAGAGGTGAGATATTTTTTATCAGACAATAACTTTCGGTTATAGAAGTAACCTGCAATAAAAAAAATTGCTGAACATAGTAAAAAGCCAAGGCCAATACCTGCTATGAATACCTCATTGCTTTGTAAGCTAACATAGTGAGTAGTAAAATTTTTCACAGCATAAACACTTATTTATAGGTTAAAGATTTTTTCCGCATTAGCGCTAGTTTGGCAAGCAATGTCATTTGGATCAATAGCTGTCAGTACTGATAGTTGCTGAATAACATAAGATAAGTAACTAGGTTCATTGCGACTACTTTTAGGTCGTGGCTTTATGGTTCTCGGCGTTAAATAAGGCGCATCGGTTTCAATCAATAGACGATCTAAAGGGATCAAGCTTACTATATCTCGAAGCTCTTGCCCTCTGCGCTCATCACATAACCACCCTGTGATACCGATATACATATCAGCCGCTAAACACTGCTCTAGCTCTCGTTTATTGCCAGTAAAACAATGGGAAACCATAGCAGGTACTTTACCAATATAGGGTTTAAGTAAGTCAAACCAAGATTCAAAGGCATCCCTTTGATGTAAAAACAAGGGCATATTAAGCTGCGCAGCAAGTGAAATTTGGGCTTTAAACACAGTACGTTGTTGAGCCGGTGCAGAAAAGTTTCGATTGAAATCTAAACCGCATTCCCCAATAGCTTTTACTTGCTCCTGACTAGCAAGTTGGGTTAATTGATCTAAGTAATCACTGTCAACATTATCGGCATCATGAGGATGCACACCAGCTGTAGTATATAATGTGTGAGGAAACTCTTGCTGATATTCATAGCATAGGTCTAGGGATCGTTGACTTTCGGTAACACTGGTTCCGGTGAGTAATAACTTAGCAACCCCCTGAGCTTTAGCCCTCACAAGCACTTCGCGGCGATCTTTATCAAAACGTTTATTGGTTAAGTTAACACCAATATCTATCAAATGATTTGTCACTATTTAATTCGTTTTACAGCAATACTGCGATTACTGCCATCCTTGAACAAATAAACAGCTCCCATCATGCCTTTTTTCAAGTGAATAACATCACCAGTTTTCAGCTTTAACTTCTTGCTATCTTTTTGTTGCCACTTCTGTTCATTGGCTAAAGTGATTATCCACTGCCCTCTGAGCAATTTCTTCAACTTGGTCACTGAAGAGCTAATAACCGCTGGTGTCCGCTCTTCATTGGATCTTTTCAAATGCTCTTTTGCAAAGTCGTCTATTCGCTGTTTTTCAACCAGTTGGGCTTGCTTCTTATCGATAGGCGCAGCAAATACTTCCACTTTATCTTCTTTTACTATGGCCGAACCTTTTAAGGAGGGGGTCCCTAATAAAGCATCAAAACAAGCAAGCCTTTTATGGTCTTGAGAAAAAGTTCCACACTGTGCCAATTTAGCTGACAAATGTTCAATATTATTGGCATAACCACTCAATGGTTTGATGCAAATAATAACCCCAAGCAAGACCAAAAAATTTTTTTTCATGGATTTATTCCTATTCAGCTTCATTTTTTTTGTAGTTCAATGAAGCAATAATGATACCCAATTCAAATAATAGCAACATAGGAATGGCTAACATAGATTGAGAAATAATATCAGGTGGCGTTAACAACATACCCACAACAAAAGCGCCAACCACCACATACGGGCGTTTCTTCCTTAAATCATTAGGGCTAGTTACACCTGTCCAGCACAGTAGAATAATGGCAATAGGAATTTCAAATGCTGCCCCAAAAGCGAAGAATAGCTTTAAAACAAAATCTAAATAGCTACTGATATCAGTTGCAATCACAACGCCCTCTGGAGCTACAGAAGTAAAGAAAGCAAATACGACGGGAAAAACAATGAAGTAAGCAAAAGCTATCCCACTATAAAAGAGTAAAGTTGAGCCCAACATTAATGGCGCTATTAATTTTTTTTCATTGTGGTACAAGCCCGGTGCGACAAAAGACCATATTTGATACAAAATAAATGGCATCGCAATGAAAATGGATAAAACGATAGTTAGCTTAAAGGGAGCAAAAAATGGTGAAGCGACATCTGTTGCTATCATTTGTGCGCCAGATGGCATAGTAGATAATAAAGGTTGAGCAAGGTACTGATAAATATCTTGGGCAAAGTAAGCTAGGCTACAAAAAACAACTAAAACACCTAAAACAGCATGTAACAAACGGGCACGCAGCTCTAATAAATGCTCAAAAAGTGTCGTCGCTTTGGGAGCTTTTTCTTGCTCTGAAGGTGTACTCATTATGGTAACTTATTTTCTACTTTTTCTGATTCAACTTCAGCTTGAATAGGTTTCACATCATCAGCAAAAAAGGAAGGTTTTTGTGTCGCTAAAGAAGAAGACATCAATGAACCCCGTGCCGTAGTCTCTACTTTTTTGAATGGTTCATTTACCATCTCAGCGGCATCTTGCAGTGATTTAACTGATTCGGCCACCTCAGGGCTCAAATTTGTCATCTCACTCTGCTCTGCTTGTTTCAAATTTGCGTGCAACTCATGAACTCTTAGTTCTTCAGACAATTCAAATTTTACCGAGTCGCTAAACTTGCGTACCCCACCAACCCATCTTCGTACAGTACGAATTGCCACAGGCAAACGTTCAGGGCCCAGTACAACCAACCCCATAACAGCTATGAGCATTAACTCCCAAAAGCCAATATCAAACATTTTCTACGCCTGAGACTTTTCTTTTTGACTTTCTTTGCTTGAGGTAGCTTGATGAGCATGGGTAGAACTATCAGCTAGTGTTTCTGATTTTTCTTCTACTGATTTGGCAGAACTTTTATCATCATCAATCGCATTTTTGAACCCTTTTACTGCAGAGCCTAAATCACCACCTAAGCTACGTAACTTTTTCGTACCAAAGAGTAACACCACAATGACGGCAATGATTAATAATTGCCAAATGCCTATATTGCCCATAACAAGCTCCTATAACATATGTTTTATCGCCCCATTATATACCTAAATCAAAAGTTTAAACGAGCAAAAGCATGCATAGAATGAAAAAAATATGCGCCCATAAAATTTTTCTACTTCATCAAAGTGATTAAGCGCAAGATTTTCCTGGGGTAATATGCTGAGTTACCAGTATTTTTTCAGGTCTGCTAATATGATAGCCTTGACCGAAATCACAACCCGCTAAATGAAGCTTAGTCATAACCTCTTGATTTTCTATACCCTCAGCCACTAATCGATAACCAAACTGTTCGCCTAGATCATGTAAAGCTTTTACCAACGAAATATTTTTCTGATTGTGATTGAGAGTGCGAATAAATTCTCTATCCAGTTTGATAAATTCAAAAGGGTAGCTGTGGAGAAAGCTAAAAGACGATACCCCTGAAGCATAATCATCTAACGCTAAGCGTACTCCCAGATCTTTAAGTTTTCGTAAGCCTTTAAGTGCTAATCCATTAGAATTATTAAAAGCAGACTCTTTAAATTCTAAAATAAGTTTTTGTGGCTCAAAACTTTGCTCTTTGATTAAAGTCACTAAATTCTTAAGCTGATTAGCTTGGGTTAAATGTCGACCTGAAATATTAATAGCGATAAATGCATGCTGATGTTCTAGATCTTGCTTCCATGCCATTAATTGTCGAGCAACCTCCTCAATAACCCAGTTTTCAATCGCTATAATGATACCTGTCTCTTCAGCAAGAAATAAAAACTCACTCGGTGTTAACAAGCCTTTGTTAGGATGTTGCCAGCGCAATAATGCCTCAAAACCAATGATATTTGAATTTTCAAGATTAGAAATTTTTTGGTAATGTAACTCAAATTGTTGGTGTGTAATTGCTAAACGTAACTCTTGCTCGAGTGACATAGTAGCAACTAGCTTTTCTCGCATACTATCATCGAAAAACACATAGCGGCCTCGGCCTAAACCTTTTGCTTGATACATAGCGGCATCAGCATCGCGTAACACTTCATCGGCATTTTTATATTGCGCACTGCAAAGCGCAATACCAATACTAGCATTTGAATATAAGGTGTTATTTTCAATCGTAAAGGGTTGCTCAATCGCCCTTATAATACGCTCTGCAATTTCTTCAGCATCCTCATTTTTTAAGGAATTAAGTAAGATAACAAACTCATCACCTCCAAGCCTAGCCAATACATCGTTATCTCTTACACAAGCACGTAAACGCTGGGCTATTTCAATAAGGAATAAGTCCCCTGTATGATGACCCAAGGTATCATTTATCATTTTAAACCGGTCAAGATCGATAAAAAGCACGGCAAAACGCTGGTTTGGATGTCGCTTTAAATGACTGATGGCATAACTGAGCCGGTCAGAAAACATTGCGCGATTAGGGAGTTTAGTGAGCGCATCATGGTGTGCTTCAAAGTACAGCTGCTGTTCAGCTTTGCGCCGTTCACTAATTTGCATGCGCAAATTTAAATTTGCGGCCTGCAACTCTTGCGTTCGTTCAGCGACTATAGATTCCAGCTCTTTAAGATGTTGTTCTTCTTGTAATTTTCGCTGTACTTTCTCTTGCTTAAGTTTTTCGTTAGCTTGCTGTAATTCCTTTAACAATAACTTAAGCTCTTGAGGTGTCGTCTGTTTTTTTGCCCTAGGTTCCATTTAGGCCCCATTGTTACTTTTTGACCAGCAGTGATATAAAAACGACCACTTGATGATAAAAAAGTCTTTATTAGTATTATTTTTAGCCGCTAAGTGTATCAAATTTTTTGCTCTAGGCTAGCTAAAAATCTAAAAAATTTATATATTGAATAATATAACTTTTTTTATAAAAAAAACCGACTCAATGTCGGCTTTTTAATCACTATATAGGTTACTATTTATAGTACCATAGTATTTTTTAATTTTGACAAAGCGTTTTTTTCTAACTGTCTAACTCGCTCAGCGGAGATTTGATATTTATTCGCTAACTCTTGTAGAGTTGATTTATCTTCATCTAACCAACGAGTTTTAATAATATCTTGACTGCGTTCATCAAGGGCGACCAATGCTGTCGATAAACGATTATTTGCATGGTTCTCCCAGTTAGCATTCTCAACTTCAACCGCTAAATCAGATTGTTTATCTTCAAGATAAAGTGCGGGTGAAAAATTACTTGAGCTAGCACTATCATCATCGTCAGAAGATAACTCAAAGGCTTGATCTTGGCTGCTCATGCGATTTTCCATTTCCATCACATCCTTCGTGCTCACTCCTAAGGTCTCAGCTACAGTATTCACTTCATCATTGCTAAACCAACCTAAACGTTTTTTGTTTTTGCGTAGGTTGAAGAACAATTTACGTTGCGCCTTAGTGGTGGCTACTTTAACAATACGCCAGTTTTTAAGGACATATTCATGAATTTCAGCTTTGATCCAATGAACGGCAAAAGAAACCAAACGAACTCCCACTTCGGGGTTAAATCGTTTTACTGCTTTCATTAAGCCAACATTACCTTCTTGAACCAAATCAGCTTGCGTTAAACCATAACCGGCATAGCCTTTAGCAATATGAATAACAAAGCGTAAATGTGACATAATAAGCTTTTGAGCTGCTTGGAGATCATTTTCTTCGTGAAGGCGAGTGGCAAGATGATGCTCTTCTTCAGCACTTAACATAGGGATGCTATAGGCTGACTGCATGTATGCTTCAATACTGCCACTTTGTGGAATAGTTAGCTGCATTGTATTACTCATAAAAAACGACCTCTTATCTTTACTAAATTACCCGCTCGCGATAATAACACAAAACCTGCATTTTACACAGTGCCTTCGAGCGAAGACAAACATTAGCTTAATAGACAGAGCAACACAAGATGATATTTCATAAATTTTATGAAATATTTGTGAGTATTTGTAACTAAAAGCAATAATCTTATTCTAGTATGCGTGGGGCTGCTTGTTTTTTTAGTCTGCATTGGGCTCTATGGTACGAATATGCTTACGCACCGACATGTAACTACCTGCCAAACCTAATAACACCGCAAAAGAAATTAATAGCAACACCTCTGAAATAGCTAAACCCTGTAGTTTAAAATTACTTTGGTATAAATCCGTTAATTGGCTAATGGCACCAGTTAAATATAGTGCAAGTAAAGTCACCGCTAGCCAAGATAAAATGCCGCCAAAAATACCATACCACATACCGCTGTATAAAAAAGGGCGCTGAATAAAGCTGTCAGTAGCTCCAACTAATTTCATGATGGCGATGGCATCTTTTTGATTCAAAATCGCTAAACGTATAGTATTACCAACAATTAATACAACAGATAAACATAATAACAAGGCAACTCCAATCACTATATTTTCAATTAATTGAGCAATAGCTTCTAAGCGTGTTAGCCATTCTAAGTCTAATTTACCTTGTTCAACTTCTCGTTCTTTTTTGAGCTTAGCTAAAAGCTCATTAGCAGCCTGTGCTTGGCTGAACCTTTTAGTAGGAGTGACTAACAATGTTGCTGGTAAAGGATTTTTATCGAGATACTCTAATGATTGACCAAAACCAGAGAGCAGCTTAAATTCTTTCAACGCCTGCTCAGCAGAGATATAGTGAACCTCATCAACTTCTGTATATAGGCTAATACGCTTTACTAAATTTTGGGCACTTTTCTTATTAGTCGATAGTTTTAAAAATAAAGTAATTTGGGATGCACTATCCCACTGCTCACTTACTTGTTGGGCATTTTTTACAAACAAATGTAAGGTAGCAGGTAAAGCTAAACTAATGCCTAAAACAAATACTGTCATCACAGAAGTAAATGGTGTTCGCCATAAACCTCCTAAACTGCCTACGGCTTGTTGTAAATGTCGAATTGGTAAGGTTAATAAACGGCGAATCAAGTTATCTCGCTGCGCTAAACCACTGGAGTGCAGGCTATTACTCATAAGTAACCCCAAATGTCTGCGTATTATTAGTGCTCAAGCCATCAACAATTCCATCATTTATCATTGTACCATCTCTAAGCGTTAGCGTTCGGTATTTCATGCGCGCAATCAGCCCTAAATCATGGGTTGCAATTAAAACAGTTACCCCTGAGGCATTAAACTCTTCAAATAAACTTATGATATCAAGAGAAAGCTTAGGGTCTAAATTTCCGGTTGGCTCATCAGCAAGCAAAATCGGTGGTTTATTTACAATAGCACGGGCAATACCTACTCTTTGTTGCTCCCCTCCTGACAACATATGCGGATAGCATTTAAGCTTGGCACTTAGGTGAACTTTATCGAGAGCAGTTTCTACTCGTTTGCGAATTTCCTTATGACTTACCCCTTCAATAATAAGCGGTAAGGCAACATTTTCAAATATGCTTCTATCTTTAAGTAGGTTATGATTTTGAAAAATCATACCAATGCCACGGCGCACATAAGGTATTTGCCGATATTTTATTTTAGCTAACTCGGTATGATTAACCTTAATACTACCAGAGCTAGGTTTCTCCATCATGGAGATTAGTTTTAACAATGTACTTTTACCAGCACCAGAATGGCCGGTTAAAAAAGCCATTTCACCTGCTTGTAAACTGAAGTTAACTTTTTTTAAAGCTAAAAAGCCACCGGGATAGGTTTTATTGACATTGTTAAAGCTGATCATAAAATATTATTAGTATCTTGTTTTTTGTTCAGTCTATTATGCTTTTTATTCATTCACAAACAAAGCGTCAATAAAATCCTCGCTATGAAAAGGGCGTAAATCATCAATCCCTTCACCAACACCGAGATAACGAATAGGAATGTTGTATTTGTCAGCAATAGCAAAAACAACTCCACCTTTAGCCGTACCATCAAGTTTAGTTAAGGTGAGTCCAGTTAAACCAACAGCTTCGTCAAACAACTTAGTTTGGCTCAATGCATTTTGACCTGTGCCTGCATCTAAGGTGAGCATGACTTCATGAGGTGCGTTCACATCAAGCTTTTTCATCACGCGAACCACTTTTTTAAGCTCTTCCATCAAATGGGCTTTATTTTGTAAGCGACCCGCAGTATCAGCAATAATAACATCAACATGACGCGCTTTCGCAGCACTGATTGCATCAAAAATAACTGAAGCACTATCGGCACCGGTATGTTGCGCAATAACAGGGATATTATTTCGCTCACCCCATACTTGTAGCTGTTCTACCGCTGCAGCTCTGAAGGTATCACCCGCTGCCAACATGACTGATTTGCCTTGTGCTTGAAATTGTTTGGCTAATTTGCCAATAGTAGTGGTTTTACCAACACCATTGACACCAACCATTAAGAGTACAAAAGGATCATCACTTTTGGAAATATTTAACGGCTGACAAGCATTATCTATCACTTTTTTCAACTCTATTTTCAAAAGCTCATATAATGCTTCGGCATCTTTTAATTGCTTACGATTTGCGCTTTGCGTTAACGAATCAATAATTTTCATGGTGGTTTCAACACCAACATCAGCCATCAACAAATGAGTTTCTAGTTCTTCAAATAATTCATCATCTATTTGTTTGCCTCGAAATAGATCAGATAAGCCGCCACCAATATTTTGCCTTGTTTTGCTTAAACCTTGCTTTAGGCGTGAAAAAAAGCCCTGCTTAGCTGTCGGTCCAGTAATATCAACAGCTAAGTCTGCCAATGCTTCTTTTTCTTCTGGCTCTGGCTCTGGCTCTGGCTCTGGCAAGTTAATATCTGCTTCTTGCTTAATGACTTCAACCGTTTGAACTGTTGACTGAGCTTGCTCCTCATTTAAGGAGGTAAGCGCTTCTTCTTGCGCAACTTCTTCTTTATTCCGGCCAAAACCTAACCAGGAAAACTTACCTTTTTTTTTCTTAGACACTTTCTTCAACCTAACAGTATTGACAATAATGGTGTAAAATTGCCGATATGTTAGCATTTATAAACAAAGCTGTCAGTGATATGAATCAAGGTAGAAAACAACAGGTGACAAAACCCAAAACAGGACACATCCGATTAATTTCTGGCAAGCATCGAGGCAGAAAGTTGCCTGTATTAATGGCTGAAGGATTAAGACCAACAACCGACAGAGTAAAAGAAACGGTCTTTAATTGGCTAATGCCTTATATAAGTCAGTCGCACTGTTTAGATTGCTTTACTGGCGCAGGTAGTTTAGGGTTTGAAGCAGTATCTCGTGGTGCTAAGCAGGTAACATTAATTGAACTAAACAACGTTGCAGTTAAGCAATTACAGACAAACAAAGCACGACTTAAAGCCGGTAATGTTGATATTTTTCAATGCGATACTGTAAACTACTTACAAGAAAAACCTAAACAAACTTATGATATTGTTTTTGTTGATCCACCTTTTAGAAAAAATTTAGTGACTAAAACTGCTCAATTATTATCGCAAGGGTGGCTTGCCGAACAGGCTTTAGTTTATGTAGAAATGGAAGCAGAAGCTGTCACAATACTGCCTAATAACTGGCAGTTAGTAAAAGAAAAAGTCGCAGGACAAGTTGCTTATCGTCTATATCAAATACAATAATTACACCACATCATGATAAAACTGCATCAACTAAAAGGTTATATTCAAACAATAGTGTTAGCTGAATATGCCGATCGATTATTGTTACTCGACGGCTGTTCTCGCGCGGATGTATCATTACTTAAACACTATATAATCGATACCTTAAAACGGCCATTGTCTGATTTACAATTAGTAGTCGTTACACATATGCACCCAGATCACGCAGGAGCAGCGCATAAGTTAAGAGAAATAACCGGCTGTAAAATAGCAAGTGCCAATGTTGATGGGCAATGGTATAGTGGTTTTGATGGTGTATTAATGCATATAACCGACATTTTGCTTACCCGTTATGTGGCTAAAAAACAAAAACAAAAACAACGCTGGCTATGGTATTCCAGCAAATTAAAAGCTGATTACAAGTTAAATGATGGCGATTTTTTACCTGGCTTTCATGATTGGCAAGCACTAGCAACACAAGGGCATACCGATAGAGATTTATCTCTGCACCACCTCCCTAGTAGTAAAGTTTATATTGCCGATTTAATTGTGACTACTCGAAAGGGCTTCATTCCCCCTTTTCCTATTTTTTATCCTAATCGTTACCGACAATCCCTTCAAAAAATAGCTAATTTAAATGTTGATAGCCTTATTTTAGCCCATGGCGGTGAAGTACAGCTATCAACAAAAGATTTTGATCACTTATTGGCAAAAGCCCCTAAAAAGCCTATTACTCATTGGCGCTCTGTCAAAACAAAAGTATTCAAAGTAATAGGCATGTAATAAGGTTTGATTATTTTTTCTTAACCACTAACTTCAAATCGTGAAAATCAAAACTAAAATCTGTTGCATGAGAAACCGCTTTCATAGTGGCGTATGCAATGTGTCCTGTTTCATCTAAATGAAAGTTAACAAAAGCGTCAGCCTCTAAGGTTCTATCAAGCCAGCGAACAATAAAAGTATTATGCTGATAATGCTCTAATTCTCCCTTCAGTTCAGGTGTATTAGAAAACTGCATCTGCAGTTGATTATTTTGATAACTAATATCAATATCACCATACCAAGCATCACTATAGGTTAGAGCATAGGATTTTATTGGTAAAGAGTGGCGGGACTTTTTATCAACAGCCGCTACCGCTTTAGCTAAACGTTCTTGCTCTTTCGCTGTGTTTTTTTGTTGTTTTACATGGTAATGGGCTACCCAATCTTTAGCTGGCAATTCGAGATATTCATTTAGTATTTGCTGGTAAATAGCATTAAAGGCATAACCTGACTGTTGGTTAGTCAATATAACCATGGCAAGACTTTCTTCTGGCACTAACACAACCTTAGAAACCATACCTAAAATACCACCACTGTGATGAATTAATTTAACCCCATGGTAGTCTTTTAAAAACCAACCTAAACCATAAGCGCTAAAGTGTGTTTTATCTTGTTCAGTAGCCGTGTCACTCACAGGTAGCAAAGTTCGCGCTTGCCACATAGCACGGCTTTGCTTTACCGAAAATAAACGAGCTTCTTCATTGTTATGACCTTGACTATAAGCCCCTTGTTTTAATTGAGCTTTTAACCACAAAGACATATCATTGACACTTGAAGCTACAGAGCCTGCAGCGGTAAATTTTTCTAAAAAGTTACCGCCAACAACATTCAGTTCACCTTTTAAAGGCACATGTGCACGAGCTACATTAAGGTTACTTTTGGGGATCAGAGAATATGTTGGGCGCGTGTTATGCATACCTAAAGGGGTAAAAATTCGCGTTTGGATCGCCTCTTGCCAAGATATCCCGGTCAGTTTTGTAATAATTTCACCGGCAATAACATACATTAAATTATCGTAGGCAAACTCACTCCGAAAGCTGGAAACTTGCGGCAAATGCTTCAGCCCTTTGATAACATCGGCATTCGTTAGCGTAGTCTGAGGCCATATCATTAAATCACCGGCCCCTAAGCCTAAACCTGAGTTGTGTGAAAGCAAATCAATAATGGTAAACTCTCGGGTAACATAAGCATCTGGCATTTGAAATTCAGGAATAATATCAATGACTCTTGTGCGCCAATTTAGTTTACCTTCATCAACTAAACTGGCCAATAATGCTGCGGTCATGGCTTTAGTATTTGAGGCAATACCAAACAAGGTATCAGGGGTTATTATAGCGGACTTACCATGCTCGATAACACCAAAACCTTTGCTCATCACCACCTGATCATTTTTAACAATAGCTACGGCAACACCGGGGACTTGAAAGGTACTCATCGCATTACGAATAGTACTTTCTATATGATTATTTTTTACCGAGATGTTAGTTGCTTGCAACGAGAACGATGATAAGAAAACGACCACCATCCACAGAGTTTTTATGGTATGCATGTTTAATTCCTTTCGTTTTCTTTTTCTAAAATTTCTATGCCAAGGTTTGACAAACCTTCATCTAGCACCATTTTTTTAGCTAACTGACAGGTACGTTTATTTTCTGCGGCTAGCTTAAGAAAATCAAAAAGCTCATTTTGACTTGCTTGCTCCCACTGCATTAGCGGATGAGCTTTTATATCTTGTGGCTGGATCTCTTGTATTTCCGCATCAGTCTTTTCATCAATGATTAGCAACTCTACATAGTAACTAACACTATTTTGAGATAAACGACTGACACAAGTGGCTTCTTCATGATGCTTATCTTTACCATTGCTTTGAATAATTTGCCATAGAGAAGTCAATGCCATGCAGGTATCGAGGGCAGGAAACACGCCAAAAAAGTCAAAGGCCTTCGGATCTGGTGTTTGCTCTTCAAGCTTATTCAATTGAGCATTAGCATTAATTTTAGTGGTATTACTATTTTCAAGCCATTGCCAAATCAAATCCAATTGATTACGAAGCAAAGAGAACTCACCAAAATGAGCTGCATCAGAAAACATTTGATAATTAGGTAGCATACGCTCTAACAAGGCAGCAGAAAAAGCCACTTGCTGCCAGTGACTTAACTTTGCGAAGGGTAGATAAAAAACCAAATTATTTTACTCATCAAAAGAACATGCGTTCATTGTAAACTAACCAAGCCCTAAATGCTGAGAATTAACAGTATTGTGTTAATTGCTTTGTATGTATAGAATTTTAAAACGATATTCAATGAGCTTATATTTACAGCCATAAGCTAGCTCGATAGAAGCGGCCTTTTTCCAATAGCACGAAGCATTAACCGCTTCAGTAACACAACAAACTCAATTGTTTTTTTAAACAAAAAAGGAGCCAAAAGGCCCCTTTAATTATTTTTAGTGATAACAACTAGGCTTCAGCTGGTGCTTCTTTACCTAATGGTGAAATTTGTACACCCGAAACTTTCACATCTGAATTTTGGTTACGCAGCTGTACTAAACGATTAATTTGGCTTAGTGAACCCAACATAGAATAAATGGGTACAAATAAACCACGCTTGTGAAAATCAACAACTTTATCATCAGATAATTCTTTCACTTTCTCTTCATTTACAGTGAAAATACCGACTAACTTTTTCTTTTCACCTGTACTTAGCCCAATATTTAACTCAAGCTCTTGTAATAAATCATTTTCTTGCAATTCTTTGATAAAGTTTTCTGTCATTCTTTCGTTATCATACAAACGACCAAGTGACTTCTGAACATTTTCTAAAACTTCCGACTCCTTACCTTCTTCTTCAAATAAAGGTAACTCTTTGTCTTCACCAACAAACGGACTATCTACATCAACACAGGCTGTTAAGGTGTTTTCTTTTTCTGGGTCAAGACCTAGTGAAAAAGGTACCATAGCAATACTTTGTGGTAGTGATAAAGCGCTCCATTTCTCATCTTGGAAATATAAATTTTCACCCGCCTCTAAACCAAGCATGGCAACACTACGAAAACGCTCTGAACCTGGATTTTTTACCAAAACAATCGGAAAACTAGCTGAAGATTGAGCATATTCAGCAGCGGTAACGGGGATAATATGTTGCCCTGCAACATGTGATAAATCACGTGCTTTTGCCAGCTTTAAATTTTGGTGTTGTTCTTTTCTAACCGGGACGAAATTTGCCATGATAGGTTCTCTTTCTTTGATGCATCTAGTGACTATAAATTAAATAGAATGCACTTTTTTTATAATATGTAATCGAACTAATGTGTTAATTACTGCGCTATTTTTCTGCTTGTAGTAAGTTATGGAGACACCTGTTTTAGCTTTCAATGCTAAACTTAAAATAATTTGAATTTTTTTGAATATAGTGAGAGCACCAAGCAGTGAGAATTATCTTTTTTATATTGTTAGCCATACCCTCTTTTGTGACAGCGAAACCTAACGTCATTGTTAAACACCAGCGTAACGTTGAAAATTACGCTGAAATACAAATTACTAATCAAACAACAAAGTCGTTAATTTGTTATGTTGCTATTGATGGTTATAAAACCTACTTTAAATTACCTCCTAAACAACCATCAATCTGGTATCGCGCAACCGACCCTCGTTTTAACCATAAAAACTTTAGTACTTGGTGTGACTACCTTTCGCTACACCCTCAATACAACCGTACTAAATAAATAGCTTAATTTAAGGTGTGTTGCTGTGTCTCAGGCAGTTTTGTTGACAATACGGCTGCAATAGCGACAAATAGCGCGGAAATCCACAAACAGGCTTGTAGGCCATGTTGTTGATATACCCAACCAGACAGTATCGTGCCAATTAAACGTCCCATGGCATTGGCCATATAGTAAAAACCGACATCAAGTGAAACTCCATCATGGTCTGCATAACTAACAATAAGGTAACTGTGCAGCGACGAATTGATAGCAAAGACAATACCAAATACTAGTAAACCAACAATAATTGATATGTGAATATAAAAGTCAAAATATAGTGATAAAGCAATTGTGATAGGGATAAGAGTGAGGTAACTCGCCCATAAGAGTGCGGATCTACCCGATGGTATTCCCCGCTGTTTTTTACCGGTAATATAAGGCGCAATAGACTGCACTATACCGTAGCCAATAACCCAGCTAGCCATAAAACCACCTACCCCCCAATGATCCCAACCAAAATTCACCGAAAGAAATACCGGTAAGGCAACCACAAACCAAACATCTCGCGCGCCAAATAAAAACATCCGCGCCCCAGACAATACATTTATTGCCGAACTTTTAGAAAGTACATCTTTAAATTTAGGTTTGCTTTTTGCTTTGCCTAAGTCTTCTTTTAATACCACTAAACTAAATAGCCATACTAAAGCTAACAGTGAAGCCATTAGCATGATAGCGCCTTTAAATGCGAGTAAAGTCAGCAGTATGCCTCCGACAAAAAAACCAATGCCTTTCAACGTATTTTTAGAGCCTGTCAACATGGCAACCCATTGATATAGCTTTCCTTCTTCGTCAGGGGGAACCAGCAATTTAATCGAGCTTTTTGCGCTCATTTTATTGAGATCTTTAGCGATGCCAGATAAGGCCTGTGCCATCATCACATAAATAATAGTCAAAAATTCACTGGGCACAGCCAACATGGCAAGTGCAATAATTTGCAGTCCTAAGCCAATGTTCATGGTTTTATTTAGACCAAGCCTTGCCCCTAGCCAACCACCGACTAAATTAGTAACCACTCCAAAGATTTCATAAAATAAAAACAGCATGGCAATATTAAATGGACTATAGCCTAACTGGTGAAAATACAACACCACGAGCATACGTAAAGCGCCATCTGTTAACGTGAAAGCCCAATAGTTACCTGTGATAATTAAGTATTGCTTTACTTGTGGTGAAAATGCTTTTAGCAATAACATCCCCATCAAAAATTATTCCTTATCTGACAAGCCAACCAGATGTGCTAATTCAGCAGTACGGTTAGCATAACCCCACTCATTGTCATACCAAACATAAAGCTTTACTTGCGTGTCATTAACGACCATTGTTGATAGCGCATCTATAATGCTAGAGCGAGGATCCGTTTTATAATCAATAGAGACAAGCGGCCGTTCTTCAAAGCCTAGAATATCTTTTAACTCATTTTGTGCCGCCTGCTGTAGCAACTGATTTACTTCTTCAACCGTTGTGCCACGCGCTAGTTCAAAAACACAATCCGTAATAGAAGCGTTTGCCAAGGGTACACGTATAGCATGGCCATTTAATTTACCTTCTAACTCTGGAAATATATGAGTAATTGCCGTTGCTGAACCGGTGGTGGTTGGAATTAAACTCATCCCGCAAGCACGAGCTCGACGTAAATCTTTATGGGGTGCATCAAGAATAGTTTGAGTGTTAGTGATATCGTGAATTGTGGTCATAGCGCCATGCTTAATACCCATTTTCTCATGGAGTACTTTAACCACTGGCGCCAAACAGTTAGTGGTACATGATGCTGCCGTAACAATAGGATGACTCTTTTTATCGTACAACCCCTCATTTACGCCCATGACAATGTTTAAAACCCCCTCTTCTTTTACGGGTGCAGTCACCACCACACGTTTTACGCCTTGCGCTAAATAAGCTTGCAATAACGCTTTGGTTTTAATTTTACCTGACGCTTCAATCACCACATCACAGGTTGACCAATTAGTATCATCGGTAGCAATATTATCTGTGCAAGGTATTTTTTTACCCTTAATCACTATTGAATCGCCTTCATGTGTTGCCTCATGGTGCCAACGTCCATGTACGGAATCAAAAGTCAACAAGTGCGCAAGCGTTTTCGCATCGCCCGCCGGATCGTTAATATGAACAATTTCAATATCATCATTGTCATAAGCCGCGCGCATTGATAAACGTCCCATACGGCCAAAACCATTAATACCAATTTTTATCGTCATTTATTCACCCTAAAATTTAATTTTTCAATATGTCTTTCAAAGAATTATGTAAACCCATGTTCAGTACAATTTTCTCCTGTCACTAGATAAAGTATGTTGGCATTGAAATTTCATCAGAAATTTACGCTTGGATCATCAAAGAGATAACAATTAAACCTTTAGCCTCTACAACAGAAGTGTACACCACTTTTATTTTTGAGATTCATGTATTACCAAGACATACTCGTAATATAGCCAGCATTATATCTATGAAATTTCGAATATTAAATCACCCTATTATGATTTTTCTGCTTTTCATTCGGCGTTGCTTTGTTAATTTTGTTCCTATAGACTAGCAGCAATAATAATAGAATAATAAGACAGGCGTAGTATGAGCACTGTTCTTTTTAATACGCTTGATTTAGCTCTGCTTTTTACCATTTACCAATGTCTATTATTTGCTTTTTTTTTACTGGTAATAAAAAAAGGTAAAAAACAAAGTAATACCTTATTAGCGCTATTTTTACTTTCTTATGCTGCAATACCACTAGATACCTTAATTAATTTTGGCGAAGAATTTCGCCAATTCGCCATTAATTTCTCAGCAAATATATTTTATGTGTTTGGTTTAGCCTATTGGTTAGAAGCTGTATTCCTGCTGTTTTATGTTCGCTCTCTTATTTATAAAAACTTTAACTTTACCAAAACTGATCTTTTGTATTTGTTGCCTTTGTTTTTATATCTCATTTACGAGACAAATGGTTGGTATATGCTCGACATGAATACCAAACAAGCTATTCTCGCTGGTTATCAAATAGAAGCGGAGCCGGCTTATACCCGTTTTGTTAACTTATTTAGAGAATGTTTTCGTACTTTTTGTGGTGTATTGTGCCTACTCGAGGTACGGCAATACCAAAAAAGAATAAAGGAAAACTTGGCTGATATTGAAGAGGTCGATCTCACTTGGCTAAAAATACTAACTATTGGTTTTCTTATCATTAAAGTACAAGCAGTGTTAATTACGCTTGGTTATATGACCGCTATTGATCTTAGCTTTACTATAGATTACGGCGTCATTGGTCAACTCTCTAACTTTATGGTGGTGTTATTAATTAGCTTACTAATTTTCTTTAGTTTACGTACTTCAAAAATATTTTATGGCGTTGATAACCCAAGAGTACTTTCGCAAGAAAAACCAAACATAACCGCGGAACAAGTTAATCATTTAACTTTATATATGACGACCCAAAAACCCTTTTTAGAGCCCCTATTGAATTTAGATAGCCTAGCCGCTAAAACAGATCTCCCCTCGCGGCAACTTTCACGAGTGATTAATAGACATTTTCAAAAAAACTTTTTCGAGTTTATTAATGGCTACCGAATTGATGAGGCAAAAAAGTTACTCGCAAACGAAAAATATGAAAAAGTTACCATCATAGAAATAATGGCTCAAGTTGGCTTTAATAGCAAAGCTACCTTCAATACTTTTTTCAAAAAGCTGGTTGGTGTAACTCCATCACAATATCGAAAAGAACAACTAAAAAAACATCAATAGCTTAGCGTTTATTCAGCTAGTTAACACGAGTAAAACACTATGAAAAATGTACTTTTTAATACACACGATATTACATTATTAGTCGTATTCTATATATGTTTGCTCTTTGCTATTTTAATATTAACAACAAGGCGTAATGCTACCTACTTGTGGTTAAGTGCATTTTTATTATCTCAAGCCGGATTGTCAGCCTTCATTATCTCGTTATACGGCGCTGGTTTTCATAACTGGGCACTAGAGCACATACCCGCAATATTTGCTACATTAGAAATCTCTTTTTGGATAGAAGGGCCTTTATTACTTTTATATACTCGCTCGGCTCTATATCAAAATATGACTTTTAAAAAACAAGATATAGTGCTGTTGTTGCCATTACTCATCTACTTTTTTGTGATAATGACAGTAAATATCTTGTTTGAAGCAAAACAAGGCGCAGATTTCCTGTTATTTCTTCGCTCTGAGCATATTCAATACTATGAACATTTAAGAAACCTTATTCGTACTTCATTTGGTTTTTGGGCTTTTTTTACCATTCAATCGTACCAAGCAAAAATGCCTGCTGCCTATTCTAATCCTGATCCTATCAATTATGCGTGGTTAAAATTACTGGTCATTGGTTTTATTATACTTAGATCATGGGCTGAATTGTATTTAATCATGTTTACTCTAGTGTCAGAGTTAATGGATCAGGAGGTGGTGCAATTAATCAACTTTAACTTACTCGGTGTACTGACAAACTATGGGCAGTTATTATTAACGTCAGCCTTATTATTTTTTGCATTATCTGATTCACGTACAATCCCACGCCTTAATAAAGAAGCCCTAGAAAGTGTTAACCTTCAGTCATCGCAAGTAACGTACTCAACAGAGCAAATAACTCGAGTAAGTAACTATATGAAGACAAAACGCCCTTATTTGGATAATCAACTTAAGGTAGATGACTTAGCTCAACAAGTTTCAATGTCACCGAAATCATTATCAAATTTAATCAACCGAGAATTTAACGTAAACTTTTTCGAATACATCAATAATTACCGATTAAAAGAAGTTAAAGGATATTTGTCTGATCCGAATATGGCTGAGAAATCTATTATTGAGATAGCTTTTCTTGCTGGCTATAACAGCAAAAGTAGCTTTAATCGTTTATTTAAAGTAGATACAGATCAAACTCCATCACAATTTCGACAAAGCTTTAGCGTTAAATAACACCATAAGTATTAAGCACATAATGAACCGCTTATATCATCAACTATTTGCTTGGGCATGTTTAAGATAAAGCAAAATTCTCACCATGCACTGTGGCAAAAAATATCGCTATAGCCAAAACTTAAACATTTCTCCTAATGATTGATTAATGCAATCAATTTCTCAGTTAACAAAATCCAAGAGAATTAATTATTTTTAGCGTGCCATCTGTATATATTTCAAAGATAGAAAGTTGAGACGCATAAAAAAACAACAATCTAAACAACACCCTACAAAAAAACAACATTAAAAATTGTTCAACTTTACAAAACACCTTAACTTGGTACGCATTCAGTTATTTTTATCAGCATAGTAACCATGACTATGATGTCTTAGGAAATGAAGGACCAGAAAATATAATTATAACCAAGCTCTGGAGTAAAAATGAATACTGAATTATTACAAATAAATGTGCTTAAAAAATCACAAGAAAAACCCAAAAAAGTCACAAAATTACTACGCAACTTACTTACCGGGTGTGCCGCTTTAAGTATAATTGCCTCTACATCAGCATTAGCTGTAGCACCATTAACAACTCAAGGTAATAAGGTACTGGTGGGTGGCGAAGTTAATGGTCGAGCATTAGAAGGAATTTCTCTTTTTTGGAGTAACACTGGTTGGGGAGGAGATAAATACTACACTGCTGAAAATGTAGAACGCATTAAAAATGAATTTGGCGCTAATTTAGTACGTGCAGCGATTGGCCATGGTAAGCCGGGGAGTTTATCAACAGACTGGCAAGCAAACATAGACAGGTTAAATGTGGTCGTACAAGCAGCTATTGATCTTGATATGTACGTAATCATTGATTATCACAGCCATATTGCCCATCAAAATTGGGAAGATGCGAAAGCTTTTTTTGCTATAGTGGCGCAAAAATGGGGTGGATATAACAACGTTATTTTTGAAATATATAACGAGCCAACATGTGCTTGGGATGATTGTAGTAGCGGTAATTTTGTTGGTTGGAATGACAAACTAAAGCCTTATGCAGAAGAGATTGGTAATTTTATTCGTCAATATTCTGATAACTTAATTATTATGGGAACACCTAAGTGGTCTGCTGAGGTAGACGATGTTGTCGGTAACATGGCTAACGTATCAAATATGGCCTATACCGTCCATTTTTATTCAGGTACTCATCAAGGGGCTAATCGAGCGATAACGCAAAATGCTTTAAACGGTGGAGTACCCATTTTTGCAACAGAATGGGGAGTGACTAACGCTAACGGCGCTGGCGATGTAAATTACGATGAAACGTGGGCATGGATTGATTTATTGCGTGCAAACGGAATTGGTAGTGCTATGTGGGCTTACATGGATAAGGACTTTAATGCTCAAGGTGAAGTTGAAAACTCCTCTATGTTCTGGGGGGATGGCGAGTACAAAGATTCTGCTAAGTTCATCAAAGAAATTCTAAGTACAGGTAACACTGGTACTGGAGATATTATCGATGGTCCATGCACAGCGCTATCGGATTCAGGTACCTTACAAGCCGAACACTTCTGTCAAGCATCAGGTATACAAACTGAGTCAACGTTAGACATTGACGGTGGCGATAATATTGGTTACGTGGATGACGGTGATTGGTTAACTTATAATATCAATATGCCGCAAGCTGGTAACGTAACAGTAACCTACCGGGTTGCTTCTGATGGTGCAGGTGGTGTTATTCGTCTTGAGCAAGGCGGTGGTGAAGTGTCATATGGCACGGTAACCGTACCTAATACTGGGGGTTGGCAAAACTGGCAAAATGTAAGTCACACAGTAAGCTTACCCGCAGGATCGCAAACGATTGCTATTGCTGCTGACATTGGCGGTTGGAACATTAACTACTTAGCTATTGATAGTAATAATGACAACAAGCCATGTAGCAGCAATTGCCCAACATCGGGGCGAGTCGAAGCTGAAAGCTTCTTAGCTATGGACGGTGTTGAAACTCAAGCAACCCAAGATCATGCAGGTGGCTCAAACGTTGGTTATATTGACCTTGATGACTGGATGACTTATGGCAACCTGAGCTTACCTGTAAGTACTTCTGGTCAATACGCTGTTTCATATCGTGTTGCCTCGCTTTCAGGCAGTAGCTTGAAGTTAGAGCAACCAGGTGGCGACACTGTATATGGTTCTGTTGAAGTCCCCGCTACAGGTGGATGGCAAGATTGGACGACAGTCAGTCACATCGTTAGCTTACCTCTAGGTACTTCTGAATTAGCTATTGTGTCCACAGCAGCTGATGGATGGAACTTCAACTGGTTTGAAATCAAAGCCCTTGATGACAACTCCAATAGATCTGGCGCATGTCAAGGTGTACCAAGCTACCCTAACTGGCAACGTAATGATATAGAAGGCGGAGCTAACACGCATCAAAACGCAGACGACAAAATGCTATTTTCAGATCAGTTGTATACCGCCAACTGGTATACAAGCAGTGAACCTGGTAGCGACGCCTCGTGGACTTTGGTAAGTAATTGTCAGTAAACTTAGTCAATAATGCTCGCTGAAATTCAAAGAGTTGCCCTAACGGGTAACTCTTATTGCTGATCATAAGCTTAAAAAGCTTGCCTAAAATTTATTAAAAACCAACCGCGTCATAAATCAGATTTTAATCAAATAGTCGAGATAACAGCGGACTTAATATATTTAATTTCAATCCGTTATGTTAACCCTACACATTTTATTCATTTACTATACAGGTATGTAAAATGATAACTCGTAATCAATCAAATATTACATGTTCAAATCTACAAGGCAGTGCTTTTAAAACTGCATTAATATTCACCGTCTTACTGCTGTTAAGCGCTTGTGGTGGCTCGTCTTCAGATAATCCATCTCATATCCCAATTCAGTCTACAGTGCCAAGCACATCAATAACACCAGAAACACCAGTCAATTCGGCAACATTGCTTTCAATTGAAGCTGAGGATTACGTAAGATTCTTTGACGCAACCCCTGGCAATGAAGGTAACACCTTTCGTAATGATGATGTGGACATCGAAGCATTAACTGATGAAAGCGGTTACTGTGTTGGCTGGACTGAAATCGGGGAGTGGTTAGAATATGATGTGGTGCTAACTGCTGGCAGGTATATAATTTCAACCCAAGTGGCTTCATTTGAGAATGGCGCAAGTTATTCAGTTCTTTTTAATGGTAATCAAGTGGGTACCGATTTGGTTAATCAAACAGGGGGTTGGCAAACCTTTGAACAACATGACGTGGCAGCAATTGAAGTAGCAGAAGGAGCTCATATACTTCGTATTGATATATCATCAGGCCCTTTCAATATTGATTCTATCACTTTTAAACCAGACGATGGCAGCTTTGTACCACCAGTAGCTGAATTACCTTTTGAACTTCCTGAAGTGGACGTAGTCACAGAGCCAAACCCTATATCAGCCAAAACCGCGGTCAGTGAAATGGGAATAGGCATTAACTTAGGGAATACTCTCGATGCGCCTTATGAAGGTGAGTGGGCTCCTGAAGCACAAGAGGTATTTCTTAGCGACTTTAACACGGCAGGATTTAAGCACGTAAGAATACCTGTTACTTGGGATAATAGAAGCCAAAAAACAGCGCCATACACCATTGATGAAGCAGCGCTAAATCGTGTTGAAACCGTTGTTAACTGGGCTTTAGAACATGACTTATATGTGATCCTTAATGCTCACCATGATAACTGGATAAAAACGGATTATACTAGCCAAAGTAAACGCAATCGATTGGATGCCATTTGGCTACAAATTGTTGAACGTTTTAAACAAAAGTCAGCAAAATTGATGTTTGAGGTTTTAAACGAACCAAATGGTTTAAGTGTCTCACAAGTCGATGAAATAAACGTTCGCATATTACATATTATTAGACGCGCTAACCCCAACAGGCTAGTCGTTTTTTCTGGCAATGGCTTCACGCCTATTGGAGCTCTATTGTCAGCAGCAATCCCTGATACTGAAGATGAGTATTTAATAGGCAACTTCCACGCCTATGACCCTTGGGCATTTGCCGGCCAATGTTTACAACGCTGGGGAAGCGAAACTGATGCCAATGAACTCGAGAATATCTACAAACAAGCACAACAGTGGTCTATCACTCATGATATCCCAGTAACAGTAAATGAGTTTGGTGTAGCCAAGTTTGATTTTATTGCACCTGAAAATGTTTGTAATCAAGAAGATCGATTGCAATATATAGACTCACATGTCAAATATGCAACTGAGTATGGTGTAGGTGCTACATTTTGGGATGATGCCGGCTCTTTCAGCACCTACGATCGCATCACCCGTACTTGGGGGCCTGAAAAAGATATATTGGTGGCTCCTAATCACCCCTAATCCATTTCAACAAACCCGTTTCACCCCTACTCAATAAGTAGGGGGTATTCCTTTAACTTGCTAGAGTCAAGCTCAACTGAAAGTGAGATCCTAGACTTAGTTAAACGTCAACCTGCCCAAGACAGCAGGATGATCTGAAGGATAAGCATCAATAACCTTACCTTTACTAGTAAAGCCATTAATAAAGAGGCAATCAATTCCTGCATCAACAACTAACTCTAGTGGTTTCTTTACTGAAGTTAATAACGCTGACATTCCGGTACACTGGTGGTTAAAGTCCCCTAGCACTATTTGTGGGTAGTGATGGTAATTCTCAATCTGATTCAATGTTTCTGCGGCATTCAAAAGCCTGATTTCCTTGCTTTGGTGATCAAAATGAACATTGATAACCAAAAACTGTCTTGTGGCATTGGCAATAACAGCATATTCACCTGTTCGCGTTACATTGATACCATCAGTAAGGTCAAATCGACCAGAGTCAATAAATGTATTACCTTGGCAACGATTTACAAATAGTTGAAATGAACGTTGCCAACACTTACCCAGCGAGTTTTGCAGCGTTTTGGCACGATTATAGTTTGTAGGCATGCGGGTTGATAACTGCCAATCTTCCACGCCTTCCTGTATAGCCAGTATATCAACCTTATGCTCGTTGATAAGCTTGGCATAATCGCTACTAAACTGAGGCATAGTTTTCCAGCCATAAATATTGAGCGACATAACCTCAACACTAGTTGATTTACCCTCAGAAAAGGCAAGAAAACTACAACTAACAAAATAAAACAAGAGCAAAAATTTATGACTTTTAAACATATAACCGCTCTATTTATTAGTTATTTTTATGAGATGACAATAGCCATTAGTACAAGTCATCACAGACATAAACACAAGTCTAGGCCTCCCTAAAAACCTCGCATTAATACAAGATTTAATGCTGTTATCCGTTACCGAGTTAAGCATTACCATGTGAAAACAGTTTGCTTTGCATATTACCTCAAAGATAGTGATGGCTACTTGTGCTGTAAGAATAATTCCACTTCGAAAAATTAACTATTAGGAATATGCCAAACATTATTAGTCAAATCTACATGACCGTGCATTTTTTCAACGACAACCAGATCAATAAGCTGAATGGCTCGTTTAGCCATGGCTGAAAAAGAGTCTTCTCCCGATTGATTTGCTGTGTGATCAGGAAAGTTTCTGCGAGTTCTATGTATCCAATAATGTTCTGACAAATTATTTTGTTTAAAGGCTTTGCTCACCCCTTTTTGCCCTATCATAAAGCCTAACAAACCTCCCCAAGTAGCTGTTGGGTTATCTGAATCCCAGCCTGCTAACGTGCCGATTTGAATAGTTCGAACAATGTCTCCTTCGCCATAAAATAAACTCACTAAACTCGCCGCAAAATTAATGCCTGCCTCAAATGGATCTTTGTAGACATAGCCATCGGCATGATTAACTTGATAACGTCGATAAACTTCGTCACGGGTTTTCTCCCAATCATCCTTGTCAGGATTGTTCAAATACGACTTTTTGATAAAATCATACATATAAGCAGAAGTTGAGCGCTCGGGTAAAATATTTCTTGCTTGATCGGCCATCCACAATACTTGTTGTTTTAGGTTAAATGCTTTATCAACCTTACTGGCTAGGGCGTGCATCACAACATAAAATTGTGATATCCAGTAGGCATCATAGTTAGCCGATGTGCGAATTGGTAACTCTGCCATTTTTAGCGCCACATCTTCCCTTGCTGGTGACAGTAAACCAAAGATTTCAGTGGTTAACTGGGCGTCAATCATCATATATTTGTCATTATTGACAGGCTCACTGGTAGCAGGAGGCAAAAACCCCTTAGCCATAAGCTTACGGGCTTGTTGATTAGACTCCCACAGAAAATTTTCTTTGACGGGCTTATCATCAGGAAATTTTGTAAATAAAGGAGCATCAGTTTCTGAATAGGTATGCGTTAACCACCCTTGCTGAATTTGCTTTGCCGTTAGCAACGTTGTTTGGTGATATTCATGTAAGTACTGGTACATGTATTCAATATCTGTGTCATCATCTGATCCCCAAGGCGTTTTATTGAACACAAAAAAGAAGTCTATGATATCACTGTGCGGCACCCCCTGCCCCCACATAGCAGGCAAGTCTTTTCGCCCCCAATCATTGTCTGTATAAAAAGGCATGGTAGCGGGCGTACCCACTTTATCCATTTCAGTAATTAAACCAGTCCAATTAGCAATACTTTGCCCTAACCAAAAACCATGTAACTTATCTTGATAAGCTAACCTTGACACTTTGATACAGCTAGTTGCTTGATTACAAAAACGTTTTTTATCCGTTAAAAGCTGGCTTGCCTGAACATCATAAATTGTAATAATAGAGATTAAAATCAATTTCAAAACGTTGGCCTTAGCTAAAAACCCCATAATTATGCTCTTATAATATTTAGATTGTATGTTGTAGTGCTAACAAATAAAAAACAAAGAAACCAAACGGCAATAAGCCTAAGTCCCTTTGCTTGTAATAAAATACACGTGGTTAAATTACCTTAATTTTTATAAGTAAAAGAGTCTTGAAGTAAAATGTTATCAAGCGAGTTACCAAGTTGAACCTCGAATTCGCCAGACTCTGCAAGCCAGTCATTGGTATTTACATCCCAAAAAGACAAGTCGCGTTTATTTAATTCGATACTAACCGTTTTACTTTCGCCAGCAATTAAATAAATTTTAGCGAAACCTTTAAGCTCTCTAATAGGCCTATCAACACTAGCTTCTTTATCGTGAAGGTATAATTGAACCACTTCTGCACCATCAATTAGCCCGGTATTAGTAACCGTGGCCGTTACGGTCATCTTGTCATCGCCTGCCATATTTTTAGTAGACAACTTGATATTTGATAAAGAAAAATCAGTATAGGACAAGCCATGTCCGAATGAAAACATTGGCTTAATTGCTTGTTGTTCAAACCAACGGTAACCAATAAAGACACCTTCAGTGTATAAGCTTTCTTTAGCATTATAATCGTTTAGTGCTATGGGTGCTGTATCTTCAAGACGTGCCGGTAAAGTAATTGGCATTTTACCGCTTGGGTTAACATCACCCGTTAAAATATCAGCAAAAGCATGACCTGCTTCCATACCACCATACCAGCCCCAAACTATAGCATTTGCTCTTTCTGCCCATGGCATCTCAACTGCTGAGCCAGCAACCAGAAATACTATCGTTTTTTCATTAGCAGCTATAAGCTTACTAATAATTTCATCTTGGGAATTAGGAAGTTTCATATCTGGACGATCAATTGATTCTCTGTCGTCACCATGACTTAAACCACCATAGTAAATAACTGCATCTGCTTGTTTAGCCGCGGCAATATATTCAGCCTCGCTACTAAACAATTCACCTGGCGCATTCCAGCCTAAAGTAAAGTGTCGATTGCCATTATATTGAATTTCAAAAGCGTAAGACTCACCTGCTTTTAATTCGATTCCATGCGTTAACTTATCGGTACTTCCTTGCTCAGCATTAACTTGATGATCAATTATCACGTCATCATTAATTTTTAATTGAAAATCACCTAGTGTTTCAACGTTTAGCTGATGTAGACCTGTCGTTAGTGGCTTGATCTTAGCTGACATTGTTATGTACTGAGTTATACTTGTATCTTTAGCTTTAAACTTGGAATCAACTATCCAAGCTCTATCCATTACATTTTTACGAGCCAACTCTTTAAAGTAAAATACATTCCAAGCAGGTGTTCCAGTCCAATGGCGACTCTCAACATAATCACTGGCAATTGCGCCTAACTCACTACTGCGTGCTCTCATTACGGTAATATTTACATCTTCACCAAACTTAGCTTTTAAGCCTTCTAACGGTGTTACTTCATATAAAGATTTTACTTCTGAAGAGCCTCCTCCAGTGCCATGTTTTTTATCCGCATTTGGGCCTAGCACAAGTATATTTTTCACTTGTTTTTTACCTAATGGTAAAACAGGTTTTACGCCCACTGCATCATTTTTCAATAAAACTACACCTTCAGTGGCAATTTTACGTGCAGCCGCTTGATGAGCCTTGGTATTTCTTGCCCCCGGTAAACGATTCTTGTCATACATACCAATGGTGTGTTGTACTCTTAATATACGTCTTGCTTTTTCATCAGCCACAGATTCAGTAATTTTTCCCGCTTGAATCATTTCTAAAAACGGTTTAGCCAAAAAATAGTCCTGATAATTATCAACTTGGGTACCCATTTCTAAATCTAAACCATTTACTGCTGCATCATAGGTATTGATGTCAACATGCCAATCACTGAGCAGTACTCCTTTATAGCCCCATTCGCCTTTTAAAATATCCATCACTAGATGCTTACTTTGATTAGCGTTAGTGCCATTATATTCATTATATGCGCCCATCATACCGAGTACATTCGCTTCTTTTACTGACGCTTCAAATGCCGGCAAATAAACTTCTCTTAACGTGCGTTCATCCGGTTTAGCATTGACGCCAGTACGATTTAATTCTTGAGTATTTAAAGCGTAGTGCTTCACTGTTGCGGCGACATCATTGGCTTGAATGGCTTTTATTTGTGGCACCACTAATTTCGCCGCTAAAATCGGATCTTCACCCATGTATTCAAAGTTTCTACCGTATAAAGGTAGGCGAGCCAAATTAACCCCAGGGCCTAAAATAAAATCTTTTTTACGTTCACGTGCTTCTGCACCTAACACTTGCCCATGTAAGGCAGCAATGTCTTTATCCCAACTGGCAGCAACCGAGGTAAGGTGAGGTAAATAGGTTGCGTGATCGTCAGTCCAACCCGCTGAATCCCATGTGTGACGTTCTATTTGGTGGCGAACTCCATGTGGCCCATCTGATAGCCACATTTCAGGAATACCGAGACGTTCAATAGCGTTAACGTGGAATTTCCCACTGGCATGAGCCAAAGATACTTTTTCAGGTAAGGTCATTTTGGATAACATTGCTTCTACATCGGTTTCAACCGTAGTAAGACGACTTGATGATAATACTTTGCTAAATTCTGGTTCTAGCCGACTTTGTTTATCGCCACAAGAACAGAGTGCAAGTACTGTAATAACCAATACCAACTTTTCTAATATAATGTTCATTTCCTAACCTTTTATTTCATTATTGTAACTAATAACAAAAAATGTAAGCGCTTTCATTTTGTTGTTGTTAACCATAATAGCTAGCAATTATTTTCGCAAGTGATTATTAAAGCGAATTTAATTATTGTTTATTAAGATATTAATGTACTTTGATTTTTCATAAAATCTTTATGCTCGGCATCGTTTCTGCCGACTTAAATTCCTTTAGTCTTTTTAACAAAATCATTTTTATTAAGACCCGTTTTTACATAGTGAAATTTGTAGAATGGTTGCGGCGGTTACCTAAGCAGCGGTACCACCAACAATAACCATCTTATTAATGTTTTTTGCTGTGTTGTTTCTTGATCTATCATTACCTCCAGCATAGTTATTCTAAAGCAAAGTGCTGTCCCTACTATCAAAGAGTACTAGGGAGAGCGCAGGGGTTGATAAATGTCGATGTCATCATTTTCCACAAAACTTTAAGAGGCTGTACTATTAATTGCTACAGCCCCAATTATGCTACTCGTTAAAAAGTCGCACGAACTACTAAGCTATAACGACGATCATTGGTAAACCAAGAACGTGTCTGCTTGTCACCCTCTGCATTTACTTGCATTAAGGTTTCTGTGACATTGTTATTAAGGTTGGTGCCTTGTAGACCGACTTTCCAGCTGTCATTTACCTCCCAAAATATTGAGGCATCTAGCTGACCATTTGCGGTGTTATATATTGGCAAGGTAGTAATAACATCACGAGTGGTTAGCAAGTACTCTGAACGCCAGTTATAAGCAATACGCGCTGAAATGCCAAACTTCTCATAAAGCAGTGCAGCATTGGCATTTTGCTCTGATAATCCTTCCAGCGGTAACTCATCAAAAGCTATATCTCCAGCCGCATCTGAATTACCACTAGAGTCATTTAAACCAGAGTTTGGCGAGCCATTTTCATTAATATGGGTATAGTTTAATTGCACCCCTAAACCAGAAAATGCCCCTGGTAAGTTATCAAAAAATTGTTGGTATGCAACTTCAAAACCAGCAATTGAGCCTTCATCACCATTAGTAGCACCAGAAACCTCAACTTCTTGAGTAACACCATTATTGGTATAATCTCGAACTGATACACCGTTAATAAAGTAGTTAGATAAGTCTTTATAAAATAATGATGCAGTTAATGAGCCTGCTTCAGCAAAATACCACTCTAATGATAAGTCATAGTTATATGATTCCATGGGTTTTAAGTATGGGTTACCTGAGCTTGCGGTATAACGTTCATACTCAGCATATACAGCAATAGGTTCTTCTCCTACAGGTACATCTGGATCATAAGTGATCTGCATATCTTGACCACCAATGCCAACATAGTTACGCAAATGCCCTAGCGACGGTAAAGCGATTGCTTCTGAAAAGCCAAATCGCACTAACAACTCATCGGTGAGGTTTAGCTTAAAATTAACACTTGGCAGTACATTGCTATAATCACTTGAGGCAACCAACTTTTCAGAAGCACCGTTACCAAAGGCGAGTTGTTCTGGATTAAGTACCTCTCTTATATCTATGCCGTCATCAGGCACATAGCCATCTGGAATTTCATCAGGGAAGCTCAAAAAACCATGAGTACCATTATCAAGTTTGACGTAGCGTAAACCAATATTGGCGCTATAATCATAACCGCCAATGTCACCTTCAAAATTCACTTTGAAATAGGCTGCAGTACTCGTTTCTTCAGTCTCATTGATTTCATTTGGCACAAAGTGACCTGTTGCATCACCACGATTGGCAAGAGGGCTCCAGCCCCAACTAACCGCTTGAGCCCCAGCAACAGCTTCTGGTAAGTTTTGATAATCCTGAATCATGGCTAAAGAAGGGAATAAAAAATTATTCCCTCCTTCAGTGTTTAGTACACCGCCACGAGCAAAATTATCAAAACTCACATTGTCATAAGGCATATTAGTTTTATCAAAATAAATCGGGCCACCAGCCCAGCCTTCTGATAATACGCCCCAGTTCCACATAGATTGTCTAGTCGTTTGTTGGCGATCTGAGTAACGAGCCCCAAATTCTACCGACTTAACCATGCCATCATCAAAGGTATACTCTGCATCTATCTGACTAGCAAATTCAGTTCCTTCATTATCAGAAACATGATCCATAACATTACGCCAGAATGTAGTACTGGTATCTGTAAATGGTGTACCTGGTGTATAATCAGCTTGACCATCATAACCTGGGTGATGAAAGGTCACATCAGGTAAGCCACTGCCACGAAGATCCATACCAACGACAGCTCGAGTAGCACCCGCTACAGAAACATCTTCAATTTCCATTGTTGAATCAATGTATTGAACATCAAAATTAACTGCCCAACTATCATTAGGGGTAAATTTAACATTGAAGCTGTAATCGTTAACCGTTGATTCTTCAGCTCTTACACGTGTTACCAGCGCATGTTGCATACCGTAGCGCGAAGGAGCGCCATCACCACGCCAGCCTGCAACCGAGGTAATGACACCACTTTCAAAGTAACCATTTTCATCAAATTCAAATGTTGTACCCTCTACTGGCAGCATTGCGTCCACACCATCAGCCATTTCAATCGCATTCTCATTCCAAACCAGACTCGCTTGTGAGCGAATATATTCACCAGTAAATAAAATTGTTTTATCGGTATTTTCCCACTGTAACGAACTAGCAAAACCTTCGCGTTCACGATCATCTTGCTTTTTACTTAAACGAGCTGAATCAGGTACATAAAGGGCTTGCCCATCAGGTCCTTGATAGGGTTGTTCTTGATAACGTCCCACTTGAGTACCGTTAGATTCAACTTTCATTTTTGAGTTGGAGTAATTAAGCAAAAAACCTAAACGTCCAGAATCAAGCGTCAAAATATCACTATACAAACCAGAAAATGTCGGTGAGGTTTCCTCACGCATATCGGTATAAGTAGCATCAGCAGAGAACGCAAAGACACGACCATCAGAGTCAAACGCCTTGCGAGTGTTAAGATTTACCGTTCCAGCAATGCCCCCTTCAATCATATCAGCCGTTTGGTTTTTGAATACTTCCACCGAGCCCATTAGCTCCGGAGAAACATCTTCAAAACTTAACCCTCGACCTGAATCAGCCGAAAAACTATCGCGGCCATTAAATTCACTACGCACATGAGTTAAACCACGAACAACAACACCACCACCCTCAACACCAAAGTGATCAGGGTCATCTGCTGCAGAAAAGCGCTCAATAGCAACACCTGGCATACGAGAAATAGCTTCTAATACACTTCTATCAGGTAAGGAACCCATATCTTCTGCTGAAATAGCATCTAGTACGGTATCTGCTTCCATTTTCATATTTTGCGCCGAAATTAAGTTGCCACGCTGGCCTTTAACTTCGATAACTTCAATGGTTTCTTCTTCGATCTTATCTTTTTTATTAGAGTCTTCTGCTGCATAAGCAGACACAGAACACAACCCAATAATCGTTGAAGCAATTAAAGAATATTTAAAGGTATTCTTTTGTAATTGTATTAATAATTTTTTTTCCATCCAACTATCCCCTTGAATATTTCCACCAGATTTATGTTTCATATAAGTAAGGTTAAATATTTTTTATTAGTAATTACTCTTTGCGAGCTAGCGCACATTAGCAATTACACTTTAGGGGGTCGTCTCTACTTACAAATTAACTCAAATTTGAACGTTCAACTTTATCAAAAACTATACTCGGACTTACAAAACACGATAACACCCTGTTTTTTTTAAAGAGTTATAAAAATTACTTGAAGAAAAATATAGCTATCAAAAATGTAAAAATTATCAGTTATATCGGTATTTTCTTCAATCCATGCCTTACCTTTAAGCCATTTAATTCTCGCTAAGCGATCAATTAATTGACTTGTATAATTAACAACTGAAAAAAACAATCAGAAAAGTTCAACTGAGCCTCTCTTTTATTTGTTTTTTTACAAAGGTAGTTATTTTTATTTGTGAAAATGCGCTTTAAATCTTTAATTTTGTGAAAACAAACACAAAAATGTAAGCGCTTACAAAGCTAACTTAAATAAATTAAATTACCTGAGAGCACATATAAACAATCTAAAACCAAAACATAAGACATTGATTTAAATAAAGTAAATTGTTTGACTTTATTTTGGGGTGGTTATTTTTATTAGTATTTAAACATCAAGAGACGCCATATTTTTCAATTTAATCTAAAATAAATATTGACCTTGTTTTACTATTCTTTTAAGTTAGATGTAAGCGCTTACATTGTTTTGATTTACTCTATGGATTTTTACAAACAAGTAAAGCTGCTTACACATAGATTGCATAATTAAAAAATGGTTTAAGAAAGCCTGGAGAAGCAACATGAGTCAGAAAAAATTCATCAAAACAAGGATAGCCACAAGTCTGTCCTTGATATTAGGGGTAACAACATTACCCGTGATATCAGCAGAACAAGCACAAGCAAGTACAGAAAAAGACGTTGAAGTTATTACCGTAACCGGTATGCGTTCAAGTATAAAAGAGTCTACACGATTAAAACGTGATGCATCAGGTGTTGTTGATGCTATATCAGCAGAAGATATAGGTAAATTCCCAGACACCAACTTAGCTGAATCCTTACAGCGTATTACTGGTGTTTCAATTAACCGTGATAACGGAGAAGGTAGCCAAGTAACCGTTCGTGGTTTTGGTCCACAATATAACATGATTACCTTAAATGGTCGTACTATGCCGGGTTCTTCTTTACCTAGCGGTGGTAGTGCCTCAGATACTCGTGCTTATAGTTTTGATAACCTTTCTTCTGATGCTGTGAAATCTGTTGAAGTCTATAAAACCGGTAAAGCTGATGTTGCTTCTGGCGGTATGGGTGCAACAATCAATATTAACACGGCTAAACCGCTAGATAACCCTGGTTTTGTTGCCAGTGTTGGCGCTAAAGCAATGCATGACACCACGGTCATTGAAGGCGCAGATATTACCCCTGAATTCTCGGGTATAGTCAGTTGGACAGATGAAGAAGAAGTTTTTGGAATTTCTTTAAATGGTAGCTACTCAAAACGTGATAGTGGCACTGCTGGGGCTGAAGTTGCCCAATGGCGCGCTTCACAATGGGATGGCACCATACCAGATATGGTACCAGATACTGCCACACCAAATACCCCAACACAATTTACTAATGCGCCAGCACTAGGTGGCACACACGCCTTACCGTCAAACATGCTTTATTATATGTCTGATAGAGAGCGTGAACGTACCAATGCGCAATTAACATTGCAATATAGACCAATGGAAAACGTTACTGCAACATTAGATTATACCTATGCCAATTTAGAGAAAAATGAAGACCGCTCTGAAATGTCAATTTGGATGTCTGATTATAAAAGTGCGTTAACGTTTGATGATGGCATTAGCCAAACGCCGGTTATTTACCGAGAAGATAAGCGCGACCAAGCACCACGTGATATGGCATTTGGTCAAGCAAACCGTAACTCTCAAACTGAAAACCATTCAATTGGTTTACAGATTGACTGGGAAGTAAATGATTATTTAGGGTTAACTTTTGATTTTCATGACTCTTCTGCAGAAAGTACCCCTACTCAAGGCTATGGTAATTCACTAACGACAGGTATTGGCGCTAATGTGTTAGCACAACAAGGTGCAAACTACACCAATGGTTTACCCACAATTCATATTGGTTTTAACGATTGTGATCCTCGTATTGATGATAAAACTGATGATAATATTGATAATGGTGGCTTAAACTGTAACGGTATACTTGATCAAGACGATGTGGGTACGTCAATGCAGCAACGCGCTTATTCTGAAAACTTAAGTGAAATCACCCAAGCGCGTATTGATGGTACTTACGAGCTTGATGATCATGATTTAAGCATTAACTTTGGTATAGAGGCGCGCTCTATGTCAAACCATACGGTACAATCTAACATTACCGATACGATGGGAAATTGGGGAGTAGAAAACCCTGGTGAATTACCGGCAGGATTCTTAACACCGGTTGATTTTGCTAGTGTATTTGATGATTACAATACACAAGGTGGTTGGACACAAGGTTTCCGTGGTGATGCTGCTATGATCGGTGAATGGGCTGCAAATAAATACGGTTTTGCCTTTAACCGTAACCCTGATGAACAAACTAACCGCTTAATTGAAGAAGACGTCTTCTCAGCTTATTTACAAGCAAACTACGCCGGTGAAATTAACGATATGCCCTTTAACCTAGTGGTAGGTCTTCGTTATGAAAGCACAGATACTTCATCAACAGCGAACATTGCACTACCACAGTATGTTAAGTGGGACAGTAATAATGACTTCACTGTTGTTCAAGGCTCAAGTAATAACAAAGAAAACTACATAGTAGAAAATGATTATGATCACTTCCTACCTAACATTGATTTTGATATTGATGTAGTAGAAAATGTTAAATTGCGTGCTTCCTATAGTAAAACCATTGCTCGTCCATCATTTGGTCAGCTCAGCTCAGCTGCAACTGTTACTGGTGGTCCAACAGGTCCTACCGTATTATCTGGTTCGCAACCTGGTGGCGCATCCAGTGGTAATCCTCTACTTGTTCCTATGGAATCAAGTAATATTGATTTATCAGCAGAATGGTACTTTGAAGATACCAGTTATGTATCGGTTGGTTATTATCAAAAAGATGTAGATAACTTTGTTGGTAGTGCTCCCGTCACCGAAAACTTCTATGGCTTATTAGACCCAAGTGCTGGGCCTCGCGCCAGTCAAGCCATTGCCGACTTAAATGCTGCAGGTATTTCAGTAAACGAGACCAGCTTATTTTCACAAGTTGCCGCTAATCAGTTAGGCGAAACCATTTATGCCAATGGCCATAATGATAACTGGTATGAAGCCAATGTTGATATCCTTCCTGAATCTGGTGACCCTGAAATGCTATTTCAATATCAGTCTCCGGTAAATAACAAGAGCGCGAAAATTGATGGTTGGGAGCTTGCAGTACAACATTTCTTTGGCGAGACAGGTTTTGGTATGCAAGCTAATTACACCCTAGTCAACGGTGATATTGGTTTTGACTTAGCTGCTGCCCCTTCAGTGACTCAATTTGCTCTACAAGGGTTAAGTGACACTGCCAACGTGGTAATGATGTATGAAAATTATGGTTTTCATGCTCGGTTAGCGTATAACTGGCGTGATAGTTTCTTAAACAATGCTGCTCGTTTTTCTTCTGAGCCTGAGTTTGTTGAAGAATATACGCAAATTGATTTGAATATTGGTTATGAATTTACTGAAAACTTAACGGTATCGTTTGAAGGGATTAACCTTACTGGTGAAAACTTCCGTGCTCACGGTAGAACCAGTGCGCAATTGTGGCAGCTTGAACAATTTGGTGCTCGCTACGCTATAGCCATGCGTTATAACTTCTAGTTGTTACACACTAAGTGACGACTTTTAACGAATAACTTTAGCTATAAAGGCTAAAATGAGTAAAAGCCGCAGGATAATTTTTTCTTGCGGCTTTTTTATTTTTAGATGAATATGCTTTACAGCAACAAGAATAATTTCAACAAATACAACACAATAACAGAGGTATACAATGTCTAACTATCAACACGTAAACAACAAGTCTCATCAAGACATTAAAGTGCAAACTAAACACTCTGCTTTACTAGGTGATGCAATAGCCAGTTCTCTCACCTTCCCTACTGAGTTTGGTGATGTACACAGTGAATACCCAATATTGTTTCGCAAAGACCCACAAACTAATGACTTTTGCTCAATTGCTGTTTTTGGCTTTGAGCAAGGTGAAAACTTATTTTTACAAGATGAGCAATGGAACGCTAACTATATTCCCGCCGCTGTTAAAAAAGGCCCCTTCTTAATTGGTTTTCAAAACAACAATCAACAAAGTGTTCATGTTGAAGAAGCGGTGATTAATATCGACATGGATAACCCACGCATCAGTAAAACTCAAGGGGAAGATATATTCCTTGCTGATGGCAGCCCAAGTGAATATACCCAGCAAATGAACAGCCTATTGCACTCAATTCATCAAGGCATTGAATTTAGCAAAGCCATGTTTACCGCATTTACTGAATTTGAACTTATTGAACCTGTTACTGTTGATATTGAACTTAATAATGGTCAAAAAATTCAATTACAAGACAACTACACCATCCATGAAGAAAAGTTGGCTAGCCTGAATGGAGAGGCGCTAGAGAAACTGAATAAAGCAGGCTTTTTGCAAGCGGCATTTCTCGTGGTTGCTTCATTGAACAATATCAAAAAGTTGGTTGAACTAAAAAATAAGCAGATAGCTTAATCAGTAAAGTAATCAGAGAAAATATTGCTATTATCCAAGGATGGATAAGTTAAGCATAAAAATTTTCAGCGCATATCAGACCCTGTAAAAATTCTCTTTGCCTCCCTCTAATATAGTGAAAAACACTGCTTTGAACTCAGTCATTACTATTCAAATAGTTTCACAAACTGGCATAAGTTTTTTAGGTGTTATATTTTGACTAAAACCTGAACCAATAGAGTGCTCCTTAATTATCTATTTTCAGGTGGCTTTGCTCCTTTTATGCCAAACCCATGAATAGAATCCATAGCGCCAGTAATAACTTTAATCGAGCTGTAGAAATTTTAGCGGCTAACGTTTGTGCTAGCATGCCACCAACAATAGCACCTGGACCTGCAAACATAGCAACTTGCCAAACGGTTTGGCTATTTAGCCATAAATGCTCAATTGAGGCTGACCATACAGTAATAGCCGTTACAACAACAGCTGCAGCAATTGCCATGGTGATATGAAAGCCTCTAATTATTAGAAAGAACACCAACAACTCGCCAACGCCAACTGATAACCAAGCGGTTATAAGGCCACCAAAATAACCAACAAATACCAGTAAGGTATAATCTAAAACAGATAACTGTGCTCTATTGTTGTCGCTTTGCTTAACCAAAAATAGCTGTAACAACAAAGCTAAGCCCAGTAACACTGAAAAAACACTGAATATATTTGATAAACTTGATGGCGCATTAACTACGCCAGAATAGGCTGTCCAAAGCCCAAGAACCGACATTAGTGCTGTTAAAAGTATAATGGGTAAAAAGACTTGCCAGTTATTATCTGCTCTAAAGTTTTGATAATAAAAACGACTCCACACAATAGCGCCTGCGGTCATGCCAAAACATTGAATAGTAAAACTTGTCGAAAGCGACTGCCCGTCAGTAAAACCTAAATAATTAAATACCGGAATGAAAACAACACCGCCACCAGCACCGGATAAATTGGCAAAAATTGCGCCGATAATACCTAAAGAGCTATATAAAATAGAGTAGATAAATTGAACTGGTGTGTGCTCAGTTATACTGGCTAATATAAGCCATGCAAAAACAAGAAAAATTGGAGTAATGCGCTTGGCTATTGAGTTACTTTGATTAACTTCTCTTGTTTGTTTAGACAACATATCACCTAACCCTATATATAAATTAACATCAGGTGAATTAATTCACCCTAGCAGCTCTCCTGCCTTTTGGTAAATGTTCAATGGATAAACCTGCATCATTTACTTTACTATAAACTTTATTTAAGTGTGTTCTTAACGTGGCATTAGTAATAAAAAGCTGCTGACATATTTCAGTATTTGATAAGCCATTCACCACAAGCGATATCACCTGGAATTCTCTTTTACTTAAACCAATATGTTGATAGTGCTCTATAGCTAGTGCTTGTTTTTCTTCTAACGGCTGCAAAATAGTCACTAGGTGATCATCACTGCAAAGTAAAGTTACATCAAAGTAGCCATCACGTAAGTTACAGTTGCTGTAGGTTCTATTACCCCAACTGCTCCACTGTCGCTCTTTATCATTGTCGTATATCTTCATACAACCATCAAAACACAACTCTCCTTCTCTATTACCACACAGCACTTTACAATCATTACTTTGTCTTAGCACTAATTTATTAATATCTTTTATGCAAAGCATCATGCCACCTTGTTCTAGTGACTGCATTAAAATAGTATCAACTGTCCCTTTCATATGCTCATCTTCACTTCTATAAAAATAAGTTTATTTTATATTTTACTATGTAAGCGCTTACATTTATAGCATACTAGAAGCTAAGAGCAACTTTTTTTTAAGAAGTGCGCCTAGATTAATAAAAATAAGCTACATTAAAAATCAACCCCCGCCGTTGATTTTTAAGTAAACTAAGATCAACTAGCATGATCAACATTGATTATTTGGGAAGCAAACTAATGACAGACGTTATCAAAAATATTGTTATTGTTGGTGGTGGCACAGCCGGCTGGATGGTAGCAAGTAGACTTTCAGCAAAACACCAAGCCGCAGCTAATTCACAAATTACCATCACCCTTATTGAATCTCCAATAATTAAGCCTGTAGGCGTTGGTGAAGGTACCTGGCCAAGCATGCGCAGTACCTTAGATGCTATAGGTATTTCTGAAGCTGAATTTATTAGGGAGTGCGATGCAACCTTTAAGCAAGGTACTAAATTTAATGGTTGGGTAACAGGAAGTAACAACGATAGCTACTACCACCCTTTTGTTTCACCTCGTGATTTTATGCAAACCAATATGGTTCCTTTTTGGCAACAAAACAGCCAAAGTGCTTCATTTGCTGATACCGTCTGTACCCAAGCGCAAGCCTGTGAGTTTGGCTTAGCGCCAAAGCAAATTTCAACTCCTGAGTACGCCTCAGTAAATAACTATGGTTACCATTTAAATGCAGGCAAATTTGCTGACTTACTTAAAAAGCATTGTATGTCTAAGTTCTCAGTTAACCATGTTCTTGATGATGTTATTAAAGTAAATAGTGCAAACAATGGCGATATAGCGAGTTTAAAAACTAAATCACATGGTGATATTGATGGTGACTTGTTCATTGACTGTAGTGGCTTTTCAAGTATTTTAATTGGTGAGCATTACCAAATACCCTTCATTGGAAAACTTGATACCTTATTTGTTGATACTGCCCTAGCCGTTCAAATTCCTTATGAAAATGAACATAGTCCAATTTCAACGGTGACCCAGTCAACGGCAACAAGTGCTGGTTGGATTTGGGATATAGGCCTTATTAACCGCAAAGGTATTGGTCATGTTTATTCGAGTAAACATGTAACAGAATCACAAGCAGAGCAAGAGCTATTTAATTACTTAGGTGAAAGCTTTAAAGACGCTGAAATCACCAAAATCCCAGTAAAACCAGGTCATAGAGACCACCCGTGGGAACAAAACTGTGTTGCCATTGGTTTATCTGCTGGCTTTCTTGAACCACTTGAAGCCTCTGCGATTGTTCAGGTAGAGCTTTCAGCACAGTGGTTATGTGATCAATTACCCTCTACACGAAGCTCGATGGATATTATTTCTAAGCGCTTCAATGAAGAGTTCAGTTACCGTTGGGGCAAAATCATTGAGTTTTTAAAGCTTCATTATGTATTAAGCCAACGCACTGAAGATTTTTGGATTGAAAACCGCAAGGCGTATTCAATTCCTGACTCTTTACAAGAATCTTTAGCCTTATGGCAGCATCAATTTCCTTGGAAGTATGACTTTAACCGCTCAAATGAAATTTTTGGCTCGCCTTGTTATCAATATATTTTGTCTGGTATGGGCTTTACAACTCAATCTAGCTATCAAGCCACTATGGCTGAAAACGACGCAGCCTTTAAAAATATGAAGAGTAACGCTGAACTCACTAAAAAGTATCTGCAGCACCTGCCTAAACATAGAGATTTATTAAACGATATTAGAGCTAACGGTTTTCAAACACGCTAACAATACAATTATGATAATTAAACATAATTGTATTTGAAATAAGCGCTTATTTAACAAATACAGATAAGAAATATTGGAGTAAACGATGACAAAGAATAAAAAACAGAAAGTGGTGATAGTTGGTGGTGGCAGTGCAGGTTGGATGAGCGCTTCTGCTTTATCAAAACTGTTAGGAAAAAACCTCGAAATATGCCTAATTGAATCTGAAGAAATAGGCAGAATTGGGGTGGGTGAAGCCACCATTCCACCCCTAAGAGTTTTTAACCAGTTACTTGGTATTGATGAGCAGCAATTTATGAAAACCACTCAAGCCACCTTCAAGTTAGGCATTGAGTTTAAAAACTGGGGCAAGTTAAACGATAACTACATTCACTCTTTTGGTGAAACTGGAAAAATTTGCTGGGCAGGTGAATTCCAACATTTTTGGGTCGGAGGTTTACAAAAAGGCTTTGATGCCGAGTTTGGCGACTATTGTCTAGAGCTCCAAGCTGCACGCGCTGGTAAATTTGGCATGTCGAAACAAAATCAACTCAACTATGCTTACCATCTTGATGCTGGTTTATATGCTGAGTATTTAACTAATTTTGCTGAAACAAATGGCGTAAAACGTATTGAAGGCAAAGTCACTGATGTCACGGTAAAAGATGGTTCTGGCTATATTGAAAGTGTCACGTTAGAAAACGGTGATGTGATTGAGGGCGACTTATTCCTTGATTGTACGGGTTTTGTTGGTCGCCTTATCGAAGGAGCTTTAAATACAGGCTTTGAAAGCTACGGCCACTTACTTCCTTGTGATACAGCCGTTGCTGTACAAACAGAGAAATTTGGTGAGCCTCGCCCTTATACTCAAGCGATGGCGCGTGACTGTGGTTGGCAATGGCGTATACCATTACAGCACAGGGTTGGTAATGGCCTAGTTTACTGTAGCCGTTATACAAGTGACGAAGAAGCAATTGCTTCATTGATGTCAAACTTAGAAAGCCCCGCGATAAACGAGCCAAAAGTATTTAAATACAAAACAGGTCGTCGTATTAAACAGTGGAACAAAAACTGTATTGCTATTGGGCTTTCAAGTGGCTTTGTTGAACCTGTTGAGTCAACGGCAATTCACTTAATGATGTCTGCAATTTTACGGTTAATGAGATTATTTCCGCATAATGAAATTAGCCAAGCCAACGTGGATGAATTTAATAATCAAGCAAAAGAAGAAATGGAACGAATTCGCGATTTTATCATTTTGCACTATAAAGCAACCGAGCGTGACGACACTGCATTCTGGCGTTACTGTAAAAATATGGATGTGCCTGAAACACTAGCGCACCGCATGGAATTATTTAAAGAGACAGGGCGTGTTTGTATCACTGAAACTGAGTTGTTCCGTATCGATTCATGGACACAGTGTATGATTGGCCAAGGGATTGTGCCTGAAAATTATCATCAAATTGTTGATATGATGCCAGAGCAAGAGCTAGGTCGTTTTTTGCACGGCCTAAAAAATAATGTTGATAAAAACGTTGAGATGATGCCGTCTCATCAAGCGTTTATCGATAAGTACTGCAAAGCATCACCTATTGGTTAATATTGATATATTTTTATGGCAAAATATAACTATATAGCAGCCTCGATACCGGATAACAATGATGAAGATAGCCGTTGAATCACATGAGTTTAGCCAGGACCTATATTTTTATGATCTTGTTTCTAGCTTTTCTATATCACTATGTGGCTGCCCAGTAATTTTTGAAGAACATATCGACATTTATGAAGATCCACAACAAATATTAAGCTTTCCAGGTGCCTTTTCTCAAAGCAAACACCTTGCTCCTTATCAATTACGCCAACAAGCGACCTCTGGTAATATAGACAAAAGTAAGCATATAGCAGCATGTTGTATGATGTTAGCCAATACCGCCTATGAATCTGTAAAACAGTTTAACGACGGTTCAGAAATATTTGAGTTCTTTAGACACATTAGAAATGCCTCTTCGCACCTTAATGTATTTCAATTTAACTTAAAAGAGCCTGCTCATCCCAGCCAATGGCGAAAGGCGATAATTGATCACCATCATAAAGGTAAGACAAATGAACTACATAACAAAGCTTGTTTTGGCCACTTTATCGGGGTTGCAGACTTACTTGATTTGTTAATGGATATTGAGAAGAAAATCATTACTCAAATTGAAAAAAACTCAAAGAAATAAACTAAAGACAAAACATATTAAGCCTGATTTCTCTTCTATTTGACTGTGATTTTTGGGGTATCTGACCGTCCCTTAATCGCTCTAAACAGCCGAACCAAAGCATTGTTCTAAACGTCCGAAATGTCGGAGAAAACGAGCATTACCCGCCATACTTATACCCCCTTTATCAAAGAAGAATTATCATGAATCAAATCATTACTTACATAACTAAAGCCACTTAGAACCAAGGTAGCTTATAGGGAAAAAAGGTAACCCTGTTCAATTTGAAATTACGCCAAAAACAGTGAGCTTCCTTCCACAAGACAAGATTGTAGAATAGTAAAACGTTGGATTACCAGTATTGGTATTGGTCTAGATCCTCCGGCTTATGAACCTAAAGCACTCTTAAACCGTCACAAACATTCACAAAATCTATTTTCTCTATTGGGGTTTTCAATAGAGGTTGTGTTTATATTATTTTTTTAGTCAACAGATCAGACCATATAGATTGACTTTACACGCCCTTACTTTAAATTATAAAAACAGCAAAACAAACACTAACCCACTGAATAAAAACAAGTAATAATAAAAAGCCAAAAGTATTATTGACTGTAATTAACAGCAAAAAATAAAGATTAATATGTTTACCTCCATTTTTTAATACAAGATGATTTATCAACCGCTAATAAAAAGTAGCCACTTGCACAAAACAAATTGTTCAGATAATAATCAACACTTGGATTATAGCCGAAGCAATATCTATCACTAAAATAAAAATTAAAAAGTAATAAATAAAAGGAAATATTATGAGAATATGTTTATATGTAGCCTTAGCATTGTTAGTTAACTTATACACGCCGTCATCAGCTCAAGCACAAGCGACAAAATACCCCGTCGTGTTAGTGCATGGCTTTCTGGGATTTGACGATATCCTCGGTATTGATTATTTTTATCGCATCCCAAACACCTTAAGACAACAAGGTACAAAAGTTTTTGTTGCACAAGTTTCAGCGTTTAATTCAACTGAAATGCGCGGTGAACAACTTCGAGCATACGTGCAAGCGGTACTAGCACAAACAGGTGCAGAAAAAGTTAATCTAATCGGTCATAGTCATGGCGGCCCAACCTCTCGTTATGTTGCCAGTTTAAACCCAGAAATGGTTGCCTCGGTAACCTCAGTTGGTGGTGTTAACTGGGGTAGTGGTCTTGCGGATGTATTACGCGGTGCCGTGCCTGTTGACTCATGGACTGAGGCATTAATAGTTAGTGGTTTTGATGCTTTAGGGGTGGTGATAAATTTTGCTTCTGGTGGTGATGATTTCCCTACTGATGGTTTAGGGATGACTCATTCTTTAACAACAGTTGGCACAATTGAATTTAATGAAACATACCCAGAAGGTGTGCCAGAATATTATTGTGGTGAAGGTGAAGAAGTTGCTAGCAATGGCGTACACTATTACTCATGGTCAGGAGGCTCTCCAACAACGAATATATTCGATGCCTCTGATGCTGCCTTAGCTTTAACAAGTCTTGCTTTTAGTAACTCAAATGAGGCAAATGACGGCGCGGTATCTATATGCAGCTCGCATTTAGGTAAAGTAATTAAGGACGATTATAAAATGAACCATCTTGACGAAATAAATCACCTATTCGGATTGGTGAGCTGGTGGGAAACTAATCCAGAAGCACTATACAGAAATCATGTAAATAATTTAGCCAGTATGGGCTTATAAAAAATACATAAGCGGTGTTGGCTTTTACAGATTATATTTTTAATGCCTGCTAAAAGCCAACACACATCCAATAAAAGCTAATGATTTGGATTATATTGTGATAAAAAAATATTTTTTTATAGTAAATATAAGTGTGTGCGTACTCACTGCTGTCGTTTTAGGGTTATATTTTCAATTACATGGCATTAACACTAGCAATGATGATATTGCTAATAGTCACGCTTTATCACCTCAACAACATTTGCCGAGTAAAAAGCCAGCTATTGCTAATAACAATGAGCATAATAAAGCTATTAATTGGCGGTTAGCATCTCTATTGCCTTTGCAGCTCAACATACACTTGAGATGGTCATTTGACGATGTAATACAAAAACACCTAGACACTCAACAGCCAATAAACGAACTAGTGAATGAACTTATAAAAAAATTAAAACTTTCAGCGTTTGAAAAAGGCTATTTGCTTGATTTATTTAGCCGTTATCAAGCCTATAAAGTATCACTGATCGAAATTAAAAAAACAGGGCCCGATATTAGCCAACAAATTGATCTTGAAGAAACCCTGTCATTTATTAATGTAGTTCATGAACAACAACTTAACTATTTCAACCAACTAGAGATAGACGCTTTTTTCGCTCAAGACAATAAATACGATAAACAAGCATTAGCTAGGCTTGCTATTCAGCAAGATGAAAGTTTATCTATTGAAGCAAAAAAGTTGCTTATTTTACATCAAATTAACCAGATGGATAAAAACGATAGAGACGTTTACTTACCGAGCTTAGAAGCGGTAAATATTGCTGATTATATTGTGGGTAAAACCCAAGACCTACCCATTAATAGCATGGCAATAAGTGCACGCATTGAAAAAGTAAAAAAAAGCGAAGATCATTGGAAAGAGCGTGTTAGCAGTTACAAGGTATTTTTGATTAACAACCAACAAAGCACGTTATCTATATCAGAAAAAAAACTGGCATTAAAAGCTTATGTACAGGAAAAATTCTCTAAAAATGAGTTGAAACGTTTGCAGGTCTTTATTCAAAATCCAAGTTTACTGGGCGTGACGGATCAGTAACTTGGTATCACTTAGCGTTATCGATACAAAACTTAATCCGAGGTAGAGTTTGACGTTAATCATTTAATTAACACTAGAGATATATGTCATTTGTCTGAAATTATTTTCTAGTGATTTTTAAGTTTTGTATAATTTACTCATAATTTATGACGATCCAGCACTTTCTCTACTACTTGCCGACTTTCAGGTGACATAAAGGAATTTTTCAATTTGAATACTTTTCTCTTTGCCAAGTTTGCTGAAATTAACATGTTTTTTGTCACCGCATGTGTTAAAAATAGCTTTTGAAAACTACCATTTTTCTCTGCTTTGATAAGGCCTAACTCAATACGTTTTTTTAATGTTGGGTTATCATTGCTTACAAAAAAATAATAAGGAGATGGATAATAAAATGCTAATGATGTTTCAACGCGTAAACCTTCAAACACTCTCACTTCATTCCATGCCTCATGTAGTCCTCTAGGCATATAATCAAATCGCCCATGCTGTAACATATTAAATAATGCTGAATGTCCTGAACCCGTGATTAGTCGATAGTGATTATCTGTTAAAATTGCAGAATCAGGCCAATCATGTCCTTGTCCGGCCAAAAGTTTTTTCAGCTGTTTTGCATTATTAATTTTAGAGAATTTTTTTTGTTGGTCCGCTTTGATTAAAAAAATGCGGTAACCCCCTAACCCTCTAAGTAATGGTATTCTAATAGGGGTGACTTCTTGTTCGCGCTGTCGTGATGTCATTGTCCAAACAACACTCAAGTTGCGATTATGCTTTATCTCAACGAGTGCCCTACCTTGAAACATAGGTTGAACTCTTTTTTTAAGCTCATATTCACCAAACTCTTCTTTCGAGTTTTCAAGGGCAAGTTTAAGTAATGCCAGAAAATAGGTGCTTTCTGTAAATTTTTCTTCATCAGCCATGCTCGGGTAAAAGATAATCTCTTTCTCCTGAGCATCAGTACTAACACTGAAAAAAAACATAAAAAAAATAATATAATTACTGTGAATCACTAAAAGGTCTATTATCCATTATAGGCAAGAAACATTTGCTTGTTCTACACTATTTGGCCTAATAAATACATCAGTGAAGTCAATATTTAATGGTGCTTGCGTAGATAAAACAAATGGGCTAATAATTTGACTCATATCTGCGCCTGCTTTTTCAAAGCACTTTAAGTCAATGTTTAATGTCTGCCATTGATTAACTTTCATTGATAAAATATTCTCGCTTATATCCACCTTGCCTTGACACTTTTCCCCACAAGCCATTGCTAAATAAACGACCTGCTTGGATGATAAATTAGCCATGTTAGTGAGTCGTACTGTTAACTCTAATGTAGAGTTTTCCTTACGATATTGCGTCAAGTCAATAACAAAACGACTTCTAAAGGCAAGTCTACCTTGTTCTGTGCCCTTAAAAATAACTCTTCTTGCATCTTCTTGCACATTTCTGTCAATAGTGCGTAAATAGAGGGCTTTATTTTCAATAACACTGCTGATCATCGCACTAGAGGAGTCGCTATCGCTAATCATCATCTTCCATGGTGGCTTAATAGCGCTTTCGAAAAGAGTGAGACTTTGTAGGCTTGTTGAAGCTTCTTTATTACTTATTTCTAAATTATCTGCTAAAAGGTTTTTATCACCATAGCTCAAACCAAAACCGTAAGGTAATAATGGCTGATAATCCTTATCAAAACGATTAACCGTAGCTTGGCTAGCACTTGCTGGCCAAGAGTAAGATAGCCTGCCGGTGAAGTCATAATTAATATCACCATTTTCTTTGCTAAATAACACGTCTGCAACCGCAATACCTTCAGAACCAGGCAACCAAATTGCGGCAAAAGCATCTGAAGCATTAAGCTCTGCGTTAACCCACATTGGGCGGCCACTAATGAATAAAGAAACGACCTTAATACCATCAGCCTTAAGGCGCTTTAATAATGCTAAGTCTTGTTTAACACCTTGCTGGTACTCTAAGTTTTCAATATCTCCGACACCTTCCGCATATGGCTCTTCACCAAACACAACAATGGCAACATCAGGTTTGTTTTGATAATTACCATCAACATTTAGCTCTACACTACCTCCTTGAGCTTTTACCGCTTGCACAATTCCATCATAAACTGAGCTACCACCGGGGAAGTCATTGTTAAAGTTATTGGTACCTTGCCAAGTAATTGTCCAACCGCCTGACTGTTTACCAATATTATCTGCACCATCACCCGCAACTAAAATATTCTGTCTCGCTGATAAAGGTAACAAATTCCCCTTATTCTTCAGTAAAACTAATGACTCTCTTACCGCTTGTCTAGCAACCTTCCTATGTTCAGTAGCCCCTATCAATTTTATTTTTCCTGATAAGGATCGGTTAATTGGGCTAGGTTTTTCAAAAAGTCCTGCGCGGAATTTCACACGTAAAATTCTGCTAACCGCATCATCAATACGGACTTGTGTAATTTCACCACTTTTGACTTGAGCAATAGTATTTTCATATAAAGGTTTCCAGGCATCTGTTGGCACCATAAAAATATCTAAGCCGGCATTTATCGCTTGCGGACAGCTTTCATTTGAGCACCCTTTAACTTGTCCATGACCATTCCAGTCACCGACAACAAAGCCATCAAAACCCATTTGCTCTTTTAATACATCAGTTAAAAGGTACTTATTTCCATGGTTTTTTTTACCGTGCCAACTATTAAAAGATGCCATTACAGATTGAGCCCCCACAGTTAAGCCACCAATATAACCTTGCCCATGTATATCAAGTAATTCTTGCTCTGAAGATAAGTTATTACCCTGATCATCACCACCTTCAGTACCACCATCACCAATAAAGTGTTTCACTGTACTTATGACACGTTTATCACCAAGAAAGTCTTTATCAGCTGCACCTTGTAAGCCTTTGACTATCGCAGAAGAGTATTCTTTCACCATTTCAGGATCTTCTGAATAGCCTTCATACGTTCTCCCCCAGCGATCATCACGTACTACTGCGACGGTTGGCGCAAAAACCCAATCAATGCCAGTTACCATGACTTCTGTTGCAGTAATAGTAGCAATTTTTTCAATCAACTCAGGGTTATTTGTTGCCCCTAATGCAATATTATGGGGAAATAACGTCGCTCCAATAACATTATTATGCCCATGTACTGCATCGGTCCCCCACATGGTTGGAATATTTATGCCGTCCACACTGTCATCTACAGATGCTTGATACATAGCTTCAGCTAAGTTAACCCAATCATTGGGGCTTGCATGCTTATCATTGTTTGGAAAAGCGCCTCCCCCATTTAAATATGAGCCAAAACCATATTTGCGCATATCTTCTACCGTAATATCTCGGATTTCGGGCTGGATCATTTGCGCCACTTTTTGCTCAAGTGTCATGGTTGACAATAGTGCAGCCACTTTTTCTTCGGTGGCTTCATCAGTTTTGACTGCGATATCAAGCTTTGGCCATATTTTAACGTTCTTTGTATCCTTAGTTGATATAGCAACTTGTTCAGTTGCAATATTTTCAGGTAATGCTACTTGCTGTTGGCCATTACAACCACACAACATTGAAATCATTGCCATGCCAAGTAAGCTGATGATCATCATTTTATTTTTCAAAGTAATTTCCATAAAATTGTTTTTTATTTTTTAATGCTCTATCGTTATCAAATAAGATTGATAACCTAAACTTATTTAGCGATTGCTTTAACTTTACTGCCCCAAAGACCGTAATAAGCGATAAACAGATAACATAATATTGGTAAGAAGAATGATGGCTGAATACCTATACTGTCAGCTATTCCTCCTTGAATAAGTGGAATTATTGCGCCACCGACAATAGCTAAGCATAAGATGCCTGAGCCTTGGCTAGTATGTTTTCCTAGACGATTAATAGCTAAACTGAAAATTGTTGGAAACATAATGGAATTACATAAGCCCACCAACAATATAGCCACCATAGCAATATTACCTGAAGATAAAGTAGCAATTAAAATGAGTAAAACAGCAATAACAGAGTTGAAGAACAACACCTTACCTGCTGCAACTTTTTGCATTACTGCAGCACCAATAAATCGACCAACCATAGCGCCCCCCCAATAATAAGCAATATATTTAGCTGCTTCAGACTCTTCTAAGCCAGCAATGCTTGGGTCAGCAAAAAAGCTTACCAGAAAACTACCTATTGAGACTTCAGCACCTACATAAACAAAAATACCAATAGCACCTAAAACTAAATGACTATATTGCCAAGCGCTACCACTGTCTTTATTTAAATTGTTTTGTGATCCTTCATCAGCTACCGATAAGTTAGGTAATTTTAACCAAGCAAAAATTGCAGCAAGCGCAAGCAACATAGCTGCTAGAAATACATATGGCATCTGCACAGCTTCTGCTGAGGCTTGTGCAGATATAGATTCTGCGGCTTGATTTAAGATTAACAATGCACCAAAAAATGGGGCTACTGTTGTACCTAATGAGTTAAATGCTTGTGTCATTGTTAATCGAGAGGAAGCCGTTTTAGCATCCCCTAGCATGCTGACATAAGGATTAGCAGATACTTGCAATAAGGTGATACCACTTGCAAGAATAAATAATGCCAATAAAAATACTGCGTAACTATGCATTGAAGCCGCGGGATAAAATCCCAGGCAACCAATAGCAGCTACCACCAAACCTAAGACAATCCCCTTTTGATAACCCAGCTTTTTAACTATTGTTCCAGCTGGAAGAGAAACAATAAAATAGGCTCCAAAAAAGCAAAACTGTACTAACATTGCCTGACTATAAGATAAATCGAACACCCCTTTTAAATGAGGAATCAAAATATCATTTAAACAGGTAATAAATCCCCACATAAAAAAAAGTGAGGTTAATGATGTAAGTGCAAAACCATAGTTACTGTTTTGCGGCACATCACTTACCTGATTGAAAGTACCCGAGTTTGATTGCATTGCCATGATTTTCCTCTTTTGAGTGATTTTGATATATGTTTTACAAATCAACCTGAACTCGACTTAACAAATAGTTCACTTATCTCTTAAAGCAAGTTCAGGTTAACTATTAGTGAACTAATTTATAAATTGCCTAACCAACGGAAAAGACAACAACCCCCTAGTTACTAAAAAAATTAAATATTTCAATAAAATGAACGAAGTTTATTTAAAAACAATGAAATTTCTTGACCTAGTTCATAGAAAGCACTAATCTAAATGTAAGCGCTTACATTACTTATTAAAAACTATTTTAGCGCTTTAATCAATGTTTTTGTAAGCGCTTACAAAAACATCAGAATTTAAATAACAGGTAAACTAGAATGACAGACAAAATTTTTCTTCCCAATGATTCTATGATGTTATCAACGGATTTTATTTACGGTGTAGCAACCGCTTCATTTCAAATTGAAGGCGGGGCAACTAATCGCCTCTCCTGCATTTGGGACACTTTTTGTGATACGCCAACAAAAGTTGCTGATGGCTCAAATGGCTTAATTGCTTGTGATCATTTCAATCTTTGGCAACAAGACATTGAATTAATTGATTCATTAGGTGTTGATGCCTATCGTTTATCAATTTCTTGGCCTCGCGTAATCAAAGAGTCGGGAGAACTCAACCAAGACGGAGTAGATTTTTATTTAAATATTCTAGATGCATTAAAGTCTAAAAATATTAAAGCTTTTGTTACGTTGTATCATTGGGATCTACCACAATACCTTGAAGATGAAGGTGGTTGGTTAAATAGAGAAACAGCCTATAAATTTAGAGACTATGTAGATTTAATTTCACAAGCCTTTGGTGATAGTGTTTTTGCCTATGCCACATTGAACGAACCATTTTGCAGTGCCTTTCTTGGCTATGAGGCAGGTATTCATGCTCCTGGTATCAAAGGTAAAAGGTTTGGCAAAAAAGCGGCACATCACTTATTGCTTGCACACGGTTTAGCAATGAAAGTGTTGGCTAAAAACAGTCCTAATAGCAAAAATGGTATCGTGCTAAACTTTACTCCTTGCTACCCTGAATCTGATTTATTAACAGATAAAAATGCAACTGTGTTTGCAGATGATTATTTCAACCAGTGGTATATTAAACCTCTATTTGACAGTAAATATCCAGAAATAATGGCGAAATTACCTAAAGAGCACCAACCTGAAATACTTGACGGTGATATGGCGATCATTTCGCACCCTGTTGATTTTTTAGGCGTTAACTTTTATACCCGTGCTATTTATCGCGCTGATGCCGATGAGCACTTCATACAGATAGACCCACCAGAGCCTCGTACTGATATTGGTTGGGAGATTTATCCGAACGCCTTTACTGAGCTATTGGTATCACTCAATGAAAAGTATTCGCTTCCTCCTATTTACATCACTGAGAACGGTGCAGCAATGGCAGACAAGCTGATTGATGGAGTGGTCAATGATACTGATAGGATAGATTATTATCACAACCACCTTAATGCAGTGAATGAGGCAATGAAACAAGGTGTACAAGTTAATGGCTATTTTGCTTGGAGTTTAATGGATAACTTTGAGTGGGCAGAAGGTTATTTAAAGCGTTTTGGTATTGTTTATGTAGACTACGACACACAGGTAAGAACAATTAAAGCTAGTGGTCATGCCTATAAAGAGTTAATAACCAACAGATAAACCGACTATAGTATCTGAATAATATAAAGCTAAATAATTGAATTTAGCCGATTGGAAAATAAATGACTAAACTACCCTTTTATGAAAAAGTAGGTTATGCCATGGGGGACGCTGCTGCCAATTTAGTTTGGCGTGGTGCTTTAGCCTACCTAGCCGTATTTTATACTGATACTTTTGGTTTAACTGCCGCAGCTGCTGCCATGTTATTTTTGGTGGTACGTTTATCTGATGGTGTAACTGACATCATCATGGGTATGATTGCTGATAGAACGAATACTCGATGGGGAAAATTTCGTCCGTGGATAATATGGTCGACTCCTTTTTTAGCGCTTTTTATGGTGTTATGTTTCACTACCCCTGATTTAAGTTATACCAATAAATTAATTTATGCTTATGTTACCTACATTGGGCTAACTCTTGCCTACACTGTAAATAACGTTCCCTATTCTGCTTTAATGGGAGTAATGACATCTAGTGATACAGAGCGTACTAGTTTATCAGGCTTTCGTTTTGCTGGAGCGTTCTTTGGTGGTTTGCTCGTAATGGGGTTTTTACCCGATTTAGTCGCCTATTTTGGTAATGATAACGATGCTATCGGTTACCAATATACCATGTATTTTTTTGCTGGTATTTTAATTATTTTGATGACAATAACTTTTGCCTCAACTAAAGAGCGAATTACTCCTGCAATTGATGAAGGAACAAGTCTAAAAACGGAGCTGGTTGACTTAACTAAAAATTTGCCTTTTATTATTCTACCATTATTAGCAATGACGTTATTTTTCTACTATCGAGATATTTATACTGGCTTATTTTTTATCATAGTCATCGTATCAATGTGGGTGCTTATAAAAGGGTTAATTAAAAGAACTCCTGATGATATGAGTGGCACTCAAAGAGACATGGTTGATTTACTCACTAATAAACCTTGGTTAATACTATTAGGTATTGGCTTTTTATCGATGATGTTTAACGGTATAAAATACGGCACCATTGCCTACTATTTTAAATATCATGTAGGTGATGAACTCATGGCCGGAAAGTACTTTATAGCCTTATTAATAGTATCTATTTTAGGTGCATTATCGACTAATTTCTTATCGAGTAAATTAGGAAAACGTAAATTATTTATTGTTTCACTTATCTTGAGCGGTTTACTAACCGTAGCCTTTTTCTGGGTACCTACTGGACATATTAGTGCTATTTTCATTCTAGGCTGTAGTGCAGAATTTTTTGCTGCCATGATGCCAACGCTCTTTTTTACTATGCTAGGAGATTCTGCAGATTACTCTGAGTGGAAAAATGGTCGACGTGCAACGGGCCTCATCTACTCTGCAGGAACTTTTGTACAAAAAACAGGGGGAGGCTTTGCTGGCGCCCTAGTATTAGTTGTGCTTGCTGGATACGGTTATGACGGTATGAATAAATCAACTATTGAAGCATCATTACCTGGGATGCAATTACTAATGAGTTGGATACCAGCAGCCTTTGCTTTTGCTGGTGCTGCATTAATGGCTTTTTACCCTTTAACGACCAAACAGAACCAACAAATTGGTATTGAATTAGTGCAACGTAGATCCACAGTAGTTAAGGCTTAATGACTGTTTTAATTATTACACATTTTGGGATATATTTATTTTATGGTTATAAAGGTAGAAACTCAACTTTCCATAGTTGGCTTATGGATAACTGTGATAGGATCATGCGGTAACAGGGAAAATTAGAGGGTAACATGGCAACAATAACAGAAGTTGCAAAACTTGCGGGAGTTTCTTCAGCAACCGTTTCACGTGTGATAAATAACAATGTAAAAGTTAACGATAGCACACAAAAAAAAGTTAAAGATGCAATGACCAAGCTTGGTTATCGCCCTAACTCTATTGCTCAATCACTAGCATCAAATAGAAGCAACAGTGTCGGTATTTTAGTATCTGAACTCAATGGATATTACTTTGGCCAGATGATGGCTGGTATCGAAGCTGAACTTAGAGCAGCTGGAAAGCACGTTATTATTACCACGGGTCATAGTGAAGAAGATAAAGAAAAAGAAGGTATAGAATTTTTGATCAGCAGAAATTGTGATGCCATAATCCTACATGTTGAAGCGGTGAGTGATGATTACCTTGTTAACTTATGCAAAGGTGATATGCCAGTATATTTAATGAGTCGTTCAGTAGAAGGGTTAAACGAGAATTGTATTAGCTTAAATAATAAATTAGGTGGCTATCTAGCTACTCAAGCTGTAATAGAACAAGGTCATAAAAATATAGCTTACATTGCTGGTCCGCAATTTAAAGCTGATTCAAAGGATAGATTAGCAGGGCATATCCGAGCATTAACAGCAAATAATATTCCTTTTGAGGATACATTATATTTTGAAGGTGACTTTAATGAAACAGGTGGTAGCGAAGGGTTAAAGTACTTTATCGATAATAAAAGAATGTTTTCCGCATTAGTTTGTGCTAATGACGAAATGGCATCAGGGGCAATCACTTATGCTCGTGAAAAGGGTTTTTCTTTGCCCGAAGCATTATCAATCATTGGTTTTGATAATATGAATTTTACGCGACATACCTACCCTAAACTCACCACTATAGACAACCCAGTGAACTTAATGGGTCACATGGCAGCAAAGTTAGTATTAAAAAATGTTTACCAATACAAAAACTTATCTATAACTCATTTTTTTGAACCAACTCTTATCACCAGAGACTCTGTCACTATTAATAGTTAGAGTGATTATCAAAACAAGAAAACTTAAAGCGTTAAGTTTTCCATTGCATTATAGAATTACAAGTAAAAAAGCGAACCATTTCTGGTTCGCTTTTTAAATTTCATACTTTAAGTCAGTTTCGATCTTATTTAGTTGCCAACTTAATTGGTTGGCCTCTTACTTTTTATACCCAAGCTACTCGAAGATGCAGGATTCAGCTGGAATTATAAACGTCTTTAGGCAAGGCATTGATTGCAGAGCATGGTTGTTCCCTTGTCGAAAACAATAACGTAGCATAAAACGCTTAAAAACTGGCCCTACGGGTATGCCTGAGCGAATTAGTCAGGTAATTATGACTATAGCTTTTATTATTTTTACATGTTATTCATTAGGTTAATGGAAGCTTTAAACAAGCCAGTAACAACTAACGCTAAATTAAAAATGGCAGCCTTAAATCACTACTTTAAAGCTATAGCAAGCAAAAAAAGATAACACTAGAACATTTGTTCTTGAAGATACAATCAACAATTCACAAGTAATTGGTTTCTACACACTCACCATGACACCTATTGAATTACGGTGCTTACCAACAAAGCTGCAAAAAAAACATCAGTCGTCGACTTCTGGAGGTTTAATTGCGCGTTTGGGTGTTGATAAAAGGTGTAAAGGTCAAGGTTTTGGTGAATGGTTGTTAATTGACGCACTTGCCAAATTACTTAGCGCCAGTGATAGTGTCGCTTTTCCAGTAATTATTGTCGAGGCAAAAGATGGCTTAAAGCATTTTTATGAAAAATATGGTTTTACCGCCTTTAAAGACGATGAAAGTAAACTATTTATCACCATTGCCGATGTTAGGGAAAGTTTAAGTGAACTTTAGCGTTTTTTATCCCTACCAAAACCTCTCACAAATAATCATCCAGATGAAGTTGAATTTACCTTTACATCTAGCATTACCAGTGAATTACATTCACTTTTCCATGTGAAAATGAAAAAAATCTGCTATAAACTGACTTAAATATAATTACTAAATATTTGTTGGGAATTAACCCTAGTTGTCCTCGTACTTATGCCCATATCTTAAACAATAGCTTGCATTAGTGTACATACCCTAACTCGATTTCGCCTCCTGAGCGAGTTAGACACTTCCTTTGAACTTTATCAATTCCACACTTTTCCCTACGAATAAAAGATTAAACTTACATTTTTACATATGAATAAATGGTACTCAAATACACTTTACACGGGGAATAGTGTTATAATGACCAAAAAACAATGCAGAGTGCTCTCTATGTACAATCGAACAATTATTGATAAATTACAGGCTTGGAAGCAGAAATCTAATAGAAAACCTATTCTCTTAGATGGCGCAAGACAAACAGGTAAGTCTTATCTTTTAAAGGAGCTGTTTGGTGCCCAATTTAATCAAGTGATCGTGCTCGACTTTTTAGAAAACCCTGAATTGGCGGATATCTTTTCTAATAAAAAGACGCCTGAATATCTTCTGCAACAAATTGAATACACACTAGATATCGAATTCAACCCAAATACAGACTTACTGATCCTTGATGAAATCGGTGAATGCCAAAACGCAGTCGATTCACTAAAATATTTTGCAGAGAAAGCCCCTCAAATGTTTGTTTGTGCTTCTGGCTCTAACATTGGATTATTAAACTCCTTTCCTGTAGGAAAAGTGACGGGCCTTGAAATGCACCCTATGAGCTTTGAGGAGTTTTTGATGGCAAGTGGCTCTAAGGCTATAGTTAATGCTTGGAGAAAACGTGAAATGTCACCCGCCCTACATCGTAAACTATTCCAACACCTGAAGGACTATTATTATGTTGGCGGGATGCCAGAAGCCGTAACAGCCTGGTTTAACGAGGATAGCTTACGTAATCGAGTGAATGCGGTTTCTCAGATACATTTTGACCTTGTTGCTGGGTATATTCGTGACTTTGGCAAGTATGCCGATGTTGGCAATAAGGTGAATGCTGCGCATATTGAAGCCATATTTCGTAATATCCCCTTACAGTTAAGAACAAGCCTTACTGATTCAGTAAATCGCTATCGCTTTAAAGAAGTAATCCCGAAAAAGAATCGCTACAGAGAACTAGCTGGTCCGATTGACTGGTTAGTCAAAACTCACTTAGTATCCAAAAACTATATAGTAAAAACGCCAAAAACACCGCTAGCAGCATATAGACAAGATAATCTATTTAAACTATTTATGTTTGATATTGGCTTACTGGGACACATGCTTGATTTAAAATATGACGAACATCAAGATCAAAACTACGCCTTTAAGGGCTACGTGACTGAGAACTTTGCCCAAAATGAAATACTTATGACAGGATACAATCCGACTTATGCTTGGCGTTCTGGCGAGTCAGAGATAGAGTTCCTTTACCCCTCTGAAAATGGCTCTATCATACCTGTAGAGATTAAAAGTGGCGCGAGAACCAAGGCCAAATCACTGTCTGTCTACATAAAAAAACATCAGCCGTATAAAGCACTGAAGTTTATTGGCAGTGATGGCTCAGGTACAGATCAGACGTTACAAGTTTTACCCCTTTATTACGTCAGCCATATTGCTAAGCTTTCCCAATAACGACGTTCTAGTTCTTGCTTTTCAATAACTCGGATATCTTCTAATTCTTCACTAAATTTAACAGAAATTGCTACTTGAACTACTTTGTTATTTTGTAGGGTATCTAGAAGAAAGTCAGTCGTCATAACCTGGTTACACCACTTAATGCAGGGTGAGAAATTCCACGGCGCTTTGAAATTTTAGCCGTTTTTTTTTCAGGCTCTAGAGGGAACTGTTCTTAAATATCTGTGACAGAAAGGTCCCAATTAAAAGTAAAAAAGTGGATAGCTCTAAATCAGATAATAAATGAACAATACGGCCATGAGTTAGTGCAGGTCGTCTGTGAACTCTGCCTTTGCTGGTCACATCCCTGACTGTAAGAAAGGGTTTATAGTTTTTACCGTGACCTTGACCGCGTTTTTCCACCGTTAAACGTTTTATTATGGCGGGCTTAATAAGCTCTACGATTGTTTTAGGGGCTGGTACAAGAAAGTCTTTCATTTATAGGTCGATATGGTGAGAAATTTAAGTATTGTGGTCAATCAATCGAGAGCCAAAGCATCATACTAGTTAAAGATTGTGCACTAAGGAAATCGAAACTAAGAACAAAAAAGTATCATACTTATTGACCATAAAGGGCAAAGGCAGCTCTTCCGACATTGAACTAAACCGCTCGCGCGATAATGGTGTGTTTGGCAAGCACCGTCTTCCCCTATAACACATTCATTTTTTCCTACTCTAAGTCTTGAGGCATGTCGCCTCATCTTAGATTGGAGAATACCCCATGAACATCAGCCCATACTTTTCAGCACCACTACGCAAACGGTTTAACGAAGACATGACGATGCGTAAACTCGCCACTAAAACACAAATTGCGTATATCCGTGGTGTTAATAAACTCTGTGACTATTTACAACGCTCACCTAAAAATACCACTCAAGAAGAGTTACGTGAGTTTCAACTTTTCATGGTTAATCACGGTGTTTCTGGCATCACTGTCAATGCCACGCTGACCGCATTAAAGTTTTTCTTTCAGATAACCCTAGACAAACCGGAGGTGGTTGCACGGGTTTATCCTGTGACGGTTGCACGTAAGCTACCCGTGGTATTGAGTTTAGAAGAAGCTAAATGCTTTATGAACTGCACAACTCACCCTAAATTCAAAGCAGCTTTAGCTGTGGCCTATGGTGCAGGTTTGCGAGTCAGTGAAGTCGTTTCGTTAAAGGTCAGTGATATCGACAGTAAACGCATGACCATTCGTGTTGAACAAGGTAAAGGCAGTCGTGACCGATACGCGATGTTATCACCTGTACTACTTGAGCATTTAAGAGATTGGTGGCGTTTTGCTAATCAACAGGGACAAATGTTTGTGGGCGGCTGGTTATTTCCGGGATTGAACCCTATCGATCATATGACAGCTCGTCACCTCAGTCGAGTGTGTAAGCAAATAGCTAAAGCCGCTGATATTGACAAGAATGTATCGATGCACACGTTACGTCACAGCTTTGCGACCCATTTACTCGAAGCTAAAATTGACATTCGTGTCATTCAAGTATTATTGGGTCATGCGCAATTGGATACCACAGCGCGTTATACGCAGGTAGCAACAGACTTGCTCAAGGAAGTTATCAGCCCATTAGATGCCACCACGCCTAAAAAAAAGAAGGTTAAGGGCATGAAGTGAATCACTCATGCCTCGCCCAACACTGGAAGTGGCTGATGTTTTTCGAGCACACGGCCAACATTGGCGTGAGTCGCATGCAGGTCATGTCAGTTTAGAACAACTCAAAGTGATGTCGGGCGTTGAGCATTGCCGTAGTGAAGTGCTCGGTGGTCATGTTTTGCATTGCCCTGCATGTCAGCATAGTCAAATTGCTTATAACTCGTGTCGCAATCGACATTGTCCAAAGTGCCAAGCCAGTGCAGCGAAACGCTGGTTAGCCGCACGGCAAACTGAATTACTGCCTGTCGATTACTATCATGTTGTCTTCACCTTGCCACAACCTATAAGTGAATTAGCGTATTACAACAAGTCAGTGATGTATGGTTTGTTACTTAAAACAGCGGCAAAAACACTGCTAACCATTGGCGCAGATACCAAGCACTTAGGTGCGCATTTAGGCGTTACCTTTGTCTTGCATACGTGGGGGAGCGCCATGACCCATCACCCCCATGTGCATGGGATTATACCCAGTGGTGGTTTATCACTTGATGGTAACAAATGGGTGTCATGTAAAACGGGATTCTTTTTACCTGTGCGGGTGTTATCACGTTTGTTTCGACGACTATACCTTGAGGGATTACGAGAAGCGTATGAGCAAAATAAATTACTGTTCTTTGGTGATTGCTTATCTATTGATGAGGAAGCTCCTTTTTTGGCGTGGCTCAATAATCAACGTAAAGTGGATTGGGTCGTTTATGCCAAACGACCTTTTGCAGGGCCACAAGCGGTATTGGCTTATCTATCGAGATATACCCATCGCGTTGCGATTACGAATTCTCGTTTGGTTGCAATGGATAAGCAAACGGTGAGTTTTAAGTGGAAGAATTATCGTGTAAAGGAGCAGAATCGACACCGCACTATGACGCTGACACATGATGAGTTTATTAGGCGCTTCTTACTGCATGTTCTGCCGAGTGGTTTTCACCGTATTCGTCATTACGGTTTGACTGCAAATACAGGTCGTAAGAAGAATTTGGATAAAGCACGACAACTACTGAACGTTAAAGCGCCTATAGCACTACCCGATGAAGAGAAAATGGATGAGACAAAATCTCATGTAATACCAACTTTTGTATGCCCATGTTGTGGTGCTGCCATGGAAGTGAGAGAAGTGTTACCTCATTTATATTTACCGCGAGCACCGCCTGTATTACTGAATTAATGGGGACAGATAGGTAAAGGTTAAGTTATCAGCAATGATTGATAAGGGCTAGTCTTGTTCGGTTTGCTCAAACTTATCGGATCTAGACTAAAATAAAGCAGTATGAGAGGAAAATATCACAGTGAAAAGCACATTAACGCAACGTAAATTAGTACCGACACAGAATTTTACCCATCAAGACCAAAAGGCTATCAAGCAATCCCCATAACACCGAGTTAACTTCCCACGGTTTCTTCATTGTGAGCCTTTTAGACATCAGCCTTCCTATGATGGGCTGGTGATAGATTTTGTGCACTGGCTGATATCTAAAAACCTTAACAAAGCAGACGTTAGACTTATACTATGTAAATATAAAATAAAGCATTATGTCTATCTCACTTCCGCCCCCAAAGAACCATAGAAATTATAAATATGTGGCCAGAAATAATCGGCCACTACACAAGTGACTTACTTTAGCTAAGACAAAACATCTTGTTGTTTAGACTAACTCTCATATTTAGAAGGATTTATTTTTAAGTTTCAATTACTTCACAAGTATCTTTAATATCAACCTGCGGTTCAAAAATTACCGATGCTGTGCAACCATCACCTAAATTGTTTTTTATATTAAACTGCCATTTATATTTTTCACAAATATCCTTAACAATATTCAACCCAATACCAAAGCCTTCATATCCACGAGGTTGTTCATCAAGGCCAACACCATTATCAATAACATCTATTCTTTGTGGAGAAATAAATAAATCAACTTTCCCTTCTACACTGCAATTAATAGCATTTTTTAATAAGTTCTTAATTACCGCAGCAAATAATAAGGGTTGAGCATTAAGACTGAAATCACATTGAAGTACTTGATGAAAACTCACCTGGTTAGCTAGTATTGTTGGTTCAAAATCTCTTACTATTTTCTGAATAGCTTCATCAGAAACATCAACACTGATGCTCTCACCATCTTCATCTCTCGCCATAAGTAAAAAAGTATAAACTAACTGCTCCATTTCAATGATCGCATTATCAATTCGGTTCGATTGCTTTTGAACCTTTTCATCTTCTAATCGCCTTAACACACTTATACCACCACGAATAACAGTCATAGGTGTGCGTAGCTCATGACTAACATAGCGAGTGAAAGCTTGCTCTCTAGCAAATGCTGCTCGAATCCCATCACGATAGTGATTTATACTTGCTAGCACCTGAACTAACTCTAGTGATAACTCACCTTCAACAGATAGCGGAGTGTATTTTTCATTATCATTACACTCTAATTTATCTGCCAAGGTCGAAAATGGAGTACTAATACGTCTTGCCATTTTTATGATAAAGATTGCTGCAATAATGAAGATAATCAGCCCAAGACCAAAGATCACGATTTGAAAAATGGCAAATTCTGTATCATCCCACTCAACAGCATCGATATCTTCGAGCGCATAAACAATAGCAAGCCCCTTTTTTGTCATAACTTGTTGAGCAAAAATGCTGTATTCACTGTCATCTTCAAAATGAAAAGTGATACTTCCTTGCCATTGTTGATTGAGCCTTCTCTTTATCAATGCTGGTAAAATGTCATATTGATCGTAGATTTTCAGCATTGGGTCAATTTGAATTTCTCCCTGTAAACCTTGACTAAATAGCTTAAAATGATGTGGAGCAATTAATGCTAATCGCCGAACGCTATTTTGGTTTTCCGTATATAAAATAGTCTGAGATAGAATGACACCATAAAAAGCTAACAAAACTATTGCACCAAGCAAATAGACTCTGATAATTTTATGGCTTATTGGTTTCACATTAGTCATTTTTCTTGCCCCAACCGATAACCCAATTTAGGCACAGTCTCTATAATATTTTCTTTAAATGGCTTATCTACTTTATTACGAAGCTGATATACATGTTTACGTAGTATATCTTGATCTGGTAAATCATCAGGCCACAACACATCTTCTATTTCTTGACGTGATACCACACTGGGTGATTTTTTAACTAAAACATTCAAAATTTTAAAACAAATTGGGGTTAATTTTATTTCCTGTTTGCCTCGCCATACTTGATGGGTATTTATATCTAATGTAATTGGGCCACAAGTCAGTTGAGTGACAAAACCTGTACCAGAATTACGACGAATAACACTATGAATACGTGCTTCTAATAACTCTAGATTGAAAGGCTTAACGATATAATCATCGGCCCCCTGACGAAGCCCAAGCAACATATCGCTATTAGTATCTCTCGCGGTGAGCATAATAATGGGGGTATTATTTCCCTCGGATCTAAGCTGCTGACAAAGGCTAATGCCATCAATGCCAGGCAACATAATGTCAAGAATAATGCAGTCAAACTTTTGTGACTGCGCCAATGATAACCCTAAGGTACCAGTTGCAGCGTAATCAAGTTCAATATCAGAGTCTTCAAAGTAATCAAAAATAACTTCAGCAACACTCTGACAATCTTCTACCAGTAAAACTTTCAAAATATGACCCTCAATATGATCAGTGACACTTCAACAGTAGGCTACTTTCTGTTTGTTTGTTTATTGCACAGACAGGCATTAAAGAATTCTGTAACACTTCAAACTCATTTCGCTTTATCGCAATATAAAACGTACTATCAGATTTTAATAAACTATTTAACTTGTCTTTACTTTCAAGTAATTGAGCTTGACCTTTTGAATAAAATTGTGCGCTAAACGGTCTTTTTTTCCAATAATAAAGTTCTGTATATTGCGAAAAATCTCTATCAACTCCAAGTAGTTCAGCCTGACTTTTTTTATTCAACAGCCCCAAACTTAAGACTAGAATAATAATTGTTAATAGCACTAAAGAAATTAAGGCAAAATAGTTACTCGCTTTAGTCAATTGACAGTTTAAAGCAACCAAGACTGCTAAAGCACTAAAACCGGGCAATACATAAATAGGTAAAATATTACCCGCTAAAGTGAATAATAATAATGGCGATATCATCCAACAAATAAGATATTTATTAATACCCTGAGCTTGATATTTACTTCTAGGCAGCTCAACACCACGATATTTTTTAACAAGTAATCCTAAAACGATAAAAGACCAAGGACTAGCGCAAATAAGCCAATATAACCAAATCATGCCTCTAGGTTTTACATGTGCGGTGCCATATAAATCGCCTTGCCAACCTGAAACAAGAAATCGCTGAACATGCTCTCCAAGTATAAAGTATTCTAAAAAGCCTGGCGTTCGTATTTCGGCCCATATATACCAAGGTAAGGTCAGTAACAAAAATACCAAAATGCCTGTTAACCAAGGTAGTCGCTTTATCGCGACTTTAAAACATCCTTGCCACAAACTCCAAAAAACCAGTGAAATGCCAATAAGTACAACCGCTACAGGTCCTTTAATGAGCATACCTAACGCTAAGGCGACAAAAAACAAATGCCCAGATACTATTTTATCTTTCTGGCTATAACACTGCCAGTAACAGACCATAGCTAACGTGTATGCCATTAACAAAGCACTATCTGTCATGACCATACCAATAGCGAGGATAAATCCAAGGCTTGAGGTGAGTATTAACAGAGAAAAAATAGCGCTATTTTTATTTGTTAACGATTTTGTAAAACGAAAAACCAAGTAACATGTTATTAATCCACAAATAAAGTGTGGTAAACGAGCACTAAACTCACTTATACCCAACCAAGAAAAACTCAATGCACTTATCCATGTTTGAAACGGCGGTTTACCCCAAAAAGGTACGTTGTAATCAAATTGTGGGGTTATCCAATTATTGGTTTCAACCATTATCCGCGCCATTTCACCATATCGCGCTTCTGTTGTGTCATATAGAGGAAATAATCCTAAAGAGACAAGTCGAACAGCAATTAAAGATAAAACTAAGGTGGCAGCCCAAAACAATAGGGATGATCTTCCATTACTAATGTTACTCTTTGAATTATCGACACTAATACTTGAATCAACCATGTCTGTGCACCATCGAGTTTTCTATATGAGTACCTTCTATAATACTGTCTTGTGCAATGGAACTTTCTTTATCCATAATTAAGTAGATTGGTCTCGCTTTGGCTTCTGCATAAATACGCCCTACATACTCCCCCAAAATACCAATGGCTAATAATTGTACTCCCCCTAAAAATAACTGTATTAACATCATCGAAGGATAACCTGCTACAACTTCTCCAAAAATAAGTGTTTTCATGACAATCCAAAGGCCGTAGATAAAAGCAGAAGCTGAAATTAGGGCACCAGCCCAAGTAGAGATCCTTAGCGGTTTAACACTAAATGCGGTAATACCGGACAGTCCTAACTTAACCAATTGAATAAACGACCATTTAGTTTCTCCAGCAGCTCGCTCAGGGCGTTCAAAGCTAATGGTGGTTTGTTTATAGCCCGGCCAAGAAAGAATGCCTTTCATGTATCGACTTCTTTCAGATAGTTGCTTAATGCCTTCAATTACTCGCCGACTTAGTAATCTAAAATCACCCACATCTTTTTGCAAAGGTACATCTGATAAATGTTCAAGTAATCGATAATAAACGTGAGCTGTCCAACATTTAAATTTAGACTCACCAAGTCGTGCACTACGTTTCATATTAACGACATCATAGCCTTTACGCCATGCTTCTAACATTTGGGGGATTAGCTCTGGCGGATCTTGCAAATCAGCATCCAATAAAATCACTGCTTGTCCTTTCGCACTATCAATACCAGCCGTCATTGCTGCTTCCTTACCAAAATTCCTACTCAAATTAATACACTCAACAATAGCGTAATGACTCGTTAGGTTGAGCATAACGTTCCAGCTATCATCAGTGCTGCCATCATTTACATAGATGATTTCAAAACTATCATCAGAGATAGTACTGAGCACCTTTGCCAACTGATGGTGAAATAGTGGCAGCATTTCCTGCTCATTATAAACAGGCACTATGATGCTTAGGATTATTTCATCTTTAATCGACGACTCATTATTTACAAGTTGCATTTATCTCTCCAAAATTTATTCTGGCGCTACTTTAAAACAACTAAGGTCTAAAAAAAGTCACCACCAACTCTGTAAGCAAAGTGACACTTTATAGACCTGACTTACGATAAGCTGAGCTTAAGTTGAAAATGATTAATGTAAGAAGTGATGCAGCAGTTCAAAAAATTTTGTTTAATTGGTGGTTTAGGCTTTATTGTCGATAGCCTATTTTTCTTATTCTTAACTCATATAATTGACAATATAATGCTAGCAAGGTTGCTAGCATTTTGGTTAGCAGCAAGTGTAACTTGGTTTGGTAATCGAATTTATACCTATAATAATCAAAAGTTCATTAATGCCATTTCTCAATGGTGCAAGCACATGTTAACCGCTCACCTATCTGGCGGTATAAATCTACTAATGTTTTGGAGCACAAAAGAAATTCTCACTATTCCTGTTGCTTTTTGCCTTGGCATTTTAGTCGGGTTATTTAGTAACTATTTTTTTGCTAACCGCTTTGTTTTTATAACTCCATCTAATAAATAACACCACTTTTACTGACATAAATTAGACAGAGCATATTCTATGATGAGATCAAAATTTTCAATCACTCTATTCGCGTGAACATATTGGATAACAACATGCAAAATTTAAGTTTCAAGCCATGGACGGCACTTACCGTTTTTATAACACTCATTATTTCTACCGTTATTTTGGCTACAGCTCCTACACAAAAGCTATCAGCACAAACTGAAAAGGTTTTATCCGTCAGTGTATTGAAGGTTTCACCACAAGTATTTTCGCCAAGTTATCAGGCATTTGGGAAGATAGAATCACCACAACGGTTATCATTGATCGCCCAAATTGAAGGCGAAATAACCTACATTAATAAAGCTTTTATTGAAGGTGGTCAGCTTAAAAAAGGTGAAATTATTTATCAAGTAGATAGTAGTGATTACCAAAACAAGTTAAATCAACGCAAAAGTGAATTGAAAATAGCACAAGCGAATTTACAACTTGAACTGGGAGAGCAAAAAGTTGCAGAAAGAGAATACCAACAAATCCGTGATGAATTCAGTAAAGAAAACCTTATTTTACAAAAGTCATTAATGCTGCGCCTACCGCAATTGCAAACAGCAAAAGCTAACGTAACTATTGCACAAAGCAATGTAAACCTTGCTGAGAAGAACTTACAACGATGTAAAGTGATAAGTAATGGTGATTATGCAGTATTAACAAAAAACATTTATCAAGGGAGTTTTGTTAACAAAGGGGATAATTTAGGCGAATTAGCGCAACTTTCAACATTACGAATTTCATTAGCCGTACCTAGTGATGTTGCAACAATGCTTAAGGTTAATCAAGAGGTTGATATTTCGGGTAAAAAAAATAAGAAACATCATGCTTTAATCTCACATATTTCGCCAAGCTTACATGCAAAGAGTCAATTACAACAAGTTTATCTAAACATTGAGAATCAAGGTAAATCTTTTATCTTAGGTGAATTCATTACCGCACATTTAGGATTAACCCAACATAAAAACACCCTAAAAATTCCACTTTCTGCCTTAGATAATGGAATGTTGTGGGTTGTTAATAAGGAAAATAAAATATCATCAAGAGTTGCAACAGCTATCTGGCAGGGTAAAAACTATGCCATTATCAAAAACAACATTTCTATAGGGGAGTCGATAATATCTAGTAAAGTATCTGGGGCACGAGATGGTATGTTCGCCAATATTGTTGCAGGAATTATCTAATGACTAAGAACGTGATAATACAAAAGCCCATGCCTCACAGAAGTATTCTGGCAAAACCTTCTATTTGGATGATTAATAATCCCATTGCATCAAGCTTATTAACTTTTGCAATTATTATTTTAGGTTTACTCTCATTCAATAATATTAACCAAGAAAGTACACCTTCATTCCAGATTGATGAAATTGTTATTGAAGCAAACTACCCTGGAGCCACTCCAAAAGATGTTGAGCAAAGTATTCTCTTGACTATAGAGCACCAATTAAGAGATAACCCAAATATTGATCGAATAAGTGCTAATGCCTATGAAGGCCATGCAGAGGTTACGCTAGAGCTGATTGAAGGCATAAATCCTGATACCATTTTAGCACAAGTTAAAAATAGTATTGATGGCATAAATAGCTTCCCCGCAGATATGGAAAAACCCACTGTGAGTATCGTCGAGGAAGTCGATAGCATTGTTGAAATAGGTCTTCATGGTAAATTGACAGAGTTGCAACTTTATCAGCAAGCCAACTTATTAAAACAAGCTATGCTGAGCGAACTTAATTTAGCCAAAATAGATATTCAAGGAGCGCGTTCTCCTGAGATAGTCATTGAACTTAACCAAGAAAAATTGCGTCAATACGACCTGGCTTTATCGCAAGTATTATCGAAGGTAAAAGCCTCCGTCAATGATGTCCCTGCGGGTAGTATTAACACCCAAGGTGGGGAAATACTTATCCGCACGCTAGGACGAAAAGAGTTAACAGAGCAATTTTCAGAGATTGACATTATTAATGACAGTGGTGGTAGTCGAGTCACCTTAGCTGAAATTGCGACCATTAGTAATAGTTTTCAGGGACAGAAGAGACCTTTTTTAGTCAATAGTGAGCCAGGTTTAGAGCTTAAAGTATATCAAAACAAAAGCAGTAAACCGATAGAGATAAGTACAGAAATCAAACAGTTTATCGTTAGCTATCAAGAAGAAATCCCGAAAGGGTTGACCTTAACCATACTGCAAGATCAATCAGAGCCTTTTAGCCAAAGAATTAATCTATTAACCAGTAATGGCTTTATTGGGATGCTCTTGGTTATTTTCGTCTTATCATTGTTTCTCGATTTAAGATTGGCTTTTTGGGTAAGTATGGGTATACCGATTGCGATTATTGGCACTTTAGGATTTATGCCATTACTCGATATTCCAATCAACATGATCACCTTATTTGCTTTTGTCATTACATTAGGAATACTGGTGGATGATGCCGTTATTGTTGCCGAGAATATTTATCAAAAAGTACAGCAAGGGATTGCTATTAATATAGCACTCAAAGACGGGGTAAAAGAAATGACTTTGCCTGTGGTATTCTCTGTCGCTACTAATATTATTGCCTTTATTCCTCTGCTCTTTGTTCCTGGTGAACTTGGAGTGATGTATAAACCGATGACCTTATTAATTTTTGCAATTTTTATTGTCTCTCTTATTGAAGCATTACTCATTTTACCTTTGCACTTAAGACATATTGATAAACCCATGCGCTTTAGTGCAATTAGTAGCATGCAATCACGTTGTTTCTCTGCCTTTGATTACTTTAAAAATACACTTTACTCTCGTTGGTTGAGAGCCAGTTGTAATAACCCCATCAGCGTTATTATTATTTTTATATCACTCACATGTTTAGTGTTTAGCTGGGTTTATAGTGGTCGAATAGATTCTAGCTTTGTACCTAAAATTGAGTCAACCCGCATAGATGCCGAGGTAGAGTTTCCAACCAGTGCACCATTACAAGATAAAATAAAAATCATTAATTATATCGAAGCTGCTGGCATTAAAGCGATCCACAGCTTAAATGGCCAAGAAGATTATAAGTTTCGTATGCAAGATATAGGCGGTAGCAGTGGTTCATCAACCTTCATGATCGTTGCAGATGAAAAGCGCGACTTTACTGCCAAAGAGTTTGTCGATAGTTGGCGAACAAATATTGGTGAAGTTCCTGGAATAAAATCAATTTTCTTTGATTATCAAGTTGGCCCTGGTGGTGGCAAAGAATTAGTGATTGAATTAGGACATAAAGATGTAGAAGTATTAACCCTTGCCACAAACGAATTAATGGCAGGATTAAGACGCGTATCCGGCATCACCGATATCGATAGCGCATTGATGGACGGTAAGTTGCAATATAACCTCACGCCTAATCCACTAGGGAAAAAGCTTGGCTTTAGCAGTGAGTCTTTAGGACAACAAATTCGCCTACGTTTTTTTGGCGGCGAAGCCATTCGTCAAATAATTTCTGGTGATGAGGTAAAAGTAAGAGTAATGATGGCAAGAAGTCAGCATTATTATGCAGACAAGCTAAGTAAATTAATCATCACCGCACCAAATGGTGACAGTGTTGAGTTAGGCCAAGTTGCAAATATCACCACAAGTAAAGCACCAACAAGTATTCATCGAGTTGATAGCATTCAGTTAGTGGAAGTAACCGCGAGTATATTACGCCAAATAGCCAATGCATCCTTAGTCTTACAAACGGTTGAAGATGAGTTGCTTAGTGATTTAAGTAATAAATATCCTGAGCTAAATGTTGAGCTTGGCGGCGAAGCTAGAATTGAGTCAAAAGTGAATTCAGAAATTATAAAGGGTATAGGGCTGGCATTTTCTTTAATTTTTGCCATGTTAGCGATAATTTTTCGCAATTATTTAGATGCTTTTTTAATATTACTCGTCATTCCCTTTTGCTTAGCTGCGGCTGTTTTAGGTCATATTGTAATGGGGTATCCGTTTAGCGTAATGAGCTTATTTGGCATGATTGCGCTATCCGGTTTAGTAATCAATGGCTCATTCGTAATGTTACTGAAAGTTAAATCATTACTAAAAGAAGGTGTAGATTATAAAAACGCTGTAATAGAAGCGTCTTTGAATCGTTTTCGACCCGTTGTATTGACGGCAATAACCACTGCGGCTGGCTTATTTCCAATGTTATTTGAAACATCAACACAAGCGCTATACCTTGTGCCTATGGTTATTAGCTTGAGTTTTGGGTCAGTATTCTCTATCGCTACTATTTTACTTTTAAGTCCGGCAATGTTTACCTTATCAGAGCAATTAAAGGCTAGAAAAGAAAATAGAAAGTTACTAACTGAGCTAAATTTAGATGAAACAAGCTCAAATAAAGTTAGTGTACAAGAAGCTGGATTAAGCGCTTAAGTTAAGATAAAAATACATTGATTAACTTAAGGGACAAAAAATCAACTAGTTGCTAATGACTGCTTCAGGCTCTTAAATGACTATTCATTTAGTGGCGTAAAGTTACCCTCTCGACACTTCTAAGGTTAAATCCAAATAAATAACTTACGGTCATGGAGTGTTCGTTGAAGTATATTATTTTAATGCCTTTATTTTGACATTTTATAGACATACCCGATGATACTCTTTTTTTAATTATTACTTTTCAATGACTCAATAGTTTCCATAAATTTATTAATAATAATTTTGATAGTCAATGTTGTTGCTGGTGGAAAGAGTACTTTTATGTATGAAAGTAACTGAATAATACATACTAATTATCATCGCTAAAGAGTAAATGTAGGAATGAAAAAAAAGAAATTTAATCAATCAATGATTACGATGGCAATAATGCTAACTTCTTCCTTTGGTATTTCACCTTATGTTGCAGGTAAAGACTTTAATTTAGGCTCTCTAGAAGTAAGTGTTTTAGATAAGAAAATAAATAGGCAACTTTCTGGTGTAACTATTTTGCTTACTGATAGAAGTAACAACACTTCTTCACATCAAGTGGACAAGCTTGGGAAAGTAGCTATCGATAATTTAGATCCAGGTCTATATTCATTAAAAGCAATAAAAGATGGATATATCACTGTTTTTGAGTCGAGTTTACGAATAGTGGCAAATAAGTCTACCTCTACAAAATTGCTAATGCCGGAAGCACGTCAAGGTATAGAAATAATCAGTGTCGTGGGTAATCAAACCACAAAAAGTGACAAAGGCCCTATAACAACTACCTATATGGACCGAGAGTCGCTTCGTAGTGCTATTGGCGGTGGTAGTGATGTATTAAGAGCATTAGATGACATGCCGGGCTTAACATCTACAGGTGAGTTTGCCTCTTTTAGTGTTAGGGGAAGAGGACCACAAGACAACCTTATTTATGTCGATAATATGCCATTTGATAAAGTCGTCCATTTCGACTCTTCTTTAGGTGAGCTAGAGGATGTCGGTGGTGGCGGTCGTTTTTCCGTGTTCGCTCCTAATTTAATTCAAGGAGCAGAGTTTGCACCTGGCGGTTGGGGAGCAGCATATGGTGGAAAATCTGGTTCTTTATTAAAGCTTGATGTAATAGATGGAGGACAAACACCAACAGCATCTTTGAGAATTGATTTGGCTGGCTTTGAAGTGGGATATGAAGGCCCTAGTGGTTTCGATGAAGACACCAGTATTGTATTCAATGCTCGCCAGCTAGATTTTGGTCGCTACTTCGATACTATTGGTGAAAATGATATTGGTGATCCTACTTTGACAGATATCCTTTTTAAATCAATTACCCAGATCGGCAGTGATCAAACAATTGAGTTTTTAATGATCCATTCACCCGAAGAATACTCACGTGACTTACAACACGTTGTTCAAGCTGAAGCAGGAGAGCCACTAGAGGATAATATAACTTTTCGTGATCAAGAAAGTAACCTAATAGGTTTAACATGGAGTTCGCTCATTGGTGAAGAGAGTGAGGTTTCTACTAACCTTTATTACAGAACCAGCGACAAATTTACGAGTCAAGGAGAATCATATTCAGATGCCGTTCCTATGGATACGCCGTATCAAGATATTCCCGTACTAAGAGATATATTAACGCTTGGAGAAGAAGAGACTGAAATAGGCTTTAGAAGTGATTTTTCGACATTTAATCAATTTGGTGAACTTACAACTGGTATGGAGGTACGGTCTTTTGATTTAACGTTCGATACTTTACTGCGAGAGGACTGGCAACTATTCACCTACTCACAAGATGATTCAAGACCTGAAGATCAAAAATATATACTATTAAAGCCAGAAAATTTAAATTCAAATTATGATATTAGTGCAGTGTCATACGCCGCATATATTGATCAAGCTTTTGAATTTGACGAATGGCAATTTAATACAGGTTTGCGCTATGAATATGACGATTTATCTAAAGAGAGTTTAGTATCTCCCAGGTTAAATGTGACTTGGTCACCTAATTCAACATCTCAATATACTTTTTCAACCGGGCTTTTTTATCAGTCGCCGAGCTTCTTAGACAGAGCATCCGATCCACAAAATGCATCATTAGAAAATGAGGAAATCACTCATATTTCAATTGGTGGTAATTGGCGACTATCAGAACAATACAATTTACTTGCAGAAGCATACTATCAAAAATTGAATAACCTTGTTGTTGGCGCAAATCGTACCGATGGCAAACTTGGAAATGATGGCGAAGGTGACTCTTACGGTTTTGATACCGTGCTGACTCGCTATTTTAAAGATGATTGGTCGGCAGTTGCTACATACTCTTATAACGAATCAACCCGAGATGATAAAGATGGTTTAGGTGAATTCGACGCTGATTACCACAGGCCGCATGTCTTTACCCTTGGTGCTCAATGGGAGGTTAGCGACAGATGGAAAGTTGGTGCTAAATATAAATATCTAGCAGGTCAACCAATGGACGAATATGTAATCAATAACAATGTTGGTTTTATAGGCAATAGCGTTCTTCCGGCTGATGCTGTGCCACGTTTTTCACAAGAGTATATAACCAATAACACAGAACGATTTGGTGATATTCACCAACTTAATGTTCGTGTAGATTATTTTAGAACTTTTGGTGACTACAATATTATTGCCTTCTTAGATGTTGTAAATATTCTTGGCACGACAGTGTCAGGTGAAGAGTCATTCGATATTAAAACAGGTAGGCTAACGGAAGATGATGGAGATATTATGCCAATGATAGGATTCAAAGTAGAAACCACTTTCTAATGAATCATCTTAATGTATTTATTTAATTTCAAGCATTTATTTCTCTAGCTATGCATTACCTAGCTAGAGAAATAATGGACTTTCTTTTAATTAGATGTATATCAGGGCTTAGTGGTGGTGTTTAAATTTGCCAAATGAAACGCCTGTCAACATGATCTTTTTAGTTAAAAAGAAATGTCCACTTCCCCTAAACTGAGACAGGCATAATTATAACTCGAACTAGTTTGTTGTGAGGGCGGCAATGAACGATGAACTGACCTTTAAGTAGAGGTATTTTATGCAGCCAATAAAGGAGAGTTTCTTTCCTTTAGTGCTTTTAAATATTTGGATTCATCATAAGGTACTTTCGTTTTCCAACACTTAAATACAATACGGACCCACTTGAAAGCCAAAGCCCTTACCGCTGATTGATGAGACTTACCTTTAGCTCGTTGTTGGTTGTAATAAAGCCCAGCCCAATATGACACACCCACACTTTTAGCTGACCACTCGATAAAGCTTTGCCTAATAAACTTAGAGCACTGCCACCGCCAGTGAACCCAACACTTTTGACCGCTTCTTTCAGTGACAGGAGATAAACCAGCATAGTTCTGTATTTCCTGCGCGTTTGTGAATCTAGCTCTGTCATCTCCTAAGGCAGCCAAAAGTCTTGGAGCGAGGCAAGGCCCAGTGCCAGGAAGGGATTTAAATAGATCAGAATCTGGCATATTGGTAAATAGTATATATATTTTTTCGTCGTATGTTTTTATGGTAACTATGACTGTCTTCAATTGTTCTATGAGTGTTTCGATGAATAAGCTATATGGCAATATAACGGCTTTGTCTTCTGTTAAGGGAACAGCTTTTTTGATAGCTTCTATACGCTGTTCGGTTAATGAAACCGCATTTCCTCCGTGACTTAAAAAGAACTTTCTTATTGTATTTTCTCTCGCTCGTTTTAGACTTTGTAACGAAGGCCACTTAGAAATAAAATTAAAGAATAGGCCACTATCACGATGAGAGAACCATACTAAGGGTTGTGGGTAATACTGCTTTAAAGCGTTGATAAGGCGGTTTACATAACGACGTTTATCTTCGACGAGTAAGCGACGTTGTTCAACGAGTTGAGCAAGAATTCGAACATCATCACTACTTGGTTTTAATGGTGTTACTTTGCTAGGGTACTTGAGCATAAGATCTAGTGCTAACTCAGCATCCGTAGGGTCATCTTTAGCACCACTGGGATTAAAGGCTTGTCTATAACGAGCTAAAGTTAAAGCTTGGACTGGGTACACAGTGATAAAGCTATACTTTTGCAGGGCATAAACAATTGGTCCTTTAGTCAATTCAACAGCGACCGCAATATTACCTTTTGCTTGATGGTGTAGCTTAGTTAGCCATTCATCAAGGGCCTCTGGTGTATGTGAAATAATTTCAAATGTTCGTTTACCGTTGTGGCCTAACTGAACACATACATCATGTTTGTTATTAGCCCAGTCTAAACCAAAAAATGCAGAAAATTTATTAGTTAATTCACTCATTACTCACCTCCAAGTTTGAAAGTTTGTTATGTGCTTTACTCTTCGTAAAGAAATATAGACAGCTTTTTATAGCAAGCCCTGAGTATTCGTTTATGAGTAAAGGTACTTGTTGCCTCGAAAGAAAAGCGGTAATCATCAAGTGTTATTGGCTAGATATTCGTAAACAACATGCACATAACCTAAACAATCTGAGTATAGATAATTAAGGTTGAATGACTATATATGGCTAGCTCTTGACCTAAATAAAAGCAAATCGCTACCGTCTTCAATGCGCAAAAGTAATCATAATTTCTGCGGCGCTTTGTGCCCCAAAGTGAGATAGAAATAATAAGTAAGTGGCCAAAATTGTTACCCACAACCAGATGAATTGAATCGAACATTTAAAGTATTTTGTCACAAAAAAGCGACCACTCAAAAGAGTAAGTCGCTTAAAATGGGTTTAGATCTCGAATCTATTTAACAGATCCCATATCTATTTATTAGATCTCATAACTATTTATCAATAACAAATACTGTCTAACTTTTTATAATGTTACTCAACGGTCACAGATTTCGCTAAGTTACGCGGTTGGTCAACATCTGTTCCCTTTA